>JBCCGB010000009.1:0-140492 GCA_039029475.1 Pseudomonadota bacterium | reverse complement strand
GTCCGGCGTCAGACGCGGGACATAGATTTGCAGCAAGGCGATCAGGTCGCAGATGATCGGCCAGGCCCGCTGCAAGGCAGGACGGTTGGGGTCAGACATGCGATGAAAGGTAGAGGCGCTGAAACTCGGTCGGATTGAGTGAGGGATTGCGGGGACTGGTTTGGGTCATGAGCGGACATAAGCAGTGCGTGAATTATTGTTTGTCATCCCGGCCGCAGCGAAGCGGAGAGCCGGGACCCAGAAGAGCTAGGTCCCGGATAAGTGCTGCGCACTTTCCGGGATGACAACTTAAGATGACGGCCGCTCCGACGCCGGATTGAGACATCCGCTTGAGGGCTATCGACCGCGAACTCAGCGCGGGCTTAAACCGAGGTCAAGCGGCTCAGCCATGGTTCGGCTCGATTGATCCTTGAAGACGCCGCGCTTCGCGACGCCATTGGCAAGCCTTCTAATTCAGTTCGACGACGACGTTACGAGGTCCGCCTTCAAGCATCGCCCAGACCGTGAATGTCGACGTTTGCCCCGACTGCTCTCTCAGCAACGCGCTGAGGTCTTGGCTGGAAGACACCGCTTCATCATTCACCTGAATGATCAAGTCTCCAGGTTGCATGCCCGCATGATAAGCCGGGCTGTCAATTGCCACGACATCGATGATCACGGCGTCGCGATGGTTGAAAACGGTTTCGACAGCGTTGCGCGCGTCTTCCGGGACCTGGTCAGAATAAAACGCCCCCAGCGGCAAATGTTTGGGCTTGGCCCAATAGGTTGCCAAATAATGGCCGCCTCCAAAGGTATGAAGCGCGTGGCTTGCGCCGACGGAGCTGCCCCATTTCTTGGCGCCGCCGCGCCCGACAAATGTTGGTTGCGGGCTGAGCATGTTGACATATCCAATCATGACATAGCCATCGCGGTGCAATTCGCTTTCTGCCTCCGCTAGCCCGGAGATGGAGTCGAATTCGCGATAGTCTAGCTTCTTGGGCGCTGGCTGAAACGCTCCACTCTTGGCGTCATGAAGCGGCTTATAAGCCCAGGCTGAGTGCATGGGATTTGCGCATCCGGTGACAAGACACGCAGAAAGTAGAGCGATACTGCTGGTAATGATCGTCTTCATCGGATTAGTCCTTGGTTTTTTTGTAGCGGGAACGCGGCGGCTTTGGCGGCGGCGGCGTGCGCATATTGGAGTTCATATCAATTCGCAGTTGACGCTGAGCTGCATCTTGCATCCCGATCCATCCTGCGATTTGAACACCAAATTCCCAGCCATCGTAGTTGAATGTATCAGGCACGACGCCAAGGATCGGGTTGAAGGCCCCGACGCGTTGGGCGGGACGATGCTGAGCGTTGTACTCCGCCCATTTTTGACGCTCTGCCTCTTCAGCCCTCAATCGCTCGTAGTAAACGTGGCTATTGTAAGCAGATATGCGCGCCTGCTGCTGATTGTACGCGTCGGCGCGGGCATGCTGGTATTCCAAAAAACTCGCCTGTGCCGCTTGGACCGCACCAAGCGCGCCTTGGATTGCATTGACGCGGGCGGTGATGTTTACAGGCCGGCTCGTCACCCAGGGTTGCGGCGAATACATGGCCTCGCCATTCAAAGTCGCGGCCGTTTTAGGCGCGGACGCCGAGATACAACCCGGGAGCGCGATCAGAAAAGTTACCAGGGCAAGGCCCGAGATAGATCGGCTACGGCGACGAGTCCGAAGAGATCGAGGTTGAATATGGGATGTGCATGGGTAGAGCATTTAAGCGCCTCCAGTCTAAGCGCATCGATGTTTTCAGGCGTTCTGAGGATGCGTTAGAACGGAAACTAGGACAGCCGCTTGGCGCTGTTTATGGGGGCATTCCCCCATTTCATTTTCGCCTCTGAAGCGGTTTTGTCGCGTAAGGCTAAAACGGATCGCGAGGCGACGAGGATCATGCCGGTTCAATTATTACCAGGAAAGATGCGATGACAAAGCTTCGCGCTTATGTCTGTCCCAAATGGTCAAGGTATCCGCCTTTAAAGGCTGCGGTGACGAGCGCGGCGACGGACGACACGCGAAATTTTTCGAACAGGCTTGCGCGATGCTTTTCGACGGTCTTCGGGCTAATGAAGAGGCGTTCGCCGATCTGCGTGGTGGTCAGGCCTGCTGCAATCGACGCCAGAACTTCGCGCTCTCTCGGCGTGAGATCAGCGCCGGTTGTTTCAGTCTCCAACAAGGTCACAACATCTCGGGCGATGTATTTTCCGCCATCGAGCACATGTTTGATGCCGCGTCGCAACTCCTCTTCGCTGCACGTTTTCAGAAACAGGCCTTCGACGCCTGCGGCAACCCAATCAGCGAGCATGTTTGGGGCTGTAAACCCGGTAAAGACGACAACCCTTGTCTCCGGACTCCACCTTTGGACTTCAGCAAAAACCTCCGCGCCATTGGCCAGCGGCAAGCCAACATCAAGCGTCAGAAGGTCGGGTCTCAGCTTGCGACAGAGCGCAATGGCTTCAAGACCGTCCTTGGCGAAATCGGCGATCTCGACACCACCATATTCGGCAAACAGGGCCGCCAATCCATCACGAACCATGGCGTGGTCGTCCGCGATGACAATTCTTGTGTTATGAGCTTTTCTTCGCTCTTCCATTTGCAACGTCTGTCTGGAGGTTTCACATCGATGATCAGACCTTTAGCAGGTCGTTGCTTCTTCGTCTTGGTCTTCCTTATTGCGATCCTTGTTTGTGCCCCGGACGTACGGGCACAGGACGCCATAGACGTCTCAAATTCGGCACATTACAAAATACTCCAAGGTGCCGATATTGTTCGGGAAGACCTGACACCTTTGTCACTCGAGGAAGCACGCGAGCGATATACGCGAGGGGACTACACCGCCGCATCTGCCTCTCTTGGGGATCCGACGCGTCCGAATAGCATTGAATCAATTGAGCTGGTCTATGGGCCCGTTTGGGCCCGGGTTTTGGTCGAAAACACCAGCGGCGACCCGATCAGTGCGCGGCTGGATACAAGAGCGGGCATTCTCAATAATGTCCTCTACGCCCACCTCGTGCGAGCAGACGATAGTTCACGGCAAATCTGGCGAAACAATTGGCTTGATGAGCCGTATTCTGAACAGTCCCCCCAAATGCGACTGCGGTCGTCGGAAAGCTTTTACTTGGCGCCTCAAGAACAAGCCGAGTTGTGGATCAGCTATCCGTATGGATTTTATATCGGAGAAGAATTGTGGCTGATCGAAGAAGGAGATTTTGTCGATCGCCGCACCGCTGATGCAGGGTATGCCGCGTTCTTCTTCGGGTGGCGCGCGGCGATCATCATCGCCGTTTTCGCTTTTGCTGTCGTTCTCAGATCTCGCGTCGCTATGTTGTATGGCTTGTTCAGCACAGCCCTGTTTGCGTTCTTCCTCGAAAATTACGGCTTCACCTACACCTATCTGTTCCGATCCTATGACCTGGACCAGATTTGGTATGTCGCCACCGGCGGGATCGCCTTCACCTTTTTCGGTCTCATGACCCGTGAGTTTCTCAATGCAAGGCAACTCTATCCTAAGCTGAACCGCGCTCTGCTTTTGGTGATGGGCGGCGGATGGATTGTTGGATTGATTGCCATGTTCTCTGGCCCACATCCGATTACATTCGCGATGCTGATTCCCGTCGTCCTCATCTTCACCATGCTGTGCTTGGGCGCGGCGATCTTAGGTGTTCGCAACAAACACAGCGGAGCGTGGCTCTTTTTTGTCGCGACCATGATGCTGTTCGGGAGTTGCCTCTTCGGGCTACTCTCATGGCCACCACTCTATTGGATTTCCGCGCGGCTAAATACTGACGTGACGCATTTTACTTTTTCGCTCGATGCGTTTCTGTTCGCCGGCGCGCTCGTTGCGCAGGCTTTGTCGCTCCGGCGAGAGCGCGACGAGGCGCATGCCGCCCAGATCGTTGCGCTTGAGGCACAAGCCGGATTGGCATCCCGCCTGGATGATGTCTCGGCCGATTATGATCGCGCCGCGGCTCTGGCGGAAGCGCGCCGCATGACGCTCGCCGCAACGTCGCACGATCTGAAGCAACCGCTTCTATCCCTCCAAATGTCGCTCAAGGACCGGGCAGATATCGCGGCTGTGGCTGAAAGCGTGTCTTATTTTCAGACCGTCATTGATCGCTCGCTTGAAGAAGTTCGCCCCAGCCCCCCGGGGCAAGCCCCTCCACGCGCAGACTTGCAGCCGTTGGATCTCGCCAAACTGCTGAACAACATTGTGACGATGTTCGAGGATGAAGCTGCGTCAAAAGGCTTAGCGCTTAGCGCCGCAACAACATCTGTTCAGGTGATGTTTGAGCCTGTCATTCTGATGCGGATTCTGACGAATTTGGTCGCGAATGCGGTCAAGCATACGGAGCGTGGACGCATCTTGATTGGGGCACGACGGCGAGGTGCCGAGGTCTCTGTGGAAGTCTATGATACGGGGCACGGGATCGACCCGTCGCACCTCAGCGAGATTTTCGAACCTTATCGGTCCGGCACAGATTCGCTCGGCGAAGGATTGGGTTTAGCCGTCGTCAGGGATTTGGCCGAAGCGAACGATTTAGCAGTCTCGGTGAGATCGCAATTACACCGCGGCAGCTGTTTCATCGTTTCAGGATTACCCCGTCACGCACTTTAATGGGGGGATCCCCCCATGCCTTTGATTGAGAAACTATGGCTCAATCTACGCATGGAGGATGACCCATGAACACACTCAATCGTAGCTTTCTGAAACCCATTACCGTTTTGATCTTTGCTGGCCTGACCGCTTGCGCAAGTGGGCCGCAATACCGGACCGATACGTCCTACGTTGCACCGGCAACGACTCAAGGCGCAACATGCGTCGCCAGCTGTCAGACAAGCGAGCAGGTTTGCCGCTCCCGGCAAGAAGACAATGCGCGCGCCGAGTACCCGGCGTGCATGCAGCGCGCCAAAGATGACTATAAGGTCTGTATGTCAGGTCAGATGACAGGAAACTGCGCAATATTCCGAACCACAAGCGAACAAGCCTGCGGTCGGAGAATGCAGCCAAGCTACAAGACCTGCGTTTCGTCCTACAATGCCTGCTATCAAAGCTGCGGCGGCGAAGTGAAACAGAAAACGGTCTGCGTCAAGAACTGCGACTAGAGCAGTCTTTCGTTTCAAGATCAGGGCGCCTCGAACCGCTCACCAAGTTTAGCGCTCCCGAACATGGCACCTGTGCGCCTGTTCGGGAGCACCACGCGTCAGCGCCTAAAGCTGCCCGAGCAGGTAATCCGCGCTGGAGACTTCAAAGCCGCCGCCTTGTTCGACATTCAGCTCTTTGACGGTGCCATCTTCGACCAGCATCGAGTAGCGCTGTGAGCGTTGGCCCATGCCGAAGCCGCTGCCATCCATTTCGAGACCGAGTGCGGCTGCGAATGTGCCATTGCCGTCGGCCAGCATGCGCACCTTGCCATCAACGCCATTATCCTTGCCCCAGGCGCCCATGACAAAAACATCATTGACCGAGGTGCAGACAATTTCGTCGACGCCTTTGGCCGTCAGATCGCCCTGCTTGTCGACAAAGCCCGGCAAATGTTTGGCGGAGCATGTCGGTGTGTAGGCGCCAGGCACCGCGAACAAAGCCACTGTCTTGCCGCCAAAGACGTCTGCGGTGCTGACCGGTTCCGGACCGTTTGCGGTCATTTCCATGAATGTCGCTTCTGGAAGTTTATCGCCGACTGAAATGCTCATTTGAGAGTCTCCTAAGTGATTTGTCCCCTACATAGACCCCAATTCCAGCATCGCAATGACAAATCCTTGCCAAATTATTCGGGCAGGTTAGCGTCATCATCAGTAGAGGAGACATTTGGTGCAGGACCTGACCGGAAAACTGCTCATTGCAATGCCGGGGATCGGTGATCCGCGCTTTTCCCGCTCGGTCATTCTGATCTGTGCGCATTCGGATGATTACACGATGGGTCTGGTGCTGAATAAGCCGATCGATGATCTGACCTTGCCAGAATTGCTGACCCAGCTCGGGATTGAGCAAAACATTCAATTGCCGGACACCTATGTGCTGAATGGCGGCCCGGTTGGCACGGATCGCGGTTTTGTTGTCCATTCGAATGACTATTTCAGTGACGGGGCGACCGTCGAAGTGGCCGACTCTTTTTCGATGACGGCAACCCGCGATGTTCTACGCGCCCTGGCCTCGGAAGGGGCGCCGGCGCAAGCGGCCATGACGCTGGGCTATGCCGGGTGGGGACCGGGACAGTTGGAGCATGAATTGTCTGAGCATGCCTGGCTGGTCGCTGACCCGCATGACGATATCATCTTTGGCGAAGCCCATTCGAAAAAATGGGAATTGACGCTCGGCATGTTGGGCATTGATCCAGCTCACTTACACCAAACGGGCGGTAACGCTTGAGTGAGGTCTGACCGATTGGCATTGCCTGCCGGTTTGAGCGCGATAGATTATCACCATGTTGGTCAGGGTTTTCAGTCTGATTGCGGCGACGCTGACGCTTGGTCTGTTGGTCAGCGCGCAACCCTCCCGCGGCATGACCGCGGTCGACTTCATTGAGATACCGCGCCTTTCAGACCCCAGGCTGGCGCCGGATGGCCGCGCTTTCGCTTACCTCCAGACCGAAACCGACTGGACGGAAAACAAGATCAACAAGCGGTTGCACGTCATTGATCTGGTGACCGGGCAGCGCCTTGCGACCCCGACATTCCGTGCGCAAGAAAGCGCCATCTGGTGGCACCCGAAACAAGCCGGTTATGTCTATCTCGACAAACCCAGCGATGGCGCGAAAACCCAAGCATTCTATTTCGATCTCGAGACAGGCGAGAGCGCGCAGCTGACCCGCTTTGGGGAAGCGGTCCAGGATCTGATCTGGCATCCGGATGGCACCGGGTTCTTCTTTGTTGCCGCCGAACAGCAACCCGCATCGGATCGTACCCTGCTCGATGCCGGCTGGCTCATCCCGCCATATGGCGCGAATGCCGATCGCGAAGTCTGGTGGTATGATATGGACAGCGGTGAGATGCGGCCGGAAATTCAGGGCGTCTTCTCTGTGACCGATGCCTCGATTTCCAGGTCCGGTGATTTTCTCATCGTCGGTCTGGCCCCTGATCAGGACCTCGACACCCGACATTTAAGCGATGTCTTTGTCCGCAATCTCGACACGCTGGAAACCACACGTTGGACCCTCAATCGATTTCGGGAAGCGGCGCCACACCTTTCCCCAGACGCGACCCGGATCGCCTATATTGCCAGCGTCAATCAGGACGGTGACGCTTACTATGAAAGCAAAGTGTTTGTTGAATCCCTGAATGGGCGGCGGCAACGCCTGCTCGGCAAGATGGCCATGGAGGCGCTGGCCTTGGCCTGGGACCAGAGCGGCGAAGGTTTGTTCATTCTTGGCAATACGGGGGTGCGCAGCAATCTCTATCACTATTCGCTCCAAACCGAGACATTGCGGCAGATAACGCGCGGCGATCATACGATCGAGGATTGGACCTATAATCCCGCTAAGGACACGCATGTGGCCCGCTTCGAGACGATGTCTGACCCGGGTGATTATCAGATCATGCGCGATCGATCAGAGGGGTTTGTCCCGCTTACAAGTTTGTATTCCGACTGGCCCGACCGATTTAAGCGCCCCCGCCAGAGCGTATTCAAGTGGCGCGGACGGCGTGGCGCGGAGCTGGAGGGCCTTCTGGTTTTGCCACTCGATCACGACCCATCGGTTGCCTATCCGCTTGTCACCATCACGCATGGCGGGCCGCGCAGTTCGTCAAGGTTCGGCAGTTGGCAAGTGTCGCGTTATCTCCCGGTGTTGGCCGCGCAAGGCTATATTGTCTTCCTGCCAAATCATCGCGGCGGCACCGGATATGGCGACCGATTTGTCCGTGATATGGTCGGCAGCTATTTCCGCAATGCGCATCATGATGTGATCGATGGAATTGACGCTCTGATCGATCGCGGCCTGGCCGACCCTGACAGACTGGTCAAAATGGGATGGAGCGCCGGCGGGCATATGGTCAACAAACTGATCACCCACACGGATCGCTTTGCCGCGGCATCATCTGGCGCCGGGGCATCAGACTGGTTGTCCATGCATGGCGAGAGCGATGTCCGGCATGCCCGTGAGACCGTGTTTGGTGGCGCGCCATGGGAGCGCGCTGCACCGCGTCGACGCTATCGCCTCGACTCGCCGATCAAGGATGCCTGGAAAGTCAAAACGCCAACTTTGTTCTTTGCCGGTGAAAACGATCTCAGAGTGCCACCAACGCAATCGATCCTGATGCATCGGGGCGTCCAGGCCGCCGGGACACCGACGGTTTACTATCAGGCCGCGGATGAGCCGCACAATTTTCGCAAACCGGCCAATCAATTGTTCAAAATCAATACTGAACTGGCCTGGTTTGCCCGCTTCGCATTGGGCGAAACCTATCGCCCTGCCCTGCCTGATGCCGCTTATAGTGACGCGTCTTCAGCACCCGAGAACACACCCGACAATGCTTCGGCCCAAGCCGCCTCGTCACCTTAGCGGTTCTTCTCGAACGTCATAGGCATAGAACGGGTCCTGGCGCGACCGGATCAGGCCTGGCGCAACCTTGCCGGCCAGCCATATCGGACCATAAGCGAGCGCGCGACTGAGCGGGGTGCGCTTGTGAAACAGTTTGGCATTGCTGCGCGACGCCGCCTGCACGCGGCTTGTGCGCGGCTGACGCGTGTCAAAATATGTCGCCAAAGCCTGCGGCAGATCTTTCGGTGTCTCAGAACAAAGCTTGGCCAACAGAAACGCGTCTTCGATGGCCATAACGGCGCCCTGCGCCTGAAAGGGCAAAGTCGGATGACAGGAATCGCCCAGCAGCACGGCGCGGCCTTGCGACCATTGCGATAACGGCGCGCGATCAAACAGAGCCCAGCGATAATGCGTCTCGGCGCGTTCGATCAAATTTGTCAAAATGGGGTGCCAGCCTTTGAAATCTGCCAAAGCCTCCTCCCGGGTCCCGGCTTCTGTCCAGGATTCCGAACTCCATTTATCATCCTCAACAATCCCGACAAAATTCGCCAGCTTGCCGCCGCGCAGACGATAGGTCACAGCATGCCGCTTGGCGCCAACCCAGACGCACGCCGTCGGGGGCGGCACCAGATCGCCAAGCTGATCCATCGGCACGACGGCGCGCCAGGCTATGTTGCCTGTAAACTCCGGTGCATCCGCGCCAAGCATTTGCGTGCGTATTTTCGAATGAATGCCGTCAGCACCCACCAACAGATCTGCGGTCAGGCGATCGCCGGTCTCGAGCACAGCATGGACGGTATCTTCAGCGTTTTCATAACCGACGCATGTCGCACCAAGACGAACCGCATTGGGTTGGCGCTGGGCCAGCGCCTTGGTCAGGACCGCGACCAGATCGGCGCGGTGCAAATGCAGATAGGGCGCGCCCCATCGTTCGACGATGGCGCGCCGCGCTTCGATCTGAAACACCTTATTGCCAGACCGCCCAAAGCGCATTTCCAGCGCTTCTGGCAAGAACCCCGTTTCGGCAACATCATATTCCAGACCAAGCGCGCGAAAGACTTTCATACCGTTCGGGCTGATCTGGATACCGGCGCCAATTTCGCCGAGCTCAGCGGCACGTTCAATCACTTCGACCTTCCAGCCATACGCGTGAAAGGCAAGCGCGGCGGTCAATCCGCCAATCCCTCCTCCGACGATAATGACTTTCGGCATAGTCGATCCTTCGAACACAGCAAACGCGCTATCCAAGCATGCTAATCATCATGCGGAAATAAGGAAGTTCCGCGTTAACTATAGTATTTTGTTGCAAATTCGAAATAAATTGCCAAGATGAAGCTAACCAAAGCCAGAATGGCTTTATTGGAGCTCGAAGAATTCATGCGCCAGACCCTTGTCTCAGGCCCGCGTATACTCTCCCTTGTTGGTGCGTTCGCTTTACTTTCAACCCCCGCACTCGCACGTGATGTGACCGTTTATGGCGGCGGCAAGTCGAAAACCCATACAAGCCAGGCCGAAGACCACCCGCGAGTCATTGCGTATGGAGAAGCGCGTGAAACGGCAGCGGACAAACGGGCCAAGCGTTTTATCCTTGAACGCAAGGTCCAATCCATCCTTGAAACGCGCGATTCAGAAGCGGCGCGCGAAACGTCCGACGCGATGCTGCGCGTCATCCTGAGCGGAGATCGCAACGCGCGTCAGCAATATTCACGCTACTATCCTTATCACGCGCGGTCGGCGGAATTTTATGCCCGGCTCGAACGCAAACTGAGCGAGCGCAAAGCCGGTGTGCGCGTCTATCGTCAGAGCATTCTCGATCAGACGAGTGACGCTGATTTCGATCGCATTGCTGACGCTTTGAACGACCAGGAATAATCCTCAACGGGGCGTTTGGGGAAACAGAAAGGGCGTCGGTCATATGACCGACGCCCTTTTTCCGTGGAGGGAATCCAGCCGATTACTCGGCGGCCACGAACTGGTTCATAGTGTTGTGCGCACCGCCGGCTTTCAGCGCGCGGTCACCTGCGACCATTTCCTTGAACGTGTCGCCAAGGTCAGAGCCAACTTCGTGCTGGTGCTTCACGGCCGAGACACCGCGGCGAATTTCTTCGCGTTGGACATTCTTGACATAGGCCAGCATTTTCTCGTCGCCAAAATAGCCATTGGACAGCTCGTCCATGCCCTTGGCGGTGAGGTGGAAAGTCGGCAGCGTGATCAGATTGTGGAACACACCGGCGCGGGCAGAAATGTCCGTCTGGAAGCTCTGCAGACGCGCGTCAGCTTCGATGCCAAGTTCACTCTCATCTAGTTTCGCCGACATCAGAGAATTGTCCGCCGGGTAATCGCTTTCGGCGATCTTGCCCTCGGCGATCCACTGCTCGCGAACCTGTTTGCGCAGATTAAGCGTCCAGTTGAAGCTTGGCGAGTTATTGTAAGTCAGCTTCGCATTCGGAACGACTTCACGCACGGCGTTCACCATGGAGGCGATCTCGTCCACGTTCGGCGTTGCCGTTTCGATCCACAGCAGATCAGCACCGCCTTCTGTCAGCGAACTGATGCAATCTTCGATGACACGTTCGCGGCCAGTATTCTCCTGGAACTTGTAGAGCCCGTTCGGCATCCGCAGCGGACGTACGACTTTGCCACCACGCATCAGAGCGACTTCGCCATCCTGAAGTGGGTTTGCGTCCGTGACCTCTTCGGTTTCGATCCACTTGATGTATTCCGCAGCAGCGTCACCTGGCGCGTTCGAGACCGGGATTTTCTGAGTCAGGCCAGCACCGAGACTGTCGGTCCGCGCGACGATGACACCTTCATCGACGCCAAGCTCTTCGAATGCCATGCGGCACGCGCGCAGCTTGGTGACGAAGTCTTCGCGTGGCACAGTCACTTTACCGTCCTGGTGACCACATTGTTTGGCATCAGAGACCTGGTTTTCGATCTGCAGGCAGCAGGCGCCGGCCAGGATCAATTCCTTGGCGAGCAGGTAAGTCGCATGCTCATTGCCGAAGCCGGCATCGATGTCGGCAATGATCGGAACAACGTGGCTTTCAAATGTGTCGATGCGATAGATGATTTCATCCACAGCGGACTGGTCAGCACCAGACTCACGCGCCGCTTTCAGCTCCTGGAACAAATCATTCAGGCCGACCTCGTCCGCCTGCCGCAGAGACGTGTAGATCTCCTTGATCAAGTCTGTGACGGCGGTCTTTTCATGCATGGATTGATCCGGCAGGTGGCCGAAACTGTTGCGCAGACCGGCAACCATCCAGCCGGACAGATAGATGTAAGTACCTTTGGCGGTGCCGCGCATACGCTTGACGGCCTTGATTTTCTGCTGCGCGTGGAAGCCTGACCAGCACCCGAGTGATTGCGTGAACTTTGACGCGTCCTCATCGTAGGCCGCCATGTCCTCGCGCATCACGCCAGCCATCGCGCGGGCAATGTCGAGATGCGTGTTATAGGTGTTCTGAATCTTGAGCTGGACAACATCTTCAATGGTCAGGCCGGCGCGGGTGCGCCCTTCCGGATAGCGCTTGAGGGTTTCTTCCATCAATTGCTTATAAGTTGGACGTTGGGTCATTTTACTATCCTCGATTTGTTCGGGTGTTCGGTTGGATTGGGTTATGAAAGGTCGTTAAGCACGTCATATGCCGGCAGCGTCAGGAAGTCGGCGAGCGTCTCCCCGGTCGCGGTTGAGACGAAGACGTCTGTCGCCTCGGGATATCGGCCATCGGCGTAAGAATTATCGCCCAGCGTTGACTTGATTTTGCCAAGCTCATCCTCGAGCAAACGGTCAAAGGCGGCGCGGTCGAACACTTCAGACCCGCCCCCGGCGGTCTTGTATTCGGTGCCATGCTGGAGCCATTGCCAGAGCTGGCTGCGAGAAATCTCGGCGGTGGCCGCATCTTCCATCAAGTTGTGGATCGGCACCGCGCCGCGGCCACGAAGCCAGGCGGCGGTGTACTCAATGCCGACCGAAATGTTGGTACGTATTCCAGCTTCAGTCACATCACCGGTGTGCGGTGTCAGAAGGGAGTCTTCCGTGATGGTTGGGAATTGGCGCTGGCTTAAAACCTGATTGGCTTTTGGCATTTCTGCGTCAAAGACTTCCATCGCAACCGGCACCAGATCCGGGTGTGCAACCCAGGTGCCGTCATGGCCCTGCTGGGCTTCACGTTTCTTGTCAGCGCGCACCTTATCGAACGCCGCTGTGTTAGCAGCTTCATCGCCTTTGACCGGGATCTGCGCGGCCATTCCGCCCATGGCGTGGGCGCGGCGACGGTGACAGGTCTGAATCAGCTTCAAGGAATAGGCTTTGAGAAAAGCGCGATCCATGCCGACCTGAGCCCGATCCGGAAGCACGAATTGTGAATGATTACGCAGGGTCTTGATATAGCTGAAAATGTAATCCCAGCGGCCACAATTCAGACCGACAATGTGATTGCGCATAACGTATAGGATTTCATCCATCTGGAACGCCGCCGGCAAGGTCTCAATCAGAACCGTGGCTTTGATTGTGCCATTTGGAATGCCAAGCGCCGCTTGCGCGAAGTTGAAAACATCATTCCACAGCCGGGCTTCCTGATAGTTCTCCATTTTCGGGAGATAGTAGAAAGGCCCACGCTCGCGCTCCATCAGGGCCTTGCCATTGTGGAAAATGTGCAAGCCGAAATCGAACAGGCTGGCCGAAATCGGGTTGCCATCGACGGTGACGTGCGCCTCTTGGAGGTGCCAGCCGCGCGGACGCACAATCATCGTCGCGGTCTCGTCATTGAGGCGATACGACTTGCCCCGTGCTTCGTCATCAAAGGCCAGCGTGCCGGCAGCATAATCCTGCATGTTGGCCTGGCCTTCGACCATATTGGCAAAGGTCGGCGACGAGGCATCTTCAAAGTCGGCCATGAACATCTTGGCGCCAGAATTCAGGGCGTTGATCATCATCTTGCGATCGACGGGCCCGGTAATCTCGACGCGGCGATCTTGCAGCGCCTTTGGTACCGGTGCGACTTCCCAGACAGATTTCCGAATATGTTCGGTTTCCAGTGGGAAGCTTGGCAGCTCACCATCGTCAAAACGCATTTGCGCCAGTTTGCGGTTCTCAAGCAGAATCTTACGCTGCGGTCCGAACCGGCGCTCCAGATCGGCTATGAACAATAAAGCCCGATGCGTGAGGACGCGCTCATACTCGGCTGGAACCCCGCCAACAATCTCGGCCGGGCGACGATGGCGCGGGGTTGGCTTGGCTGCAGAAACAGCATCTCTGATCAAAGTATCGGGCACGGCGCACTCCTGTTTTGTAACATGTGTGGTTTATTTACAAAATGCGTGCCACGTCCAGATACACCCTCATACTTATTGGGTTTCACTGTTTGTTATGTAAACTTTTGTATGTTATGTTTGTAAATGTTGTAACAGGCTATCGAGATGAAGAAGAAGCTGATCATTGGGCCCCGCATCAAGCGTCTGCGGACGCAGCTCAACCTCACGCAAGCTGAATTTGCGCGGCGATTGGATGTCTCCGCCACTTATGTCAACTTGATCGAACGCAACCAGCGCCCGGTGAGCGCGGCGGTCTTGCTGAAACTGGCCGAAGAATTCGACATCAATGTTGCCGAGCTGGCACAAGACATGGATGCCGGGCTGGTGAATGAGCTGGTCAATGCACTGCGCGACCCTGTTTTCGGTGGAACCCAGGCCCGCAAGAGCGAGTTGGAAGATCTGGTTGGCGCCAGCCCAGAAACCGTCAAAGCCTTCTTGCGCCTGCACGAACGCTATCGCGAACTTGCGCTCAGCGCCTATTCCGACGCCAACCCCCTCGCCGATCGCGAGAAAGTTGAGCTGCTCGAGGAAAGCGCACGTCCGGTCGAACAAGTCCGACAATTTCTGCACGAGCGCAGCAATTATTTCGCCAGCCTTGATGAAACCGCATCGCAATTCTACGCCGACCTAACCGCCAGCGGCAAAGCCATAGACGTGGCCATTCAGGACCGGCTCGAAAACAAGCACAAGCTCCGCATCCGGGTTCTGCCCAGTTCTGCGATGCCATCCTCTTTCACCTATTTCGACCGTCACCGATCTGGCATAGATATATCCGAACTGCTGCATCCGACGGGGCGGCAATTTCAGTTGGCATTTCAACTCGGGCTCCTCGAATATCGGGAACTGATCGAGGAGATTGTCCTGTCCTCCGGCCTCAAGGAAGAAAGCGCCGTCGGCCTGGTGCGCGTTTCGCTGGCCAATTATTTTGCCGCCGCCTTGTTGATGCCCTACGCGGCTTTCCTGAAAGCCTGCGAAAGCACACGCTATGATGTCGACTTACTCAGCCATCGGTTCGGCACCAGTTTTGAACAAACCGCGCATCGCCTGACCACTTTGCAAAAACCGGACGCGAAGGGCATTCCGTTCTTCTTCTTGCGGATTGATGCTGCCGGGAATGTGTCGAAACGGTTCAGCGCCGGCCGCTTCCATTTCTCCAAATTTGGTGGCGCCTGCCCACGCTGGAATATTCACCGGACTTTTGAACAGCCTGGCGAAACCGTGACCCAACTTATCCAGATGCCGGATGAGACGACTTATGTCTCGATCTCAAAAGCCATCAATCGGTCGCGTGGCCATCACGGTCGCCCACCGGCGCGGGTCGCCATCGGGCTGGGCTGCGATAAAGCTTATGCGGACAATCTGGTTTACTTTGATCGTCACAATATCACAGAGCAAAAGCCGACGCCGATCGGCGTAAACTGCTATCTCTGTGATCGGCAGAATTGTGCATCGCGGGCGCATGCGCCGCTGAATCGTAAACTCAAGTTTGATGCGCATGCCCGCGGAATTTCGCTGTATGAATTTGAGCCGGTGGGCAAACCTTAGAGCCGCGATCTTAAACGCGCGATATCGCGCCGACCCACCAGCTGAATTTATAGGTCCCTGGCCCGACGCGGAATTGCGGCAGGGCGTCGGGCCCACAGGCCGCCGTACCAAGCCCGCGCATCGCGACATCGATATGCATTTCTGACGTCGGGCGCGCACGCAGCTCGGCCAAAGTTTCCGCGGCATTCAAATCGACATCATGATGCGGACGAACGGTCACGCTGAGCCATTCTGGAAACACAATCTCGACCCCTTCGCCGTCGGCATCCGTCACCCGAACCCATCGGCATTGCTCGTGTGCGCCATATTCCTGCGGGCGAACATATGGATGATACTGATCAGCAATTGCACTTTGCCAGACGCCGACCGTTTGTGCGCCGCAGCGATCTGGATAGGATTCATCCGGCCCGAGACCGAACCATTCAACCGCCTGATACGCGGCATCAAGTTCAAATCTGACCCCGACCCGCGGCAGGTCCCGCCAGGCCCCTGGAATCATGATCGTCTCATCGATGCGGACCCGCCCCGACTGCACCGACCAGACGCGGTGATGTTGCAAGATCTCATCATTCGCTCCGCGCCAATCCTGTTCCTCGACACCGCCCTCTTCCGTTGGCCTTGTCGTCAGGTCCGAAGGCGCCAAGGCATGGAGACCATAATCGACCCATTCGGCTGTCTTGCTTTGGAAGAGCGGGCGAGTGCCAGGCTTGCCGCCATCATTGTCAGTCGGAGCCCGCCAGACGCATGGCGTTATCGGCGATGCAAATACCGGCACGTCACCGCGCCAGATTTGACCCGCCTCGACGCGCAAGGCGGACGAGGTTTTTGAGTGGGGTGAGATGACGGGCATGCCGGGGGTAACTGAAAACTGGTCCCAAGCGACCAAATGACCAGCCGGCGCCCAAATGGATCCCCCATGAAGGCGCCACTCAATGTTTATGTGCCATTCCGATGCACCAGAAAAGGCGGTCTCGATGGGCAGCGAGACGGTCTGAGTTTCGCCCGGCGCAATCACGCACGGCATTTGCCCCTGTTCAACGGGAATGCCGTTTCGCAAAACGCTCCAGGCCAGAACCAGGTCGCTCGTATCCTCGAACACACGCCGGTTGTGACATCGCACTTCATTCGCGCTCACATACTCGGTTCGAACCGGACGCGCCGCCCACATATATTCTCGCAAGGCCGGATGCGGCGTCCCGTCAGGGCCGACCAGGCCATTAATGTTGAAATTGGCATCGTTCGGCTCATCGCCATAATGTCCGCCATACCCCCAGAAGAAACGCCCCGCCTCATCGCGCTCTGCCAGCCCCTGGTCGCGCCAGTCCCAAACGAAGCCGCCCGCCAAAGCCGGTTCGGCGAAGAAGGCATCCACATAAGCGGCAATCGATCCATTTGAGTTTCCCATGGCATGAGAATATTCGCAGAGTACGAGCGGGCGATCATCCGCGGCGGTGTCTTCCGCCCAGCGCGCCCATTCAACAATATGATCGATCGGCGCATACATCGGACAGACAAGGTCGGTTGTGACGCGCTCACTTTCCGACGGCGTCTGGTGGGTGGTCTCCGGGCTCCGTCCGAACGGGAAGCTGAACCGCATCGCCACGGCCCCTTCATAATGCACGAAACGTCCGGGATCGAGACGCCGGGCAGCAGCGGCGGCGGCATCATGCGCCGGGCCATGCCCGGCCTCATTGCCGAGCGACCATCCAATAATGCAAGGGTGATTGCGATCGCGCGCAATCATGCGCGTCGTTCGTTCGATAATCGCACCGTGATAGCCAGGGTGCTGCGCGACTTCGGTCCAGCGCGCGTGGCACTCGACATTCGCTTCATCAATCACATAGAAGCCAAGCTCGTCAGCGAGATCCAGCAAGACCGGATCATTCGGATAATGCGCCGTTCGGATGGCGTTGATATTGTGCCGCTTCATGGTCACCAATTCCGCTCGGAAATCTTCGCGCGAGCAGGTTTTGCCATTCTCTGGATGATGATCATGGCGATTGACCCCGATGACGATAATCGGTCGTCCATTCACCCAAAGTCTTCGCTCTTTCACTTCGACACGGGTGAACCCAATCCACGTCTCATGCGCCTCCACACATGCGCCATTCGGCGCAATCAGGCGCGTCACCAAGCGATAACGGGTCGGGCGTTCGGCCGACCAGGCGTCGACGTCATCGAGCTTGAGCGCCAGCGCCGCCGCATATCCATCAAATGTGAAAGAGCGCTTCCACTGGCTTGCCGGAGGTCGGCTGACATCAAATTGTGCGACAGCCGTCTGAGGCGCTTCCAGCAGGATAGTGCCGTCCGCATCTTCGAGCCGCGCAGCAATCGCGTAATCTTCTGATGCGCCGGTCACCGCAACACGTACATTCGCTGACCCGACCCCTGTGGTCGCATCGAAGTCGGTGTCGACGACCAGGTCTTCAATACTGACCTCTGGACGCGTTTCCAGCCAAACCGATCGATGCAGCCCGCCATGATTCCAATGGTCCTGATCTTCAATCCAAGTCGCGTCGCACCAGCGCATGACCATGATTGCGAGTTGGTTTGTTCCATCCTGCAAGACCGACGAAAGTTCGAACTCGCTCGGCAGCCGGGAATCCTTGGCCAGTCCGACAAATTTTCCATTGCACCAGACCATTGCCAGGCTTTCAAAGCCGCCAACGTGGAGAATGGTGCGCTCGCTGCCCCAATCCGCCGCCGCCTCAAAGTCGGTGCGGTACAAACCGGTTGGATTGTCTTCGGGAATCGCTGGCGGCTTTTGACATGCAAAGGGCATCTGCCAATTGGCATAGTGCGGAAGATCGCCGGTGTCCTGACGGGTCCAGACACCTGGCACGTCTATCTCGCGCCAGGGCGCGGCATCCGTTGTCTGTGTCGTCCAATCCACCGGCGCTGCGGCCGGACGCGCAAGCAACTGAAAGCGCCAGCGTCCATCAAGCTCCTGCCGCCAGGACGTGCGCCGCTCCTGTAATGCAACTTCATCTGGATATGGGGTCAGATTGGCCCTCGCCGGCAAACGCCCCAAGCCGGTCAGCGTCGGATCAAGAATTTGCGATAAGGGTAAAGGCAACATGGCAGTCTCAGGCTGTTCTGGATTGGAAAACCCAACGCATTTCGTCGTCGGGTATAACCTGCTGAAATGCAAGACCCACGTGTGGCATCCGCCTCGATCAAAGCGTCCGCGGTCCACTCCCAGAAAAATTTCTCAAACTCGCTTGTCACGCGAAAGCACTAATGTTAGCGCTAACATATCAATCTAAAACCCCACTCATTCCGGCACTGGAGGGCCCTCACCATGCGTCACACACTTCTCAAGGCCAGCCTGTTCGCGCTTGCCAGCGTCGCGCTGCAAGCCTGTCAGACCATCGAGACTGAAATCAGCGCCGCCGCGGAAACGGTTGTGGAAACACCTGCCCCACCTATTTCGTCTGATCCTGAAATCGCGGCTCTGATCGCCGACATGACGCTGGATGAGAAGCTGGCGCAATTGAGCTGCATCTGGATCAGCAAAGGCCAGGTCCTGGATTCCAATGGTGATTTCTCGCCAGAGAAAATGGCCGCCCTTCATCCGCATGGCGTCGGCTGTTTCGCCCGTCCGCAAGACACGATGGGTATGGAAGCCACAGAGGAGCGCAAGGACGTCAATGATGCGACGGTCGTGCGTCGCATGTCGGCACGCACACCAAGCGAGACCGTAAAGCTCACAAATGCTGTCCAGCAATGGATGATCGAAGAAACCCGGCTCGGCATACCGACCCTGTTCCACGAAGAAGGCCTACATGGGTTTCAGGCGCGATACGCGACGGCTTTCCCACAATCCATTGCCCTGGCAAGTACGTTTGACCCAGACCTGTTAGAGCGCGTCTATTCCATCACAGCGCGCGAAATTCGCGTGCGCGGTGTGCATCATGTCCTGTCACCCGTGGTCGATGTTGCGCTCGATCCCCGCTGGGGCCGAATTGAGGAAACCTTTGGCGAAGATCCATATCTGGTCAGCCGAATGGGCGTCGCAGCCATACGTGGCTTTCAGGGATCGGGCGATACGGTTCCGGATGGCAAGGTCCTGACCACGCTGAAACATATGACGGGGCACGGCCAACCAGAAGCCGGGATGAATGTCGGACCCGCACAATTGCCAGAGCGGGTTCTGAGAGAAATCTTCTTCCCGCCCTTCGAGGCGGCCATCAAGGAAGCGAACGCGGCCAGTGTCATGGCAAGCTATAACGAGATTGATGGCATACCCTCTCACGCGAATGAATGGTTGCTCAACGATGTCCTGCGCGGCGAATGGGGATTTGATGGCGTTGTCGTGGCTGACTATTTCGCCATCAATGAGTTGCAGGTGCGCCATCGACTGGTCGACTCATTAGGCGCCGCCGGCGCACTGGCCATCTCCTCCGGCGTCGATTTCGAGCTGCCGGATGGTGTTGCCTTCTATCAAATGAAGGATGCGATTGAGGCCGGTGACCTCGATATCTCCATCGTGGATACGGCGGTCGAACGCGTGTTGCGGATGAAAAAACGCGGCGGCGTTTTTACTGACCCTTATGCCGATGGCGCCGAAGCGGATGCGCTGACCGGCAACGCGGAGGCGCGTGCCGTCGCACTCGAAGCGGCGCATAAAGCAGCGGTCCTGGTCAAGAACGAAGCCGGCACCCTGCCCCTCGACAAATCGGCGCTGACCCGCGTTGCGATTGTCGGCCCGAACAGCGACATTACCGTGCTTGGCGGTTATTCGGATGAACCACGGCAGACCATCAGCATCCTGGACGGCTTTAAAGCAGAGTTCGGAGACGCCATTGAGATTGTTCACGCCAAAGGTGTGAAACTAACGGACAATCGCTCATGGTGGGATGATGAGGTCAATCTCGTCGACCCGGCCGAGAATATGCGCCTGATCGATGAGGCCGTCGCCGCCGTGCAAGGCGCTGACATCATCATTCTCGCCATTGGCGGTGATGAGTCCACGTCGCGGGAAGCCTGGTCTGAGACGCACCGGGGTGACCGCGATGACATTACCCTGATCGGGCAACAGAAAGAATTGGTTGAAGCCCTTGCGGCGACAGACATTCCGATGGTCGGCGTGATCATCTCCGGTCGTCCGTTGGCGCTGACCAATGTCCAGGATCATTTCGATGCCATTCTGTATGGCTGGCAACTGGGTCAGGAAACTGGTACGGCGGTCGCCGATCTTCTCGTTGGAACCGTCTCACCGAGTGGCAAGATGCCGGTCACGGTGCCGCGCAATGTTGGCCAAATCCCGGTCTTCTACAATCACAAACCAACCGCGCGGCGGGGCTATGCCTTTGTCGAGACCGAACCGCTGTACGCGTTCGGTTTTGGCCTGTCATATTCGAGCTTTGAAATTTCCGATCCAATCCTGACAGCAGCGGAGATTGGACGCGATGGCTCAACGACGGTGACCGTAAACGTGACCAATACCGGTGAGATTGCAGCCGACGAGGTGGTTCAGATGTACATTCGCGACTCGATCAGCACTGTGACGCGTCCTGTCATGGAGCTGAAAGGCTTCCAGCGGGTCAGCCTGGCACCAGGTGAAACCCAAAAGGTTGAGCTCGCGATCACGCCTGCGGCGTTGCAATTCTACAATCGCGACATGCAGCGGGTGGTCGAACCCGGTGAGTTTGAAATCATGGTTGGCACAAGCTCACAATCTCACAAGTCCACGATTTTGACGGTCAACTAATTTTCTCTCAGTGATCCTGAAAAGCGGTGCGGTTTTGGCGCACCGCTTTTTCGATGGGCCGGTACCGCACCGCCAATGAGATCAGGCTAAACCAACACGCTGAAATCGATATCCTTCAATTGTTCCATCGAGAACGAGGATGACACATCGCTCAGATGCGGGGCGTACGTGATCAGACGCTGATAGACTTGATCATAATGCTCAAGATCGCGAACCATGATTTTGAGCAGATAGTCGACCTCGCCGGTCATGCGATGGCATTCGACCACTTCGGGCAAACGGTTCACAGCCTTGTTGAACTGCTCCAACCAATCCTTGGTGTGTTCTTTCGTGTGAATGCGAACAAAGGCCGTCATTTTCAGCCCAATGGCAGCCGCATCGATCACAGCCACACGCCCCTTGATGACGCCCTCAGTCTCCAGTTTTCGAATTCTGCGCCAGCACGGATTGGTCGTCAGCCCGACCGCGTCGGCAATGTCCTGGATCGACTGAGTCGCGTCTCGCTGAAGCATCCCAATTATTTTTTTGTCTATAGCATCAAGTTTCACTATTCAT
Organism: Pseudomonadota bacterium; assembly: GCA_039029475.1. Classification (GTDB taxonomy): domain Bacteria; phylum Pseudomonadota; class Alphaproteobacteria; order Caulobacterales; family Hyphomonadaceae; genus Henriciella. The sequence goes on along the minus strand of JBCCGB010000009.1, from coordinate 118,863 downwards.
TCCAAATCTAGACTATTTTCCCAAGTTTGATCCATCAATTAGCTGAAAATGGGATTAACATCCACCCATATCTGTTAAATTTACTAAAGTCTGAAACAAGTTATGCTTAGCAGAGGGTTGCATGAAGCCGTTTACCGAACATCCTCGATCGGTTGGGGAATCTTATTTTGAGCATTTGCAAGCGTCATTTGGCTTTGGCGTGCGCATGCTATTCGCGAGTCTCGGCTGCTTCCTGCATGGCATATTCCCGTTTTTGTGCACATCGACCGGAAGTGCCGCAGTGACCAAACTCCACCATAAAATGGTGACCCATCGCAGCAAGCTCTCATCGCCCTCGAACGCTGATTCCAGTTCGGAACCGGCGGCTGCACGGCGAGCTTAGCAGCGCCATGGCCGATCTTGCGTCTTTACAACCAACCCATGTTCAGCCGCATCTCGGCGATCGATTGGTGCTTGGCGCATCTCGGTTATTGCCGGGGATTGGCCTTTCCGCCCTGATCACGCTTTGTGCCGCCGGATTGGCGCAGCAGGTCGGTGGACCGGTCATGTTATATGCCCTGATTGCGGGCATGATGGTTGCGCCACTGGCGGCCAGTCAGACGTTCAGCCCCGGCACCGACTTCACCGCCAAAACCGTTCTCAAAGCCGGGATCATTCTACTTGGCGCCCGCGTCACCCTTGCGGATCTTGCCGCGCTGGGTTGGCAGACAGCCATACTGGTGGTTCTGGCGATTGCGACGACAATCTCCGTCGGGTGGTGGATTGGTCGCAAGATGAAACTGTCATCGACATGTGCTGTGATTTCGGCAGGCGCGGTGGCGATCTGCGGCGCTTCTGCAGCGCTGGCCATCTGCGCCGTCCTGCCAAAAGGCAAATCTCGGGAACAGAACACCGTCGTGGTTGTTTTGGCCGTTACGGCCCTCAGCACCGCCGCCATGGTCCTGTATCCGGTGATTTCGACAGCGCTCGGCTATAATGCGACCGAGGCCGGCGTTTTCATGGGCGTGACCATTCACAATGTCGCGCAAGTCATTGGCGCGGGCTATATGGTCTCTGGCGAAGCGGCTGAAACGGCAACCGTCGTCAAATTGATGCGCATTGCCTGTCTGGTCCCTGCCGTGATTGTGATTTCGATCCTGTTTTCGCGCGAGAGCAGGTCGGATCAACCAGCAAATCCGATCAAGAAACCTCCACTCCTCCCGATGTTTCTGATCGGATTCTTGCTGGTTATGACGATCAACAGCCTCGGCATTATTCCGTCAGCGACCGCCGCCAGCCTCGGATCTATCTCACACTGGGCGCTGGTCATGTCTGTGGCCGCGCTTGGCGCCAAAACGGCGCTATCGGAAATGCTGAAAGTCGGCCCGCGCTGTTTTGCGGTGATGGCCACGCAAACCGCCATGCTCGCGGCCTTTGCGATGATCGCGATCAGTTTCGTGATGGTGTTCTAGTCTGCACCAGCCTTTTGGGTATCAATCTTGTCAAAATAGCGCTGCAAATCGCGTTTGATTTCTGGCGCCAGAATGTACAGGCCAACCAGGTTCGGGATCGCCATGATAAAAATCAGGGCATCTGCAAAACCGAGGATCGCTTCCAATTTCACAGCCGCGCCGATAATGATGAAGACGCAGAAGATGAGACTGAACGTGACTTCTTTGCCGCGCCCTTCTCCAAACACATAGGTCCACGCCTTGGTGCCATAATAAGCCCAGGCGAGCATGGTCGAGAATGCGAACAGAACAGCCGCCAGCGAGAGCGGCACCGGCGACCATGGAATTTGGCTTTGAAACGCTGCCGAGGTCAGCTCAATGCCTTGCATCTGATCCGACATGAAGGTTTCAGGCGGGAAGCTGGTAATGATCACCAAGCCGGTCAGCGTACAAATCAGCACCGTGTCGATAAACGGCTCAAGCAGTCCGACAAAACCTTCGGTGATCGGCTCATCCGTGGCGACCGCCGCATGCGCAATCGCGGCCGAACCGATCCCGGCCTCATTCGAAAAAGCGGCGCGCTGAAATCCGATAATCATGATGCCGAGCACGCCGCCAGTTGCCCCGGCCGGGGTAAAAGCGCCGGTAAAAATTGAGGCCACGGCCGCCGGCAGGTTTGCTGCGTTCATCAGGATGATTGTCAACGCACCGACCATGTAGATCAGGACCATGAAAGGCACCAATCGAGACGTCACGCGCGCGATCGACTTGATGCCACCCATGATGATGATGGCCACCAGCGCCGCCAGCACGACCCCCACCATCCAGCCTCGCCCTTCAAGCGGCCCGGCTTCGCCGCCGGTCACGTGCAGGAGCTGAACATAGGACTGGTTCGATTGAAACATATTGCCGATGCCGAGACAGCCAATAATGATACTGATCGCGTAAAACATTCCGAGAAACTTGCCGAGCGATGGCAATCCCCGACCCGCCAGGCCATTGCGCAGATAGTACATCGGCCCGCCCGACACCGAGCCATCCGGATGAACCTGCCGGTATTTCACCCCGAGCGTGCATTCGACGAACTTTGTCGTCATTCCGACCAGACCGGCCACAATTAGCCAGAAAATCGCCCCGGGTCCGCCGATTGAAACCGTAATCGCAACGCCCGCAATATTGCCGATCCCAACGGTTCCGGAAACGGCTGCGGTCAAAGCCTGGAAATGTGTGATTTCACCTTCGCTCTTCGACGTCGCGAACTTGCCGCGGACAAGGTCTACGGCATGACCAAACCCGCGAAGATTGATAAAGCCCAGATAGACCGTGAAGAAACAGGCGCCGAGAATGAGCCAGCACACAATGAGCGGAACGTCCGAACCGGCGATCGTAATCGAATAGAATATGAATCCTGAGACAGCATCGGTGACGGGCTGAACCAGGTCATTAATTGCCGCGTCCAAGGTCTGTGTGTCAGTCATCAAAATCTCTTCCGCGTCAAAGGTTCATGGGGCCGTATCCAACGGCGTAACCTTATTTGGTGATTCCCGCCCTGGCCAATGGCCTTAACGGGCGGCCCCTTGAAACGCGACTGTGCGCGCCGCCGCGGTGCGCACCATTTCGGTAAAACTGACTGACAATTTCATGAAATGGCGCGAGTGACGGGACTCGAACCCGCGACCCCCGGCGTGACAGGCCGGTACTCTAACCAACTGAGCTACACCCGCGCATGGGCTTCGCCGCCGAAGCGGTGAGAGGCTGATCTATACGGGCGCTTTTTCGCGGTCAAGCACCAATTGCCATGACTTTGACATCAGATGCAGCTATTCACCTGAGATACAGCAAGAATAGGCCATTCTCCTCCCATGAAACGTATTCTGACCCTTTTTGGCGCCGTCCTGGCCATCCTGATTGTCGCTGCGGTGACAGTGCCATTTCTGATTCCGTCTGAGGTCTATAAAGCCCAGATTGAATCGGCAGCGACCAAGGCATTGGGACGGGATGTGACGCTCATAGGTGATGCGCGTCTGTCGGTCTTACCGACCCTATCCGCGCGGGTCGATGGCGTGGAAGTCGCGAACCCTGACGGCTTTTCCGATCCGCTCATGATCGAAGCTGGACAATTGCGTGCATCGGTCAAATTGCTGCCACTGATCTCGCGTCGGGTCGAGATTGCTCAGATCACCTTGACCGACCCAACTGTTCGGCTGGAAAGACTGGCCGATGGCCGGGCCAATTGGGAATTGGGCAACACCACAGACCCCGCGCCGGCAGAGCCTCCTGCGGACGGCGGAGGCGGGTTCGAGACGGGAATTGACCGCGCTGCGCTGGCCAATGCGGCCGTCTATTATCGTGACGCCACAACAGAGACCGAGTTTGCGCTCACCGAGTTCACAGCCACGGCACGCGTCTCCGCGCTGGACCAGCCCCTGTCCTCAACCGGCTCGGGATATTTCAACGGCCAGCCATTTGACTATCGCGTTCGCCTGGACACGCTGGCCGGACTGAACGCCGCCGAACCTGTGACGCTGGCGGCCGATCTTGGTACAATCTTTGGCGATGTCAGCTATGACGGGGCGTTGACCCTCGCAGATATCGTCTCGATGGATGGCACGTTTGAGATCGCCTCGGACACGCTCGGCCAGGTTTTGCCATTTCTGGGTTCCGATGATTGGCCTATCTTGGTCGGAAATCTGCAATCTCTGCGCGCGCAAGGCACAATTGGCGGCGACCTTGAAACCGCAAATATCGATTTTTCGAAACTGACACTCGCCGCGACCGGACTGGACCTCGATTATGCCGGGCAAATAACGCTTGGCGCGGTGCCGAGCTTGAACGGCCAGGTTGAGCTCAATGCCGCTGACGCCCAGCGTTTGTTAAAACCTGGCCACGCTCTGATCCCCTTGCTGACAATGCTTGGCAATGTTGATTTTGTCGCCTCGGTCAGCGGCCCAGTCTCGACGCCGAGCCTGACCGGAATCACCCTCAAGCAACGTGGCCAAGATCTGGTCACAGATTATTCCGGCATGTTCAGCCTGGCCGGTGAACAGTCCCTCGACGGCATGCTCGAGCTCAGCAGCGACAATCCACGCGCGGTGCTGTCGGCACTGGGCACCGAAATGCCCGCCGGGCAATCATTGAACGCGCTTGCCATTTCTGGCCAAACCACCGGAACGCTATTGGCGCCAACGCTCGACCAGGCTTCAATCACGCTTGATGACACCACCGCGTCCGGAAAAGTTGGCGCAAATCTCAGCGGCACACGCCCGCGCATAGTTGCGAACCTGGCCATGGATCGATTGGATCTGACGCCCTTCCTGGGCAGCGGCTCGCAGCAGTCTGATCCCGAGCCAAGCCTGAATGAAGACTGGGATGACACGCCGCTCGATCTCGCGGCTTTGAATCTGCTTAATGCGACGGTCACGGTTGCCGCCAATGAAGTGGTGATGGACCAGATCGTCCTGAACGATGCCCTGTTGAACACAAGGCTTGATGACGGCCGGCTCTCGGCCATCTTCCGCCAGGATGATGATACGCCTGGCTTCAAAGTGTTTCAGGGCAACTGGTATGGCGATCTGGTGCTGGATGCCTCGCGCTCGACGCCGAGCCTGACCATAGAAGCCCTGGCTGACAGCATCGCCGCACAGGATATGCTGACCGCGTTGACGGGGTTTCAGAACCTCAGTGGTATTGGCGACGTTCATCTCGATCTGCGCTCGGAGGGCAGCAGCCTGAAATCGCTGATTGCCGGACTCGATGGCAAGTTCGAATCTGATCTCAATCAGGGCGCATTGAAAGGCATGAACCTGGCCAAGCTGGTGCGGGATGCTTCGAATATTCGCGACCTGGTCGCCAGCGGAAATCTCAGCATTGCCAGTTTTCGAGACGCCTTGTCGCCGGAAGCAGAAACCGACTTTTCCAAGTTCATCGGCAATCTCGATTTCAATAATGGCGTTGCCAGCATCACCAATCTCAGCATCGACAATCCCGTTGTCGGCATCACCGGCGCCGGCAGCATCGATCTCGGCGCGAGAACCCTTGATATCCGTTTGACCCCCCGCGTCGATGTCGCCGCGACCGGCGCCGGCTCGACCCTGGGTCTCGGCAATATACCGATCCCGTTGCGGGTCTATGGCAGTTGGTCGCAAGTTCGATACGGGATCGATTCCTCCGCGGTCCAAGCCGAACTGACGGCGCGACTGCGCGATCAGGCCGCTGGCGAAATCGCTGACCGGATTGGCGGCGATGCCGGCGCGATCATTGGCGGCATTATTGGCGGCCAGTCATCGACATCGGAAACGAATGACGAGGAAACGGCACCCGACTTGGAAGACGAGTTGCGAGATCGCGCGCTCGGCGCCTTGTTCGGCAACCGCAATCGCGATCCGGACCCCGAAGAAGCGCCAGAAAGCGACTAGCGCCTAGCCTTCATCCTTGAAGAAAGCTCGCACTTCCGCCCCCTTGTAGCGTTCAAGGGCGGCGCATAGTTCGATTTGCTCAACCGTTTGCACCAGCGAACGTTCATGGCCTTCAGCCAAATCGCCTTGTGCTTCGAACAAAGCCATCAAATCGTCGCGCGCGGCGTGCGAGCACAAGCTGCTGGCAAGAGCCGGCGCGAACCGTCGGCGCTGCCGCGGGATGATATCCAAATAGGCAGCAAAATTCTGCTTCAGCCACGCCCAGGTCAATTCGCGCGTTTCCTCTTGTCGCATTTGCCCTTGTACGATGGACAGGGTTTCGCGGCTGCCAAGATCGCCCGACAGCGCCAGACCAAGAATACGCTCTGACAAAGCCGGGTCGCGGTTCTGGCCAATCGCATAGGCCACAGCTTGTTCAAACACAGGGTCATCATAAGTCTCCCGCGCCGCCAGCATCTGCTCCAGGAACGGTTCGCCATAGGCTTGGAAGCCGATTGCCATCGCGGTCAGATACTCGTCTGTGTTCAATGTTCGATCAGACTCGACCCCGTCGAGCTTGATGTAAGCCGCTGCCGCATCAGCAAGGCCCTGGCGCAAGCTTGCATCTTCACCTGTGCGAATCAAAAAGCGTTCCAGGCTCGATTTCATGATGACGCTTTCAGGGTCATCGCCGCCATCTTGATCCAGCGCCTCATAGCGATGCCGGAAAACGTCCAGCACTGCCGCGCGGTATCCTGCCAAAGCCTCGGGGTCAGCAGCGGCGAGGCGCTCGAACCGTTGGGCTTGTCGAATGGCCGCCTGTACGACGCGGCGTTCATCATCGCGCACAGCTTCGTCGATATAGCGCCAAATCGTATCGACGGTGACCCGTCGGGTGGCGAGATCCGCCCCGACACTGTCCAGCACGGCGAGCTTCTCACCAGCATTCAAATCGCCAAAAAACGGCCCCAGATTTTCCCAGGCCTCTGATGGCTGTGACATACGATAATAGCCGACCCCGTCAGCGTTCGACATCAACCAGTTCGGGCACGCGCCGTCGCTGCCGCGCGCCTGGAGCAAATGCTCCCAGCCGGGACTGTCGAGCATCATACATTGGCGTTCGATCCGATCATCAAACCCCAATTTGTAGCAGATCGGTATCGTCCATTGTGGATCCTCCAATTCGGCCAGACTTGAGCCGACTGGATGATAGCGTTGCTGACTGAGCATGATCGAGATCTGCCCATCGTCGCGGCAATTCAAGGTCGCGGTCACAGCCGGCAAGCCATTCTGTTCGACAAAGCTCTGAAAGGCTTTCGTCAGTTCAGGTTCGCCGGTTTCCGTCCCGATAATGTCGAAAAATTCTGGGCTGCCAGCCACGCCATCTTCATAGGCTTCGACGTACCGTCCTAGGGCCGGTCGGAACACATCTGCACCGAAATAGGCATCGACCATACCGATCACGGACAGGCCCTTATTATAGGTGATTGAATCATATGCGTTGCGAACATTCTCGTTCAGCGCGATCGGTTCGCGGACGGCACGGGCGCTGGCCAGGCTGTCCAGCCCCATGGCGCGGATTCCGTCGACAATGGCGTCGAGTTCATAGCCTTCGCCAGGATAGATTTCGGACAGGCTGGCGCCTTCGCCCCAACTTGCAAATCCTTCCTTGAGCCAGAGGTCATCCCACCAGGGTGGCGTCACCAGATTGCCGAACCACATATGACCGACCTCATGCGCATGAATCGCCAGCAGGCTGCGCCGGGCAGCCGGCCCGATGTCCGGGCTGGCGAGTATTCGGCTCTCTCTGTAGGTGATCGCAGCGGCAAGCTCGGTCGCGCCGGAAGGCCATTGCGGGGCCGCGACAATGTCGAGCTTCTTATAGGGATAAGGTTGCTGGAGCGCCTCTTCAAACACCTGCACCAGCGCTGGCGCGGTCTCGAGCGCCAGAGTCAGCTCAGCGCCTTTGCCGCGGCGGGCAAAGCCACGCAGTGGAATCGGCGCCTCGCGCACAGAATTCGGTGGGATCGTGCCGGCATCGACAACATCGAAACTGCCGACGGCGAGCGAGAGCAGATAGGTTGGCAAGGGCCGCGTGGTTTCAAACGTGACGCGCTTCAGGCCACCATCGAGACTCTCTGACGAAGCTTCAGGCGCATTGCTGATCGCTGAATCCGATTCCGGAATGGTCAGCATGATATCGAAAGGCGCTTTGAATGCCGGCTGGTCAAATCCGGGCATGAAACGCCGCGCCTGAATGCTCTCTGATTTCGCCAGGGCATAAGCATCGCCCTGCTCCGTGACCTTGAACAAACCCGACAAATTGACATCAAACGGTGCGTCATAATCAATTTCGACGATAAGTTCAGAGGCCTCGACATATTGTCCGAAATCAAGCCACGCGACGCCAGAGTCGAGCGCCATCGTCCAGCTGCCTTCAACCGACGCCGCCCCGCCGACCGTGCTGCGGACAGCGAGAATGTCGAGATCGCGACCATGCAGATAAACCCCGCGCGTGGGTGTTTCCAGAGCCAACGTCATGGTCACTGTACCGCCGAATCGCGTCTCACGCGGGTCGAGCGTGAGATCAAGATCATAATGCGTCGGATAAGGGGATGCGCGCAGCGGACCGCGCGGGGCTTCAGCCCTGATTTCTTCGAGGGATGGCGGCGAAGTTTCCGCCGTATCTGATGCCGCGCCGCAGGCTGACAGCACGAGGCTCATCGCCACCATGATCGCAATTCGCATTTTTGCGCTCCAACTTGTCTTGAGCTCCTGCATAGCGCACAAGACGCGCGATGAAACCCACACTGTCCATTCTAGATCCATCTCCGATCTTTCAAGGTCGCAGCGCGGCTGACGCCTTGCGGGAAACCCGTGCATTGGCCGTCGCGGCCGATGAGATGAATTATCGCGCCTATTGGGTCCAGGAACATCACAACGCAACAAGCTTTGCTGGCACAACGCCGGAAGTCCTGATGGCGGATCTTGGCGCGCGGACAAACCGTATCGCGCTGGGTTCAGGCGGCATCATGCTGCCCAATTACTCGCCTATGAAAGTCGCGGAATGGGGGCAAACGCTGAACCAGCTTTATCCGGGCCGGATCGAAATTGGACTTGGCCGCGCCACCGGCGCCGATCCGCGTGCGTCTGCTGCCTTGCTTGGACCAGGGGGACAGAATTTTCCGGCCATGTTGCGTATGATGATGGATTGGTTTCTGGATGCGAGTGGTGAAGCCCCCCTGCCCGCAGATCATCGCGCTTACGGCATCGCCGCCAACCCGCCGGGTCCGCGTCCAGATGTCTGGATGTTGTGCTCTTCACCCGGCTCTGCGGCATTTGCCGGCCAAATGGGCGTAAAGCTGGCCTTTGCAGACTTTCTCAATCCAGGCGGCGCCAAGGACGCACTGGCCGCTTATCATGACGCATTTGAGCCGTCGCTGTTTTGCCATGAACCCTATGCTGGGATCGGTCTGGTTGTGCTCGCCGCGGAGACAGATGAACAGGCCGACTATCTGGCGGGCTCGATCAAGGCCTGGGCATTGGGACGCGGCACTGGCGAGTTTCGACCTTACCTGTCAGCAGCCGCCGCCAAAGACTATCTTGAAAAGGCCCCGCTCGAGCCACCTCAGCGGGGAATAATCGGGGATGGTGTTTCTGTGGCGCAGGAGTTGATATCGGTTGCCAATGAAGCGCGCGCGAAAGAGCTTTTCCTATTGTCGATCACGGATAGTCTCGAGACCCGGATCAACAGCTATCGCCTGATCGAACAGGCGATGCGTGCGCTCACCGCAAATCAGACATAACCGCCAGAAGCGGGCTCAGCACACTCGCCCCCAGCGCCTTGCAGCGCGCCGGTGACCAGCCAAAATCCACATCCGGATGATTTGCATCATCCTTGAACGGCATTTCCAATGTCATTGCCAGACAGTCAAAACGTTCGGCCAGCGCGTTTGAGCAGATCGTCAGATTGGCCTTGCCGGGCGCATTCACCGGATAACCGAACTGGGTCTGAAAAGCCCCGTTGGATGATTTGACATAAGATGATTTGAACCCCTCCTGCAGGCCTGCCAAGCGCTCAGACCAACTCGGAACACCTTCTGTGCCAGCAATAAAATTGTATGGCAGGGCTTCGTCACCATGCACATCAAGCGCGAGATCACATCCGGTTTCTATCATCTTGTTCAAGACCAGATAGACTTCCGGGCTGCTCTGCAGGCTTGGCTCGGCCCATTCGCGATTGAGATTCACACCCGCCGCATTGGTTCGCAAATGACCGCGCGCGCTGCCATCCGGATTCATGTTCGGCACAACGTAGAAGACAGCGCGATCGAGCAGGTCCTTTGATATCGCCGAAATCGGATCCAGCATACGCTCCAGGAAGCCCTCCATCCACCACTCCGCCATACTCTCGCCGGGATGCTGGCGTGCCGTAATCCAGATTTTGCGTTTGCCCGGACCCGGCTCGCCGAGCGTGATCAGATCGAGGTCGCGGCCGTCCAGCGTCTGGCCAATCACATCAACGCGCGCCCGATCATGGCTCATCGCCCCGGCCACCAGCATTTGATGTCGTTCCGACGAGTAAGGCGCGAAATAGGCGAAATAAGCCGCATTGGCGGTCAGTTTCGTTTCAATGGTCAATCGCTGACCATCATAAGTCGTGGCGACCCGACGCCAGTCCATCATGTCGTCAGACATCACAGCCCGATAATTTTCCCAGCCTTTAGGATAAGCGGCTTCCCCGGCATTTTCTATCATCAGGCGAATTTCTTGCCCCTTTTCTCCTGATACACGAAAATGGAACCATTGGTAAAAGTCGGATTGATGGTCCTTGGCGATCTCAAGTTTCACATTCAATGGATCGCTGGCGTCTTTGACCACGATATTCCCGCTATCAAATGCCGATGAAATGGTCAGGCTCATGCCGTCTCCCCTGCTTTCAGATCGGCGTGGTACGCTTTTGCCATGCGGCTGTCGATGCCCTGCATCTTCAGAAACGCACTCAGGACTCCGAGCTTGCGGTTCGGCGTCTCGCCATCAGCAATCCGGTGCAGCTGGCTATAAAACCAGCCTTGCATGCCAAACCCGTTCAATGCCTTGAACAGACCGATCGATGAATTGGGACCGAAAATGCCGGGTCCAATGCGCAGGGTCTTTTCCCATTTCGGCAACGAATCGAGCGTTCCTGAAATCAGTTGTGCCGGCGCATCTGCATCGACACAGAGCGGACGTCCCAGGCCAATCAGGTCGGCCTCGCCGGTCGCCAACGCCTCGTTCATTCCCGCTGCTGTGCGAAAGCCCCCCGTGACCAGCAAAGGCATCTTGGCCACGGCCTGCACGTCTTTGGCATAATCCAGAAAATAGGCTTCGCGCTTTTGGGTGCTGGCGCGCGCGCCGTCATCATGGACAGGCTTCAGACCCTCCATGTCCATCATTTTGGGCTGCTCGTAATTGCCGCCCGAAATTTCGACGAAATCGAGTGCATGTTCGTTTAGCATGCCGATCACCGCCGTTGAATCGGCCTGGCTGAACCCACCTTTCTGGAAATCAGCGGAATTGAGCTTGATCGATACCCCAAACCCGGGGCCCGCTTCTGCGCGGGCGGCCTTGATCACGTCCAGCAGCAAACGCGCGCGGTTCTCTAATGACCCGCCCCACTCATCCTCGCGCTGATTGCTCAGCGGTGACAGGAACTGGCTCATCAAATAGCCATGCGCGGCGTGTATCTGTACGCCATCAAAGCCAGCCGCGCGGGCGGCTTTTGTCGCAATCGCGTATTTCTCGATCAGGCGTTTGATGTCGTCGCCGGTCATGGCGCGCGGCGTTCCAAATTGTCCGCCCGGCAGATCTACCGCAATGGCGCTCGGCGCATCCGGCTCTGGATTGACCATTTTCTGGGTCTGACGGCCGGCATGGCTGAGTTGCATGACCACCTTGCCGCCGCCGGCTTTACAGGCTTCGGCCCATTTTCCGAGCATGACAGCATGTTCATTCGACGGCACCCCATCAATCACGACATTACCCGGCGCTTCGAGATTTCTCCGATCGACAAGGACATTGCCTGTGATTTGCAACCCAATGCCGCCATCGCCCCAGGCCTTATACAGCCGCAGGTGCCGATCGGTGACTTCATTCCTGGCATTCGCCAAGCGTTCAGTCATCGCTGCTTTCACCAGCCGATTGGGCAATTCCACGCCGGATGGCAGGGTTAATGGCGTATTAATTTTAATCGGCATGATGGAAGTCCTTGGAATCAGTGGGCGAATGGGCTTACGGGGAGAAAACCATTATGGGCGCTGCAAAGCAATCTAACCTGTTTGACGATATGAAAACCGATCCTTCTGGCTATAGCGCAAAAGATATTGAGGTCCTTGAAGGCCTCGAACCGGTGCGGAAACGTCCCGGCATGTACATTGGTGGCACCGATGAACGCGCTTATCATCACCTTTTTGCTGAGATTCTCGATAATTCCATGGACGAAGCCGTCGCCGGCTTCGCCTCGCGGATTGAAGTTCATGTGCGGGCCGACGGCTATGTCGAAGTGATTGACAATGGTCGCGGGATTCCGGTTGGCGAACATCCGAAATATCCCGGCAAGTCGGCGCTCGAAGTGATCATGACTACGCTGCACGCCGGCGGCAAGTTTTCCAACAAGGCCTATGAAACCGCAGGCGGCCTGCACGGCGTTGGATCGTCAGTTGTGAACGCGCTGTCCGAGCGCATGGAAGTTGAAGTTGCGCGGGACAAGAAGCTGTACTTTCAGGCGTTTGAGCGCGGAAAAGTGACAGGACCGCTCGAATTGCTGGGCGCAGCGCCCAATCGCCGCGGGACGACCGTCCGATTCAAACCGGACATTGAGATTTTCGGTGAAAAGCTGCGCTTCAAACCACAACGCCTGTTCCAGATGACGCGATCGAAAGCCTACCTCTATCGCGGTGTCGAAGTGCGTTGGAAATGCGACGCGGAATTGTTGCCGGAGGACTCAAAAGTGCCGGCGGAAAAGACCCTGTCTTATCCAAACGGCCTCGCCGATCAGCTTGATGAAGTGTTCAAGGGCAAAGCCACGATCACTGAGCAGCATTTCTCGGGCCTGGTCGAATCGGATGACGGCAAAGTCGAATGGGCGATCGCCTGGACCGCCGCGGGATTCGGAGAAACAGACGGGTTTTCAAGATCATACTGTAATACCATTCCGACTCCGGACGGCGGCACCCATGAAGCCGGTTTCCGCTCCGCCATCACCAAGGGTTTGCGCAATTATGCTGACCTGACGGGTCAGAAAAAAGGCGCGTCGATCACAGCAGACGACATCATGGGGCATTCCGGCCTGCTGCTTTCAGTCTTTCTGCGCAATCCGGAATTTGTCGGTCAGACCAAAGACAAGCTGTCAACCACGGCGGCGTTCCGCCTGGTCGAAAATTGCGTACGCGACCGGTTCGATCATTGGCTTGCAGCCAGCCCGAAGGAAGCCGACAAGCTGCTGACCTGGGCAGTTGAGCGGGCCGACGAACGCGCGCGCCGCCGCAAAGCTAAAGAAGTCGCGCGCAAATCTGCGACCAAGCGGTTGCGCTTGCCAGGCAAACTCGCCGATTGTTCTGACAATAAAGGTGATACGGAGCTGTTCCTGGTCGAGGGCGATTCAGCTGGCGGCTCGGCCAAACAGGCCCGCGACCGCAAGACCCAGGCCATCCTGCCGCTGCGCGGGAAAATCCTGAACGTGGCGTCTGCGACAGCAGAAAAGATGGACAAGAACCAGGAGCTGCAAGACTTGCTTCTGGCGCTCGGGACCGGCACAGGATCGCGTTTCAACATTGATGATCTTCGCTATGAGAAAGTCATCATCATGACCGACGCGGACGTTGATGGCGCGCATATCGCGGCGCTGTTGATCACCTTCTTCTACAAGATGACGCCAGGCCTGATCGAAAGCGGGCGTCTCTATATGGCGATGCCACCGCTGTATAAGCTGTCTTACAAGGGCAAATCTGTCTACGCGATGGATGACGAAGACAAAGAGCTGCTGATGGAGCTCGAGTTCAAGCCCAATCAGAAAGTCGAGTTGAGCCGCTTTAAAGGCCTGGGTGAAATGAATCCGGGTCAGCTCAAAGAGACCACGATGAACCCGGAATCGCGCACGCTCGCCCGCATCACATTGCCGGACAGCATTGACGAATTAACGGAAGTCAAACCGGCTGAACTGATCGATACGTTGATGGGCAAAAAAGCCGAACATCGCTATCGATTCATCCAGGAAAACGCGCATTTTGCGGAAGAGCTGGACGTCTAGCGCGCACGCGTCTCCCCTGACAGGCGAATCTGGAACCAAATTTGCATCTCATTCGAGAACGAAATCTCGATCGAGCGGGGATGCTTCATGTTTATCGATTGGCCGGACCATTCAAAACAGGCGTTTGGGAAAGAAATCCTGCATGCCAAGCACAATATTTCTCAGTCGAATCTGTTCTCAGATGATGGGCTGGCCCATCTCCTGGATGAATACCCGCGGGAGCGTCTGGACATCTGGGCATTCTCGGAACAACGCGAAGGGCAAAGTCCAACATTGCGGGGCCGCGCTCCGAAAATGTCCGGCAAGGATATTGTCGACGCGGTGAAGAATGGCAAAATCTGGCTCAATCTCAGACGCGCAGGCGATGAATTGTTCGATCTGGAACACATCGCCAATTCGGTTTTCGAAAGCCTCGAGGGCGCAACCGGCCAACGCACAACCAAACGGGATATGGGCCTTCTTATCTCATCCCCGAATGTCGAAGTGAATTATCATCTCGACATCCCGATGGTCGCCTTGTTCCAGTTGCGAGGACAAAAACGCTTATGGCTTTATCCGCGCGATGAAACTCTGGCCCCATCTGCCTGTATTGAAGATATCGTGCACATGGCACGCGAAGAAGAATTGCCTTATCGCACGGCGTTTGATGAGCTGGCAGAGGTGTTTGACCTGACGCCCGGCATGGGGCTGACATGGCCACAGCTTGCGCCGCATCGGGTTCGCAATGCCAATTGCGTGAATGTCTCCCTGTCTTGCGAGTTCCAGACCATCAAAAGTCTTGTCCACGCCAATGCCGCCTATACGAATGGCTTGTTGCGCCAGACCACCCGTCTGTCCCCAAGAATGTCAGGTCGAATTGGTCCCGGCGTGTTGGGGAAAGCCGCCTTTGCGCAAGTCCACAAAGCGGTGAGCGGGCGCACGCCACGTGTGTCGCCAACACCGATCACTTTTGAACTCGACATCAGCCGGGAAAACTGTGTGAAGCCGCTCTGGGCCTGACAGGTTTTACTTGCCAATCGCAACGAATGTTACACACTGCCCCGCATAGACGTGATGCGGGGCTTGGCATGAAACATCTCTTATATTCGATCGCTTCGGCAACTGTGCTGTTGGTGGGATGCGGGAACAATGGCGGCGGCGACACCAGCGCCGATGCAGACGCGGATTCGGTCGATCGGAACCCCTTTCCATCAACTTATGTTGCCTATCCTTCGACCACGACGCTGATCAAGGATGCGAATGTCCTGGACGGGATTGGTGGTGAGATCATCGGCGGAGACGTGCTGCTGGTTGATGGGAAAGTGTCACAACTTGGCGAGGAGATTGCCGCGCCCGAGGGCGCCATTGTCATTGATGCGGCCGGCAAATGGGTCACCCCCGGCATCATCGACAATCACTCGCACCTCGGCGTGTATCCCAGCCCAAGTGTCTCCGCGCACGGCGACGGCAACGAGATTAGCGGCGCCGTCACAGCAGAAGTCTGGGCCGAACATGGCATCTGGCCTCAGGACCCCGGCTTCCCCCGCGCGCTCGCAGGCGGCGTCACCTCCATGCAGATCCTGCCCGGGTCTGCCAATCTGTTTGGCGGCCGCGGTGTGACCTTGAAGAATGTCCCGTCTCGCACGGTTCAGGGCATGAAGTTTCCGGATGCTCCCTACACATTGAAAATGGCCTGCGGCGAAAATCCGAAGCGGGTCTACGGCTATGGCGGCGGTCGCTTTCCAGGCGGCGCGCCTTATTCGCGGATGGGCAATGTTGCGGGCTATCGCATGGCCTGGGCCAAGGCCGTGGAGTATAAACGAAAATGGGACAAATACGCGGATGAAGGCGGCGATCCGCCGACCCGGGATCTCGAACTCGATACTCTGATGGGCGTCTTAAACGGCGACATCCTGGTCCATATGCATTGCTATCGCGCCGATGAAATGGCGCAGATCATGGATATGAGCGAGGAGTTTGGATACAAAGTCACCAGCTTCCATCACGCTGTCGAGAGTTATAAAATTGCCGACAAGCTGGCGGAATATGGCGCGTGTTCTGCGATGTGGGCTGACTGGTGGGGGTTCAAGATGGAGGCCTATGATGGCATCCGCGAGAATATCCCGATGGTGCACAAGGCCGGCGCCTGCGCGATTGTTCACTCCGACAGTGATATTGGCATTCAACGCCTGAACCAGGAAGCCGCGAAAGCTCTGTCTGATGGTCGCCGGGCGGGCATCGACATTTCAAACGCGGATGCCTGGCAATGGCTGAGCGCCAACCCGGCCAAGTCACTTGGCATTTTTGAACAGACTGGTTCACTGGAGGTCGGCAAAGCCGCGGATCTGGTGATTTGGTCGGGCGACCCGTTCAGCGTCTATGGTCAGGCAGAGCAGGTCTTCATTGATGGCGCGCTGATGTATGAGCGCGGCAATGAAGCGCTGACCCCGGTCATGGATTTCGAACTTGGACAGCCCGGTGAAGGAGACTTGAAATGATCCGCAAACTACTTCTCACCAGCGCCGCCGCACTCGGCATGCTGGCAAGCGCCGCAGCGCAGGATATCGCAATCGTCAATGCCAAAGTCTGGACCGGAACCGATTCCGGCACACTGGAGAATGCCACAGTCTATATTAGCGATGGCACCATTCAGGGGCTTGGCGTCAATTATGCGCCCCCAAGCGGCACCGCCATCATCAATGCAGATGGCAATTGGGTGACGCCGGGCATTATCGCGGCCTTCTCGCGCGTCGGAACGGTTGAAGTTGGCGCCGAGGATTCGACCAATGATACCAGCGCTGGCGGCTCGCCTTTTTCGGTTGCCTTGCGCGCTGCTGACGGGTTCAATCCGGCTGCGACGCCGGTGGATGTGACACGGATTGAAGGTGTCACGCGGATCGCTGTCGCGCCGGCAAATGGCGGCTCGTTGATTGCGGGACAAGGATTTGTCGCTGACACATCCGGCGATGACGACTCAATTTCTGATGCCCGCGCCTTTGTCTATATCAATCTCGGCGAAGGCGGCGCTGGCTTGGCGGGCGGGTCCCGGCCCGCAGCGTGGGCGGCCCTGCGCGGGGCCTTTGCCGATGCCCGCGGCTATCCCGCCCGGTTCATGGCCCATAATGAAGGCGACACGCTAACCCGCGCCGACGCGCAAGCGTTCGGGTCCGCGGTGCGCGGCCAGCAATTGATCCTGATCGCTGCCCATCGCGCCAGTGATCTGCGACTGGTCATGGACTTGAAGACAGAGAACCCAAATCTCAATCTTGCAATTGTTGGTGCAGACGAAGGCTGGCTGGTCGCAGATGAGTTGGCGCAAGCGAACATCCCAGTGATTATCGATCCGTTCTCCAACCTGCCGGCCAGTTTCTCGCAGCTTGGCGCAACCAGCCGAAACGCCGAACGCCTGATCGCAGCTGGCGTGCCAACGGCATTCGCGCACATGGGCAATAGCGGGCATCAGTCACGGCTGGTTCTGCAATCCGCGGGCAATGCCGTCGCCAACGGCGTGAGTTTCGATGACGCCATGGCCGCCATGACCGTGGTTCCGGCAGCGATCTTTGACCTTGAAAGTGCTGGCTCTATCGTTCGCGGCAATACGGCCGACCTGGTCATCTGGGATGGCGACCCGATGGATGTGACCAGCGCCCCGCGTGCTGTGTTTATCGACGGACAAGCGCAGTCTCTGGAAAGTCGGCAGACCAAATTGCGCGACCGCTATCTCAACCTCGATGAGACCGACAAGCCGCTCGCATATAAGCGCTAGTCGCCCTTGAACTCGGGCGCGCGCTTTGCCAGGAAGGCCTGGATGGCTTCGCGTTGATCATTGGTTGTTGCGGCATAAGCGAATTGATCTCGGTCCATAAAGCTTGTCGCCTGTCCCAGCGGATTGGCCGCGACATTGATCGCCTGTTTGGTCATCCGTAAGGCAATCGGCGGCACCGCTGCGTATTGCTTCGCCAAGGCCAGGCTCGCCGCCAGGGCGCCATCCGGCGGCGCTATTTCGTCAGCCAGCCCCCAGGCCAGCGCTGTTTCAGCTGGGCAAGGCGCACCGAGAATTGTGAACTGTTTGGCGCGCGACGGCCCGATCAAAGCGACCGTGCGTGGATTGGTCTGCCAGCTCATATTCATCCCGAGCGGGATTTCCGGCAACCGAAAGAACGCATTCTCGGCAATGATGCGATGGTCGCAAGCAACCGCCAGCGCCACACCACCGCCAATGCAATAGCCCTCAATTGCAGCAATCGTAATCTGCTCCAAGGCGTCCCAGGCGGCGCACATGTCCGGGCCAAGCTTCAGCGATTGGCGCTGTTCGAGTCGGGTTCGGTTTCGCATCTCCGCGCGATCCGGATCCTTGAGGTCCGCGCCTGCGGTAAATGCCCCGCGCCCAGTGACGACGACCACGTTCGCCTCAGTGTCCGAGGACAGGAATTGGGCGACATCAATCATCGCCTGCATCGCTTTCAGGGACAAAGCATTGCGACCATCGCCGCGATCCAGAGTCACCACCGCAATGGCACCCTCGCGTGTCAGTTCAACGCTGTCTCCGAAGGTCCTGGTCATTTGCTCTTTGCGACATTCGCGACGCGCTGCAGAGGCTCGGTGTGTTGGATATAGCCCGCCTCTTTCGGGATATGCAGACAAGGGGCCCCGGCATCATCCTTGCCGATGACGGGCAGAACCGTCACCACGTTTTCCGTCGCAAATCGGTCCAGGGCTGCCGCCGTGGTGGCGGTTTCAGCCAGCTTGCCGAGATTCATCCGGGTCGGAAAAATGATGGTCGCGGTTCCGGCGGCTTCCATATCCAGCGCTTGTTGAGGGCCGAGCCAGACCGCCTCTGTGGTTTCGCGTCCATCCTGTTCTGCAACCTGTTCTGGCGGCGTCGCGGCGAGATAGAAGTGCGTATCAAACCGTTTGGGCATCATGGTCGGTGTGATCCAGTGCCCGAAATGCACCAATGCATCGAGCGCCAGGACGAGATCATGGCTGCGGATCAGTTCGAGGAAACTCTGTTCTCGACGGTCGACCGCACCGCGCATGGGGTGGAGCGCTTCCGCCACATCCGCGCCAACCAGAGCTGCGCCTGCGCCGCGTACACTTTTCGGGCGCGCCAGAAGGATCCCCGCTTCTTCATAAGCCTCCCGAATGGCGGAAATACGGGCTGCCTGCTCCGCTCCTGTGAAGTCGCCATCTGTCCAGTCCGCCCAGGCCGCTTCGCTATCCTCATCATTTGCCTTACCGCCTGGAAACACCAGAGCGCCTGAGGCGAAATCGATTTCGTAATGGCGTTTGACCATCAGCACCTGCAAGTCCGGATCATCACGCAATAATAGAATGGTCGCGGACAAACGTGGTGGGGCTGAATCAGACATGGGCACTCCGCGAGAAAACTCGATCAAATTTGACACAAATCATCGCGCCGACATGCGCGTGATTTCAACTATGTTTCTGTAACTAAGGGCCTTGTCGCAACGTCACGGAAGCAGAATGCGCCCTTCACAGTATCACCAATTCGATGCCGCGCCTGCGGCGCCTGTACGAAATCGTCTCTTGCCGGTCATGCATCTTGAGACCGGTGAAGCCGTATTATTGTTTGCCGAAACCGAAAAACGCTTCGAAGAGCGCGCGGTTTTCGGCCGAGCGGCGCTCGCTGCAGAACGCAGCGAGGCCGTCTCACCCGCGGAATGGATGGCCAACCATATCGAAGACGTCGCGCATGACGCTCACAACCGCACCACAGAACGCCCAGTGATTGTCGAGATGCCTCTGGTGGCGTTGATCCACCCCGATACGGCAGTCGCCTGTGATGCGGCGATTGCCCGGACCCGTCTTTGCCCGCAAGAGATCTGTCTCGAAATTCAGGACGCCGCGCTGGCTTTGCCAGCCGCGCGCAATGCCCAGGACGGCATCGAAGCGCTCCGGCGCTGCGGGTTTCGAATTTCGCTCAACGCAACGCGCTCCTGGCAATGCCCGTTGAGCCACAATATGCGCTTGCTTCTCGACAGCCTGAGAATAGATGCCCGCAAGATCGAGTCCGAACCTGAACTTCAGGATCGCATCGAAGCGGCTGTGAATTCCGGCATGCTCATTATCGCCGAAAATGCCAATTGGCGTGACAGCTATTTTCTCAGCGAACTGGGCGTCGAATATGGCTTTCGGATGCGCGCGGACGCTTAAGCCGCATTTTCCTCGCGGCGTTTGGCCTGCTCAGCATAAGCGTCGAGTTTTTCCAGCAAATAATCCAAATCATCCTTCGGAATGGCCTGGAACTGGGTCAGGACACGTTCGATCATCCGCATTCTGAAGCGGGCGCGATCGTTGGCTTCACCGTCGAGTTGCAATTCATGGAAGACTTTCACAGCGGCGCGGAAGGCAGGCAGCAATTTGCGATGCAATCCGGCACGGTCAAAGATCGCCTGCAAACCAAGCGGCCCCGCATCATGGATCATCAACCAGGCGCGCGCATGCGGGACACCGGATAATTCGGCCAAGGCATGTTCAACGAATGGCATATGCCCAACACATAATGCGCGCATGATCAGCGAATGGGTCAAACGTCCATTCAAGTTCAACTGGGAAACAAACCGCGGCATATCATGGGTGCGACCAGCCTGCTCGACCAGATCGATCGTTGCCCGTTCGCGCGCGCCCGCCGCGAGATCAATGGCCATTTGTGCCGGCAATTCGTGCCGGTTGATCAACAGATCAAACACCTGACCGGAAACCAGAGACACCATTTTCTCAGCGATATGAACCGGGATGTGATCCCGCAAGATCAGGTTCTCATGCACCGCCTGATTGGCCGGGAACCGTTCAATCGAGTGCTCGAGGGCCCGATCGGTCAGTTCCGCGCCGGAATTGCCGGACACGGTTTCCACGGCAATTTCCGAAGCGTGCTCGCAAATCACCTCTGAGAGCGACGCTGAAACCGTCGCCCGACCGGCAATCGCAGCCTGTTTCGCAGCCGTCACCGAGAGCACCAGTTCAATCAGATCCTCATCCGAGAAGACCGGTGAATTCTCCAGCAATGGAATGGCAACCGATTCAACGTCCTGCGCCAGTCTTACAGCGACACTGTGCGGCATCCGCGGAGAATTGCGCAACGTCACCGATAAGGTGCGCCGCACCAGTTCAGCGGTGTCCTTGGCCAGGATCTGAATGATTTCGTCAGCAAACAGGCGCTCATCATCGCTGAGCACATCCGTTGCGATGCGCCGACAGAGGCGATGCGCGACCGTCGCGCGCTCCTCTGACGTCTCGCCTTTCATGAGGCGAATGATATCGCCTTCGCTGAGCTCTGGACGCATGCTTTGTACAGTCATATCGCGGGGGTATCCCTGTCACCGATCTAGATTTGTGAATAAATGAACTGAGCGGGTTAATACCTGGTTTACCAAAAGGCGATTGCCCAGAGAAAACAAGAGATAGGATGCGCTATGCTAGACGGCATTAAAGTGATTGAACACGCCACATATATGGCCGCACCGGGGGCTGGCAGCATTCTCAGCGACTGGGGCGCGGACGTGATCAAGATCGAACCGCCCGGCGGGGATCCCATTCGCAACTTCTTCAGCACCATCGGAACCGACTTTCAGGACAATCCCGTGTTCGATTTCGACAATCGCGGCAAAAAGTCGATCATGCTCGATACCCGCACCGAGGACGGTCAGAAAATCCTCCGTGAATTGGCAGCCGATGCAGATGTGTTTCTGACCAATGTCCGGCCCGGGGGCTTGTCACGCTCCGGTCTCGATTATCAAAGCCTGCATCAGATCAATCCGAAACTGGTTTATTGCACGCTGACCGGATACGGCCTGCAAGGGCCGGATGCCGACAAACCCGGATTTGATGTCGCATCCTTCTGGTCACGTGCCGGGGTGGGTCATCTGACCGTCCCGAAAGGCCAGGATCCATTTGCACTGCGCACGGCCTTTGGCGATCATACGACCAGTATGGCTGCGGCCGCTGGCATTTGCGCGGCACTGGTCAAAGCCCATCGCACCGGCAAGGGTCAATTGGTGGAAGCGTCGCTATTGCGGGCAGCGCTGTTCGCCATGGGGTCTGATTTCGCGATCCAACTTTTCTTCGGCCGCATCGGCTCGACCAAATCCCGCCATGAACAGATTCAGCCACTCATGAACTTCTTCAAAACCAAGGATGATAGCTGGATTTGCATCGTGTCGCGGCAAGGCAATGTTGATTGGCCGCCTTTGTGTCGCGTTATGAATCGCCCGGATTTGATCGAGGACGAACGCTATACCACCGGCAAATCCCGACGCGCCAATGCCGCCGAATTGGTCACCGTGATGGATGCGGAATTCGGCAAATTTACAAAAGCCGAGATCGCGCAGCGTCTGGATGATGAAGCGATCGCCTGGGCGCCCGTCCAGACGTTGGCGGAAGTGGCCGCGGATCCGCAAGTCGCCGCGGCGGGCGGCATCACTCAGGTGCCAAGCGCCAGTGGCGATGGCACATCTTTCGCGTCTCCGGCGTCCCCTATTCGTTTCCCAGGCACAGATGACGGCCCCAAAGGCCCATCCCCCCGCAAGGGCGAACATTCACGCGATGTCCTGACCGCGCTTGGCTATGATGCCGCGAAAATCGAGGCGCTATTCGATGCCGGGGTCGTGACCTAGTCGAATTCGTCAGCCACGTTTGGTGCCCCCCCAACGCGCGGATCTGTTTTGGCGATCAGCGCTGCCGGGCCCGCCCAGATGTACAGCAAAAGCGCTTGCACGGATGTCATGAGCAGGAAGTAGACGAAGAACATTGCCCCAAGTGTTTGCGGGTTGCTCAGCATCATGAACGTTTCTGGGTCGGAAAGCACAAACTCGCCGCCGAACGTTACCCCAAATACGAGCCCTAATAGACCAAAATAGATCAGAAGGGCGATGATGGCTAAGACCAGATAAGCTGCCAGCAATGTCCAGAATCGCCCGCGCGTGGCGCCCCAGGAATCCAGGAATTTGATTTTCTTATCACGAATGGTGAGTGCGCTGGCCGCTGATAATTTCACGGCGCACCATATCCATCCACAAAAATAGCCCAAAACTGTGATGAACATAAGCGCGACGGCGACGGTGCCGGCCCCTGCTGCACTGGCCGCGATCGACGGAAGCAACAACACGAACGCAAACAAGAGGTAGCCTCCCAGAAATGCAAGAAACCAAAGGAGACCGACGACCAGAAGGCGTAGTTCGTCGCCGCTGAATTTTATCGAAAACCCTTCATCGAGCACATAACGGCGCTGCACCGCCGCCTCGAACATCGCCCAAAAAACTGCGCTGATTATCAGCAAGAAAAGATAGTAAGCCCCAATCGCGGCGAATTGATTGCTCGGAATGACACCGCCTGCCAGCAATTCTGCGAGCCCGTTGAACGAACCAAACAACAAGTGCTGAACACCAAAGTTGGTTGCGGTGAGCGCTGCAGCCGCGATCAAGTAAGCGATGATAAATGGACCCAGAAACCCGCCATGTCCATTGGTCCGCATGAAGTGAAACGCGGCATGATCAAAACTGAATTTGTTGGCCATCTTATCCTCCCACACCGATCCGGGGTTAATCAGGACTCAGCTCTCGTCAACCTGTACTTCCGGCGCCAAACGCGCATAGACGCTTGCCGCAAAGCCATGGCCGAGCCAGGCACTCGGCAGCAGGATCAGCATCATCAGGGCAGCGTAAACCCCGGTTTCCAAAGGAGATTCCGGCCTCTCTAAGAGCGCCCTGCCAACACTCATCAATATCGCTATTGGCAAACCGACAAAGCCGAGCATTAAAGGCGCAAGCCGCAGAAAAGCGCCTTTCGTCCAGAACCAGGCGCGAAACACGTGGACCTGGCCGCGAACCGCGCTCGCGGCCGCGAACAGCATCAGGCGCGTGGCAAACCAGAACAGCCCGAGCAGTGTCGCAATGAATAATGTGAAGAGCGGCCAGAATGTCCCGCCTGCCCGCATTTGCGCCGTCATATCGGTGATTTCCTGACCGGTTTCGCTCGAGGCCACACCCAGGCTGGCGCCAATGAGCGAAAAGAATAGCACGATGATGGTCACCCCGATCGATGCCACAACCATGACCAGGATCCAGGCGCGTGTGAGCGTCCAGGCGCTGCGCAACGCCCCAACATCCGACACCAGGACAGCCCGATACATGGCGGCTGAGAACAAACTATGAGCAAACAGCGCGGCGAGGCTGGCCAGGGCGAAGATCAAGAACCCGGTTCCGCCTTCCGGCAACGCGCCGGCCGCCCAAACGAGGACGCCTACGGCGCTCACAAATAGGCCAGCGAAAGGCAATGACGGCACGATCAGACGCACCGTCTTGCTGAACGTATCTGAACTCAGATCGCGTACCGAAAGGGTCTTTGTCATTCCCGCCTAGGTAAAGGCGAAATACAGGATGGCAAGCGACACAATGGCCATCGCCGTCCAGGTCAGCAGCATGCCCACCTGCCGCATAATGATTGGCGCGCCACTCATCCCGAAGGCATGCATGATGCGGCCCAGTGTAAACCCGATGCCTAAGGCGTGAAGACTCCAGATAGGCGCGTTCATGAAGGCAAGCGCCAGCAAGCCAATCAGCATGGCTGGAACATATTCAGACGCATTGCCGTGAACACGAATGGCCCGGGCCAGATCGTCTGATCCGCCATCGCCCATCGAAATTTTGCCTCGGAATCGGCGTCCGACAACCCGCAGGCCGAACCAGACAAGCATCAATATATTGATCGCGATATAAACGCCTGCAACTTGTAATGCGCTCATCTGGCCGCCCCCGGATTTAAGGTTCTAGTCGTCGCGTCGTGCGTCTGGCAGTCGGTCATTGATATCGTCCCGAATGTCCAGAAAGGTCACGATCAGGCCGCAAACCAGACTGGCAGCGACCCATCCCAAAAAGCTGAGACCGATAAGGGTCAAGAATTGCGCTGCTGGGCCCGACAGCCCAACGTTCAGCAATTCGACGCTGCTCTGTTCTAGAACAAAGCCGTTATAATAGCCCATGGCCACGCCGAGACCGATAATCACGATATAGGCGATGTAAACCATCAGGCGGAAACTGTTGATAATGAAGAATTTCATGTCGTCCTCTTTCCCTTATAGACAACCCGGACATCTGATTTCTCTCA
Source organism: Pseudomonadota bacterium (assembly GCA_039029475.1). Lineage (GTDB taxonomy): Bacteria > Pseudomonadota > Alphaproteobacteria > Caulobacterales > Hyphomonadaceae > Henriciella. The sequence continues at coordinate 93,649 of JBCCGB010000009.1, read as the reverse complement.
GGGTCCGGGTTGAATGACACTAAATTCGGCAGACTGCCTTACATTTCCATGCCGCACTCAGTCGCGGCACTCATCATCACGGTCATGAATGATGTCATTTCCTCTGGGTTCAGTTCACCCATTTTTGACATCATGTAAGCGTCTTCGTCTTCAGCTTTGGTGGCTTCGACCAGAATGTTGACCAGTTTTGGATCAAGCTTGTCGACCGCAACATCAGCCATGCAAGAGCATGTTGCCTGATCCGTCGTTCCGTCATCCAGACAAGATTTGACAAGCGCCGCCTTGGCACCGCCACCACCGCCGCCACATGCTGCCAATCCCATAGCAAACACAGACGCAATAATTACCTTTTTCATTGGCGAACCCCTTTCCTCGATGTTTCGCACAGGGTTAACGTTCCACGAATCCCGCGCCAAGGCCAGCGAAAAAAAGCGGTTATTCCCGTCGAAGAAGTCCATCCAGACGCCATTTGGCCTGGCCTGATTCGAGGAAGTCCTGTTTCACCCGAACACGGTCATATTCGCTCTGCAACCAGGCTTCAAAGCCGATTCCAGTTGCCGTTTCAGCCGCCAGGTAGGAGTCGAAGAACGCATCGAGCAGTCCGGTTTTTCCTTCTCGCAGATGCAGGTATTTCTTCGACAATTGCCGCGTCGCAGTGGCAACCGGTTCGCCAAGGCGAAAGATCGCAAACAGAACGCTCATCAGACCGGCCCGGTCCGCCCCGGATTTACAATGCATCAGCGCCGGATACTCGATACGCTCGAACAGATCTTTCGCCGCCATAACCGTTTCCACGGTCGGCGTGTCGCGCGAATAGACCTGAAAATCGATCAACGCGACGCCATTCATCTCGCAGGCCTCTTTTTCGAGCAGATAATATCCGCGCGTGCTTGGTCCGCGCAGATTTATAATAGTCTTGATGCCCCGCAGCCGCACGTGTTCTGCGACTTGGCGCGGGTTTGGCTGATTCGAGCGCCACATTCCAACGCCAATCTGATGCAGGTTTTGAAAACTCTCACGCAGGAATCCGTGATCGCCGAGAATTAACTCGCGTTCGGCGCGGTTTCGCCCCGGCGTTGAGGTGATATCGGCAGCGACATGCTTTCGCTTTTTGTGACCTGGCAGTTTCATGGTTTCGCGTTACCCGAGCACGATGGCAGGAACAAGCCGCTGACATCATTAGAAACCCTCCGGTAACCCTATTCGATTACAGTTACGGAAAATAAGAGCTTAAAATTTAGGGGTTTTTGATGCGCTTTTCTACTGCGTTACGCGCTGGCTGTGTTGTTTTTGCGATGGCGGCCATGACGGTTCCGGCATCCTCATTTGGCATTGGCCTGCAGCCGACAACGGTTGAAATGTCGATTCAACCAGGCGAACGCCAACGCCAGGTCATCAATATCGGCAATGTGCATCAGGAAGACGCCATCTCGCTGACCCTTGGTCTCGCCGACTGGGAACTGGATGAGAATGGCCAGATCAAGCTCAACCCGCCCGGAGAAACGGCCACCTCAGCCGCCGATTGGGTTCGGTTCAGCCCGGCATTCATCACCCTCAATCCAGGCGAAACCGAGCAGGTCATTGTCGATATGTCGGCCCCGATCCGCATCGATCGCCAAGGAGACTACCGCTTTGCACTGATCGCATCGACGCTGTTGCCTGAGGAGAGGTCAGGACAATCCGGCGTGTGGAAAAAGTATCAGATTGCCAGCCTTTTCTATCTCACAATGGGCAATGGGGAAAGCAAACCTGAAATCACGGCCGCGACGCTGACCAAATCCCCAGAAGGTGAAAACGCCCTTGTTTTTGAACTGGAAAACACCGGAAACGCGCATTCACGCTTGCGCGGAGAAATCGAGATTAGCGGCGATTCCGGGGAGACTATCCGCGCACCAATCAACAATCTCGTCGTGCTGCATGAAGCGTCGCGCAAATATCGAATGGCATTGACGGAGGCGGTTCCAACCAATCCGGAATTGCGCGTCACGCTGGAAGACATTCACGCCCCACAGAGCAGCAGCGGCACCGTCAGCCTGACGCCATTCGAGACCGATCTCGTCTTTGTCGAGACCGCCGCAAAGACCGAGGCTTCAAGCGATGAAGCGTCACCTCTGGACTAGTTTTCGCGCCCTCTTCCTGGCGTGCACGGCAGCACTGAGCGTGCCGACAGCCAGTGCCTCCTGGATTGATTCCGACTTTTACTGCCGGGTCTATGGCTGTGTCGTGGTGCATGACGGCTTTTCGTTTGATGTCTATGACAATTACGTCTTTGCCACGGGCGGCACCGTGCCGGTCGGCGGTCGGATGATCCCCTGGACCGGCAATCCGTTCCAGGGCGCAGGCGGCGTGAACCCGGTGATAACCGGCTCGCGCACAGAAGGCTTTCATGCCGTTCCGTTGCAAGACCAGAGCGTCCTTCTCGGCATCGACACGAATGGCGATGGCATTCCTGATCGCCTGCCAACAGATGCAAATGGCAATGGGTTTCTCGACGCTGGCGACAGCCTGGACCCGTTCAATGTTTCGCTGAGCACCGATCTGGTGGCCGCGGACACATCCGCTCAGCGGAGCTTTTATTTGTCGTCACGCACGGATTTCTATCTGACCGCGGAAGCGCGCCTGATCGGGTCTCTCGACAATTTCAATACCGCCAACCTGCTCAATCGTGTCGCCTTTGATTATGGCGTGACCCGACAAGGTGTCGATGATGGCATGGCGTTTGGCGCCGACACCCGCAATGGCAATTATATTCGATCCTTGTCTGGCATTGATACCGTCGCAGACGTCTTCGGCTCCCCGACCCAGATTATGGAATTCCGCAATGCCATTCGATTGCGTGACGCCGCCGATTTGCCATCGCAATCCGTGCGCTTTGATTATGTTTATGGCTTTGCCGATTATGATCTCTCAATGGGCGAAGGTCATTTGCAATATGAGTTGGAATTCGATTTCTACAATCGATAGCCGAGTCCGTTGAGAAGCTGTGCCGTTTCATAGACGGGTAGGCCCATCACCCCCGTATAGCTGCCGGATATCTGCTTGATATGTGCACCGAACGGCCCTTGGATCGCATATCCGCCGGCTTTGCCAAGGCCATCCTGGGTCTCAACATAGGCGGCGATCTCTTGCGGGGTCAGGCGTTTGACGATGACCCGCGTATCGTTCAATCGGGACGCCGCCCGTCCATTCGGAGCGATCAGCTCAACCGATGTCATGACATGATGCGCGCGCCCTGAGATCAGCGACAGACACGCCGCGACCTCGGCGTCTGTTTCGGCTTTAGGCAAGATCCGCCGCCCAACAGAGACAACCGTATCACCGGCCAATGTGAATTGCCCTGCAGCATGCACCGCCTGGGCTTTCTCGCGCCCCATTCGGATTGCATAGGCACGCGGGGATTCACCAAGTCGCGGCGTTTCATCAATGTCCGCAGGGGAGATGGCATCCGGTGTCACCGAAATCTGGTCTAGAAGCTGACGGCGCCGCGGACTTGCACTGGCCAGAACGAGTTTGCTCATAAGATTTTGAACGTTGCATTGGCCATCGCGACCGGTGTGTCATGGCTGCTGATCATCGCCCTGGCAAAACAGATCGAGCCGCCAACCTTGACCGGTTCAGGGTCGATGAGCAGCCAATCACCGCGTTTGGCGCTGCCAAGATAATCGGTGCCGAGTGAGATCGTGACCAGGCCTTTGCCAACATCCCGATCCGCGGCGCGCAACGCGACCACACAGGACAGTCCCATGGCATTGTCTGATAGGGCCGCGATCAACCCGCCATGCACCAGACCTCGGGAATTGCAATGCTGTTCATCGAGGAACAAGCCCATTTGCACGCGATCGTCGAGTTGTTTGGAATAGAGCGGTTCCCAGGGGTCGGTCAGTCCAGAGCGGCGAAAATGCCGCTCAAATCCGTCTGGAACCTGTGCTTCGCTCAAGGCTGAACGCCTATTTGAAACGATAAGTAATCCGACCCTTGGTCAGATCATAAGGGGTCATTTCGACCAGAACTTTGTCCCCGGTGAGGATACGAATGCGGTTCTTGCGCATCTTGCCGGCTGTGTAGCCAATGATCTCGTGATCATTTTCCAGCTTCACGCGAAACGTCGCGTTCGGCAAAAGTTCAACGATGGTGCCGTTAAACTCGATGATTTCTTCTTTTGACATCCTGTCTCCATAAAAAGCGACGCGCGGTGCCGCGCCGCAGTAGATATGGGGTGCTTCGTAGCTTTCGTCACCCCATGGGGCAAGGCCAGGAGTGAGTCTCTGCAGTTTCGGAGGCTTTGGTGTGTCCTGGATGCGTCATCCTGACCTTGATCAATACTTGTGCGTTAACTTTCCGTCTGCTTTTCTAAGCCATGGATGGGCACCGTTTTGACACGATAATATTTCGAAGGGTCTGACATGGCCGCCAAAGAGCTTCCGTTTACAGTACAAGACCTTCGGGCTGCGATTCCTGAGCGATGCTTTCAGCCAGGCACAGCGCGCTCATTCGCTTATCTCGGATTCGACCTGATCGTGATCGCAGGCCTGTATGCCATTCTGGCTCAAACCACCGCCTGGTACATAGAATGGCCGGTTATTTTCCTGATTGGCACAATGCTCTGGTCGCTGTTCGTGATCGGGCATGATGCCGGCCATGGTTCGTTTTCGACAAGCCGACCGCTCAACACAATTGTCGGCATTCTGGTCCATGGTGCCATTCTGGTGCCGTATCGTGGCTGGCAGCGCAGCCATGCCCTGCACCATATGAAAACCGGCCATTTTCGCGAAGAAGAAGTGTTCCGTCCGGCAGGAAAAGGCGAAGACACATTCTTTCGGAAAGTGATCTTCCGATCCGGCATCTTCGTGCTGATTGGCTGGCCGATGTATAAAATCGGCATTCGCAATCTGACCACGTACAAGCCTGTGACGGGCAGCCATTATTTGCCGCAAAGCGATCTCTATACACGCTCTGTGCGGGTGTCCTGGTATCTTGGCCTGTTATCCCTGATTGGGTTTCTCAGCCTGTATCTGTCGCTTGGCGTGATCTTCGGCTGGGGCTTTTTCGCCAAATACATTCTGGCGCCCTATCTGATTTACGGCGCCTGGCTGACTTTCGTCACTTATATGCAGCATGTCGATCCGGATGTACCGGTCTATGACGCCAAGGACTGGACCCGTTTGAAAGGCGCCCTCGCCTCGGTTGACCGCAATTACGGGCCCTTTAACTGGCTGACCCACAATATCGGCAATCTGCACGTCATTCACCACATCTTCCCAACCATTCCGCATTATCGGCTGCAGGAAGCCACGGATGCGATCAAGCCGATCCTGGGCGCGCATTATCGGCACACGAACAGTTTTGTTGTGACCGATTTCATCAGCAGCCAGCTGCGCTGCCACTTTGTCGTGCCTGATGACGGGTTTGAACGCTATGAAAGCGCGTATGGCTGGCTCAAGCCGAAACGCCAATCCTGACCCATTCCTGCTTGCGAAAGCGGGCACCTCTGGCGACCTTGGCCAAGAATCACAGCCCGAAATCCCCGTTTGCGTGGGGAGGATCGAATCTGAATTTGGAAGATGGTACAGCCTCTTGGGTTCGAACCAAGGACCTCCGGCTCCACAAACCGGCGCTCTAACCAACTGAGCTAAGGCTGCACTAGACGCGTCTCATACGCCGGAGCGCGCAGACGTTCAAGATTGAATTGTAATCGGCTCTGCTATTCAGCTGCCACGGGCACAGGCTGCGCCGCATCGCTCACGGTTTCATGCGCGCGACGGAAGATTAAAGCGCCATCTTCCAACTTGCCGTGCCGCATCAGGAAGATGTCGCGGGCATAGTTTTGCGTGATCAGCCAGGGCGCTTCCTTGCCTTGACGTGGGAACCGTTCCAGCGCCCGTTGGACATAGCCGGACGAGAAGTCGAGAAAATCCTTATCCGCTTCCACACCGTCAGCGACAGGTCGCGCTTCGACATAATTCTCACGCTCCAAATGGTTGAGAACCTTACACATATATTCGCTCGTCAGGTCCGCCCGCAGGGTCCAGCTGGCATTGGTGTAGCCAAACACAGTGGACATGTTCGGGATGTTCGAGACCATGGCACCGCGATAATTGAGCAATTCGTTCGGCGTTTGCTGGCGTCCGTCGACGAAGAAATCAGCCCCGCCAACAAATTGCAGATCCAGCCCCGTCGCGGTGACGATCAAATCCGCTTCAATCTCTTCACCCGATTTCAGTTTGATCCCGGATTTGGTGAAGCGATCGATATGGTCGGTGACCACCGAGGCTTTGTTTTCGTTCAAGGCGACGAACAAATCGCTGTCTGGAATCAGGCACAGACGCTGGTCCCAGGGATTGTATTCTGGCGTGAAATGCTTTTCGACCATCTCATCGCCAAGCTCTTCGCGAGTCAGATGTAGAAGCTTCTCCTTGACCTGTTCCGGACGGCGGCGGGTTTGATTGTAGATGAAAAGCTGCATCAGTACATTGCGCCACCGGGTCATCCCATACGCCATCATGCCCGGCAGAAACTTGCGCAGACCATTGGCCATTTTGTCGACGGAGGGACGCGACACAACATACGTTGGCGAGCGCTGAAGCATGGTCACATGCTCGGCTTTGTCGGTCATCGCCGGAACCACGGTCATCGCAGTCGCGCCAGAGCCGATAACGACGACTTTCTTGCCCGAATAATCATAATCTTCCGGCCACAATTGCGGGTGAATGATATCCCCCTCAAAATCGTCCCGGCCTTCGAATTCCGGCGTATAGCCCTTGTCGTAATTGTAATAGCCGGCGCACATATGCAGCCAGTTGCAGGTCAGTTTCTGTTTCTGGCGCTTGCCTTTGACTTTGACCTCAACCGTCCATTGCGCCGCACCGCTGTCCCAGGACGCACTGACGACCTTGTGGCCATAACGAATGTTTGGATTGACGCCATATTCATCCGCGGTTTCGCGGATATATTCCCGAATGGCTGGTCCATCCGCGATCGCCTTCTCGGCTTTCCACGGTTTAAAATTGAAGCCCAGCGTGTGCATGTCACTGTCTGACCGAATACCGGGATAGCGAAACAGGTCCCAGGTGCCACCCATGGCCTCTCGCATTTCGAGAATTTGGTAAGAGCGACCAGGACTGCGTCTCTGCAAATGCGCGGCGGCGCCAATGCCGGAAAGCCCGGCACCAACGATCAATACATCATAATGGGTCTTATTCATGACGCCAGTGTCACTTTTTTTGGCGAGTCTGTCCAGACCTCCCCGTGCGGCAGTCCGGCCCGTGCCTAGTCCAGGACGCGAACTTCAACCGAACTCGTTCGTCCGATCGGGTCGACCGCTGAGATTCTGTAGAATCCGGCTTGCGCTGGCCGCCAGCTTGGCAAACCGCCATCATCAGGCGCAATCGGGAGGCCATCGACATACCATTGCAGCGCGCCTTCGCCGCGACCAGCAAACACGAATGGTCGCGCGGGCTGGCCATCAACCTTGCCAGCCCAGAGTTCGGAATTGCGGGGTGGGAACAGGATTTCCGGCGGTCGGGCTTTGTCATCGAAATCGGCCAAAGCGCCTTTCGCTTTCGGATCGCGCACCTGGATCAGTTTGGCCGAGGCCGACCCGCTATCGCCAAGGTGATGCGTCGCCCGGTCGACGGCTTCAAACAATAAGGGCAAAGCGGCTTTTCGGCCGGTCTCACCTGGACGGGGCGCGCCATCGGCCCGGCCAACCCAAACAATCACCGCATAGTCGCCAGACACGCCCGCTGCCCAAGCATCGCGATAGCCATAGGACGTCCCGGTCTTGAAGGCGACTTGCGGCGCATCCGCCGTCAACCGCGCGGGCATCCGCCCCGCCGGAGCGGGAGTATCCTGCAGGATCTTGATGATCTGATCGGCGCTGTCGGCGCTCATCAGGCGATACCCGCCTTGGCTGGCTCGTAACTTTGTTTCATCCCAGATCAATGGCCGCGCCAACCCGCCATCGCCAAGCGCGGCGTACAAGACGGCCAGTTCCTGGGCTGTCAGCCCTGCCCCGCCCAGCGCCAATGCCAGGCCGGGTTCCTTGCGCGCCGCGCCGCCAATCCGCGGATAGGCCCCGGCCAGCGTCAGCGCCGCGGCGAAACGCTGCGGGCCGATGCGATCCAACGTCAACACAGCCGGAACATTCAGCGAGTGCTGTAGTGCCTCCGAAACACGGACATCGCCGCGGAACAGACGGTCAAAGTTTTCAGGTTGATAAGACGCAAAGCGCTTCGGCAAATCGGCAATCCGCGTCGATGGCGCGGCGCTGCCATCATCAAAGGCCAGCGCATAGATAAACGGCTTCAGTGTTGAACCTGGCGAGCGGGCCTGGGCCGTCAGATCGATCCACCCGCCCGGGCGGTTTCGATCCGCCGATCCGACCGCTGCACGCACGGCCCGGCTTGGAATGTCGACCACCAGGAGCGAGACCTGGGTCTCTGCATCCAAATCTGTGGCGTACCGTAATGCCAATTGTTCCAGTTCCGCCTGCAGCCCGGAATCAAGAGTTGAACGAACGTCTCGCTGCCGGTCTCCGGCCGCATTGGCGGTCGCATGCCAGGCGCGCGCCGGAAACGTAAACCGACGTCCGGGTATGTGCGCATTGCGTGCCTCATTGGCCCGATGCTCCGGAAAATAGCCCAGTCGTTCGAGCTTGGCGGCAATCTCGTCACGTCCTAATCGCGCTCCGTCTGGCCGCAGGTCCGGGCGCCGCACTTCCGGCGATTGCGGCAGCGCGATCAGAAGCGCAATCTGGTCATCTGAAAGCCGGTCGGGCGCGCGCCCGAAATAGCGCCAACTGGCCGCCCGGATACCCTCCAGATTACCGCCATATGGGGTCAAAGTGAGATAGAGTTCGAGAATTTCGCGCTTCGATAAACGCCATTCGAGCTGATGTGCGCGCCAGATTTCGGCAAGCTTCGCGCCGACGGTCCGCTGTGGGCGTGGCTCCAGCAATCGCGCTGTTTGCATCGTTATGGTCGATCCGCCTGAAACGACGCGCCCGGCTTGCGCCGAACTTGAGACAGCCCGCATCATGCCGACCCAGTCGGTGCCGCCATGCGTCCAGAATCGTTTGTCTTCGACTTCTAGCAAGGCTTCGACGAAAACCGGATCGATCTCATCAAGATCGGCTTGAAATCGCCAGGTTCCGTTGGCCAGTGGAAAGGCGCGCAAGGGCCGATCATCCCGGTCCGAAACCAGGACCGACACCACCCGCCCCCGCTCAATCGGTGGTGGGAAGAGCTTGTCCAGGACAAAGACCGCGGCCAGCGAAACCGCGATCGCGATTGCTAGCCGCTTCAGCCAGATCATCTGCTGCCGCCCGGACCAGACGGTTGCGGCGCGATTGTGATCTCGGTTGCTGCGGACCGCGCGAACACGTCCGGCCGATACATATCTTCGGCCACGACACCTGGCATCGTGTAGGTCCCGGGCGTAACCGCACGCACCACATAGGCCAGCGTCCGGGCATCGCCGACGACATCTATCGCCGCGACGAAGCGATCATCGCGCGCTTCAGCGGTTTCCGCCGCATCGATCGCTCCGACCCAGCCGAACACGCCATCCGGTCCGTATTCACGGCGGCCATCGGCGGGGCGCAAGACGGTTTCAATCTCAAACCCGGCGGGCAAGAGATCCGCGACAATCACCGGATTGTTGCGACGCTCGCGGGGCGACAAAGTCAGCGACACCACCAGCTGATCGCCTTGCGTCAGGTTGGACAGATCCACGCGCTGTCCCTGCAGCGTGCGCACGCGCTTGCTGACAGACAGTTTCTCGCTGGCCGGTTGCGGCGCGCGCGCCGGTGAGCCAGTCACCATCACGGTCCGGAACATGGCGCTGGAGCCGCGGCGCAGACGGAAGCTGACGCCTCGCTCAACCTGATCCGGCGTCACATAATAGCGGCGGTCATTGTCGCTATTGCGACCCAGTCCATCGACATCAAGACGCAAGCCGTCTTCTTGCGACAGGCTTCCAACCGCGAGCAACATGAAGGCCTTCTCCTGGGTCGTCAGTCGATCCGGTTCTGGCGTATCTTCGCCGAGCTTTTCGGCAATCCTCGCAACATGATCATTGAATCCTGCTTCACCGGTGAGCGCCAGAATGCCGGACAGGTCTCGCAATGGCGTCTGATAATAGTCGCCATCATTGTCGTAACCGATCGCCTCTTCAGCCGCTGTGAAGGCGCTGAACGCGCGCGACCGATCGCCCATGTAAGACAGAGCTGCAGCCAGGTGTGCTTTGGCCAGCGGAGAGCGTATTTCGCCGAGCTCACGATCATGCAGGTAACGCAGACGCGAGACATCCGCCTTGCCTGCCCGCGCCAACACATAGAGTGCATATGGCGCGGCACGCTGCATCAGCTTCTTCTCGGTGTCTTCGTGATACCGGCTTTCATAAACATCCGTCTGATAGCCATACACCCGCCAGGCATCGCCCTGAGCGATCGTTCGCAAGGATTGATAGGCGCGATCCAAGGCCGCTTGCGGCACTTCATAGCCTTGTTCCTTGGCGCGATACAGGAAATCGGTCGTATACGCTCCCAGCCATGGCGAGGCATATCCGTCCCCGGCGCGCCACAGACCGAACGCACCATTATCGCTTTGCCGATTGAGCACCCGCGAAATCGCGGCCTGCACCCGGTCGCGCGCCACAGGTTGATTGTCGCGCGCGCCCTCTTCCACCAATTGCTCGGCATAGATCAGGGGCATGGCCCGGCTAATCGTCTGTTCGGTACAGCCATAAGGATACCGCGCAAGCGAATTGTACAACGCATTCGGGTCGACAGGCAGGCCAGAAAAACTCACCGTCATCCGCGCCGTCCCTGGCACGAAGCCATCGAACAGGCTCATCTCTGGCGCGTAGGTCTGATCCTCTTCCATCAAGGCCCGATTCACATTGGTCACCGGCAGGAAGGCCGAACGGGTTTCAATCTGATAGTTTCGGACAACGCTGTAATTGTCAGGCCCGCTGACGCTGAGCGTCAGATCAGAAATGCCGGATCCATCGGCACTGAACCGCACACCTTCATCGGCGCGCGCGCCATTGGGCACGGTTTTGGTAAACTCCGCGGCTGGAACGCTGATCGGCTCAGACGCCGCAAAACTGGCTCTGAACTCACCATCTGGCAATTCGACATTGTCGATGCTGACCGTCGCGACCGCTTCATCTCCAGGGGCCAGGAATCGCGGCACGATCAAATCCACGGGCGCTTCCCGCCGAACGGTCATGGCTTGATCCGCGGCGCCAAGGCCTGTGACCGACCAGGCCACCGCCATCAGACGTAATTCTCCGTTAAATTCCGGGACCTTGAAGTCGACTTCGACTTCACCACCGCGGCCGATTTCGACCACACCGCTGAACAGGGCAACGGTCTGCGTCGGCACCACAGACAGGCCTTCTCCGCCGAGCTGGTCGCCGCCGGTCCGCACTTCAGCGGGCAGGCCAAGATTGGGGTCAAGCAAGCGGCCATAATCATCATAGAGGGCGAGGCCCATGGCTTTCTTGCCGAAGAACCAATCGGTTGGGTCCGGGCTCGAAAACTTGGTCAGGCGCAAGATGCCTTCATCCACTGCGGCGAGCGTCACAAAAGCCTTCTCGCGCGGCCCACCGGCGACAGAAACCGTAATCGTTTCATCGCGCCCGGGACGGATCAGGTCCGGCGCTTCGATCTCAACATCGAACGTGCGATTGTCCATGCTGACTGGAACGTATCCGACGCCGACCGCCCGGCGCGGTTTCGACTGCACAACCGGATCGCGCGGCGTGTAAACATTGACCATGACATAAGCGCCTTCGCCCCAGTCATCAGAAACCGGCAGCGTGATCGCCGTGCCCGAAGCCTGGACTTGCCGAGTCTCGATCGACAGGATGCGATCCGTTGCGACGACAATCTGAGCTTCACCATCATAAGGTGGAATAATGGTCAGCGCGGCGGGCCGACCGGCAACAATTTGCTGCTCGTCGACCACCACTTCAACCCGATCTGGCGCCTCGACGCCATCGCCTGAGACATCCCCGCCCCACCCGACGCGGAACGCGCGGCTGGCCTGACGGCCGTCTTCGGATTCAATCACCAGCTCATGCGCACCATAGTCGAGCCCGGTCACCGTAATCATTCCGGCGCCGTCCTGGGTTCGCAATCCGCCTTCATTCACGGTTCGCACCGTGCGCGAGCGGCGCCATTTCCAGCGCCCGTCTTCGCGATACCAGTCATAGTGGTAATTTATCTCGAGGATTTTCCAGCGCAGATCTTCAACCCGGCCTTCGCCTTTGGCGTTCAATGCCGCAATCTCGAAACTGCCATCTTCCTCATATCCCAGACGGCCATCGAAACTCGGCTTGATGCCGAGATACAATTCGCTTGGCCGGTACGGGATACGGACACTTTCATTGACGGCTCGGCCGCCGGGTTCAAGCACGCTGACCACCGTGTTCAGACGCAAAGGCATATCCGCATTGCGCCCGCGATTGCCTGGCTCGACCCGCACCAGAGTTTGGCCGGCGCCATCTGTGGTCCGATCCGGAAGGTCGATCAATTGCTCGCGGAAACTGCCATCATGGCGCCCCCAGCTAAAGCCCTGATAGCCAAATGGGTTTGGATCCACTTCCACACGTGCCTGTGACTGCACCGTCAACGCCGCGCCCGGCGCGCCATACAGAAACCGCGCTGAGACATCGATATCGCGGGCATCGTCGCCCGGCAGGAATGGGGCGTCCTCGACATCAAGCTCAACGGCAATGCGCTGCGGCACGAAATCTTCGACGGAATAGGACACCGCGCCAGCCTGTCCGAGACCATCAATCTCCAGAACGCTGCGCCAGACGCCGCGCGCGGCGCCGCGTGGCAACTCAATGTCGCGCTGCAAGCCACCCGCTTCGCCCACCGCGAACCGCACACGGAACGCTTCCATGCCATTCGGACGATAGGTGATCAAAGTGCCATTGCGATCCGCAATCGCGCGTCCCGCCCGATCGCGCATCAAAGCCGTCAGGTGCACGGTTTCACCAGGGCGATAAATGCCGCGTTCAGTATAAAGATATGCGTCAACGTCTCCGGGCGTGACCCGCCCACCGGTGTTGAGCTCGGACAGATCGACCGGCGCGCGACTGAGATCAAGCACGGCAGTGTCACCTTTCAGTCCGGAGGCGAGCACCATTTTTGGCGACAGCGTTCCGGTTCCGGCGAGCAGTTCAGAATTGAAAGAGACCCGGCCATCGACGCCCGTGGCGGCTTCACCCAGCACTTCATTGTTGCGCGCGATCAGCTGCACCTGTGCGTTCGGCATCACTCGGCCGTCCTGCAAGGATCGTAGAGTGACATCGAGCCCCGACTCGCTGCGATAAGCGGTCAGCGCCAAGTCCGTCAGCATCACCCAACGCTTGGCTGAGGCTGGCGGACCTTCATAACGGTCCAGCTCAATCGCGTCCGTCAGCTCGATATAATAGGCACCGGGTTCCAGGGTGCCGATCACATCCGGCAATGGAAAGACGGTGACAACCGGCGCATTCTTAAGGTTCTGGATGTCCATCGTCCCAGACCAGACTTCCGACGCCAGGTCGCTCGGATTCTCGTCGCCATACACATAGGAATAGCGCCCTTGCTGGCTTTCTACGCCCTGCGTGATCGATTTGAACGCCAGCGCCCGATCATTGACGCGCGAAACTTTGACATTCACCTGATCGACATTCACCGTCTCGATGGCGAGACCATCCGCGTCCTCACGCGGCAGGATTACGCCCGACCCGCTAAAGCCAACATAAGGCGGGCGGTCCTCGAAACTGATTTGGACTTCTTCCTCACGGCCGAGCTCGACGCCATTCTCGTCCGGCAAGCCTTCCGTCAGGGTCAGCGTATAGCTGGCAGCAAAGCTCAAACCACTGAGACAGAGCTGCTCGCCATTGATGCTGTAAGCGACATCTACATCGCCATCCATCGGTGCATAAATCGCGTAGTCGACATCCGGATCGAGTGGCGCGGAAAAGACCAGGCAGGCTTTTGGCAAGCTGTCGCTCGTGTCGGGGGCATAGCGGATATAGGAGAATCGGCTTTCGCCGCCACGTTCCGCCAGTCTCTGGCGATCACGTTCACGACGTTCGGCAGCGACTTGCGCCGAGCGGGACCGTTCAACGACCTGACCTTCCGCCTCTTCCGGCGGCGGCGGGACATCGTCAGAGGTGCTGTTGCCGCCTCCACATGCCGCCAGTGCAAAAACCATCGCCCCGAGCAGCGTGCTGCGAACCCCTGATGTCCGACCTCTCATGATCGTATCCCTTTCTCGCTGTTAACTCTATCCTTTACACGGCTTCGGCTTGCCGCCAACAGGGCGGAATAAAGACTTTTTCGCCATGATTGCAGACGAGGGATCGCGATTGCAGCACATCGACGTTCTAATTCTCGGGGCTGGCGCTGCCGGTTTGTTTTGCGGCGCCCGCACGGCGCAGCGCGGGCGCCGCGTTCTGATTCTGGATCATGCCAAAAAACCCGCCGAGAAGATCCGCATCTCCGGGGGCGGACGATGCAATTTCACCAATCTGGAAACGGAGCCGAAACGCTTCCTGTCGGAGAACCCACATTTCGCAAAATCTGCCCTGGCCCGGTACACGCCATGGGATTTTTGCAGCTTGATGGCCGAACACGGGCTGACCTGGAATGAAAAGACCCTCGGCCAATTGTTCTGCGATCAGAAGAGCGGCGCTGTCATCGACATGCTTTTGAAGGAGGCGGAGACGGCCGGCGCCCGATTGTCTTTGAATACCCAGATCCACACCGTCGAGAAAGACGGGTCAGGCTTTCTGGTTCAGACCTCCAATGGCCCGATCCAGACAACGGCGCTGATCATCGCGACCGGAGGATTGTCGATCCCGAAAATGGGCGCCACGTCTTTCGCCTATGACATTGCCAGACAATTCGACCACGACATCATCGCGACGCGTCCGGCGCTGGTCCCGATGACGTTCACCGATGAGCATAAGCAAGCCTTCTCGTCCTTGTCCGGTGTTTCGATCCCGGTGGAGACGCGCGCACAGACCGGACCGGGCTTTGTTGAAAATCTGCTCTTCACGCATCGTGGCCTGTCTGGGCCTGCCATTCTGCAAGCGTCGTCCTACTGGCATGAGGGCGAAGCGGTTGCGATCGATCTGTTGCCTGGCAATGACGCGCGTGACTGGCTGAAATCAGCGAGAACCAGCACGCCAAAGCAAACCGTCGTGCAAAGTCTGAGCAACCTGTTCCCAGCCCGTTTTGCTGAGTATTTTCTCGGCGTGATCAGGTGCACGTCAAAAACCCGGCTGGCCGAGCTGTCAAATGCGCAAATCGAGATGATGGCAAACAACTTGAATGCCTGGTCCCTGAAGCCCGCTGGCACCGAGGGCTGGCGCACAGCAGAAGTCACCGCTGGCGGTGTCGCCACAGACGCCCTATCTTCCCGAACCATGGAGAGTCAAAAACACCCGGGCCTATTCTTCATCGGCGAATGCGTTGATGTCACCGGATGGCTGGGTGGATACAATTTCCAATGGGCCTGGGCGAGCGCCGCTGCGGCCGCGGAGGTGGCATGAGGTGGCTTTGGATCCTGCTCGGCTTCGTGTTTCTCGGCATCGGCGCAATCGGCTTGATCTTGCCGCTGTGGCCGACGACAATTTTCTGGATCGCCGCCGTGTTCTGTCTGGCTGAGTCGCATCCCAAGATTCGCGACTGGATTTACACGCGCCCTGGCATCGGGCCGATTGTGCGTGATTTTGTCGAGCGCGGTGAAATCGCTCGCCGCAGCAAATATGCGGCGATAGGCGGCATGCTCCTGGCGTGTGGGATCAGTGGCTGGTTTCTGCGCGGATCGTGGCTTGGTCTCGCCGTCCTGATCAGTACCATTGCCATCGGGATCGTGTTCGTCGCAACACGGCGCGAGCCACGGCCGAGTGACGGCTCAAGCTAAGCCCTCAGTATCGCACCGGGTAACGTTTGATCTCGGTGACTTCACCATCCTTGTAATGCACCCGTAGCGAGACAAATCCGGTTTCCGGGGGCACCCGCACAATCTGATCCACACCGCGTGTCGAGTGCAGCGGCTTCATCGGGTTGCAATCCGCAAACCGAAGGGCCGTGGACGGGACCTCCTGGTCGATGCCGAAATAGGCTTCTTCAACCACACAGGGATAATCCAGAACCGGGAAGTGAACATTGACATAATCCGGCGTTTCATCCCCGGTTTCCCAATACTGAAAATGCACCCATTGCCGCTCGGACGCCGCCATGTAAGTCGTCTTGATCGACTTATACAGGGTTTCCGCGGGATCGAAGGCGAGCACATATGGGCCTTGTTCAACGCCCTTTGAGTCAATGTATTTGATCTCCAGGTCCATGCTTTCAGCATCGATCGGAAGCTCGAAATAGGCTTTTGGTTGCGGCTGTCCGGTGGTGAAGTTTCGGCTGTTCGTGAGACCGAGGGATTCAAACGCTTGCCCGGGTTGTCTCACCAGAATTTCGCGGTGATTGAGATCGGTGATGTTGATGTACATCATGAAGCCCCCGCCGCCGAGCGAGGCCTGTAGACTGACCGGGTTTTCAAGCACGTCCGTCGCGAAAATCGACAAGGCTGCCAAACGCTCACGCGCATCTTCGATTTCGGTTTCCGCCGATGGCTTGTCGATGAAGTGTTTGACGAAGAAACCATCCTCATGCAGCGCCATGAAGGAGTCGAGCAATTCGCGCTCTCGCCTTTTGTCGGCGGTCGTTTGTGCCCCCAGCCGGCGCTGCGAGTAATCCAGACTTAAAGCATATAAAGCCGGCGCGAAATCCGGATGAGCGCCGACAAAGGCTTCCAATTGCGCCTTGCGCTGTTCGGGGCTCTGCAGCAGTGCGGCGGCAAATTGCAGGACGCGATCGTCCGGGCGATCAAATTTCATTTCATTATAGATTTCGCGCGCCGCCATACGGCCTTCTGTGGCGCGCAAATAGCGCTGATACTGATAATGCGGATCGACATATTCTGGAGAGAAGGTCAGATACTTCTCATACATTCGTACCGCATTTGCGGCGTCGCCACGCAACTCATAGACGCGGGCATTGGCATAATACTCGTAAGGCTCTTCAGGCTCTTGCGTGACCACGCCGTAGGCGACTTGCCGGTTGACGGCATCCGCGACGCGATCCCCACTCTGTTCTGCCTGACGCTCCAACCCTCGAATGCGGGCTTGCGCCGCGACGGCAAAAGGCCCGCTCGGAAACTGCGTCAGGAAGGATGACAGGATGGGAACGGATTCAGAATTCTTGGCATCATTCCACAATTGCAACTGAATTTGAGACTCGCTGAGCGCCAGACCTTTGACCGCTTCCTCATCTGCATTCACGCCGGCCGCAGGCGGGATCAGAAAGACATCGCCGGTCAGCGAAGAATGATCCCAGGGCACTTGCCGGTTATCGGTCGCTGCGATGACGTCGCCGCGGACGCGCCGCAACATTTGCTGGATTTCAATGCCGGGCTGGCGGGCATGTTTCAGAAACGCAGCTGTGAACGGACTGTTGCGTCCCTGGCCATCATCCGCGACCGCACCGGGCTGTGTCGAATAGACAATCAAGGACCCAACGGACCGCGTCTCCATCGGCGCCAATCCATTCGCCAGGGATCGCGACATGGTCTGCGCAAATGGATTATCGCGACAGGCATCAAGCATAATGATATTGACGCGTGGGTCCCGCTCCATCTGCGACAGGACATAATTCATATCGATGGCCTGCAATTGCAGATCTGCCTCATCGCGCAAGACAAGGTCGGTCGGGATCATGTAGTTGCGACCGTCAACTTGCAGGCCATGGCCCGCATAGAAGAACAATCCTGTCGACGCACCGTCGAGACGATCGACGAATTCTCGGATGGTCGCGGCCATCTGATCACGAGACAGGTCCAACCCCTCGACCACTTCAAACCCGGCCAAAGTCAGGGCTTCGCCAAGATCGGCGGCGTCATTTCGCGGGTTCGCCAAAGCCGGAACATGATCATAAGCACTGTTACCGATCACCAGGGCGACGCGTCGGTCTTCGGCGGTCGCGGCAGACAAGGTGGCGGCCAGCATCCCGATCGAAATCAGCACCAGGAAGAAGCGCGCACTTGAAGTCAACATCGTCACATCCCCTCACAAGACTTGTTTGGCTAGCGTCAGACTAAGGCAGCAATGGGGAATGTCTTATCGCGTGACGGCAGATGTGTCGAACTGGCCCGATCGCTGTCGCCGAACCCGCGCTGCCATCTGGCGCGTTCACCGGGCCGCGGTGCGCCTGCGCAAACCCCGCGCAGGACCAGGTCTAGAATGACTTTTCAAGCGCCTTAGGTCTTAGCGAATAAGCGCTCACTTTGCCACATTTTCGCCTTATTTGAAAGCGAGTAAACGCTCACAGACAAGCGAGACTATTCTGTCCTCGCCAGAAACGCAGGAGTGCACAATGTCTGTGACTGTACTGACCAGCGGCCTCACAGCGGGCGCCAAAATTCTCGGTGGCCTGTATATGGCTGACTTCATTTCCGGTGCTTTTCACTGGTTTGAAGACCGTTACGGCAATCCTCGCTGGCCAATTCTCGGCCACACGATCCGTGAGAACCAGCAACATCACCATACACCGCGCAGTTTTTTGAAAGGGACATTATGGACTCGCAACCGCGAAGTCTGGGCCATCGGCCTGGTTTTCCTGGCCGGATTCTGGGCGCTCGGCTGGCTCAACCTGTTCAGCGCGTCAGCGGTGCTGTTCGGCATGTTCGCCAATGAAATCCACGCCTGCGCGCATCGCAGCCCGAAAGAGAATGGCCGGGTCATCACCCTGCTGCAGAAAGCCGGCCTGATGCAAAGCCATGCCCATCACGCACATCACCACCGCAAAGGCAAAGACAGCCATTATTGCGTGATGACCAATCACATCAATCCATGGCTGGAGCGGGTGCAATTCTTCCAGACGGCTGAGCGGCTCGTCAAACGGCTGACCGGAATCGTCCCGCGCATCGATGACAGTGTGAATGAACGCTATCGCCGAGCCGTCTAGTTTCACCGGCTTCAGCAGCGCGCCTTGCTCATCGCGAGGCGCGCTCAGGCGATCGGCTTCAAGCCGGTTTTAAACCTTTTCCAATTGTCGACATAGACCTGGGCAGAGCCTTTGATCATCATGATTTGCGGCTCACTGAGCTGTTTGATGATTTTGCCAGGTGCGCCCATGACGAGGGAATTGTCGGGAATGACTTTGCCTTCTGGGATCAAGGCATGCGCGCCGATGATGCAATTCTTGCCAATCACGGCCCGATTGAGCACCGTCGCTCCGATCCCGATCAGCGACTCATCGCCAATCGTGCACCCATGCAGCATCACCATATGGCCAATCGTGACATCTTTGCCGATCTTCAACGGGCACCCGATGTCGGTGTGCAAGACGCTGCCATCCTGAACATTGGAATTCTCCCCCACTGTGATCGGATCATTGTCTCCGCGCAGAACCGCATTGAACCAAACCGACGCATTCTCTTCGAGAATCACATTGCCAAGCACGGTTGCGTTTTCGGCCACCCAGAAATTGCCCGACTGCGGCAATTTTGGGCGAACCCCATCAAAATCGTACAAAGCCATATCAGTCTCCCATCTTTTGTTTCGTCTGCGGATTGTCGCTGTCACACTCGGTTAACCCTCTTAGTGTGTAATTCAAGATAGAGATTCGGAAGGGACGATTGCCGATGGTCCATAGACCGTCTTTGCAAGCATCACCGCCGGCCAGGGCAACCGACCCGGGCCTGGAGGCAAGTCTCTCACCGCTCAATCACCAACCGCTCTGCCTTTGGCATGGCGGTTTTTTTCTGCCCAAATTTCAATCCTAGAAGGAGATCCACATGGGTAAACGCGCAGCCACGAAACGCCAGAAAGCACAAGCCGCCTTTGACGCTTCGAATTTCTTTGAGCCGGGAGCTGCTCGTGAAACACAGCTATATGCCATTCCCGGTGGCGGAAAGGACTGGCATCCTGATGACGCTGACACCCCCAAACACGCCGCAACGCCGGCGCACGGATCACGCAATCAACGGTACCAGAAAACCGTAAAACCGCGTTCGGAGAATCAAGCCCGACTGCTCGAAGCGCTCGACGACAAATCGCTGGTCTGTGCGCTTGGCCCTGCCGGCACCGGCAAGACCTATCTGGCCATCTGCAAAGCGGTAGAAGCCCTGCAAAAAGGCAAAGTCGCGCGCATTATCCTGTCCCGCCCGGCGGTCGAAGCCGGTGAACAGATCGGGTTTCTGCCCGGCGCCATGGAAGACAAGCTGGCGCCGTATCTGCGGCCGCTCTACGATGCCTTGTCGGATCGCCTCAGCCCGCAACAGCTCAAGCATATGATGGCCGAAGGCCTGATCGAGATTGCGCCCATCGGGTTCATGCGCGGCCGCACGCTGAACAATGCGTTCGTGGTCATCGATGAAGCCCAGAATTGCACGTATACCCAGATCAAAATGCTGCTCACCCGGCTCGGCTGGCATTCCACCATGGTCGTCACCGGTGATCCGGCGCAAAGCGATTTGCTGCCCGAATTGTCAGGCCTCGGCAAAGCGGCGGAGCGCCTGGAAAAATTGTCCGGCGCCTCCGTGATCCGTCTGCAAGGTCAGGATGTTGTGCGTCACCCATTGGTCGCTGAAATGCTGGACGTTCTTTAAAAGCAGGCGGATATGGACGAAACACAGATCATTGTCGAACTGAGCGCACTGAGGGTGGTGGATGCGGATGAAATCACCCGCCGCGCCGGCGTCCTGAATTTCAATGATGTCGGGATAGATGATGGCATTGCCCGCGCCCGGATTGTCACCTTCAACGTGTTCAGCGGCGACTATTTTGGTAGCGTCCCCGTCTTGCGGCTGGCGACGGCTTATGATCGCGGTCATGGCGTTTGTCTGTCGCAAGTCATGGCGGGCCGGACCTGCGCCGCCCGCATGGGCGAAACCGCGATTGTCTCACCGATTTCCGACCAATTGCTGGAAAACGAAAAAGAGATCGCGCTGAACGCCTTCCTGGTCGCCAAAGCCGCGTGACCTCAGTCCTCGTTCGTCAGGAAGACCGGCGTATCCGCATCGACCGAATGGATCCGGCACATCGGGTCACCCTGCACGGATGCTGGCCAGAAGGTCCACACGCGGAAAGCCAGCACCGTTGCGTTCTCCGGAGCAGCGCTTCACGGCGTGATGCGGATGATGCCGGCTTAAGAGCATTGTCTGCTTTCGGCGTCGGAGGGAGCTATAATGCCCCAAATCGGACTATCGAGATTTCTGCTCAACATGTTTAGAACAGTTAGATGAACCAGATCACATCTCTTTATGTTCATAAGGTGCTGAACCAGGTTTCCGAAAGTGTGGAAACAGCAGACTTGCTGGAAAACCTGGGCCTGCGCCCGAATGCCCCCATCGATCCAAAGAAAATGGTGCCGTCGGACGCGTATTACGATTTCTTCGCCGAACTCTCCGTCCGTGATCCGCAAGGCCTGTCCTTGCCGCTTCGAATTGGCGCGGCCATGCAGAGCGACGAATATGGCGCGTTTGGTCTTGCCTGGAAGTCCGCGCCAAGTTTGCGCGGCTCCTACACCCGTTCAGAGCGCTATGGTCACGTCCTTGGCAGCGCTGAGACCTATGCGCTCCAGAAAACCAATGATGGGTGGTTCTTCAATCTCGATAAAGCCGGCGATGGCCGCCTCGGTATGCTGCTTTCAAATGAAGCCAGCATGTCTGCCGTCGACATGATCAGCAAAGAGGTGAGTACGGTAGACTTCATGCCGCTCGCCATTTTCTTCAAGCATGCCCCGCGGGGTGACATTTCCGTCTACGAAGATCATTTTGGCTGCCCCGTGCACTTCGAGGCTGGACGCGACGCCCTCCTCGTCAGCGAAGCAAGCATTGATGCGCCGAACAAGCTGGGGGATGAGACGATTGCGAGCTTCTTCGACCGCCATCTTGAAGAAGAGCTTGCTGCCATCACAAATGATAACGGCCTGGAGCAAAATGTCCGCCGCGCGGTGGCGAATGTTTTGAGCGAAGGCGTCCCGACATTGTCTTTGATTGCCTCAGAGATGGGGATTGGCAGCCGGACCTTGCAAAGGCGTCTCTCAGACAATGGGCATTCGTTCCAAAGCGTTGTCGACATGGCGCGTAAAGACCTTGCGCAAAGACTGCTCCGTGAAACCGAATACAGCCTTGCCGAAATCGCTTTCTTGACCGGGTTTGCTGAGCAGAGTGGCTTTACGCGGGCGTTCAAACGATGGGCGGGACAAACACCTCGCTCTTATAGGCTGGGATCAACACAACACGAAAACTGAGTTTGGCGCGATCGGCCAAAAGTCTGGCACGCACGGACAAGAGCGAGCAACGCAATTCTCATACACATCGACTTGCAGACAACGAAAAGGAGCAAGTTGATGAATTTCCTGCGCAAAAAGAAAGACCTGACTCTCGTACTCGGTGGTACAGGTAAAACCGGGCGGCGCGTGGCCGATCGCCTGAAAACAAAAGGCCTAAACGTTCGCATAGGCTCGCGTTCAGCCGTCCCAGCTTTCGACTGGGACAATGAGAAGAGCTGGGATCAAAGCCTGAAAGCGGTCACCCGTGTTTACATCACATACACGCCGGACCTTGCGATGCCGGGGGCAACAGATGCGATTCAGGCTTTTGTGAACAAGGCCAAACGAGCCGGAGTCATTCGTCTGGTCCTGCTATCAGGACGTGGTGAACCAGAGGCGCAAGCCTGCGAGAAGATTGTTCAGGAAAGTGGCCTCGAGTGGACAATTGTTCGCGCGAGTTGGTTCAACCAGAACTTCTCGGAGGGCGCATTTATCGACATGGTGCTTGGCGGAGCGATCACACTTCCTGCAGGAGACCAGATCGAGCCCTTCGTGGATGCGGATGATATTGCTGATGTGGCCGTCGCCGCGTTGACGGAAGACCACCACATTGGTGAAGTCTATGAAGTCACAGGTCCGCGCTTGATGTCTATTGCAAATGTCGCCGCGGACCTCTCGCGCGCCACTGGCCGGGAGATTGCCTACGTGAATGTTCCGCATGATGTCTTTGTCGCTGAAGTCGAGACCGCCGGCGCGCCAAAAGAGGTGGTCTGGATGCTTGACTACCTGTTCGCGACCGTTCTGGATGGACGCAATGCCAGCCTGACCGATGGCGTTCAGCGCGCGCTCGGGCGTCCTCCAAAAGACTTTGCTGACTATGCGCGTGAGGTTGCAGCGACGGGTGTTTGGAAGGTGGCAGCATGAACCAGGTTATCACAAGACTCGTATTGTTTGGGTCGGGCACCGTGCTCGGAATGATCGGCAGCGCGCTCATGGTTTCACCAAAGGCATTTCTCGAGACGAGCCATGTATTTGTTGAACGGGATCCGGGTTTGATGTCCGAACTCGCAGCGCCAGGCGGTCTTCTGATCGTGACGGGAGCATTGATGTTGATGGGAGCGGTTAAGGTCCGTTTCGCCAGCCTGGCGCTTGGCGTTGGGGCAGTCGTTTATGGCAGCTACGCCATTGGGCGCGTCATCAGCATGGTGCTTCACGGGCTTCCATCTCAGTCTCTGATCTCGGCCACAATCCTTGAGGTTGCGCTTGCCATTGTGTTGGGCGGGCTCTGGCTGAGAGCGTGGCGCAAGCAAAATGAGTCCGAGATCAATCCCCGCCTCGCTCAAGCAAACATCTAACCCAGTTGGACGAGGGCAGATGATCGCCCTCGTCCAACTTTTAATCCTCATTCACCTATATCGGAACTTTATCCCATGACTTACGAATGGACCCTCTATTTTTGCCTTTTTCTCGCGCTTTGGAGCGCCGTGATCGGCGGTATTTTCTCGGCCTTCTCTGAATTCATTATGTCAGGCCTCCTAAGAACTGCGCCGGCGGGCGGCATCGAGGCGATGCAGCACATAAACCGGACTGTCATCAAAACCCAGTTTGTTGCGGGTATTCTCTCGATTGCGCTATTCTCGATACTGTTCGCGATTTATAGCTCGCGCGTCTTTGAAGGCGCAGCACTTGCTGTGCTTATTCTCGCGCCGATTGTGTATCTGCCGGCGGTCTTTTTCATGACGATCTTCGGCAATGTGCCCATGAACAACAAGCTTGATCGACTTGACCATGAGACACCCGAAGCGCAAGCCTATTGGATCAAATATGGCTGCGACTGGACCCGGCTCAATCATGTGCGATCCATTGGAAGTATCATGACGGCGGGACTCTACATCATTGCAGCAATAACGCTCATCACGAGTGGACAAGTTTGAGGACGACAAACCTGTGCTGCAGCGTCCTCACCTCCCGGCGCAAAGCAGGCACCGCTGTGCCCCCGGTGATTCTAAAACCTATCCCATCCCCAATTCCGCGCGTGTCCTTATCGCTTTCGCGGCGCTGACGCGGACCAGGTGTCGGCCTTTCTCATCGCGCCAGTCGGCTTCGACGAAGCCGGTTGTGCGCCCGCGTGAGACCAGGCGCCCTTCTATCGTGATCAAGCCATGCGGGACCGGGCGGAAAATCCGCGTCTGCAATTCGGTCGTGGTGAACCATTCGCCATCTTCGAGCGCCGAAGCCATGCACATGGAGACGATATGATCGCTGAAGCCAGCGACCCAGCCGCCAAACACGCGGCCTTCGGAAATGTCGCGATCACCCGCGTTCGGCCAGTCATAGCGGACATAGCCGTAGCGGACCTCTTTCAGCCAGTCTTCAGGCTTGATGCCGAGATTGGTGATCCCAGCCGGCTTCTCCCACGCATTCGACTTCAGCCGGTCAAAAAAGCCCTGCTGCTCCTTGGACAGTTCGGTACGTGTCATTGCGGGATATAGGCCCGGGCTTTCAGCTCAACAAAGCCAAGCGGATTGAACAGAGATGAGATGCCGATCAGCGTGTAGCACGAAAAGAACGGCCCCGGCATCCATTTCGCTCTGGCCTGGAACATCGGGCCCATGTGTTTCTCGAAGTCGATATGATAGCCGGTCATGTCGACGACATCCGCCATGCTGCCACCCGCTTCGTTCAGGATCATTTCGATCTCTGCGAAGGCTTCGTCCGTGGCGCGGAAATAGGCCTCATCGGTGGCGTCTTCACCCTCTTTCAGCGCGGCGATGACGCCTGAGCAAAAGACCATGTCGCCGGCGCGGACGGCCGGGGCGAATTGCATCTGTTCAGTGCGATCTTTCAAGGCCGCCGGGACAATCATTTCCGGCATATCAAACCACCGTCTGGCCGCCATCGACCACCATCATTTGACCGGTCATGAAGCTGCCTGCATCTGAGGCCATGTAAACCGCGGCGCCAGCAATTTCGATGGGCTCGCCAATGCGGCGCAGCGGCGTCGTCGAGGTGGCGCGCTTCAGCGTGTCCGGGTTCTCCCACAGCGCGCGGGCGAAATCGGTCTTGATCAAACCCGGGGCGATGGCGTTGACGCGGACATTGTCTGGGCCGTACTCGGCCGCAAGGTTGCGCACCAGCTGGAAGTCGGCGGCCTTGGAGATGTTGTACGCACCGATCACAGGCGAGGCGCGCAAGCCGCCAATCGAGCTGACAATGATGATGGCACCATCTTTGCGCGCACGCATTTGCGGGGCACACATTTGCACCAGCCAGTGATTGGAAATGATATTGTTGGACAGGATTTTCTCAAACTGATCGTCCGAAATGCCTTCCATCGGACCGTAATACGGGTTGGAGGCCGCATTGCAGACGACAATGTCGACTTTGCCAAAGGCTTCATTGGTGGCGTCGACCATGGCCTGTAACTGATCTTTTTCGGAAATGTTGGCCGGGATGGCGATGGCGGTGCCGTCGCCATATTGATCATTGAGCGCGCCGGCGACCTCCTGGCATGGGCCAGGCTTGCGTGAACTGATGGTGACCTTGGCGCCGGCGGCCGCAAACTGCTCGGCAATAGATTTGCCAATGCCGCGCGATGAGCCGGTAATGATGGCGGATTTTCCTGAAAGATCGAACAAGCTCATTTGAGCGCTCCCTTAACTGTCTAGACTTTGCGCTGGTGATACGCGCGAGGTCGGCTTTCGAAAAGGGTTTCGCGAGGTCAGGCGCGAATGGCGGCAGCGGCGACAAAGGCCCATCCCGCGAGCAGCCCGATGCCGCCGATCGGCGTCACCGCACCGAGCCAGCGGGGGCCGCCCAGCGCCATTGTATAAAGCGTTCCGGAGAAAATCACCGCGCCGAGCAGAAGCAGCGTCGCAGCGACGCCAAAGCGCGCGCTGTCTGCCGCTGCCAATGCCGTCGCCAGAGCTGCATGAACAAGCAGATACAGCGTTGCGGTTTCCCACCAGCCCAGCTGTTCCTCGCCAAATCCGTCTTTCAGGGCATGTGCGCCGAAGGCGCCCAGCGCAACCGCAAAGAACCCGGCAATCGCGCCAAACAATACAATCATCTAACCCGCCTCCTGCGGAATAGAGTAATTCACCACAGCATGGCTGGAAAGCTTGTCGCTGCCTTCGGCGCGAATATCGACACTGATCACCGCGAGCGTTTTGCCAAGCTTCAGCAGACTGGCCTCGGCAATGACGGCATCGCCAATACAGGGCCGCATGAAATTGATATTGAGATTGCTGGTCAGCGCCATCGGCGTGATCCCGATCCGGGTGAATACGGCGATATAGGCGGCACTATCAGCAATCGCCATTTGCGTCGGGCCATTAATATAACCGCCAGGACGAATATTGCCTTTGTCGACCGGTTGGCGGACGCGGGCATAGTTTTCCCGCAGCTCCAGAACACGTTCGGCGTCGCCGGCTCCCTGGAACACAGAATCGTAAAACGCATTGACCTCTTCGACTGAGACTTTGCTGGCCATGTTTTCCCTCCGACAGGCATTGACGCACGCTGGGCTTGAAGGCCAACCTATAGGTCACGCTGGATCCGAAAAGAGATCACGCCACGGGAGGCCCAAAACATGCTCACCAAAGGTGACGAATACCCCATTCACCAGACGCCGGAACCGGTTGCCTTCTCTGGCTCTGACCGGAATTTCTATGACCGCTTTTTCTTCAATGGCTATTCGGCAGACGGTTCAGTGTTCTTTGCCGCAGCGTTTGGCGTATACCCACACTTGAACGTGATGGATGGGGCGGTGTCCATCCTCAAGGATGGCGTGCAGAAATCTATCCATGTTTCGCGCCTTCTGGGTATGGAGCGCATGGACACGCGCGTCGGACCGCTCAGCGTCGAAGTGGTCGAGCCGCTGAAACAGATTCGACTGCGTCTCGAAGACACCGATGGCCTGTCTCTGGACGTTCAGTTCAGCGGGCGCCATTTCCCGATCGAAGAGCCCCGCTTCACCTATCGCCAGGGCCCGCGCATGCTGATCGATTGCACACGCATGACCCAGAACGGCCATTGGCAAGGTACACTCAGCGCAGATGGCGAAGCGATCGAAATCAAGGATTTCCTCGGCACGCGCGATCGCAGCTGGGGTGTGCGCCCGATCGGGCAGCGCGACGAACAGCCCGTGCTGCCATTGCAATTGCCGCAATTCTACTGGCTCTGGGCGCCGATCAATTTCCCCAATCTGTCGCTCTATTTCCATGTCAATGAAGATGGCGCCGGTGGCGCCTGGAACACACGGTCCGTGCTGGCCATGGATGGCGCCGAGCAGGATGGATTGCTGCATCTCAACCGTCCGAAAATGGATGTGACCTGGCGCGACGGGACGCGTCGGGCGCAATCTGCGGTGCTGCAGGTTGAAGACGGACAGGGCCGCGCGCATGAAGTCACGTATGAGCCGCTCTCGACCTTCATGATGAAAGGCATCGGCTATGGCCACCCCAGCATGGGCCATGGCACCTATCGCGGTGATCTATCAATCACGCGTGAAGACCTGACCCCGGACAATCTGCCTTGGCAGCAACCAGACAATTTGCACATTCAAGCGATCGTCAAAGCCACGCATAAAGGGCCGGACGGCGAGGCCAGTGAAGGCATTGGTATTCTTGAGCAACTGGCCTTGGGGCCACATGCCCCGAGCGGCTGGAAGGATGTGCTGGATGCGTGAGGCTGAACTTGCAGAAAAATTCGCCGCCTATGCCGAAGCGCGGCTGCCCGGGGCCCGCAATGCCCGGGTCGACAGCATCAATCGAATTCATGGCGGCGCCAGCCGGCAAACCTATTCCATCGATCTTGCCTATGAAGACGCGACCGGTCCGAAAGTCAAAGGCCTGATCCTGCGCCGGGATCCGCCGGACAGTTTGATCGATACCGAACGCCGCGTTGAATTCGCAGCCATTAAGAGCGCGTTTGGACAACGCGATTTGCCTGTTCCGGAAGCCCTGTTTCTGGAGACCGGGACTGAGGCATTAGGCGCGCCGTTTTTCGTCATGGGGCGTATCGAGAGCGGCACCCCGCTAAACCCCTTCAAGATCGAGGAGGTCGAACCGCACCGCGCCGCGATCGGCGAGCAATTTTTTCGATATCTCGGATCGATTGCGGCCTTGCCGGTGGAGGGGTCAGCGCTGGCGCAGGAGACAGACAGTCCAGCCTTGACCCAATGCTGGCGCCGCGAGCTTGACTATTGGGCCAATGAGATCCGCTCCAATGCCAAGGACCCACAGCCTGTGGCGGAGGCGGCAATCCGGCATCTTGAGGCCAATCCGCCGCCGCCGGCGCAAAGGCTATCGATTGTCCATGGTGATTACCGAACCGGGAATTATCTACAGGATGGGGCGGGCATGATGACCGCAATTCTGGATTGGGAAATGGCGCACATCGGGGACCCCTATGAGGATCTCGCCTGGGCCACGGACCTGCTCTGGTGCGGCAATGATCAAGAGCGCGCGGCAGGCCTGCTGCCCTGGCCGGACGCGATTGCGATCTGGCAACAGGCGTCCGGTTGCCAGTTTGATCCGGCGGCGTTCGAATGGTGGTCACTGTTCGCGCATGTCAAAGCGCTCGGCATCTGGGTGACCTCCGAGAAAGCCTTTGCAGCGGGCGATAATGATGACCCCATCCTGGCCTGGTCAGGGTGGTTCACGCACGCGGCGCATGAGCTGATGCTGGCCATGCGTCTTGGCCCGAAATATGGAGCTGGCATATGAGCGATATCGGAATGATCCTCGACCGCATCGGGCGCAAGCTCGTGACCGAAGTCGCGCCAAAACTGGACGGTGATTATTCCGGCGGTCATGCCGGCATGAGTGGCCTGATGGCGGTGATGGCCGGCGAAGCATGGGACGGCGCCGCGGATCGCCTGGCGAATGAAATTGCCGGTATGCGTGGCCTGTTCGCGCTGGCCGGCAAGCAGGTGGCCGTGCCGGAGAGTCCGAGTTTAAAAATCTCGGATCTGACCGCCGAGCGCAATGAACTCGCGGGCTATTTCGTGGCCTTGCAAATGTCGCTCGAGGCCCGTGAGGATGACGAGGCCAAGGCCTTGAACGCCAAGATCTGGATGCACCTCATGGCCACCGCCATGGCCCGCATGCCAAGCCCCCCGGATTTTCCGGACGCTGACGAATAAGGCCGCCATCGCCCCTGATCGTCAATGCCGGTTGTGGGCGCGCCCAATGCCCGCAATGAGTGAGCCGGCGCGCGGCGTTGGAGGGGGCGTGAAACGGCTCATCCAAGACGCCTGAATCGCCTTTTGAGCAAGACAATGACGGCCAAGTTCTCATCGCAAGTGTTGTCATTCCACACCTGAGAGCGACATTTTTTCTCGCCCAAGTGAGTTTCACTTGATTCTTGTTATTAGATAACATAACGCCACGGTTTGGATTTAGTCGCAGTGTGGGAATAGATTATGCGTACGACCAGCAATAACAGATTGAAAACAACAAGCCTCGCCGCCATTCTGGCCTCGGCGAGCTGGGTCGCTTTGGCGGCATCACCTGCCAATGCCCAGGGCGACGAGGCCGAACGGGTTGAAGAAACGATCTTCGTGGTCGGCGATCGGCAGGCCTACAAAGGAAATTTCGATCCGCTGGAAGTTCCCGCTGCAGACTTGACCATAGATGCTGAATTGTTGGCCGATGTCGGCGCGCTCAACTTGAGCGACGCGCTCGATCTCTCTGCAGCCGTGGCACGTCAGAACAATTTTGGCGGACTCTGGAACGCCTTCTCCATTCGTGGCTTTGCCGGTGACATCAACCTACCGAGCGGCTTTCTCGTCAACGGATTTAACGCTGGCCGTGGGTTTGGCGGTCCGCGCGACTTGGTTGGGATTGAATCCGTCGAAGTTCTAAAAGGGCCGCGCTCGGCGCTGTTCGGACGGGGCGAACCTGGCGGCACGGTCAACTTGATCACCAAACGGCCCGACTTTGAAACCGGTGGCTATGTCCAGGGGACAATCGGCAGTTGGAACCAAGTGCGTGTTGAAGGCGATTTCCAAAGCGTTGCTGGCACCAATGATGCGTTCGGATTCCGGCTCGTCGGCTTTTACGAGGACGCTGAGAGTTTCCGGAATGAAGTGGAAACAGAAAAATTCGGCTTCTATCCGTCTGCGACCTGGAATCTCTCTGACGACACAAACGTCACTTATGAGCTTGAATATACAAGCCAGGAATTGCCCTTCGATCGCGGCGTCGTTTACTCAGACGATTTTGGGTTTTCACCCCGTGATTTCTTCGTTGGCGAACCGGTGCCGATCGAGACTGAAGTCATTGGCCACCAGTTCGAAGCGCAGCATAATTTCAATGACAATTGGAGCTTTCTCGGTGGCATCGGGTATCGCGAAACCACGCTAGAGGGTGACGCGTTCGAGCCACAATTTGGTTCACGTCAGACCTATTTCGTCGATGGGACGACGATTGCGCGCTTCTTCCGATCGCGTGATTTTGAATCTGATTATCTTGTTCTGCGCGGCGAAATTGCGGGTGAATTCAACACGGGCTCATTGCGCCACCGCCTCATTTTCGGAGCCGATTTTGATGACTTCGACAACACATTGATCATTGACCGTTTCCGCTCCCGATTCCCGGCGGGCGGCGATCTGACAGACCCAACGCTGATTGCAGACAATCTGCTCTTGCCGATCAATAACCCGGTTTACGGATTGAACCCGAACCCGGCAGCGGGTGCGAATACAAATCGCAACGAGACCCTGACGGGTTACGGCATTTACGTACAAGATCAGATCGACATCACGGATCAATTGCAGGTTCGGATTGGCGTTCGCTTTGACGATTTTGAGCAAGACCTCACCAATTTCCTTGCGACACCTGCAACGACCATCACCTCATCAGACGACCGCGTCTCGCCACAACTCGGTGTCGTTTATCAAGTGAATGACGGGTTCAGCCTCTATGCCTCTTATGGCGAAGGCTATCGGCAACAAACCGGCCAAGACTTCCAAGGCAACCAGTTCGATCCGAATATCACCGAGTCTGCAGAAATCGGCTTCAAAGCGGACCTCGGCGCGTTCTATGACGCCGTGGATGGTTCAGTCGGCGTAACGCTGTTCCAAGTCGAGCAGAGTAACTTCCTGGTGAATGACGATCGCCCTGAGGCCACCGCTGTCGGCTTTTTCTCAATCCCAGCCGGTGAAGCGGAAAGCACGGGCCTTGAATTCGATGCCAATCTTGATTTCGATAATGGTGTGAGCCTGTGGGCATCTTATGCCTATACGGACGCGGAATTCCTCAACAGCTTTGCGGATGCCGATGGCTTCGGTTTTACAATTGATTCCGGCGACGCCTTGATCAATTCGCCAGAGCACCAACTCAGCCTACAAGCCAGCAAAGAATTTCAAGTCGGTGAAATGCCAGCACAAGTCGGCGCGGGTGTTCTCTATGTCGGCGAACGCAACGGCTGGGTTGGCTCCGACTTCACCCTGCCGGATTACACCACCGCGCGGATTTTCGGCGAAATTGAGCCGATCGAGAATTTTTCCGTTCGCGTGGATGTCGACAATCTTTTCGATGAGACATTTTATACGAATTCATTCGCGAATGTCTGGGTCGAACCGGGCGCGCCGCAACGCTTTCGTTTAACGGCAGCCTATCGCTTTTAGGGGATAAAGATGAACACAGCCCTCGCCGCTGAAGCACTCACCGTCACACGATCAGGACAAACCGTCCTGAAGGATGTCTCGTTCAGTGTTTCAGCGGGCGATGTCTATGCTTTGCTAGGCGGCAACGGTGCCGGGAAGTCGACAACCTTGCTCACTTTCCTCGGATTTCTGTCGCCCGATTCCGGAACCGCAAAAGTGCTGGGCGAAAGCGTCGATGCAAATCTCAAGACAATCCGGCAATCCACAGCCTACCTCCCAGAAGCCGCGACCTTGTATCAGCACCTCAACGCCTATGAGAATCTCGATTACTTCCTCTCACTGGCCAAAATAAAAGCGGATCGCGACACAATCGATGCGGCGCTTGACCGGGTCTCGCTGCAAGCCGATGCCCGCGGCAATCGTCTCGGGATTTATTCCAAAGGCATGCGCCAGAAGGTGGCGATCGCGCTGGCGCTCCTCCGGGACACGCCGATCTTGCTGCTCGACGAACCGACGTCCGGCCTGGACCCGGTTGCGATTGACGAATTCAACGCTCTGGTGCGCTCACTCGCCGAAGACGGACGGTCCATCCTGATGGTCACGCACGATGTCTATGGCGCGTGCCAGGTCGCGGATCGCATCGGTCTACTTAGAAACGGCGAATTGGTGGGCGCCTTCGATCGCCCTGAATCCGGACAGATTGATACCGAAGCCGTACATGCGGCCTTTGCGGGGCGCGCAACGGCATGACCAACGCGACCCTTATCGCACGAGAAGAATGGCGACTCTGGCTGCGCTCCAAGGTCGCGATCATCGCCTTTCTGATCGTCAGCCTGATCATCGCCGCAACCAGTATTCTGAATGCCGGGCGCATGGCGGATGAGCGCGCCGAACGCATCCATCAGCAAGAGGTGGCCGAAGAGACATTCCTGTCGCAACCTGATCGTCACCCGCATCGCATGGTTCACTATGGGCATTACGTGTTTCGAGCCCCGCCGCCCCTGGCGCTTTTCGATCCAGGCGTCGATGCCGTCACCGGTCAGTCGATTTTCCTGGAGGGGCATCGTCAGAACACAGCAATGTTTGCCGATGTGCGCGCGAGCGCAAATCTCGGAAGTTTCGAAGGCATTACGCCCGCCTTTGTATACCAATTGCTGGTGCCGCTATTGCTGATCGCGCTTGGGCACGGGGTGTTCGTACGGGAGCGCGAAGCCAGAATGCTGGCGCCACTGTTGGCGCAAGGCATCTCTGGTCAATCGCTCTATTTCGGCAAATTCCTCGCGCTCGCAGGCCTCACCGCCGCTTTGCTTTTGCCGCTGCTCATTCTCGTCGCCGTGACAAGTGCGCTCGGAGAGTCCTTGCTCATGGGGCTCAGCGTCACTTTGGGATATGTCGTCTATTTGCTGGTTTGGTGCGCCCTCATCGTGTTGGTGTCGGCTCTGTCGACTTCGCGCGGATTGGCCCTCGGACTGCTTGTTTTCGTCTGGTTGATCTGGGCCCTGATCGTTCCGCGCCTGGCTGTGGCATCGGCGAGCGCTGCTGTCTCCGTGCCCGGCAAGCTGGAAACGGACTTTCAGATGTATGCTGACATCAGAGAGCTCGGTGATGGGCACAATGCGGCGGACCCGGCCTTTGCAAAATTGCGCGCCAATCTTTTGGCGCAATATGATGTCGATACGATCGAAGAATTGCCGGTCAATTTTCGCGGTGTTGTTGCGCAGACCTCAGAGGCTGACCTGACAAAGCTGATGAATGAATATGCGGACCGCCGAATGGGCGTGGAGCAGTCACAATCCCTACATGTCAACCAGTATGGATGGCTCTCGCCCGTCATCGCAATTTCGGCCGCGTCTCGGCACCTGTCCGGAACTGACCTCATGACTCATCATCGTTTCTTGCGAGAGGCCGAGACGGTGCGCTTCGACTTTGTCCAAGGCTTGAACAAAAGCCACGTCGAAAAACTCTCTTATGTCGATGATATCAATCGCAATCAGGGGGAGGAGGCCAATCGCAGGGCGCGGATTTCGGCGGACAATTGGAACGTCCTCGACGCGTTTGAATTTGCGCCGTCAGCCGCGAATGAGCGGGCCACACGGGCATCGCTGCCAGCGCTTATGCTCAGTGTCTGGTTGCTCGGGCTCTTGACCCTGGGCACAGCGCTCAGCGCGAGGCTCAAACCATGAGCGACCTGATCCGCGAACTTGGATTCCTGGCACGTGACCGCGCCGCGCAAGTCTGGCTGTTGATTGCGTTTGCTGCTGCCAGCTTTGCCGTCATCTTCGGACTTCAGGAAGTCGCTGCGCAGCGCGATACGATTGACCGTCTGAAAGTCGCGGACGCCATCGAACGCGAGGTCGCGGTGGAAGAGTATAGCGATTGGGGCAGCGCTGGATATTACACCTTTCATCTGACCTATGATGCGCCATCAGAGTTTACCTTTGCGGCCCTGGGCCAGCGTGACACCGCGCCCTGGAAACACCGCATTCGCATGCTGGCGCTGGAAGGTCAGATTTACGAAACGGATGCGCCAAATCCGGATTTCGCTTTGATTGGACGGTTCGATTACGCGTTCGTGGTTGCGATCCTGGCGCCGCTTTTCCTGATCCTGCTGCTGCATGACCTTCGTGCTGGCGAAAAAGCCAATGGACGCTTTGAACTATTAGAGGCCACCAATAGCGGCATTTGGCGCACCCGCGCGACGCTCCGCCTGGCGGCCGTTGCCCTGGTCTTGCTCGCCCCGCTCTGGATGGCCGGACTCGTGAGCGGCGCTGCGGCGCTTCAAATCGGTGTGGCGAGCGCGGCGGTTCTATTTCACCTGGTCTTCTGGTGGGCCGTGATCGCCTGGATCAATGCCCGTGGCTGGACGGCGCCAGTCAACCTGACCAGCCTGTTTGGGATCTGGTTGGCGCTGGCGATCGTTGCGCCCGCTGGGATCAAGATGGCGGTCGACACAGCGATCACCGTCCCGGAGGGTGGGGATATCGTTCTGACCCAGCGCGAAGCGGTCAATGATGCCTGGGATTTGCCCGTATCCGCGACCATGGAGCCGTTTCTTGAACGCCATCCAGACTGGGCCGACTATGCGACCATCGAGGGCACGTTCGAGTGGAAATGGTATTACGCCTTTCAGCAAGTTGGAGATCAGACCGTCGAGCCTTTGTCAGAGGCTTATCGCGACGGCCGCAAACAACGTGACGCGCTCGCGGCAGCCCTGTCCTGGCTTTCACCCCCGGCAAAAGTCGAGCGCGTTTTCCAGTCGATTGCAGGCACCGACACGACGGCCTCAGAGGATTATGAAAATCGCGTGCGGGCGTTCCACGCCGAGCTGCGGGAATACTATTATCCCTTACTGTTTCCAGACGCACCATACACGGATGAAATGGTGTCGCGTCGACCATCATATGCGCCATAAACCGCACTCTGGCGTCACACCGAAAACTTGTATTGCCGCATCTCCCCTCCTGCCCCGAAGCGGACATGACACGGCTCCGTTTCGGAGCGTGATCTACCTCTCGCGCCTGTGAACTCACGCCCCTGTTTGCTCCCTGGCGGGCGCCGCAGCGACGGGTCGATTTCTCAACCGCCAACGGGACCAACTCGCTCTGACCGATGGGGCCGTGAGGCGTTTCAATCCGACGGATCGAGGGGGCGATTATCGTTCCCCCATGTTCGTTCATCGCTTTCACTGGCCATACTATCTACAGGTCCCGGTCTATGTCTGGCCGATCCTGTTTTTCAATTTATGGCGGGTTGATCGCTGGAGCGCCGCAACTGGCAAGCGGGCTTTTGTCGTGCCGGATGAATTTGGCGTCGCCTGGGTGCCGTATCACGAAGGCATGGAGATCCGGTATTTTGTCCACAATCGCGGCGAAACGCAGTGTCCGGAACCCTATACAAATGTTGGCATCGCGCCCGGCTGGCTGCAGGGGACATTAGAACACCCAACCCACCTCTTTTCCGCCGACGCCAGCGCAAGCTGGGGTCCAGGAACCGCGCTCCCCCAAAGCCCGCAAGGCTCGTTCTTGCCATCGCGCCAAATTTGCGAGGGTGCTTTCGGGCCAAATGTGCGGCGCGACCCAGGATGGCGTCCCCCCCTCAAACCGACCGCCCCTCATCCTGAGCCTGGCAAAGGATGCACGTCCAATCCCACCGAAACCGATCTCATTGCCCGAATGCATGCGCATTACGGGCCGCATGTGCTGGCCGTTATTAAAAGCCCCCAGATCGAACGATCCGGGGGTCAAGAACATCTCGAGATATCCGGGCGTTAATCCGCGCCAATATCCTCGGACAGGATGGTCATGTTCAGCGCGTAGCTGGTTTCGCCATCATCCACGTCCTTGTAGACCACGGCCAGGAATTCTGCACCAAGATAGACTTCGACAGAATCATCGGTCTCTTTGCGCGCAATCAGTCGCAGCCCCGGATTGAGTTTTTCTTTCAGGTACGCCTCAAGACGTAAGACTTCTTCGCGGCCCATGGCTCACTCCTCATCAATACTGGCAACGACATAGCGAGATGCGACCGTCATGCAAGCCGGGATCAGCGTGAATTCAACACTCTTTGCAGTCTATCCAATGCTTAAACCTGAACGGTCAGACGCTCATCCTTGGGATTGACCATGCGCCAAAGCGAGCCGCAGCCCCACCAGATCAGTTCCACCACAATGCGCGCGATCAGCGTCATGATAATCCCGAAAATCGAGGACTCATTGATGAAGACCCGCGTCACCGCAACGCCCTGCTCGCCAATATCCGGATTTCTGACCCAGTTGAGATTGGCGATATAATTGGCAAAATCATTGACCCCGTTAAAGGCGCTGGGGACGAACATCACACCGAGCATGATGAGCACCAGAACCATAAAGAAGGTCGCGACAATTTTCGCTGACGCATTCGACAATGCCCGGAAGAATATCAACATCTCAAACACCCCTTATGGTTCTTTATCATGCGACCATAGCGGGAGGACCGATCCGGGTAAAATGCAAATTACCTATTCGCCGCTCCAATTGGGTTTGCGCTTTTCCGCAAAGGCCCGCGGGCCTTCAATGAAATCGGGGCCTTTGAACAGGTTGGAGATCGCCTCATATTTCTGCGAAAAGGCGTCCTGGAAGTTCGCTGTGTCGAGCCCCTTCATCGCAACTTCCTTGGTCGTCCGGACGGAAGCCGGAGAGCATTCTGTAATCATACCAGCCCATCGCAAGGCGGCGTCCATCAATTCAGATTGCGGCACGACTTCATTGACGAAACCAAGCTCCTTGCCTTCCGCGGCCATGACATGACGGCCTGTCAACATCATGCCCATGGCCTGTTTCAGGCCGATCTGCCGCGGCAATCGGTGCATGCCGCCGGCCAGTGCGGCGAGGCCGACGCGTGGCTCGGGCAAGGCAAAGCGGGCATTGTCAGAGGCGATGATCAGATCGCACGCCAAAGCGATCTCAAACCCGCCGCCCATGGAGACCCCATTGACGGCCGCAATCACCGGCTTGAACAGATCATACCGATTGGTCAGGCCGCCAAAGCCACTCGGCACCGGGAACATCTCGCCGCCTTCGGCCTGATAGCGCAAATCATTGCCGGCGCTGAACGCCCGGTCCCCGGCCCCGGTAATGATCGCAACCCAGAGATCTTTGTCTGCGGCGAATTGGTCAAACACAGCCCCAAGGTCACGATTGGCGGGCGGGTGCAACGCATTCATTTTTTCCGGGCGGTTAATCTCAACGATCAAGATGTTGCCATCCACTTTGGTGTTCACAAACTCGCTTTCGATCATAATACGCTCCCGGTTTACGTGATTTCGCGCTAGGCTAGGACTTGGTGAAACCGAATCAAGGATGACGTGGCGACATGCCCGACAAGAACGCGCTCGACTTATCTGCGATCGACCCGCCGGTTTGGCGCGTCTTGGTCGAGCAGGTCGTTTATGGCCCATACACGATGGGACAAATGCAATCCTTTGCCGAAGAAGGGCGATTGCTGGACTCGTCGCAAGTCGCGAATGATGATGGCGGCGCCTTCCTCGACGCCAGATCGCATCCTGAACTGCAGCAGCTTTTCCTCGCCGCCGCGCCGACATCCGCGCCGGACCAGAGCCCTGAAGCCGCAAATTTCCTGGTCTCAATCCAGACCGATGGCGACGGCCGACGCGCGGTGATTTCCTTGCTCAACGAGATTGGTCGATTTTCAGAATTGATGCCGGGCTGTTTCATCGTTCACGCGTCCCAGACCGTGGTTGAGTTGCGCGCCCAGCTTTCCACCCTGTTGGCAGAACGCGGGCGGTGTGTGATCGTCAACGCGTCAACCGGGCAACTGGCCTGGATGGGCCTGAGCTCTGATGCCGACACGCATGCAAAACTGATCTGGCAGCGCGACGCCTAGGCCGCAACCTCGACCTCTTCAGCCGGCATCGCCGCAATTCCGCGGATCATGTCCGCCGCCTTTTCGGCAATCATGATGGTCGGCGCATTGGTGTTGCCGCCAATCAGGGTTGGCATGACCGAGGCATCAACGACGCGCAAACCATCAACGCCGCGGACTTTCAGTTCACCGTCAATCGGCGCCTCATCCTGGATGCCCATGGCGACGGTGCCGACAGGATGATAGATGGTCTCGCCATAGGTGCGAATGAATGTGTCAATCTCGGCATCGGTCTGCACCTCGACGCCGGGCAAGGCTTCCTGACCCCGCAACGGTGACAGCGCATTCTGCGCGGCGATGTCGCGCATCATCTTCACGGACTCTCTCATGGTGATACGGTCGCCCTCGGTGGCGAGATAATTCGGATCAATGGCTGGATGCTGGAACGGGTCATTGCTGGCAATCATGACGCTGCCGCGACTTTCCGGCCGCAACTGACAGGAATGAATGGTAAAGCCATCACGCTTATAGTCATAATTGCCATGATCGCGCATCATCGCATTGACCAGATGCAATTGGATATCCGGACGATCGAGCCCGTCGCGCGTCTTGAGAAAGGCCCCGGCTTGCAGGAAATTGTCCGCGCCGGGTCCGGATTTGGACATTAGGTATTTGATCCCGACCGCAAGCTTTTTCAGCCCGGCCTGTTTGGAATAAGCTGAGGCTTTCTGCGTCATTTCATGGATCACAGTGACATCCAGATGGTCCTGCAGATTGGCCCCGACATGCTTGCTGTCAAAGACACACGTGACGCCATGCTTGCGCAGCTCATCCGCAGGCCCGATGCCAGACAATTGCAGAATTTGCGGCGACTGAACCGCGCCTGCGCAAAGAATCACTTCCT
Source organism: Pseudomonadota bacterium (assembly GCA_039029475.1). Taxonomy (GTDB): domain Bacteria; phylum Pseudomonadota; class Alphaproteobacteria; order Caulobacterales; family Hyphomonadaceae; genus Henriciella. The sequence goes on along the minus strand of JBCCGB010000009.1, from coordinate 54,431 downwards.
GTGATGCCTGGATCAATTCTGGCTCGGCGCCCGGCTTTGCCACCGTCTCAACGCCATGAACTTTTCCGCCATGAAAAACCACTTTCGACACCAGCGCTGTCGACAGGATGGTCAGATTTGGGCGTTGATCTGCAATTGGTCGCAAATACGCAAAAGACGCGCTCCAACGCTCACCCTCATGGATGGTGCGCTGATAGGGGCCGAAGCCCTCTTGCTGCGCCCCGTTAAAGTCCTTGGTCGCTGGATATCCTGCATCGAGCCCCGCCTGGACGAACATGTCGTATAACTGGTCCTGCAATGGACTTTCACTGACCCGCAAAGGGCCGTCGCCGCCATGAAAGGCATCGGCGCCGCCCTCATAACCTTCAGACTTTCGAAAATATGGCAAAACATCCGCATAGCCCCAGCCAGTCAAACCCGTCTGCCGCCATTGATCGTAATCGCGCGCATGGCCACGAATGTAGATCATGCCATTGATCGACGAAGACCCGCCCCAGCCGCGGCCGCGCGGCCACCAAAGCTTGCGATTGTCCATATGCATTTGCGGCGTCGTCCAGAAGCCCCAATTGTGCGGGTTCTCCTGCTTGATCAGGCCGCCAACGCCCGCGGGCATGCGAATCAACAAGGATTTGTCTTTTTTGCCCGCCTCAATCAGGCATACGGATACATTTGGGTCTTCGCTCAAGCGATTGGCGAGCACACATCCGGCGCTGCCGGCGCCTACGATGATGTAATCAAACCCTTTTTTCTGCCCCATCCCGACATCCTCAAATCTCTAATTCGTTCAATCAATTCAACCAGCTTTGTCAGCTGTATCAACCATTTGTGAACGCGTCATAAGTATTGTCAATCGAAGTGTAGAACCGTGTGGGGCGGCGTCAGATTGGGAGTGGCTATGAGTGCGGCACTCGCGAAACCCGCAAACGACCGGTTAAATGGTCGCGCAAAACCAGATCGTCGACGCCATTATCGCGTGACGTTGAAACTGAATGGGCGATTCCTGCACGACGGCGCAGATCACACATTCCTGACCCGGAACATATCGTGTGGCGGGGCTTCGGTCGAAGCCGCCGCAATTCCCGAAATCGGCACCAGACTGGTCTGTTATTTCGATGATCTCGGCCGGGTTTCTGGAGAAGTCATTCGCACAACCGATGACGGCTTCGCTGTGGCGTTTCAAACCCCGCAGCACAAGAAGGACAAGCTGGCAGATCGGTTGGTTTGGCTGCTCAATCACAAGAAATATGATCTCGCCGACGAACGCTCGTCTCCGCGCAAGGCGACGGGCGGGCCAGCGCTGATCACGCGCGCCAACGGCACCAAATTGCAATGCCGGGTCATTGATATTTCGCTGACCGGCGCGGCCTTCGAATTCGATGGACCGGTGCCAATTGTCGGTGAGAATATTCGGGTCGGCTCGCTCCAGGGTGAAGTCGTACGGGCTGTCTCAGGCGAATTCGCGATCCGGTTCCTGCACAAAAAGAAACCTCCGACCTCGCACGCCTAGTCTTGAACTCCGACGCCAATGACTCCATTTTGAGTACAGCGTCGGAAGGAAGCCCGCTCATGGATCAGACTTTGGAGCATAACCCGGATATTGGGGCCCCACCACCGGTCTGGACCAGACTGCGCTTTGAGGCCCGCGCCGCCGCGGCGGATGAACCGACCATGGCGAGCTATATCGATGCGGCCATTCTCAGCCATGAAACGATTTGTCAGGCTCTGGCGTTTCATCTTGCTGAAAAACTTGCCGGACCCGAAATGGGCGCACAGCAAGTCCGGCAGGTGATTGCCAACGCCTATGACACCAATCCCAAACTGGTCGAAGCGGCCGAAGCCGACATGCAGGCGACCCTGGAACGCGATCCCGCGTGTCGCGGGATGTTACAGCCCTTCCTCTTTTTCAAGGGATTCCTGGCCTTGCAGACGCATCGGATTGCCAACAATCTCTGGAAACAAGGGCGCGAAACGCTGGCCTTTCATTACCAGTCCCGGGCGAGCGAATTGTTCGCTGTGGACATCCATCCTGCCGCGACCATCGGCCAGGGTGTCATGCTTGACCATGCCACAGACATCACGATCGGCGAAACCGCTATTGTCGGCAATAATTGCTCGCTCTTGCATGGTGTGACGCTGGGCGGGACAGGCAAAGAGATTGGCGATCGTCACCCCAAGATCGGAGAAGGCGTTTTGCTTTCGGTCGGGGCTAAGGTGCTCGGCAATATTCGGATTGGCGATCAAGCCAAAGTCGCTGCCGGGTCTGTCGTTCTGAAAGACGTTCCGGCGCAATGTACGGTGGCTGGTGTTCCGGCCAAGCAAGTTGGTGGCCCGTGCTGCGAACCGGCCCTCAACATGGATCAGGCGATTCCCGAAGACATCGCAAAATAGCTAAAGCAGATTGCCTTTGATTTTGTTGCAACGGGCGTGCGCAAGTTGCAAATTGTCAGGCGTATCGGGCCCGCCTTTTGAGCGCGGAACAATATGATCGAACGTCGCGCGCTGCTTCTGCCAGACCCGCGCATGTGGGGCTTCAAATCGATTGCGCAGCATGGCCTCACCGCACAAGGCGCAACGCCCGGATTGGGCCGTCCATAGCGACTGGAAGCCTGGATGGGTGGGGACCTGGAAAGGTTGGCTCACAGGCGCTCTGGCACCGGCCACCCGCGCCGCGCTGCAGCGGCCAGGACGGTGTTACGAAGCAGGCAGGCAATCGTCATCGGCCCGACGCCGCCTGGCACAGGCGTGATCGCCCCCGCCACGTCAGCACAGCTGGCATAGTCCGCATCGCCAACAAGTTTGGTTTTGCCCTCGCCCTTTTCCGGCGCAGCAACGCGATTGATGCCGACATCGATGACACAGGCGCCCGGCTTCAGCCAATCCCCTTTGATCATTTCAGGTCGCCCAACCGCCGGCACGACAATGTCTGCCTGGCGACATAAACCGGCGAGGTCTGCTGTTCGTGAATGCGCGATTGAGACCGTGCAATTTTCAGCAAGGAAAAGCAGCGCCGCGGGCTTTCCGACCAGGATAGAACGACCGACCACGACCACGTGTTTGCCTGACAGATCATCGCCTAATGCGCTCTTGGCGAGGATTACACACCCGGTTGGTGTGCATGGTCGCAGGCCCGGCTTACTCAATGACAGACGCCCTGCGCTCGCCTCGGTCAGTCCGTCAACATCCTTGGCGGGATCGATTTGCTCGATTGCTGATGCTTCATCCAGACCTTTTGGCAAAGGCAGTTGCAACAAGATGCCATCGACATCCGGGTCGGCATTCAGCTCCGCGATCATGGCTTCGACTTGCGATTGCGTGGCGGTCTCCGGCAAATGGTGATGCAGCGACCGCATGCCAGTCTCTTCGGTCATCCGGACTTTGCTGCGCACATAGACCTGGCTCGCAGGATCCTCGCCGACCAGAACCACAGCCAGGGTTGGCTGGCCCGGCAAGGTCTCGACCGCGGCTTTGACTTTAGCGCGCAGCGCCGCCGCGACCTCTTTCCCTGAGATGACATTTGCTGACATGGTCTGACCGCTCCCATTCTCGTCGCCCACGCCTTAGTGCGGGCGGCGAGATTCGTCACCATCAAAGCAGACAAATATCAGAATGGAATCGCCAGAATGACGCGCGGGATCAGCCAGTCGCGCAGGAACGGGATCGCCAGAGCGACCACAAGAATGGACAAATCCAATCCACCCAATGGCGGGATGACCTTCCGAATCGGCCGTGCGACGGGCTCGATGATCGAATACAGGAAGCCATAGATCGACCGCACGGTCTGGTTTCGATTATCGACCACGCCGCCAACCATCAGCCATCCCAGGATGACATAGATCAGCAAGCCAATGAAGAATATCGTCAGGACGGGCGACAGGAAATAACTGTGCAGGGCCCAAAGTAGGTCTCTCAACGCTCAGACTCCGTTATTGTTTCTTGTCACCTAGGGCGGTTCCGCCGCCCCTGCAAGCGTTTGACTACTCTGTGTTGCGAAAGCGCCTGGATTGCGCGCCAACCATGGCCCGCCCAATCGGTTCAGGCAGCAAACGGCTGAGCGTCGCCAGGCCTTTATTGACGGCGCCGGGTACAATCACCGGATGCCCACGTTCGCAGGCCTCGATCCCCGCTTCGACGACCGGGCTGGCTTCCATCCACATCCAGTCCGGCATCTCGTTGGTTTTCTCGCGCGTGCCGTTGACATCATGGAATTCGGACCAGGTAAAACCCGGGCACAAAGCGGTGCAATGGACATCATCATGACCCGCGGCCTTCGCTTCGGCATTCACGCTCTCCGAAAACTTGATCATCCCGGATTTCACGCTCGCATACAGCGTATGGCCATTCGAGCCCGGCGTATAACCTGCCAGCGAAGCGACATTGATGATCCGCCCAAATCCCCGCTCCGCCATTCCCGGCAGAACCTTATGGGTCAATTCGATCGGCGCAGAATAGAGCACCCGCAAAAAGGCTGCCTGATCTTTCCATTTGGTGTTGAAGAACGTGCCCGGCAGACCATAGCCTGCGTTGTTGACGACGCCGTCAACCTGGCGTCCGGCTTCTGCAATCTCCTTGAGGATCGTATCGACGCTGTTGGCGCGGGCCAGATCCTGAGAGATAACAATCGTCGCAACCTTGTGTTTCTCTTCAAGGTCCCGCGCGAGCTTTTCGAGGCGTTCCGCACGGCGCGCCGTCAGAGCAATGTCCCAACCACGCGCCGCGTATTGCTTGGCAAACTCCTCACCAATACCTGCCGAGGCTCCGGTGATGAGCATAAGTTTCCGATCAGCCATCTAATTCTCCAATCATTGTTTCCGCCAGACCCGTATTTTGGTCAGGAATGCGAGTTTCAGGCGTTCTGCAGTGAATCCCGCAGTTTCCATGTGAGGGTCGAACGCCCAATCGAGATAGCCTTTGTAATACGGCTCATGAAAGCCCTCCGGAAAATATTCCAGAAATCCGTCGAGGCCGGTATGATCGCCAAATTGTAGACTGTCGGCGATGATGAAGGTGCCGCCCGGTTTCAGGACCCGTGCAGCCTCGGCCATCACTTGCGGACGTATGCGAGGTGGCAATTCATGAAACAAATAGATCGAGATCAGATGATCGAAGCTGGAATCTTCAAACGGCATGGCTTCCGCCGCACTTTCCACGACATCGACATGCGGCCAGCGCGACACATGCCGTCGGGCGGTCCGCGCATAAGGCGGAGACAGATCCAGGCCCGTCAGATCAAGACGCGGCATGGCCGTCATCATCTGACGCATGAAACGACCCGTGCCGCAGGCAAGGTCCAAAACCCGGACGTTGCGTTGATCCTGGCCGCGAACCTCGCGGATCAGTTCGGCCAACGCCAATCGCCGCATCGCGTCGGCCGCGCCCGTGAATAATGCCTCGACCTGGTGATCATAGATTTCAGCGCTGTCCTCGCTCAACCAGCCATCCGTCTGATAATGAAAATTCTGTCGATAATAGGCTGGAAACCGAGCCGGATCGGCCGCGTCACTGCTGCGGACCTCTGTTCCATCGCGTGCCAGCCGGCGCCGATCGACATCTGAAACATCCTTCAGAAACCGCTGTGCGCGGCGAATCGAAGAGGGCAAATCTCGCAACCGCAATTCACGATTGACCGGATCCGGATAGAGGCCGGCTTCAACATTCTCGCGATCCTGACGAAAAAGATCAAAAAAGGCCTGACGCAGGGCGCGGACATCCGGCTTGTTGCGGGGTTTGAACACAGGATCCCCCGGCCGATTGAATCCAGCGGACCGCCGACGCGCGAGCATATATTGCCCCCCATACCAGGCGGACCGAATCCCCTGCGCCGCTGTGTAGCGGGCTCTGCCGGCGCTTTTGCGAACGTTTCGAAGCAATCCCATTGCCCCAAGATGGGCGCGACTGAGCCAATCGTCCAGAGGCGAGGCGTCGCGGCCTTCAGCTTCCATTCACCTTGCTTCAGGCAGAAATCTTGCAAATACGACGAATAATGGGCGGGTGCGCCTTTTGTGCAAAGGAAATCCCCAGATGATCCGAACCAGTCTTTTTGCTGCTGCAGCCGCCCTGTGCCTGGCGCCAGCTGCGCTCGCCGACCATGAAGGATACGGCCATTCTTACGGTCATAATTATGGTGCTCAGCCGACCATTGCTAGCGCGGGATGCGAACGCCAACGCGACAATGACCGCCTTGCAGGCGGGGTCGTTGGCGCGGTTGCTGGTGGCCTGATCGGCGCCGCAATTGGCGGCGAGCTGGAGCCCGATAATGGATATCATCGGTATCGGGGGTATCGCGGATACCGGGGGTATCGCGGGCACCGTGGTTATCGCGGTTATCGCGGACACCGCCGTGGCTACTATCATGATCGCGGCGATGATGGTGCAGAAATCGCCGGTGCTGTGATCGGGGGTCTGTTAGGCGCGGCGGTCGGCAGTGAGCTGGCAGGAGATTCGAGCAATTGCGCGCGCACCTATAATTATGGTGGCACACCAAATTATGGTCGTTCCACGTATCGCCCGTCAGACATTGGCGGCGTTTATGCGCCGACACGCTCCCCCACCGGACCGGCTTGGGAAAATCCTGATGTGCAGCAATCGAACAATCGCGTCATTGTGCAACCGGCGAGCAGTACCGCTCCGGCCTATCCGAGCACAGAAGCCTATCCGAGCACACCGGCCTATCCGGTGAACGAAGATTATGGTCTGGCAGGGGCGCCGGAAGCGGGCACTGCCATGGGCGACTGTACGACAGTGCGCCGCGAAACGCGTTTGCCGGATGGCACGATCATCCGCGAGCCGGTCGAAGTCTGCCAGACGGATGACGGCCGCTGGCAAATGCCGCGTGAGATTCCTGAATCATAAGCCGGCGCGTTTCACGTCATCAAAATCATCATTAGGGGAAGTTACGCACTTCCCCTATTTTTTTGCACGGCGTATGACGACGCCATGACTGAATATTTTGCACCTATTTCTTATCGGCAGTGGCAATCGGAAAAATCTGCCTTCGCGGACGCGCTGGGCCGGTCATTCCGGGAAACCGGATTTGCCGTCATCAGCGATCACCCCATCGCCCAAACCATTATCGATCGCGCGGTCGAGGCTTCGAAAGTCTTTTTCGAACTGCCGTCCGATGTGAAAGAAAAATACCATGACGCGGCAGGCGGCCGACAGCGCGGCTATACACCGTTCGGCACCGAAAACGCCAAGGGCGCCGCAACCGCTGATTTGAAAGAATTCTGGCACACGGGTCGGGCCTTGCCGGCGGACAGCCCGTATCGCGAGACGATGAAAGACACACCCGCGGTGCCGGAAGTGGTCGAATTCGATGCCGCGACTCGCGCATTTTATGACGCCATGGATGCTTTTGGGGCGCAATTGCTGCGCGCTGTTGCCTTGCATCTTGGCCTGCCTGAAACTTGGTTTGATGACAAAGTTGAAAACGGCAATTCGATTTTGCGCCTCTTGCACTATCCGCCGCAAAAGGATCCGCCACCGAAAGGCACCGTGCGCGCTGGCGCGCATGAGGACATCAATGTCATCACCTTGTTGCTCGGCGCCGAAGAGGCCGGCCTGCAGGCGTTACATCGATCCGGGGAATGGTTGGACGTGAACCCGCCCGCCGGATCGCTGGTGATCAATTGCGGAGACATGCTGCAACGATTGACCGGCGGTGTGCTGCCATCGACGACGCATCGCGTGCTCAATCCGTCGCCAGAACGATCCAGGTTCCCGCGCTATTCGACGCCCTTCTTCCTGCATTTCAATCAGGATGTCCTGATCGAGGCTTTGCCGCAATGTCTGGCCGAAGGCGGGAAAGCAGAAACGCCGATCACAGCGCAGAATTATCTCATGGAGCGCTTGCGCGAAATCGGATTGATCAAGAGCTGACGCTTACCCGTGCCGCGCAAACCAAGCCTGGCGCGTGACTTCCCAAACCCGCGATGGACGGGTGCCGCCATCTGAGCGATGGCTGATAATTTCGCCTTTGCGGTCGAAGCCGAGCCCATCCAGCATTCGCGCCGTGCGGATATTATCCAATGCACCTGTGGCAACGATCAGTTGCAAATGCAGTGTTTCAAACATCCAAGTAAAGGTATGGCGGGCGCCGTTGACCCCGGCCCGATTGCCTTGGCGGTCGGGACGCAAGGCCCCGCCAAGGTCTCCCGCCCCCCATTCCGGCCAGATATCGAGTTCGGAATAGCCCACCACTTCGCCGGCATCATCGAAACGCAGCAGCAGCAAACCGTCACCTCGCGCCTGCGCGTCAAGCTTGCGTTGAATGAAGGCCAGCACGGTGTCCGGCGTCAAAGGATCAGGTAGGTTGTAGATTGGACCATGAACCTCTGGATCGCTCAGAAAATGAAACAAGGCCTCCGCATCCGTGGTCTTCGCCAAACGGCTTGGCGCGTCTTCGAAGGCAATACCGGTCGCAGCGCGGACAGCGGCGCGGATCTCAGCCTGTTTCTGGGCCGTAAGCGCGACGCGCGTAAGGGGTAAGTCTGACATCCAGATCACACCTGCAAAAGTGCATCCACATCCTTGCGCCATGGCAAGCTGGGCTGCGCACCGGGCTTGGTCACCGCTAGCGCGGCAGCGGCGGACGCAAATCGCAATGCCTGGTCTGGGGCTTTGCCTTCAGCCAAAGCGACCGCGATCGCCCCACAGAATGTATCGCCGGCCCCGGTGGTGTCCGTCACCCGCACATCAAAGGCTGGTACGCGTGCAAGCTCGCGCCCTTGTTTAAACAAGACCGCGCCGTCGCCGCCTAAAGTCAGCGCGACCATGCCGCCATCATGATGCAGGGCATTGCCATAGAATTCCGCCTCAACCTCATTGACGATCAACAAGTCCGCTCGATCAATCAGACTTTGTGGTATTTCAAGCGCTGGCGCCAGGTTGATTGCCAGCAATGCGCCCGTCGAGGCGGCCTGTTCAGCAGCGCCTTCTATGGCAGAGACGGGAACTTCCAGCTGGCACAATATGACATCGCATTTGGGCAACCCGGCGACGTCTGAGGCGCTCACTTGCGCGTTTGCACCACTGGCCACTGAGATCTGGTTTTCACCTTCCGGCGACACCGCGATCAAGGCGACGCCGGTCGCGGCACCGATTTGGCTCATCACGTCACCGACATTGACGCCATCTTTGCGCAGCAGCTCCAGGGCCGGTTCGGCCAAGCCATCATCGCCAACGCAACCAATCATGTGCACGTCCGCCCCCAGACGCCGCGCGGCCAGCGCCTGATTTGCCCCTTTGCCACCCGGGTGTTGCGCAAAATTTGCCCCGGTCACGGTCTCACCGGCACGCGGCAACGGCGCGCCACTGGCAACGAGATCGAGATTTATGGAACCGACAACGCCAATCGTCACAGTCATTTGAAGCCCCTCAAATGCAGACAAAGTTCTTTGAAGACCGCATCGCCATCAGCATGTTCATACCACATAACGTTTCCATCCGGATGAAAATGCGGAATGGTTCGACCAAATTGATCGCCAGGTTCGGTCACCACTTCAACACGTGCTTTTCGACCCGCGAAAATGGCTGGATGCGACACCGCAATGACTGTGCTCGGATCATGAAGCGGCGCGTCGCGTGCGCCATTGGCTGAGAATTCGAGCTGACACGACGCCTCGAGAAGGGCAGCGGCGATTTTGCCCTGCTCAGTGTTCACAGACCGCACCCAGTCCAGCCGCTCGGGCGTGGTTCTGACATCATGCGTGACATCGAGGCTGATACAGCGAACGGGAAGATTTGAGCCAAACACAATCGCCGCAGCGTGCGGGTCTGCAAAGACATTAAACTCTGCATATGGCGTGATGTTGCCGCCTTCATGATCGGCTCCGGCCATCACGACGATTTCTTCAATGCCCTCGGATATGTCGGGAGCCATCGTCAAAGCCAGCGCTATATTGGTCATCGGTCCCGTGACCACCAAAGTGATCGGCGCATTGCGAGCGGCGCGGCACGTGCGCATAATCATGTTCACGGCATGCGCGCGAGACAGCGCCTGGGTCGGGCGTGCGAAGGGCAAGTTTCCGAGCCCTGTGCTGCCGTGAAAATCCTCTGCCGTCACTGGCTCGCGCAGCAATGGACGCGGCGCCCCGGCGCAAACTGGAAGCCGTGCGCCGGCAACCTCCCGGATGATCCGCGCATTGATCGCCGTCTGGGGCCCTTTGACATTTCCTGCCACGGTCGTGATCGCAATGATGTCGAGCGATGCGGCGCCAAAGGCGGCGAGCAGCGCGACGGCATCATCAAGGCCGGGATCACAATCAATCAGTATACGTTTCATTATTCAGGTGTGCGGTTTCGAATTCGCGTTTGCAAGTCTTGAAACGCGACAATCCTTCGCTAAACCAGTGAGGAACCATATTTAGCAGGAGCATTTCATGAGCGTCACCACTCGCATCGTAGATTATGAGCAAGATGGTCAAACCTATGAGGGTTTCCTCGCTATGCCAGAAGGCACACCGAAGGGCGTCGTCGTCGTCGCGCACGCTTGGGCGGGACAATCCGACTTTGAGCAAGACAAGGCGAAACTTCTCGCAAGTTGGGGATATGCCGGATTTGCCCTCGACGTTTACGGCAAAGGCAATCGCGGCGAGACAAACGAAGAATGCGAAGCTCTGATGACCCCCCTGGCGTCGAACCGCGCCGAGCTGCAAGCCCGCCTGGCTTTCGCTTTGGACGTCGCAAAGCGCGAGTCGGGAAGTGACAATGCTGCTGCGGTCGGCTTCTGCTTCGGCGGCATGAGCGTGCTTGATATGGCCCGCAAGAATATGTCGGTTACCGGCGTTGTCAGCTTTCATGGCCTGTTTGGCGCGCCGGGCAATACGGATGAAACAATCGGGCCGAAAGTACTGGCACTCCACGGCTGGGAAGATCCAATGGCGACCCCGGACGACGTCATGGACTTTTCCAAGGAAATGACCGCCGCAAAAGCCGACTGGCAATTGCACGCCTATGGCGCCGTCATGCACGCCTTCACAAATCCGGCTGCCAACAATCCCGATTTCGGCACGCTCTATGATGCTGGCGCAGACCGCCGGAGCTTCGCGGCATGCCGCGACTTTCTCAACGAAGTTCTGGGCTAGGTGAGCGCGCGCGTCCCTGAACTTTCCAGACGCAATGTGCTCGTCACCATGCCCGCCGCAGGCATGGCCTTATCCGGCTGCGCGTCAGCGCCAGATCCACAGGACCTGTTACAGCCGCTGATCGCCGGTGCGGCACAAGCCCGCGCGCCGGCCGCGGGCGTGGTTGTGATGAAGAACAATCTGGTCGTCGCGCAAACCGCCCTTGGCGAGGCCACCATCGGCCAGCGCGTGTTCACAACCCGGACCGCTTTTCGCACCGCATCAGTTTCAAAAATGGCCGTCGCTTTGACCGCGGAAAAGCTCCATCAAGATGGCGTAATCGATTTTGATCAAGGCGTCCGCACGTGGCTCCCCTGGTTTCCATCTGACACAGTCGCCGGGGCGGCCGGGCCCAGCCTACGCGCCTTGCTCAGTCATACAGGTGGCATGCGAGATCCAGACGTCTATTGGCTGGCCCATCCAGGACAGATTGAGACCTTGCTGACACCATCGGCATTTCGGAGCGACACGGATTTCGAGTATTGCAATCTCGCCTATAGCGTGATCGCCACCGCTCTGGAAGCGGCCACGCAACGTCGCTTTGATCGCCTGGCTCACGATTTCGCCTTCAAACCTATGGGGCTGGATGCCGGATTCAACTGGGCGGGAGTCAGCGCCGAAAAAAGACGCAATGGCGCAACTCTGTATCGCGAATCGGTCAGAGGCTGGATTGCGCAAACGGATGATGTCGAAACCCTCACCCACACAGAACCCAGCGTGCTGCTTCAGGACGGCGCAAATTTGCGCACCTATGTGCCAGGCACCAATGGGACATTGTTTTCGCCGCAAGGCGGGTTACGGGCAAATCTGATTGATCTGGCAACCCTCGCCGCGCGCCTCAAATACGCGCCGGAACTGACCCGCCGTGTCTGGCGCCTGAACGCAGCCGAATCCAATGGCGTGCACGATCAACGCTATTTCACGCAATTCGGCACCGGGGTTCAGATTCACCCCGCGGATGAGAGCTTGTGGCCTGGATACGAGCTGTGGGGACACCCGGGTGAAGCTTATGGTTTGTATTCCGGCGCCTGGTATGCTCCCGCACTCGACATCAGCTTTGCATATGCCGTGACCGGATCACCCGAAACGCCACCTGCGGGCAGTGCCCGACATCCATCTCTGAACACAATGACCGACATCTTGATGGACGCCGTGATCGCAGCCTATGCAGCCAGTCCTGCGAGCAAATAGAGCCCGGTTGTCGCCGCACCACCGATCAGCGCATACGGCAATTGCGTGCGGACATGTTCCATATGATCACAGCCCGATGCCAGCGAGGCGATAATCGTTGTGTCCGAGATTGGCGAACAATGATCGCCAAACACGCCGCCGCCCATCACCGCCGCAATCGCAAGCGGCATTGGGACACCAGCGCCCACGGCGAGGGGCACAGCGACGGGGACAAGGATTCCATAAGTGCCCCAGCTGGTGCCGGCGGTGAACGAGGTAATCGCCGCGGCCAGAAACAAGATCGCTGGAATCACCCAAGGTGCCGGAAAACTGGATGCGATACTGGCAATGAACTCACGCATACCAACCGCATTCAGGCTGGCACCGAGCACCAGCGCCAGGAAGATCATCGTGACCGCTGGCAGCAAGTCTCCCATGCCTTTGAATCCGATATCGACCAATTCTCCTTTGGCTCGTTTGGAATGCGCCAGACACAAGAAGGCCGCGGCCGTGGCCAAAATGACGGACCACAAGATGGCTTGAGCGCCAGAGCCCTGTCGAATGTCGCCATTGCCGGTCCACAGCATGAAGAGAATCGTACCGCCAATCATGATGACCAGTGGGATCGCCATATAGATCGCTTTCGAGGCCGGTTCGGGAGCTTCATTGAACGGGCCACTGGCGATCGCGCGTGACCCGCCGTCGCCCCGCTCCACCGCGGCAAGAGGACCGAACGTTCGATTGGCAAACACCGTAACGAACACCATCGCGATCGCGATCCAGGCATAGAAGTTCAGTCCAATCGTCGCCATCAAGACCGTCGTCGCATTCTCCACACCGTTCTCGTTGAGGAGGCCGAGAAGATAAGCGCCCCATCCATTGAACAAGATCAAGACGCTGACGGGGGCACAGGTGGAGTCTATAATGTAGGCCAGCCGTTCACGCGACACATTCAGCTTGTCGAAAAGCGGCCGTCCAAGAATGCCGGTGGTCAGTAGACTGATATTGGTTTCAACGAAAATCAACACACCGCAAATGGCCGTGACCAGGCTGGCCCGCCGCGGCGTTGAGGCAAACCCCGACGATTGCAGGCGTTCGACCATGGCGCTGATGCCGCCGGACTTCTGCATGTAAACGATCAAGGCGCCGATGATCAGGCAGAATAAAAGCACGCGCGTGCTATACGGGCTGTCAAATACACTGACGGCGCGATCTATGCTGCCAAGTGCGCCCAGAAATGGGTTAAAGCCGGCAATGATGGTCTCACTCAACCAGATGGCAATGCCGAGCGCCCAGAACACGTTGCGGGTCCAGACGGCGACAATAATCGCCAGCAATGGCGGCGTGATGGTCAGCCATTCCATGGGATCAGTTCAGCACGTTTGGCGAGATCAGATTTGACTCGCGGGCATCCTCCGCTGCCGCCACGAGGCGCATCATATTGCCCCCCCAGATATTCGCGACATCGTCGCGGCTATATCCGGCAGCCAAAAGGTCCCGGGTGATTTTTTGCAGCATGGACACGTCGCTCATGCCATCCACGCCACCGCCTCCATCCCAGTCACCACTGATGCCGACATGGTCTGGCCCGATCAGGTTCAGCACGTGGAATGTATGCTCCATGAATTTCTCATAAGTCGACCGCGGGCGGGGATACTTATCATCCATTGCGCGACGTGCCGCAGCCCAATTCGCGAGTGTTTCAGCGTCCATCTCAGCCGTGTTGGTGCCATATTCGGCGTTCAAAGCATCCATCGCGGCCTGGCGTTCGGGACTCGGAATCAGGTCCTCCAGATAACCGCCAAAAATGTTCATTTGGATGACACCGCCATTCGCAGCGAGCTCTTGCAAGAGCTGGTCATCAATATTGCGGGGATGATCGTAAACCGCCTTCGCGCCAGTATGTGAAAGGATGATCGGCGTGGTCGAAAGTGCCATCATATCGCGCACAGTTGAATCCGCGGCATGGCTGCCATCGAGCAACAGTCCAAGCCGATTTGCTTCGCGCACCAATTCTTCACCCAGCGGGCTCAAACCATCATAGGCTTGATTGATATCTGTCGCGCTGTCAGCGAATTGATTATTGGCGAAATGAACCGGCGCAATCATTCTCAGTCCGCCGATATAGAAATGCTCCAGCAAGGACACATCCGTGCCCAGCGGATAAGAATTCTCCATGCTCTGAAATACGACCTTCTTCCCGTCTGAAAGGATCTCTGCGACATCCTCGGCGGAAAACGCCAGCGCCACTTGATCATGGTATTTCGCGGCAAACTCGCGGATCGCCGTCTGCCGCATCAATCCATGCGTACGGGCCGCTGCATAGCTGGCTTCATCCAATGGCCCTTGTCGCGTGAAGATCACCCAGAAGCCGCCATCCAAACCGCCTTCATTCATGCGTGGCAGATCAACATGCGTGCCATCGACTTCGAAACTTCCGCGTCGTGTGAATTCATAATCCGCCGTGTGGAACAAAGCGGGCGTATCGAGATGGCTGTCAAAAACGGCAATCGATTCATGAAAGGCGTCGACATCCGATTTTTCGGACGCTGAGGCATCTGGCGCTTGCTGCGCGGATATCACGCTCCCTGCCCCTTGTAATTGCGGCGCACACGCGGAGAGGCAGATGGCTATGACACTCCCAAGCCCAAATCGGATCATGGTGAAACTCCTTTCATCTGCAATCTGACCTAATGAAGCCATCGCTCAAGGCAAGTCTGTTGGCTGCGTCACATCCCAAATCACGTCGTCCAGTCCGACAAACCGGGCCAGTCTTGATAGTTCTGCTGCCAGTTTTCCGGCCCGCGCGCTTGTCCATTCCACTTTCGGCTCGAGCCACAGGTTCAATACGCGCAGGTGCCCACCTTTTCGGTCCGCTTTGGCTTCAATACGACCAATAAAGCGACTGCCTTCGAGCAGCGGATAGACATAGTATCCCCATTTGCGTTTGGCCGCCGGGACGAACATTTCAATCGTATAGTCAAATCCGAACAAGCGATTCAGTCTCACGCGATCCCGCGTCGCCGGATCAAATGGATTGAGAATACGCAGGCGAGAGGTTGGATCGGGCGCGGATTGCAGGCGCGATTCGATATCCGCGACCGCCCAAACCGTCAGCTTTGATCGATCTGCCGCTTCAATCTCGACGGGCACGAGGTCAGCCGAGCGCGCCGCGACCCAGGATTTTGCCTCAGCATTCGAAACCGCGTCCCAAAACCTTTGTATATCGCCTTCACTGCCGAAGGTGAGACGGTCCAACGCGTTCGAACAGAGCCAGTCGACTTGATCGGCGTCGTCATGTCTTTGCGAGAGATGATGATCCGGAATGACCCGCTCGCTGAGATCATAGAATTTGGTGAAATTCTCGCGGTGCGAAGTCGAAAGCTCTCCGGCATACCACATATAGTCCAAAGCCAGTTTGTGCGGCGGACGCGCCCACATTTTCTTTTCGCCTTCGACTTTTGTATCGAACGCCTTGGTGCAGAGCGGCCCCTCATCCCGGATACGGTCCTTGATCGCATTGCGTCCATTTGCGTCCAGCATTCCGCGATGCCATTCCCATTTGCGAACCTTCGACTCCAAGCGGCGAAACTGGCGCTGCCACATGGGATAGAATTCCATGGGCAGTACTGACGCGTCATGCGTGAAATGTTCAAATACTTTTCGATGCTCGGCCATATGGCGGTTGAGCATCGGTTCGCGATAATTCTGGTTGCGGCTCCACAGGATATGATGATGCGCGCGGGCGATCACCTGAATTGTGTCCAATTGGACAAATCCGAGGCGATGAATGATCGCCTCTAGATCCAGCACGCCCGTGGGCGTCTGTGCCAGCCCCTGTCCTGACAACCAGAGTCGCCGCGCGTCGCGATTGGAGATTTTAAGCGGCGTTGCTGACATTGCGGTCAGTCAGTTACCGGGCAACCGTCTCCGTCGGGATCGGTTTTCTTCTGCACCCACTCGAAAGCATTATCCAATATCTGACGATAGGTTTGGCTGTCATAAGACACATCCGAATGTCCCAACGCCGAGTAAAAGCTCCGACCTTCCCCTGGACATCCGACCCAGATGACGGGGTGATCAGCGGGCGCGGCGCCCATCGCCCAAGTGGCCAGATTTTGTACGTCTGCGCCAATCGGCTTGAAATCGGTCTCATGGATTCCCGCCAGCGGACGCAAGCCAAAATCGGCCGGATGCGCGTCAAAGAAATACCATTCATCATCATGCTGCCAGACGTCTGGCGATCCGGCCATGATGGCATGATCAGCATCCAGCGTTTCAACCCGAATAATGTGAAAGTGCGGCGTCAACGGATGGCCCGTGAAGGTGGGACCGATCAGCTCATTTGCATACCAAGGCCAGTCGGCATGCGTATTGTCTCCTGAACCGTGCAAACCGATCCAGGCGCCACCGGCTTCAAGCCATGCCTGGAACGCTGATTCTTGTTCGACGCTCAATGTGTCGCCTGTCATATTGTTGAAGACGATCACAGCAAAACGGGCGAGATCCTCTGCATTGAACACCGCCGCATTGACCGTGGTAAAAATCCCAAAGCCTTTCTCGCGCGAGAGTTCGACGAAGAATTTGTCGGCGCCGGCAATGCCTTCATTGTGTCGCCAGCCATTGGTTTTGGAAAAGACCAGAATTGCTGGTTGCTGCATCCATTTGGTAATATGCGGCGGGATTTCATCATAGACGATCGGTGCGTCACTGTCGGATTGCGCGATACCGGCCTGGCACGCAGATATCGCGATCAGGGACAAAGCGGCGCTGGCCTTGGCAATTGTGTTGCAGATTTTCAAGTTCATTCGTCTTCCCCATTTTGTCGTCTAATGCTTCGCCACTTTGCCAGACGTTCCGCGATTGGTGCTTCTCGACCGTGCCCTTTTGGTTGGTAGAATTCTACCCGCTTCATGTCATCTGGAAAGTAATTCTGACCCGAGAAGCTATCCTCCTGATCATGATCATACGCGTATCCGTCGCCATACCCTTGGTCTTTCATGAGCTTTGTCGGCGCATTGAGAATGTGTTTTGGTGGCATGAGCGACCCGGTTTCCCGCGCCGCCGCGCGCGCCCGCTTCAGACCGACATAAGACGCGTTGGACTTCGGCGCCGTTGCCAGGTGAACCACAGCATGCGCCATCGGGATCAATCCCTCAGGGTCGCCCAATCGTTCAAAGGCGCGCGCGGCCTCGCCGGCCACCATCATCGCAGTGGGGTCCGCGAGCCCGATATCTTCGCTCGCCATCACAACCAGGCGCCGGGCGATGAAGAGCGGATCTTCACCGCCTTCCAACATCCGCGCAAACCAGTACAGAGCCGCGTCCGGATCAGACCCGCGAACCGATTTGTGCAGGGCCGAGATCAGATTGTAATGCTCTTCGCGATTCTTGTCATAAGCGGGCGCCCGTTTTTGCAACGCCGTGGTCAATTGCTCCAGACTGAGCTGCGTCCCCGCCTGCCCCAATGTAAACGCCTGTTCCGCAAGATTCAGAAGATAACGACCATCACCATCCGCCATATCAATCAAGGCTGATCGCGCCCGCTCATCCAGTGGCAGTGGGCGCTGCATTTCAGCCTCAGCCCGCGACAAAAGCGTCGTCGACGCGGCCGTATCCAGTCGCTGCAAAACCAGCACTGCGCAGCGCGACAGCAAAGCACCAGTCAATTCGAAACTCGGATTCTCTGTTGTCGCGCCGACCAAGGTTACGGTTCCGGCTTCAACATAAGGCAGAAAGCCGTCTTGCTGGGCCCGGTTGAACCGATGGATCTCATCCACGAAAAGCAGCGTGCCGCGTCCCATATCCCGTCTCTTCTGGGCCGCATCAAACACAGCTCGAAGGTCTTTCACGCCTGAAAAAATGGCGGAAATGGCTTCAAAATGCAGGTCCGTCTCCTGCGCCAGCAAACGCGCAATCGTGGTTTTTCCGACCCCGGGTGGGCCCCAAAGAATGATCGAGGATAAATGACCCGTGGCCAACATACGACCAAGCGCTCCATCTGCACCGAGCAAATGATCTTGTCCGACCACATCGACCAGTTTTTGCGGACGCATCTTATCCGCCAAGGGCCGCGGCGCGTCATCGGACAGTCCTGATGCTGCAAACAAATCACTCATCTCATCAGCCATACCTGCGTCACTTGCTTTTGATAAGATTTGCAGTGTCATGATTGCCTCGCCCAAGCAAGAACATAAACCGAACATTGCCGCCCTTGTCGTCCTCAGCTTTTCGTGCGACGAGGGCGTCGCTGCGTCGTCTCTTATCCGCAAGGCCACTTCAGCATGCCCTCACAGCCCCCTTCATCTCCGCGCGGCCTGGTCATCGCCGCACCAAACTCAAACACAGGCAAGACCGTATTTACGCTGGGCCTGGTTGGGGCGCTGATCGCTCGCGGCATAGAAGCTAAGGTGGCGAAAGGGGGACCCGGGTTTATCGACCCGCAATTTCTCAGCCTTGCAACCGGCCAGCCGACCTACAATCTCGACAAATGGGCGCTTGGAGAAACGCAGTTGCGCGCCCGCGCCAGACAGATTGCTGAGCGCGCCGACCTTCTGATCATAGAAGGCATGATGGGCCTGTTTGACGGCGCCGCGAGCACCTGCGGATCCACAGCCGACCTCGCAGCCACACTGGACTTGCCAGTCCTTTTGCTGGTCGATGCCAGCGGGCTCGCTCAATCCATCGCCGCGATCGCGCACGGCTTCGCGTCCTTCATGCCAGGACTGAATGTCTGCGGGGTTGTCGCAACACAGGTGGGCAGCGAGCATCATGCCGAGCTCCTCCGCGATGCGATGTCAGACTCTGCGATTCCCTTTTTGGGCGCGGTGCTGAGATCCGAAGAATTGACCATCCCGTCACGACATTTGGGATTGATGCAAGCCGCCGAGATTGACGATATTGAACGCCTCGCCGCCGCCGCTGCGAAGGCGGTCGCATCCGGGGTCGACCTGGATGCTCTGCTCGCATGCAGCAACGTCATCCCGCCCCAGCCCGCCGCCGTCCGCATTCCGCCGATTGGACAGCGCATTGCCGTCGCCAGAGATATCGCATTCACATTTGCCTATCCGCACATTCTGGATGACTGGCGGGCGCAAGGTGCCGAACTGGTCCCGTTTTCACCCCTCGCAAACGAGGCGCCCGACGCGCAATGCGATGCGGTATTTCTGCCGGGCGGCTATCCGGAGCTGCACTGCGAGAGGCTTTCTCGAGCCAGTCAATTTCTAACCGGACTGCGGGATACTGCGGCGCGACGCGCTGTCATCTATGGTGAATGCGGCGGCTATATGGTGCTGGGGCGAACTCTGATTGATGCTGACGGAGCAGCCCATGTGATGGCCGGGCTCCTCGATCATGTGACCAGTTTCGCAAAGCGCGAAATGCATTTGGGCTATCGCCAACTCATCGCGTTGAACGGTGCTTTTGAAAACATGAAAATCCGCGGTCATGAATTTCACTATTCACGCCTTGTGGAGGCTGGCACGGATCGCGCCTTGTTCCATGCTCGGGATGCCAAAGGCGCTGACCTGGGTCATGTCGGCGGTCAACGCGGATCTGTATTCGGATCCTATATGCACATGATCGACCGGGCGCCGATCTAGATCGTAACAGACCCACTGATTTTGCGGCCATTGCGTTCAATCTCAATGTCCCAGCGTCCTGGCTCTCTATCGAGTGCCCGGTTGAGATCATCAATCGTTTCGATCTTTTCGCCATCGATCGCGGTGATGATGTCACGCGGTTGAACGATGCGCATACGATACG
This sequence comes from Pseudomonadota bacterium, assembly GCA_039029475.1. GTDB lineage: Bacteria > Pseudomonadota > Alphaproteobacteria > Caulobacterales > Hyphomonadaceae > Henriciella. The sequence continues at coordinate 34,378 of JBCCGB010000009.1, read as the reverse complement.
CACGTCGGGACATACGCGTGACCAGCACACCGCTGGCAAATGAGTCCTGATAACCAATCTCCTCTGCCAAGCGCGGAGACAGTTCAACGACTTCCACGCCGGCAAACGGATGACGTCCATCCAGCAAGATCCGCTCAGCGTCACTGGCGCCTGGAGGCGGCGCCAGACGCGCCTGGATCACTTGCTCTGTTCCGCCCCGCAGAACATTGAGCGCGACATCCTCGCCCGGAGATTTTGTCGCCGCGAGGAATTTCAGTCCGCGTTCGTCAAACACTTCGCGATCATCAATGGTCAGCACCAGGTCACCGCGCTGCAAACCGGCAAGATCCGCCGGGCCATTTTCATAGACTTCTGAAACAATCACACCGAGCGGTCGATCCAGACCTTGGGCCTTGGCAATATCGAACGTCACCGACTGCCCCTTCAGACCGAGCCATGGACGCACAATCGTGCCTTCGTTGACGGCGGCATCGACAACCCGTTTCACCATTTCAGACGGGATCGCAAAGCCGATGCCATTGGACCCGCCTGAGCGCGAGAATATGGCGGTATTGATGCCGACCAGATCGCCGCGCGTATTGACCAGGGCGCCGCCAGAATTGCCTGGATTTACCGCCGCATCTGTCTGCAAGAAGAAGGCATAATCAGACACCCCGACATCCGTCCGCGCCGTCGCTGAAATAATCCCTGTCGTCACGGTCTGCCCGACACCGAATGGATTTCCGACCGCGAGCACAAGATCGCCCACCTCGACACCGCGCGTGTCAGCATACCCAAGGGTCGGCAATTCTGTACCATCCGCATCTACGCGCAGGACCGCGAGATCTGTGCGCTCGTCTGCCAGGATCAGCTCGGCCGGATATTCGCGACGGTCAGCAAGCACGATGATGATTTCGTCAGCGCCTTCGATGACGTGATTATTGGTCACGATAATGCCGTCTTGACCAAGGATTACACCCGAGCCGAGCGAGCTTTGCGTTTGCGGCCCACCAAATCGGCGGCCAAACATCATTTCCTGAACCGACAGTCCGCGCTGTACGGTCTTGGTGGTATAGACATTGACCACAGCCGGCGACACTTGCTTGACCAGCGGTGCATAGCTGAGCTCAATCTCGGCCTGCGTTTCCGGAACAACCTTTTCCCAGAATCCCTGGGCGGAGGCGGATCCGTAAAGCGGGCTCACCAGCACCACCACAAGGGCGACCAGAACCAGCACGATGCCGACCAGCAACTTTGAGACGTGTTTTGTCATATTATCAGAGTAAATCATGAATATGGCTCTATTCCGGCGCACTGGCGGAGGCAATTGGGCACAGATGACATTTCAGTTAGGTGTCTGAATTTACGCGAGATAATGCAGCTAGTCAGCGCGCCTGGCGGCCAATTCCTCAAGATTTCGCGCATGATCCTCACGGCTGATGCGATAGAAAGAGATGGCAAAAATCATCAACATCCAGACTGTCAGCAATGTCGTCGCATAGCCCCAACCGAGGGCGGCAACGGAGTCGGCGCTGGCATCTTCGACCCGTGTGCCGGGGGCGATGGATGCGACCATTAAGATGAGAGATGCCGACGCAACGCCTACGCCTTGTGAGAGCTTCCTAATGAAAGTGATCCCGGCAAAGAAGGTGCCTTCTGATCTTCGCTTGGTTTTCAGTTCACTTTCTTCGACAATATCGGTGACCATGGATGCGGCGAGCATTTGGTAAGCAATGATAAGCGCGACATCAAAAACTGTGATGGTCAAAACTATAGCGAACAATTCCGGTGTTCCATTCGCGGGTAATAGACCAAGTAACCGCGCAAAAACGGGCGCAGGTGCCAACGTAAATGCCAAAAGACCAATTGTGATCGCAGCGCGCTTCTTCCCCCAAATACGTCCAGCAATCGGAGCAACTGCAAGTGCCATGATTGTGGATAAGAATACTGACATTGTCAGGATCCCCATCTGCTCGGCGGTAAAGTTCCAGAAAAAGCCGTTCATGTAGAAGTTTAATGACGCAGATATTCCGGTCGCCAGCAAACCGAAAAGGGTCGCAATGAACAAAGCTCGAAATGAAGGATTGGAAAGCGTTTCCCAAATTTCAGCGAATATTTTTCCAACGGTAAGATCACGCGCGGGCGGCGGACTCATTAAGTGGGGAATTCGTCGGTGCGTTCCGATTGCCGTGGTCGCAATCGCAACGAATATGGTCGCTCCAGCGACCAATCCATAAATGTTCCATCCGGGAATGTGTTGGTATCCCTGCGGATCGCCTACGCTCGGCTCCAGAAAAACCAAAAACAGCATAAGTTGAACCGTCAACCCGCCCACCCAAGCGAAGAAATAGCGATATGACATCAACATTGTGCGGACGTCGTAATCCTGCGAAAGTTCCGCCGCCAAGCTGAGGCTGGGAACTTCGAAAAGCGTGTAACCCACGCGCACCAGAACCGTCAGCGTCAGCAACCAGTAAAAGAGCGCGCCCCCCTCCAAACCTGTGGGCGGATTCCAAACGAAGAAGTACGCAACTGCCACTGGAATAGCTGCCGCATACATGAATGGATGGCGGCGCCCTAACCCGGACCGCAGATTGTCCGACCAATACCCCACAATCGGGTCTGAGACCGCATCGATGATGAGTGCGATCCAAATCGCGCCCGCGACCCACCAACTTGGCAGCCCAAGCACCTGAGAATAGAATATGAGCAACGCATAATCGAACCCATTGTTCTTGATCCCGCCCGCAGCGCCGCCGACGCCAAATGCCATACGGGTCAGGTGACCCAGTTTCTTCTCGGGCATGACGGTCTCGCTCATATGTCCTCCTTGGGATGAGCGCAGCTTGCTCACCCGCCCCGAAACCGGGGCGTTCTCAAATCACAACTCTACTCAACCACATTGCTGGTCTCGCGACTATGCTGAAGTGCGGCCAGATTGGCCTCATGATCTTCGCGCGAAATACGATAGCGAAACAGGAACGCGATCGCGGTGCCCCACAATGCCAGGAGACCGAACGCATATCCGGCGCCGAGCAGACTGAGCGTATCTGCCGGGACCTCTCCCGGCTGAATGTTGCGCGACAGATCCGCCGCCGCGAGAACAATCGACGCCAGGAACAGGCCACTGCCACGGGCCAGTTTGCGCATGAAGCTGATCCCGGCAAAATAGATCCCTTCAGACCGTCGGCCGGTCTTCACCTCATTCTCTTCAACAATATCGGCGATCATCGACGCTGACATGATCTGATAGGCAATGATCAAAGCAATATCGAAGATGGTCACACAGAGAATAATCTGAAACAGCAGATCGCTGCCATTCGGCGGCATCACGCCCAGCAAACGCAACAGAACTGGCATCGGCGCTATGGAAAAGGCAATAGCGCCGACAATAATCGCCCCCCGCTTCTTGCCGAGACGTTTCGCGACCAACGGCGCGAGCACCAGGGCCAGCGCTGCCGAAATGAAAACAGACATGGTCAGGTACGAGGTCTGAGTGGTCGTGAACTCCCAATAGAAACCATTGATGTAATAGTTCAGCGAAGCCGCGACCCCGGCCGCCATAAAGCCAAACAAGGCTGCCAGAAACAGACCCTGGAACGATTTGTTCGACAAAGACTCGCCGATTTCAGAAAATATCCGGCGGAGCGTAATCTGGCGATCTGCCGGCGGCGATCGCAGGTTCGGGATTTGCGCATGCGTGCCAATAGCGCAAACCAGAATAGAAACCACGATCGCCACGGCGGCGATACTGCCATAGGCCTGGTAGCCTTCGACGTTCAAAAATCCACTGCCATAGGTTTCGGTTTCGACGAGAAGAAAAGCCAGCGCATACGCGGCCATGGCCACCCCACCAACCCATCCAAAGACATAGCGAAATGACAGGAATGACGTTCGCTCGTCATAATCATCGGTGAGTTCTGCGACCAGCGCGCTGCTCGGCACTTCATAAAATGTGTAGGCCACGCGCACGACAATGGTGATCATCAGCAGATACGGGAACAGCTCATTGCCGGTTAGTCCGGCAGGTGGATTCCAGGCCAGAACATATGCGCCGGCCACAGGCAGGACGGCGGCATACATGAACGGATGGCGCCGTCCTAATCGCGTTTTGAGATTATCTGACCAATACCCAACAATCGGATCGGTGATTCCGTCCACAAACATGGCAATCATCAATGTGGCGCCGACCAGGGCTGAGTCCACGCCCAGCACCTGACTATAATAGAATAACAGGAAATACTCGAACCCGTTATTCTTGATCCCGTTTGCGGCCGCGCCAAAGCCATAAGCAAGTTTCGTCCATAAGCGAAAATTCCGAGCTTGCGCGTCGGCCATGTGTCCTCCTGATGTGTGGCGGGCTTCTGTGCTGGCCCGCCTCCACGACTGTGACGAGGCTAGAGCCCCAGAACCATTTTAGACATGATATTGCGCTGAATCTCGTTTGAACCAGCATAGATCGATGTTTTTCGATAGTTGAAATAGCTCGGCGCAACCGGTGCAGCATAGTCAGGCGTCGCCAGATCACTGTTGGCGCCGGCCCGCGCAATCGCAAACGTATCCTGCACGAATGGTGCAGCATATCCACCGACGGCCTCAAGAGAGAGCTCGGTGATCGCTTGTTGTGCTTCGGAACCTGCGCATTTCAGCATAGAGCTTTCCGGGCCAACGGCCTGCCCGGCTGAAAGGGCGGAAAAGATACGCAACTCCGTCGCGTTCAAGGCTTCAATTTTCATTTCCATAGCCGCAATCTTGCGCTGGAAGTCCGGGTCTTGAAGCAGAGGTTGCCCACCCGATTGTTCAAGGCTGGCGAGCTTTTTGGTCTTGGCCAGTGCGTTTTTCAGGCCCGGCGCGTAGGCATTGCCGCGCTCGAACTGGAGAAGATATTTGGCATAGGTCCAGCCTTTATTCTCTTCACCGATCAATGCATCATCGATTTTGACGCGGACGTCTTCAAAGAAAACCTGATTGATTTCCTGCTGATTGTCCGTCGGCCCATCCAGTGTCGGCAGTGAGGATACGCTGATGCCTGGAAGGTCCATGGGGAAGATCAGGAAGCTGATTCCCTCTTGTGGTTTGCCGTCTTTTGACGTCCGAACCAGACAGAAGATCCAATCGGCCCATTGCGCCTGAGTGGTCCAGATTTTCGAGCCATTCAGCACATATTCGTCGCCATCACGCACCGCGCTCATTTGCAGGGATGCCAGATCCGATCCGGAACCTGGTTCGGAATAGCCCTGACACCACCAGATTTCCGAACGTTTGATTTTCGGCAAATGCTCTGCCTTTTGCGCGTCATTGCCAAACGCCATGATCACAGGAGCAACCATGGATTTGCCCATCGGCGACATTTGCGGCGTGCCTGCGGCGGCGAGTTCCATATTGACGATATATCGTTGACTGGCGCTCAGCCCGGGGCCACCAAATTCTTCTGGCCAATTCAGAACGAACCAGCCCTTTTCGTCCAACTTGCGCTGCCATTCCAGCATGCCATCCTTATCAAGATAGCCATTCTTGGACATGGCATTTCGGGCTTTCAACTCGTCGGAATAATTGGCAGCAATCCAGCTCCGAACGTCGTTTTGAAAGGCCAGCTCTTCGGGGGTGAAAGAAAGATCCATAACGGTTTCCTATTCGACAATATCAAACATTTCGATTTTCGGAGCGCCCGCAAGACAGGCACCAAGACCCGGTTGAGCCGCCTTGAAATAGTCGGTTTGACCATGCGCCTTCAAGGCATCCCCAGATGCGTACTGCTCCATGAAGATATAGGTCGTCTCCGAGCCTTTGGCTTTGTACAGCTGATATGTGAGACAGCCCGGCTCATTGGCTTTCACTTTCGCCATCAAATCTTTGGCGACAGCTTCAAACTCGCCCTGTTTCCCATCCTGGATTTCCAGTGTTGCAACGACCCCGATCATAGCGGACTCCTCATCATGTCTCTATCACTGTCGCAGACTCTATGAGGATACGCTCGAACCACAAGGCCTCCCGCCGGGACAGGTTGGCGGCAAACTCACACGCCCTGTCGCGTGGTCAGGGTTTCGCGGGGCGCCACAAAGGGCCGACAAAGGCGATCAGGACGAGGATGTTGAAGGCCGCGTTCGACGGGTGACCAGAGGTGATCGAGCCCGCACTATCAAGTAGAAACCAAGCGACGAAACCGGTCACGACAGCCCGTCGTATCGCTTCTGGTTCGGCGTCATAGGGTTTGCCGGACAACATCCAGATCAACGCCCCCCAGCCGAGCAGAAAGCCGCCTGCCAATGCGCCGACAAATCGCGTGTCAGGATGGTCATAAGTTTGCGCGCCATCGACCGGCCAAGCCAGAACATCTGCCGAGAATCGGATCGGTTCGACCGTCGCATCAAACGTCCCGAGGAAAAAAATGGGGCCAAACAACATGACCAGAACAGCCGAGATTTTGAGGTAAGTCTTGTGCGCCTTGAGCGAGGACATGGAGAGACTCCTGTTTTAAAAATGTAGCGATCGCTACATTCCTAGAAGAGAAGCCGCCAGAATGCAAGACGCCCGACCAGAGGGCCGGGCGCGCAGGCATGAAATTTCAGTCCAGATTAGCGGCGCTGCTTGAGGACCATTTGAAATATATCGTCCATCGCCGAACCGTCGCGATCGGCATCGAACAACGCCCCCAGCATACCGAGGCCATTTGATTGAGCCGGTGGTTGCTGTCGACCACCGCCGAGCAAGCCGCCCAGCAATCCCCCTAAACCACTGTTCTGAGGTTGCTGCTGCGCCTGCCCACCGCCCAACAATCCGGCGAGCTGAGACAAGGTATCAGGCTCTTCGCTTTTCTTGGCCAGCGAGCCCATGACCATGGTCGCCAGGACAGGCAGCATCTGTTTCAGGATGTCATCGCCAAGCCCGGTTTTTTCAGCCGCGCGACTCGCCACGGCCCGGCTGACATCCTTGGATCCGAGCAAATGGCCGAGAATGCTGTTGCCATCATTGCGTGTTTCAGGTCGCCCGAGCAGACTTGGCTCATCAATGTATCTTTGATGCGACCCCTTGTTCAGCGCGCCGAGCAACGCTTCGACGCCGCCTGGCTTACTGGCATTCGATTTCAGCCCCGCCGCCAGAGCTGGAATCAGCGCTGACATAGCTTGCTGAGTCAGGTCATCGCTGAGTCCGAATTGGCGACCGAGCTGTTGTTTGGCGGGCTGCGCCTGGGCGCCCGCCAAGAGATCGAGTAATCCTGCCATTGTATTCCCCTTTGTTGCAGAGCCTTACGCTAGTGCGCTCGCGCGCGTTCAACAAGCGGCGGGGCTCAGTGCAACCGCTTCCAGGGCTTCTTCAAGCACATGAATGTCAGCGCCTGGCTTTGGCCCTTTTTCACTGAGCACGCGGCGCCAGCGCCGGGCGCCTGGCATGCCGTTGAAAAGCCCGAGCATGTGCCGCGTGATCGAAGACAAACGCACGCCCTCTTCCAAACGTTCTTCCACATAAGGGCGAAAGCTTTCCACGGCCTCAAACGGCCCCATCGTCGTTTCGCGGGCCCCGAACAGCGTCTGGTCAACTTCGCCGAGCAAAGCCGGGGTCTGATAGGCTGCCCGCCCGAGCATCACACCATCAAAATCTTTCAGGTGCTGCTGGCCAGACGCCAGCGATTTGATGCCACCATTGAGAATGATCTTGAGATCTGGTCGGTCGTCTTTCAGAGACTGTACCAGTGCATAATTGAGTGGTGGAATCTCGCGATTTTCCTTCGGACTCAGCCCTTTCAGCCACGCTTTGCGCGCGTGTACAGTGAATACATCGCAGCCTGCATCCGCGACCTGGTCCACGAAACCGAATAGTGTCTCGCGCTCCGGATCCTCATCAATCGCGATCCGACATTTGACTGTGACCGGGATGGCGACCGCCTTACGCATCGCTCGCACACAATCTGCAACGACCTGCGGATCACGCATCAGGCAGGCCCCAAACGCCCCCGATTGCACGCGATCAGAGGGGCAACCACAATTGATATTCACTTCATCATAGCCAAACGCTTCTGCAACCCGCGCCGCTTCCGCCATCTTGTCTGGTTCATTCCCGCCCAGCTGCAGGACAATCGGATGTTCCTCATTGGAATATCCGATCAACCGTTCGCGGTCGCCATGAATCACAGCGTCTGCTGTGACCATCTCGGTCCACAACAGAGCGCGTTTCGACAAGACGCGATGAAATGCACGGCAATGCCGGTCGGTCCAGTCCATCATCGGAGCGACGGAGAATCGATAATCCAGTTCGTGAGACATGTTTCGTTTTTTCAGGCCGTGTTGCACTTATTTCTCTGCTCTCCCTATCGAATGTCGCGCCACGAAACACCTATTTTCTACGGTCCGGGCTCATTCGAAGCGGCGAGCTTTCAACCCCATTCTGATAATGACTTGCATTTGCACACCAAGAGCGCTACGCATCGTTTGAGAATGATTCTCAACTTGTGCTTAATACTGTCTGGACAAAAGGAGCCCCCCATGTGTGTGCCACTTGATGATACGGCGATGATCTGTTGGCTGAAGACCCAGGTCCGCGTGATTGAAGCCTGGCGCGAGGAACTCGCCATGCGAACAGAACTTGATGTTCCGGCCCTGACGCGCCTCGAAACGCATTACCAATGGTTGAGCTCAGAAGTGTCGCGTCTTGAATCCCCGTTCGCTTCGCAGGCCGCTTGAGTCTCCTCTCGCCTGCTCTCTCTGGCTGCAACCTCAACCCCTCGCGTTTCCTCCCAAATGTTGGGGTTGCAGCTGTTTTTTTTGATCCGGATGGACGCCACTATCTTTGATACTCGACGTGGCCACGCCGCAGATAAGTGCGTACTTCCTTTATATCGATGACGGCGCTGATCAGCGTTGTGACAATGACGTAAAGAATGAACGCATACAATTCTGGCGACAGCGTCTGCGTTGCCAATTGATAGACAAGATACGGCACAATCAACAACCAATGCGCATGACCAACGGGGCCCATGAGCTTGGAAAAGGGTGATCTCTTATGCACCTGGCTGGCAACAATACCGGACAGGATCCGCCCGATCAGAATCACCATGCCAGGCATTGTTTGAACAAAAATCAAACCGCCAATGATTTGCGGTAGCGGGTAGAAGAAGGCCCAGAGCCGAATGGTCCAGGGCAATGTGCCCATGGCGTTGAACCAGACGACCAAATCCTTGAGCATTGATCCCGTTCTCTTACGCGGCGGCGATGGCGCGAATACGGTCAAGTTGCATGGCTGATTCAGAGCCAGCCCGCGCCAGGCTCAGCGTCGAGGAATCTGCAATGCTCGGATGACCTGTCCCAAACGGCGGCGCGGGATTGTATTCAAGGATCAACTCAATGACTTTGGCCATATCCTCACCCGCGAGCTTACCGGCAATCGTCAATCCAATATCGACGCCCGCCGTGACCCCGCCACCGGTACAACGGTTACGGTCGATTACCACCCGTTCGTGAACCGGCGTGGCGCCAAACGCGTCCAGCGTGTCGATCACAGCCCAGTGACTGGCGGCTTTGTAGCCTTTCAGCAAGCCCGCTTTACCGAGCAGAAGCGAGCCCGTGCAGACCGCGACGATCCAGGTCGCCGTATCACCTTGGCGCGCCAGAAATTCCATCGTCGCAGCGTCTTCCAGCGCGTCAATCGAGGGCTTTCCCCCGCCTGGAACAAGGATAACATCTGGCGATTGAGACGCCGTACTGAATGTGGCGTCTGTCATGATTGCAGCTCCAGAATCCGTCGGGTTGGCGCCATCTGACTTTCCGACAATCTCTGTCCTCGCGCCGGGGATTTGCGATAACGGCTGTAACGCGCCGATCAGGTCAAGCGTGGTAAATCCAGGATAGACGAGAGATTGAATCAGCATGGGTGCTCCGCTTTCTTGCAATTTCGTACCGTTTCGTACATTTTTAGCGAAGCGTCAAGAATTAAGTGCGAAATGGTACATTATGTCAGATTCTCCTCGCAAGCGCGGTCGTCCCGCAACGATTGATACCAAGTCGGCTATGCATGCTATGGTCGAATTGTTCCGGGACAAAGGCTATGCTGCGGTGTCTCTGGATGATTTGTCCGAGGCCACCGGTCTCAGCCGGCCGAGCCTGTATCGCTCATTCGGAAACAAGTTGTCGATGTATGTTGGGGCAATGAACGCTTTTGGCGAAGATGTGGCTGAACTGGCGCTGCCGAAACTTGAAGCCGAAGGCGACTTGCAAACCGCGCTGACGGACTTCTTTGATGCCATGCTCGCCATCTATTATCGGGACAGCGATATTGCGCCGGGATGCCTGGTCTTTGGGACAGCGCCCTCGCATGCGGACGAAGATGAAATCAAGTCCCGCCTGAAATTCGGCATCGATCAAGTCGATGCGCGGATGCGCGCCCGCATGAAGCTGAGCTTCCCGGAATGCAACACCGCACGCCTGACAACGGCCGCGCACATGGCCTCAAACACTCTGATTGCATTTTCCGCACGCGCCAAATCTGGTGCAACACGGTCGCAGCTCAGCGCCATTGGTTCTGAAAGCGCTCGGACCATCGTGATGTTATTGCGCGCCGATTAAGGAGACAGGCGATACCCACCGGCTTCGGTCAGCAAAAGACGCGCATTGCCAGGGTCTGGCTCAATCTTCTGACGCAGACGGTAAATGTGCGTTTCCAGCGTATGCGTGGTGACAGCAGCATTATAGCCCCAGACCTCTGAGAGCAGCTCCTCGCGCGCGACCGGTTTGCCGCCGGCGCGATACAGATATTTGAGGATATTGGTCTCTTTTTCAGTGAGGCGGATTTTGCGATCATCTTCCTTGACCAGCAATTTCATGCTCGGGCGGAACTCATATGGCCCAACATCAAACGTGGCGTCTTCACTTTGCTCAAAGCTGCGCAAATGCGCGCGAACCCGCGCCAGCAAGACAGAAAACTTGAAAGGCTTGGTGACATAATCATTCGCGCCGCTATCGAGGCCAAGAATGGTATCGGCATCACTGTCCTGTCCGGTCAGCATGATAATTGGCGCGCGGACGCCGCGCGTGCGCATGACCTTGCAGGCTTCGCGTCCATCCATGCCAGGCATATCGACATCCAGCAGGATAAGGTCCGTGCGTTCGGTTTCTGCGGTCTTCACACCTTGTGCCGCATCAGAGGCCTGCAGCACGGTGAATCCTTCATAAAGGTCCAATTGTTCTGCGAGCGCCTCGCGTAGCTCATTGTCATCGTCCACGAGCAGGATGGTTTTTGTCACAGCCATGACTTTCTCCCTTGTCTTGTGGCCACCAAATAGTGAATGAACCCAAACACTTCATTACACGCTTCTTCAGCGGATGTCACAAAAAGGAGAGCAGCGCGTGACTGAAATATCATTTACAGCGACCGCGCGTGGGAAGTTCTCAGGGGGTGGTATTACGTGTCAATGCGCGCTCGGGCGTGGCGGCGTGGTCAGCGCCGCTCAAAAACGCGAAGGCGATGGCACCAGCCCCCTCGGGAAATGGCGCATGAAACGGGTCTTCTATCGCCCGGACCGGGTGATACGGCCTAAGACGGACTTGCCGATTGTGCCTTTAACCGAACGCGATGGCTGGTGTGATTCACCTGACCATCCACTTTATAACCGCCCGGTCCAACTGCCCTTCGCGCACAGCCATGAAAAATTGTGGCGCGACGACCATGTCTATGACCTGATTGTCGAACTGTCGCATAATGATGATCCGGTTGAGCCGGGCCGCGGCAGCGCGGTATTCTTTCACCTGTCGCGTGAGGATTTTCGCCCGACGGAAGGCTGCGTTGCCATTCCATTGGCGTATATGCAGAGTGTTTTGAAAGTCGCGACATCGGAAAGCTACATCCAGATTCTGTACTAGCTGAACGGGGCCTAAGCGGTTTGACCATATTCCGGCCACACGAATCAATGAAGTCTTAACGCGGCCGGGGCGGGCTCTGTAAGGAGGCTGCAAATGTTTCAGCTGACTGAGTATTCACCTGAACGCCCCGAATTCGGATCGTTTTATCTCGTGACGCAAACCGGCGAGCATGGGCCATATGAAACCTATGACGACGCGGTGGAAGCGGCCGAACACCCACAACCTGACATGATCGGGTTTAACCCCCGGCGTGGTTATTTCGTGGTCGACCGCTCAGATCCCGATCTGAATTAGGCGATTTCAGCCATAAGCTGTTGAAGCTTCATCACCGATGGCACGGCATTGTCACGGAGCCGCTTCATGATGGCGAGTTTCTCAACATCGTCTTCCTCAATGCTGGCGACCAGTTGTGAATATCCGTCCAATCGGTTTTTGACCAACCATTGGCGCAGGTCTTTTTCCTGCGACCATGTATATTGGTTCATCATGAAAGCATTTTGCATGCGGATCCAATCGGTTGCATGGTTCGGCAACGGCACAACCTGACAGAGGCGATTCTTTTCCTCCTCCTGATCGCGCGTAAGCTCGATATGAGCAATGAAAGCTGCACTGAAGACCGGCTGGACCGTCCGCACGGTTTGCAGCCGAATGGTGTCGCCTTGAAACACCGCTGTTTCTTCCATATTCGCGACCGCAGCAGCTGAACAATCGACAAAGAGTGTGTCCGGATCATTCGGCAATGTTCCTTCATCAAAAACAATCTGGTTCGTCTCGATGCGTTGAATACGGCCTTTACGAATGACGTTTTTTACGCGGCGCAATTCCTGCAGCTCGGGATCAGAAATGGTCGCGCCATGAAACATGGATGGGTCAAGCTCAGGATCGATGCGCACGAAAATCCCGGCCTGCTCGAGTTGTAAGAAAAGATCATTGATCGAATCCGATGCCGCAATCGCCTCCATTTGCGCCGCTTGAGCGCCCATCGTGGCTTCGAAGAACTGCGCATCAGGTTGGGTGGTTTCACGGCGCATCAGCCAGGCTTCCCGGGGGCGCACCCAATGAATCTGATCTGGATTCACGTGATTTTCCAAAAGCCAGACCACGGCATCTATACCGGTCTTGCCGCCGCCAACGATCACATATCGAGAGGGCTGCTCCTGAACTTTCGGCAAGTCGTTGAGCGGCATCAATTTGACGCCGTCAGCGATCTCAAAATTTGGCGTATGTGTGGACGGGACAGTGGTTTTCAGCCAGGTCGCATCGACGGTCTTTTCCCGAACAGTCACGCTATAAGTCTTATCCGAAGTCAGCGCACTGATTTTGCCGCCCCCTTCATATTTGCACATCGGCAGATAGGTAACGCGCCCGGTTGGCAGAAACTGATAGCGCATCACTTCATCAAAATAGGCCATGATTTCCGGGCCAGAGGCGAGATCCTGCAACCCCTTGTTCAAGCCGATTGTATCGACAATGCCTTTGGATAATTCTTTCGAACTCACACCATAATATGCAGAGGGCTGATGAAGGGTGACAAACGGATAGGCGTCATTCCAATGCCCGCCTGGTTTTTGATGCATGTCCACAATGAGAACCGTTTTGTCGCTCTCGGTCAGGATGATGTCCGCAAACGCCATACCCATGGCGCCTGCGCCTATGACCAGATAATCAACTTCAATTGTCTCTGGGGTCATCGGTCCCCTCCCAGGTTTAGGTTGCTCTTGATAACAGTGTTATCTTCTGATAATAACAGCGTTATACCAAGTCAAGTGATTTACTGTCATGTCCCCTGCTAAATCGAAAATCCTAATAGCTGCTTCAGAAATTTTCGCCGAAACTGGCGCGAGTGGCCTCAGCGTCCGGGCGATTTCCAGTCGGGCCGGATTGTCGACGATTGGCATTTACAATCACTTCAATGGCAAACAAGGCATTCTCGATGCCCTCTATATCGAAGGGTTCGAGCTCGTCATGGCGGCCATAGATCTGGACCTTGGCATCATGTCGCCGCGTGACGCGGTGCTGCAAGGTCTTGCTAATTACATCGATCTCGCGGCCCGGCATCGTGGGCATTATGAGCTAATTTTCGGACGCGGTGACCCGACGTATAAGCCATCCTCCGCGGCAATCGCGGTCGGCGAAAAAGCGTTCAATCGCCTCACCAGACTGGTTGCGCAGGCTCTGCCGGACACGCTTTCCGGACGACAAAAACGCGAGGCGGCCTTGCAACTCTGGGCGCTCGCGCACGGATTTGTCAGCTTACAAGACCATGAAGCAACAGACCTCATCCCAATGGCGGCGTGGCGTGATCTCACCATGAACGCCGTGACCACGCATCTCGATGCCGTGATGGCGCGGTTTTCCCGTTAACTGTCGCGCGCGCCGAACAAGGCGGTGCCGACCCGAACATGTGTTGCACCAAGGCGCGCCGCGAGGGCGTAATCATTGCTCATCCCCATACTGATGACCGCAAGATCATGCTCGGCCGCAAGGCATTTAAGCAACGCAAAATGCGGTGCCGCAGGCTCATCTGAGGGTGGGATACACATCAGCCCCACAACGCGTCCGGGATATGTCGAGCGGGCTTGCGAGAGGAGCCCTTCTAGCTGAGCAATGCTCACCCCGCCCTTTTGAGGCTCGTCGCCAGTATTGACCTGAATCAGCAGATCCGGCGGCGCGCAATCGGTCCTCTCGACCGCCTTCGTCAACGCCCTTAAAAGCTTCTCACGGTCGAGCGTTTCGATAACATCGAATAGCTGGACAGCAGCCTCGGCCTTATTTGTCTGCAAGGGCCCGATCAGGCGAAGCTGCAAGTCGGGCCGTGACGCTTTGCGGTCGGTCCAGCGGGCCGCCGCCTCCTGCACTCGGTTCTCTCCGAACACGCGCTGCCCCGCCAGGAGCGCTGCATCAATGCGCGCTTCTGGCTGTCTTTTGGACGCTGCAACCAGGCAGACCTGCGAACCGATCTCGGCAAGGATGCGATTTCGGGCTTCGCTGATCGCGATGCTCTGTGTATCTAGGCTCATCATGGGGTTGAAACACCAAGCTGCCTCCGCCCGCAAGTGGCGCACCGCGATCCGACAGGCGAAATCTCATTTTCCCGCGCATCTGCCGCCGCTCATATTGATGACAGACCCGACACGGATCAGCGATCCTTTAGAATCTGTACGCCGGCTTCCTCAGCACTCCGGCGTCATCTACCGCCATTTCGGAAAAAAACAGCGCCACACCGAAGCATCCGCGTTGCGTCAATTGTGTCGCGACCGGGGGCTGGTTTTCATGATCGCCGCGGATCCACTTTTGGCGCTTCAGACCATGGCAGACGGCGTGCATTGGCCAGAGAGGATGCTGCATCAAGCGCGCGCCTGGCGCGAACGGTTCCAACTTCAAACCGCCAGTGCGCATAGCCCGCGCGCCATAGCTCACGGGGTCAGAGCCGGCATGGACGCGGTCATCTACTCTACGGTGTTCGCATCGCAAAGCCCCAGCGCAGGGCTGCCGACCGGTCCGCTCCGGTTACGCAGCTTGTGTGCCCGCAGAAAAATTCCGATATATGCTCTTGGCGGGATCAATGCTGATACCGCAGGACGAGTCTCCACCGTTAGCGGCCTGGCCACGGTGTCGGGACTTAGCGCGGCCGTGTCTGACCCGAACCTCGATCTGTAGGACCGATAATCAATCGGATTTTAACTGACGGCCCGCACCGCCTCGGCCACGGATTCAACCGCACCGTCCATCAGCTTGGCATCCGTGGCTTCGGCCATCACACGGATCAGCGGCTCGGTCCCTGACTTTCGGATCACCAGACGCCCCTTATTTCCAAGCTTCTTTTCTGCCGCAGCAATCGCCTGTTGCACGGATGCCTCTTCGAGCGGTGCCCCTGCTTCATATCTGATATTCACCAGCTTTTGCGGTACCGGATCGAAGACATGCGCAATCTCTGAAAGTGGTTTTTCTTTTTCAACCATCACAGCAAGCACTTGCAGCGCGGCCATCAAGCCATCTCCGGTGGTGGAATAGTCGGACATAACAATATGTCCGGACTGCTCGCCACCGAGATTGAACCCGCCTTCGCGCATGCGCTCAACAACATAGCGGTCACCCACTTTTGTCCGCTCTAACGCCAATCCGAGGCTTTCCAGGTGTTTTTCCAGACCAAGATTGGACATCACCGTGGTCACGACCCCAGGCTGCGTCAGTTGATTTAGCGATTTCCAATGTGCGGCGATCAATCCGATCAGCTGGTCGCCATCCACGACATTGCCCTTCTCATCGATGATGATGCACCGATCAGCGTCACCATCGAGCGCAATTCCAATGTCGGCGCGATAGGTCTGCACAGCTTCCTTCAACGCACGCGTATCCGTGGACCCAACTTCCTGATTGATGTTGAAGCCATCGGGCGAGACACCGATCTTGAACACTTCAGCGCCAAGTTCATACAGAGCTGACGGGGCGACTTTATAAGCCGCACCATTGGCGCAATCGACGCATATCCGAAGTCCCTTGAGATTTCTTCGGCGCGGAAAACTGGCTTTGACGATTTCGACATAACGCGCTTGCGCATCATCAATCCGAACTGTCCGCCCAAGATCGGCCGGACTCGCCAATTTGTCGTCCAGTGCGCGATCCATGCGGCTTTCGATTTCCAGCTCAATATCATCCGACAATTTGTATCCATTTGGACCAAATAATTTGATGCCATTGTCCTCATAACTATTGTGGCTGGCAGAAATCATGACACCTAAATCAGCGCGCAAGGACCGGGTCATCATCGCCACGCCGGGCGTTGGCAGAGGCCCGAACAAAGTCACATCCATGCCCACCGAGGTAAAACCAGCCACCAATGCCGGCTCGATCATGTAGCCTGAAAGACGTGTATCCTTGCCAATAACGACGCTGTGACGGCGTTCGCTGGTGGTCCGAAAGTACTTTCCGGCCGCCATTCCGAGCCGCATGGCGATCTCCGGCGTCATCGGAGGTGTGTTCGCAGTGCCACGGATTCCGTCCGTTCCGAAGTATTTACGATCCATAATGCGCTAATTCCTTGCTTCCAGCATTTCAGCGGGGTTTTACTCTGTCTGCAGGCGCCATGCCATAAGTTTAGTGTAAAATCCAAGGCGGGTTTTAGGTTTTATTGGCACACCTTCTGCAAGGTGATAGGCGTTGGGGATTAAAGAGGAACGCAAAATGCGTATTAAAACGATTTTGGCGAGCAGTATGCTCGCACTTACACTTGCGGGATGCGCTACGGGCCTCCCATCAGACATGACGGTCGCAGAATTCTGCGCAAACCCAGACAACGCGTCTGAAGAAGTTTGTCGCTTGAAAGTCGAGATTGACGGCAATGCCACGTCACTTGCGGAAACAAATATGAGCCTGCGCGATGCACGCCAAATGGCGGACAGCGCGATGACGGCCGCAGGCACGGCGCAAGCCTCCGCTGACGCCGCTCAGAATCGCGCCGACGAGGCCTATTCGCTGGCGACGCATCTGTCTGAAAAAGACCTGGATTGCAAAACCACGACGGTCCAGAAGTCGAATGTCGGCATGTGTGAACCCGGATATACTGTCATGGGCTGTGTCCAGACGCGCTACACGCACCGGTCAGGCGGCCTGTCATTCCTGCGCGAACTGAACAATGAGCAATGCCGCTTCAACAGCCGCGTGCTGGAAATGCAAGTGCGTTGTTGCCGGGCCGCAGCAGACAGCGACGGCATGGCCAGCGGCTCATAACGCGCC
Organism: Pseudomonadota bacterium; assembly: GCA_039029475.1. Taxonomy (GTDB): domain Bacteria; phylum Pseudomonadota; class Alphaproteobacteria; order Caulobacterales; family Hyphomonadaceae; genus Henriciella. The sequence goes on along the minus strand of JBCCGB010000009.1, from coordinate 16,814 downwards.
GCAATCAATTCAGCACAATTTTTGCAAGGGAACTCGCAACGAGTTCCCTTGTTTGTATCTGCGACACATGTCTTGGACACAATCGGAAATACGATTTGCAATGACGGTAAACTCCTGGTCGGTTTAAGGGTGCCAGGGACGTTAGATTAAGGTGTGGAGTAAACCTCATGTGTGGAATTATCGGTATTCTAAGCCGCCAGGGTTCGGCGGCGGACCGTGCTATGGAGGCGCTGCGTCGTCTTGAGTATCGGGGCTATGACAGCGCCGGCGTGGCCACTCTGAACGCGGGTCAACTTGATCGTCGCCGGGCCGCTGGAAAGCTCTCCAATCTGCAATCCCTATTGGCCGAAACACCGATCGCGGGCTCGGTCGGGATCGGCCATACAAGATGGGCGACGCATGGGGCTGCAAACACACAGAACGCGCATCCACATGTTTCAGGCCCAGTGGCCCTCGTCCATAATGGAATCATCGAGAATTTTCGGCATCTGCGCGCCCGCCTCGAAGCGGCCGGACATGTGTTTGCAACTGAGACAGATACAGAAACCATAGCGCACTTGATTGCAGCACATCTGAATGGCGGCGCAGATCCAGTTGCGGCTGTAAAATCAGCGCTCACAGAGCTCGAGGGCGCATTTGCTTTGAGCATCCTGTTTGAAGGCCATGATGATTTGTTGATCGGCGCCCGCAAAGGGTCACCGCTGGTGATCGGGGTTGGCGATGACGAGATGTTCCTTGGATCAGACGCATTGGCGGTCGCCCCATTCACCAATCGGGTCATCTATCTTGAAGAAGGTGACTGGTGCGTTCTCCATCACGATGCGTATCGAATTTTTGACGAAAGCGGCGCAGAAGTGACGCGACCGGTCTCACTGGTGCAGGCGGCGGGCGCAACCGTCGAAAAGGGCAATTATCGCCACTTCATGCAGAAAGAAATTTTCGAACAACCGGACAGTACGGCGCGCACAATTGGCGCGTATGTCGATGCGCTGGAGCAAACCATTGACCTGCCCGGCCAAGAAGACGCGATCAATTGGCAAGAGGTCACGCATCTTCATATGGTCGCATGCGGCACCGCCTATTACGCGACCTGCGTTGCGGAGTATTGGTTCGAACAAATTGCTGGCTTGCCGGTGAAGACCGATATTGCCTCTGAGTTTAGATACCGGCAGCCCGCGCTGCCCGAAGCTGGTGGCCTGGCATTGTTCGTCAGCCAGTCCGGCGAGACTGCAGACACATTGGCCGCTCTCAGATATTGCAAAGCGGCTGGATTGAAAACTGCGGCCGTCGTCAATGTGCCGACGTCGACGATTGCCCGAGAAGTTGATCTTGTTCTGCCCACGCTTGCTGGTCCGGAAATTGGCGTTGCCTCGACAAAGGCATTCACGGCGCAACTTTGCGCGCTCGCCGCGGCCGTCATCGCCGCCGCAAAAGCGCGCGGAGCCATAGACCGTGAACGTGAAATTGAATTGGTGGGTGCCCTGAATGGGATTCCGCGATTGATTTCTGAAAGCTTCGCGCTCGACGCCCCCATCGCCGGCCTTGCCCGCAATCTGTCGAAAGCCCGCGATGTGATTTATCTCGGCCGCGGCGTGCACTATCCGATCGCCATGGAAGGGGCGCTAAAACTCAAGGAAATCAGTTATATTCATGCCGAAGGGTATGCCAGCGGCGAGCTCAAACACGGGCCGATCGCTTTGATTGACGAGGAAACGCCCGTTGTATTTGTCGCCCCGTATGACGATCTGTTCGACAAGTCTCTGTCTAATTTGCAGGAAGTGGCCGCGCGACGCGGCGAAGTCTTGTTGATCAGCGACAAGACAGGTTTGGCTGAAGCAGGCGACACGCCTGCAAATGGCATCGAATTGCCAGAATGCCATCCATTCGTGGCACCGATCCTATACTCTTTGCCGGTGCAAATGCTGGCTTATCATATAGCCGTTGAAAAAGGCACGGATGTCGATCAGCCTCGCAATTTGGCGAAATCCGTCACCGTCGAATAAAGTTTCGTGATCCTCGCTAACGTCCCGGTCTGAATGCTTCAGACCGGGCGCTAGATCACACTCATACAACCGTTCCGAACAAGCCGAGCGTCAGCGCTGCGCCAACGACGGCGAGCGGAAGTGAAAGTGCGGTGGCGATGAAGCTGGTACGAGCTTCAGTTGGGGAGGAAACACGCATGGGATTTGTCCTTCTTTGCGTTTTGAGCCGCGACCATTCGCTGCCCATAACCTCGATATAGGGACCCCAAAATAAAAATCAATGAACGAAATGAAAATTATTCAGCGTTCAATAGCTCACGCGTTCTGATAGGAACGCTTAACCCAGCCAGGATAATGTCCATTACGCCTTCCAGCTCACGCTCCAGTTTTGGCAATGTCAGACGCGACCAAAGCTGCGGATAACGAAACTTCATTGTGGCGGACTGCATCATTTCAGCGATGAAATGTGGGTTCTCCATGGCCGCGAAGTCCCCGTCAGAAATGCCCTGCTCCAGGATTTGGACCAGATAAACGCGCTCTTGGGCCATTTCCTCATTGGCAAATGTCGGCCGTTCGCTGGAAAGCACTTCGGCGACTTCGAGAATCTTGGCGTCTTTATCCAATTTTTCGAATGTGGTGGTCAGCGCCGTATGGTGAAAGCGCCGCATCTTCTCGATCGCTGAGCCCTTGCCCCGCACCAACGCCGCGTTCTGAGCGTTGATTTCCATATTCAGTTTTCGCGCCATCGCTTCAGCAATATCTATCTTTGACGCAAAGAATCGATAGATGTTGCCAGCTGACATACCGCAATCGCGGGCAATTTCAGCCATCGTCGTCTTGGCGTAACCATAGTGCATGATACGCTCCATGGCGGCATGGAGGATCTGTTCGCGGGTATCGAGCTTTTCATTCATGGGCCTTAGAATAATGGAAAAGTGTGAATGATCAACAAATTGTTCAATTTCGCATACAGTAGAAAGATTTTGGTGTGACTGATTTTGCGCGAATAGGCGTTCTCGGCGCCGGCGCCTGGGGCACGGCGCTGGCTGCTTCTCTTTACAATAAGACAGAAAATCCCAGCGAAAACGTGCCCGTCTGGGCACTGGAATCTGATGTCGCGGAATCCTTGTCCAACGGGCTTGGCAATCCGACTTACCTTTCCGGGGTCGATTTGCCGAAAATGCGCGCCAGCACCGACATTGCCATCCTGAAGGGCTGCGAAGCTGTTCTTGCCGTTGTGCCAGCGCAATTTGCCCGGTCAACGCTGGCACAGCTTGGATCTCAAATTGCTGACGGTACTCCGGTTTTGCTTTGCGCAAAGGGAATCGAGCGCAGTTCATTGAGTTTCATGACGGATGTCCTGCGCGACACCATCCCACACGCAGTACCCGCCGTTTTGTCCGGCCCGAGTTTTGCGGCCGATGTATCGCGCGGCCTGCCGACGGCTGTCACTCTGGCATGCGAGGACGAGTCTCTGGGCAAGAAACTTATGCAAGCGATTGGGCAACCCGCCTTCCGCCCATATTGGACGGATGATCTGATCGGCGCAGAAGTTGGCGGCGCGGTGAAAAATGTGTTGGCGATTGCGTGTGGCATTGTCGAGGGTCTGAACCTTGGAAAATCCGCCCACGCGGCCCTGATAGCGCGAGGCTTTGCCGAAATGACACGCCTCGGTGTGGCGCTCGGCGGTCGACGGGAAACTCTGGCGGGCTTGTGTGGGCTGGGTGATCTGGTGCTGACCTGCTCATCGCCGCAATCGCGCAATATGAGCTTCGGCCTGGCCCTCGGCCAAGGTCGTAAGGCTGAGGATATTCTGGCCGAACGCATGGCGGTGACAGAAGGCCATGCCACGGCGCCTGCTCTGATGGCATTGGCCGAAAAATTGGGGATTGAAATGCCGATTTGTGACGCGGTAAATGCGGTTCTGACAGAAGACGTGACGGTGAATGAGGCCATGACCACCTTGCTCGCACGACCATATAAGGGAGAATGAAATGCCGCTATTTCTGATTAATGCGCGTGATAAAGCCGGAGCCACGGATCTGCGACTCGCCAATCGTCAGGCCCATCTCGAATGGGCCGGAGAATTCGCGCATAAGATCGCGATGGCCGGGCCGGTCCTGTCTGATGATGGCGAGACCATGATCGGATCAACATTTGTCATCGATTTTGAGACCGCCGCAGAGGCCCATGAATGGGCGAGCAATGATCCCTATGCCAAAGCCGGCCTATTCGATCGAACAGAGATCATTCCGTTCATTTGGCTGATCGGTGATGGCCCCGGGAATGGCTGATCCTGGCAAACCATTTTGGGAATCAAAACGCCTGGAAGATCTGTCAAAAGACGAATGGGAATCATTGTGCGACGGTTGCGCCAAATGCTGTCTGATCAAGCTTGAAGATGAAGACACCGGCGAAATTGCGATGACGCGACTGCATTGCAAACTACTCGATTCAGAAACTTGCCAATGCAGCGATTATCCCAATCGCAAACAGCATGTGCCCGATTGCGTCATTCTCACCCCGAAAGACGTCTCGGAGTTGCGCTGGATGCCGTCGTCTTGTTCGTATCGATTGATCCATGAAGGTAAACCGCTGCCGGATTGGCATCACTTGCGCAGTGGCGATCCCGACCTCGTTCATCAGCGCGGCGCTTCAATTATGGGTCGAACCTTGAGTGAAGAGACTTTGTTCGACCCGGATGATGCCGAGCAAATTGAGCAATGGATTGTTGACTGGGACGGCAATGAACCCTGACGGTCTATGGTCCTTCGATCTCGTAGCCTTTGTCGCGCAGCATTGTGATCACGCTGTCTGGTCCGGCGAGATGTCCGGCGCCGACGGCGATGAAGATTGAACCCGGTTGGTCCAACATGGCTTCGATTTGCGGCACCCAGGCTTGGTTTCGTTTGACCAATAATGCCTGATAGGCCGCATCGGTGAAACCATACCCGTCCGGATTGGCAACCAGTTTTGCAATCCCTTGAATGTCACCATCGGCCCATTCATCAACCAACAAGTCTAGCATTTGCGGTGACTCATCAAGCAGCAAAGCGGTTTCGTATAGCATGTTGATTTGCTCATCTTCAGGCAACAAGTCAAACGCGTCTGTTTGTTGAGAGATCAGCTCCAGATAAGCGAAGGACTTACCGGCTTCAGCTGCTTCCGCTTCGATCACGCTTTCGACCCCGGAATTTGGATCATATCCATCATTCACCAGTTTCATGACGCCGAGATTGACGGAGGCCATCCACGGTTCAAACGTGTTCATGGCATCGATCGGCACACCGATGGAATCGAATGCTGCGCTGATCACGGCTTCGTCTTCGTCCCCCAAAACTTCCTTCAGCGTGCGGCCATCGTCGAACATCCCACGCTGAAGAAAGTCTGTCGCGATCGCGCGCTGGGCTTCCGGACTTTTCATATCGACTTCGAAGACAATCGTATCCGCATCGGCAATCGCCTGATCGAGCGCGCTAGACCGCCATTCCAGTTCGGGCCGCAGCAGATGTACGGTTCCGAAGACGTGAATGGTGGTGTCATCATCGCCGAGCGTCCACATGGCCGGTGCGCCGGGCCCCTGTGACGCCCGCGCCTGCTCAAGTGCGTCGTTAAAGCCGCTGAGCAGGTCTTCCTTCGATGGGCGTTCCGGTGAGACCGGCGCGGTCGCGCCTGCGTCTGGCGTGTTCGGGGTTGCCGGTGTATCCGTGGCGTTTGGATCGCTACCTCCGCAATTGGATAGCAGCAAACAGGCTCCGAGAATGGCGGCACTGACGCCGATGCGAATCGTATTCATGAGAGTCCCTTCGAGTTCTTTACCTATCTGCCAATAAGTCGTGCCTCTTGCAAAGAGATTACGCGCATTCGGCAGATTGCATCCCATTCCAGCTTCGCGTATGAGGCTCTCCAACGCACCTATAGCTCAGCTGGATAGAGCGCTGCCCTCCGAAGGCAGAGGTCAGAGGTTCGAATCCTCTTAGGTGCGCCATTTCTCACCTTTAACTCATAGCAAACCCTCTGCGGACGGAGTAGCGTTGGGCATGGCAGAATCATATCTCATCCTCGGTGGCGCACGTTCTGGCAAAAGCCGGCGGGCGCTGGCCTTGGCGGAAAGCATTGGGTCTGAGCGGGCCTATATCGCCACAGCAGAAGCCCTTGACGACGAAATGAAAGCCCGGATCGCCCAGCACCAGCGAGAACGCGGGGCAGATTGGAGCGTCTATGAAACGCCGCTAGATCTTGTCGGTATCCTGCAAAACCTGCCCTCGCATACAGACGTCTGCCTGGTCGATTGCCTGACCCTCTGGCTGTCTAATCTGATGCACCATGAACGCGATATTGGCGCAGAATCCGAGCGGCTTTGCCGCGCAGTACAGGGTCTGCCGATCCCGATCGTTCTGGTGTCCAATGAAGTCGGATTGGGGCTGGTACCGGAAACACCCTTGGGCCGGGAGTTTCGAGATGCCCAAGGGCGATTGAATCAGACCCTGGCCGCGACTTGCGACCGCGTCGAGTTTGTCGCGGCAGGATTGCCAATCAGCTTAAAAGGGTGAGCGCGGCCGCGAGGCGCGCTTCAGCGTCCCGGCCGCGTGGCAGTCCAATCCGGAGTCTTGTCTCAGATCCTTGAAAACGACGGGCATAAATGCCGCCTTGAGCCAGGCATTCCCAAACCAGGGTCGCATCGCTGACGCGAACATATGCAAATAGAGACGTCCCACCGATCACGCTCAGGCCCGCCGCGGTCAATTGTGCATCCAGGGAGGCACGTGCCTGGGCCAACCGTCCGCGAGTGGTCTCGTGCCAGGCAAGGTCGCGATACGCGCTGGTTCCAATCTGCAGCGCGGCCCCGGAAACCGGCCAAACACCAAGCATTTCTGCCATGGCGCACCGCACCGCCGGTGGCGCCATGAATGCTCCGAGGCGCAGCCCCGGCAAACCGAAAAACTTACCGAAGGATCGCAGAATAATCAGGCCGTCATCTCCGCCCGAAGCGGCAAGACTCAATCCCGGGTCAAGATCTGCATAGGCCTCATCAATGATCAACCAACCGCCGCGGTGACGCAAAGTTTTATGCGCCGCGTGAAGTTCGCTGGCTGTGAATGTTCGGCCATCCGGATTGTTGGGATTGCAAACTACCACCGCGTCAACGCGATTGGCGTGACGGAGCGGGTCATCCGTTTCAACGATTTCGGCGCCAGCCCTGCGCCAGGCATGGGCATGATCGCCATACGTCGGTGAGAGGATAGCAACGCGCCTGGCCGACACGACAAATGGCAAGAGCCGGATGAGAAGCTCGCTCCCTGGGGCCACGAGCAGCGCCGAACGCGCAACGCCCCAGGCCGCAGCCATCGCCGAGCGGCACGCGTCGTCATCTTCGCACAATGGCAATCGGGCGAGCAGAGCCGGGTCGAGATTTGAAGCCTTATACGGCCAGGGGTTTATGCCGGTCGAGAGATCAATCCAAGGCAATGGCGCATGCGGAAACTGTTCGCGCATAGCATCCACGGCTCCACCGTGTTGAATATGCTGGGTCACAACATCACCAGCACGCCAATCACCAGTAACAGTATCGCCCCGAGGATGAGCGCACGGCAATAGAGATCGAGGCCGTTCCGAATGCTGGCCTGGTCAGGATCGGATCGCGTTGCATTGAGCCAGGAATAAACCTGGGTCTGCCCACCATAAGCGCGCGGCCCTGACAGCCGCACATTCAGGGCCCCGGCCATGGCTGATTCAGGCCAGCCCGCATTCGGCGATCGGTGAGCTGACGCATCGCGCAGCGCGATTCTAAACGATGACGCGCGCAGGCTGGCGGCCGCAATCAGCAATGCCGTCAGCCGCGCGGGGATCAAATTCGCCACATCGTCCAGTCGCGCAGCAAACCCGCCAAACGCCGCATAGCGATCAGATCGATGCCCGATCATTGAATCCAGTGTGTTTATGGCCTTATACGCTGCAAGCCCTGGCAGGCCCAAGCAGGCGCCCCAAAACAGCGGTGCAACGACACCATCCGACATGTTTTCAGCCAGGCTTTCTAGGCTTGCGCGGGCAATGCCAGCCTCGTCCAGTTGGGTTGCGTCTCGGCCGACAATCCTCGCCACCGCCCGGCGGGCGTTTGATATGTCTGCATCGCACAGTGACTGTGCAACCGCGGAAACGTGTTCAAACAAGCTGCGCGACGCGATCAAACTTGCGGCCAAAGCAAGTTCGAAAAGAACGGCCCACCAATGCTCTGTCAGAAGGGTCGTCACAGCCCAAACCACCCCCGAGACGAGCGCAACCATGATCAAAGTGCTGACCATCCCAGCTATATATCGTATCGCGTGGGACCATTGCGGCCGATTCAGCAAGCGGTCGAGCTGCTCGATCATTGCCCCAACCCACACCACCGGATGCCGGATACGAGCGTAGAGCCAGGCCGGCCAACCGAACATGACTTCCAGGCCCCAAGCCGCGAGAAGAAAAAATGGCATACTCAGCACACAACCAAACCGTTAGGTTGTTTCGCGAAGTGCGCGGTCATCTTGGACCGTCCAACTCGACCCGTAAGCCATCGACTTTGGCGCTGACATCATAAACTGTCTCGATCCGTTCTTGCGTCAGCGTTTCAGCCGGGGGACCATCCGCGACAATGCGCCCATTCTGCATCCAGATCAGGCGCGATGCGTATCGCGCCGCAAGCCCTATATCGTGCAAAACGACCAAAGCCCCGCCGCCATTCTTCACAAACCCAGAGATCAGATCGAGAATGCGGAACTGGTGACGAGGGTCGAGCGCGGCTATGGGTTCATCCGCGATCAGTAAGGGCGCTTGCGTGGCAAAAACACGCGCGCAATGCATGCGCACGAGCTCGCCCCCCGAGAGTGTGTCAGCCTGACGGTTGGCAAGGTGCGCGAGATCACAGTCCTGAATGGCGCGATCAACAATTGCCGCATCCTCGCCGCGCAATCGACCCAGCGCGGCGCCATGACTGAACCGGCCCAACGCGACCACATCGCGAACAATATTGGGCCAGGCCAGTTGCCGGATTTGCGGCAAGTAGGCCATGCTCCGCGCCCGTTGCATCGGGTTCAATCGTACGGTGTCTTCGCCGGCAAGCGTTGCATGCCCTGAGCTTGGGCGCGTCAGCCCAAGACAGGCGCGCAGAAGGCTGGTTTTGCCAGCCCCATTCGGTCCCAGCAAGATGACCAATTCGCCTCGCGCCAGTCGCAAACTGGCATCAGCAACAAGTACCGTGTCCTTGGCGGTGACCGTCAGATGTTCTGCAACCAGCTCAGTCATGGACGGTCCGCCTCTGCATTGCGATCCAGACAAAGACCGGCGCCCCGATCAAGGCCGCGACCACGCCAAGTTTCAACTCTGATGAGGTTGGGATGATCCGAACGCCAATATCCGCGATGACCAGAATCAGGCCCGCCAGCAACGCGGACGGTATCAGCGACCGCGCAGGATCATGTCCGACCAAAGGGCGCACCAGATGGGGCGCGACGATCCCGACAAAACCAATCGCACCGGCAAGGGCCACAGATGCTCCCGTCGCCAGCCCGGCGCCGAGCACGGTAAAGATACGCTGGTTGCGCAGATTCAGTCCGACACCGTCCGCCGCTTCTTCTCCCAGTGTTAATGCCGACAATCCGCGCCGAGTCAGCAAGAGGATGGCGCTGCCCGCAAACAGGAATGGCACCGTCAGCAAAATCTCGTCAAAACTGCGATTGGCGACAGATCCAAGCATCCAATTGACCATATCTGCCAATGAAAACGGGTTCGGTGCGAGATTCATAAGCAGGCTCATCGCGGCCCCCGCAAAGCTCGATAGGCCGACGCCAATCAGAATAAGTGTCACCACCGAGCGTGTCCGGACCGCGGCCAGCGCCAACAAGGCTGTCGCGACCAACGCACCAAAAATCGCTGCCATCGGCAACACCCAAGGATTGAGGGCGACCAAGCCATAATAAATCGAAAATGTCGCCGCCAGTGATGAGGTCGCAGAGACACCAAGAACGCCTGGCTCCGCCAACGGGTTACGCAACAGGCCCTGCAACGCAGCCCCGCTTAAACCAAGCGCCGCGCCAACCAAGAATGCCGCCAATGCCCGTGGCAAGCGGATCGCCCAAACAACCAGGCGGTCGGATGCGTCTGCGCCGCCAAGCAAGGCAGCGAGCACCCGATCCGCAGGCATTGGCGTGGACCCGAGCAGGCAGGCGGCGAACAGAGCGATCAGGCTCAGTATGATCAATCCCGGGGTCAGCCAGCGCGCGGTCATGGTGAGACTGGACCTTGCGCCAGGGCTTCGATCGCTTCGATGAGAAACCAGCCTCCACAGCCCAACCAGGCGCCTTCAAGCTTGACCAATTCCGCTGCGTTGAGTTCCCGTTTGGCAATCGGATGGCGCGCCGCGCTCCAGCCATGGCGATGATCAGATTGCACATCAAAATAGGCCGCGGCGACCAGATCAGGTCGTTCAGAGGTCAGCCGCTCCAGCGGCAGGCTGTGCCAACCGGGTCGCGCCGCATAATTTTGCAATCCTGCCGCGAGCATGGCTTTGTGGACCAGAGAATTGCCGCCCGTGGTCACGCCAGACGGCGTAACGTAAAGCGTCGACTTTGCGCTGGCGCTGCTGGCAATGCTCTCCAGGCGATCAAGATAGTCTCGCGCAACCACTTCACCGCGCTCTGCTTGCCCCAGTCCCGCGGCAACAGTTTTGGTGATTTCGGGGATCGAAGACAAATCTTCACCATGAATGTTCGACGCCCAGCCAATCTGCAGCACAGGTACGCCGGCACGCTCAAAAAACGCCTCAGCATTGGGGCCACCACCATACGAGCGGACGATCAGGTCGGGCTTGAGAATCAGAACGTCTTCGGCGATGGGGCGAACCGTGGGTACGCCGACAGCAACGTCGCGCATATACGAAAAGCCACGCACGGCGTCCGGAGATACCGCGAGGATCTGCTCGCGATCCGCAAATTTCAGAACATATTGGTCAGCGCAAAAATCCAGGCTGACCACGCGCATGGGGCGCTCGGAACTTGGCACCGTCAGTGACGCCGGCTGGCCACAGCCAGCGAGCACAAACATCAGGAGCAAGGGGATCAGCCTGGACATCAAATCAGTACCTCAGACGAATACCAAGAGATCCGGATAGATCTGGCGTGCCATAACCCAGTATTTGCTGATAGTCTTCATCAAACAGGTTTTCGATCCGGCCAAACAGTTCGACAGTCTCGCTGATTTCATAGCTGCCGGCGAGGTCGACCCGTGTCCATTCATCGACACGGGTCGTGGCATTGTTCTGTTCTTCGCCATTATAGCGCAGCAGAATCGAACCTGAAAATGGGCCGTCTGGATCGATCGTGAGCCGAACATCCCCAGAATGCTCCGGAACCCGCCTCAAAGGATCGCCATCTGTGTCCGTCGCATCAACATAACCGTAACTGACATCCACGCTTGTCCAGTCATTCAGCTGGACCCGGCCAGCAAGCTCTATGCCTCGAGTATTGACCTGTGCTTCATTGAAATATCCTGTTGAAGCAAAGCCGATCAAGTCCTCAATGTCGGCGTCAAACACCGTCAGGCTTGCCTCAAGTCGACCATCGGGGGCGCGCCAATCCAAGCCCACATCGAATGCTTCGGACGTCTCAGGTTGCAATGCCGGGTTCGGCGCCGCGAATCCTCCGCCAGAGAGTTGGAACAAGGTCGGCGCTTTGAAGCCCTGCCCCCAGCTTGCGCGCAGGGTCCATTGCGGATTTGGATTATACGCTACCGCAAATCGACCAGTTGTTTCCGTGCCAAAGGCGTTGTGGTCGTCTACGCGGACGCCGCCGGTGAGCGTCAACGTCTCTGTCGCTTGCAATTCATACAGTGCGAACAGACCGTCGATCGAGCTGTCCTCGCCATTGACTTCTGTCTCTTCGCGTTCCGCCCCGAAAGCGAGCGTGTTCGTGTCATTCAATGCGAGCGTGCCTTGATAGCGATAGATCTGACGCTCGCCGCCTGTATCGAGTGGAAACGCATCCGCACCGGAATTGACCCGCTCAATTTCAGCGTATCCGGCCAATAGAAGGTTTTCGAGGCGCCCCTGGAACAGCGAACCGGTGAGAGAGACATTGCCCGAGAACTCCTCTGTTTCGGAGAGATTATCACCATCACCAACATTGCCCTGCGCGCCAAATACAAAACTATCAAATTCTGATTCCGCATCAGTCCACAGCACATCCGCCGAGATCCGTGCGTCACCCGGGAGATTGACGCCACCTTTGGCCGAGACGGTCAGCGCTTCATAACGGTCATCCTGAGTATTGCCATTGTCCTCGTCGGCTTTGGAGATTCCGTCCGAACGGGCGCCTGAAACAGCGACACGAAAATCACCTGCCTCCGATCCGTTTTCGATAGAGGCGCCGCCACGAAAGGTGTTGAAGCTGCCATATTCGGCAAACGCCCGCCCGCCAAACCCCTGTTCAGGGGTTTTTGTGGTGATCGAAACCACGCCGCCAATTGCGTCTGTGCCCCAAAGCGTGGATTGCGGGCCTTTCAGGACTTCAATTCGCTCAACATTTTCAGTGTCGACGCGGGCAAAGTTGAATCCACCGCCAGGCGAAGAGGGATCGTTGACGGGAATGCCATCAATCAGCACCAAGGTTTGTTCGCTGGCCGCGCCGCGGATTCGGACGCTCGCCTGACCACCGAACGCGCCATTCTGATTGATTGTGACGCCCGGTGCGCTGGCCACCGCATCAAGAACGAAATCGAAACCCAACGCATCAATTTCTTCAGCGGTTATGACAGTGACGCTGGACCCGATTTCGGTTGCGGTCTGATTCAAGCGCGAGCCTTCAACAACAACGGTGTCCATGACCGATTCATCGGGTTCGTCCTGCGCCAGGGCCGGCAGCGTGAGTGAGAAGGAAACAGCACCTAACAGTGCGGCTTTGTAAAACATGGGATTACCCCTCAGCGCCTCACCGCCCGAACTGGCGCACTGATACGACATTCAGGCCTCACAGAATCACTGCACGGACGGCCCGGCCTTTAGGTTTCAATGTCGTTGCAAAGGAGAGGTATTCACCTTCCCGCCCGCTGAGAACTCTTCCCGGCCTCCGGACGAACGACGCGATGGCAGGTTTCCTGGCTCACCAATCATCGCTTCAGACCGCCTTCCCAGAGCATATGCTCCAGTGACTTATTGGCCTGTCGCTCCTGGCTGACAGTTGCGGGTACAGCGCCGGATTCTCACCGACTTCCCTCTTAGCCCCCGCTAAGGGAGCACCATCTGGAGCTGGTCATGCTGCGTCTGCGAAAGAAAGTCAATCGACCGCAAATTGCGAAAACCGGCAGCAATTGCTTAGAAATCGATGCCACGTTGCGCTTTGATGCCCGCTTTGAACGGGTGTTTGATCTCACGCATTTCGCTCACCAGGTCGGCATGGTCGCACAGGTCAGGCTTGGCGTCGCGCCCGGTTAGAATGACACTGGTGCGACGAGACCGCGCGTCCAATCCAGCAATGACGGACGCGACGGTGAGATAATCATAACGCACTGCAATATTGATCTCATCCAGAACAATCAGATCATATTCACCGGATGACATCATGGTTTTCGCTTTTGCGAACGCAGCTTCCGCGGCCGCTATGTCACGATCCCGATCCTGCGTGTCCCAGGTAAACCCTTCGCCCATTGTATGCCAGTCGACACCACCCAGCTTGTCAAAGAATTGCCGTTCGCCGGTAATCCACTTGCCTTTGATGAATTGCACAACGCCAACTTTGTGCCCCCAACCCAGCGCCCGAATGATCACACCGAAAGCAGAACTGGATTTGCCCTTGCCATCGCCGGTATGAACCAGGATCAATCCACGGTCTGGATCGCTGGCATTCGCCGTTTTACGCTTCTGCTCAGCTTGCAGGTTCTGCATTTTCTCTTTGTGCGTTTCGGAATCTGTCATGGGGCATTTCCTATATTTGAAGGCGCTTGAATCATACCGCCAAAGTCAATCTTGGTGCCAAAATCGCTCGCCCTGTCTCCGGTTGAAAGGGCGGCGCGGATGACGCCTGCATGGGTCACACAGAGTGTCGTCTGCGTCTCCATTCGCCAATCTGTCAGGGCCTGTCGGGTCCGCTGCCGCAGCTGCGCAACAGATTCTCCACCATGTGGACAGGCATGCAAGAAGTCAGCAGCCCAGGCGTCCAGTTCATCACGCGGGACGTGGTCCCACGGCACCCCTTCCCACCGGCCAAAGTCCATTTCTTGCAGGCGCGGTTCGATCTCGATTGGCAAACGACTTTCGAAGGCAATGAACTCCGCGAGCCGGCGACATCTTTTTAGCGGACTGGTTATCACCCGCGACACCGGTGGCAGCGCCTCTACCACCAAGTTTGCCTCGATTTCAAAACTCTCTGCCACGTCCAGATCCGTTCGTCCGTAGCAGGTGCCGGGGGCAATACGCGGTTTTGTGTGACGGATGAGAATCATAGCCATGCCAGCAGACCCAGATAGAAGCCCAATTCGCTCATCTGCTGAACAGCGCCCAACGTGTCGCCCGTGTATCCACCCAGTTTCGGTTCAAAAAACAGACGCATGAAACCGTGACCGAGCACGAGCCCCACGATCGCACACGCCATCGCCATGGGCGGTAAGAAATGACACCATAAAATGACAATCACAGCGCAGGTGACCGTAGCGGTGATGATCGTCAGGGCAGACGCACTCTCAGCGACCGGCTTGCCTGTCCCCTCACCTCGAACATAGCGACTGGTCGCGATCACCAGCAGACTGGAGAGCCGCGACATCCCGTGACCCATGATCAACGCGGCCGCGACAATACTGACCGGCAAAAGGATCAATGACGAGGCTTTCAAAGCGATGCAAACAATCAACGCCAAAGTGCCATACGTCCCGAGCCTGGAATCCTTCATGATTTCCAGGGCACGCGCGCGATCAATGCCACCGCCAATGCCATCGAAAGTATCCGCGAGGCCGTCCTCATGAAATCCACCGGTCACCAGCAATCCGACCGCGATGGCGAGCAGGACGGCAATCGGGTGTGGGACAAGCAAACCGCTGACGAGAAATGCTGCGGCAGAAATGCACCCGATGAAAAGACCCACCAACGGATAATACCGCACCGACGCGACCATCCGCGTCGCTGAGTACAGATCACGCGATGGAATGGGTATGCGGGTCAGAAACTGCACCGCCAGAAGCAAGGCTGCGGCTTCATTCTTCATGCTGGCCCGCTAATGCCGGCATCATCAAAACTCGCCATGTCTCGCAACATGGCGGCGGCCGCTTTAACCAGCGGAAATGCGAGCAATGCGCCGGTGCCCTCCCCGAGCCGCAGATCCAATTGCAATAATGGCTCCGCCTGCAGCGCATCAAGCACAGTGCGATGCCCGGATTCCGCAGACTGGTGGGCGAAAACGAAAGCCTGCCGGCTCGCAGATGAAAGATGCACCGCGCAAAGCGCCGACACCGTCGCGATGAAACCATCAACAATCACAATCCGCCCGGTCTCTGCAGCCCTTCGCATCGCGCCGGCCATCATGGCGATCTCGAAGCCGCCATACTCCCTCAAAGCGACGTCTACGGTCAGGTTCGACGCCGTGCGCGCGGCTGCGCGTTGCAGCACCTGTGATTTCTTCGCCAGGCCTTCATCGTCCAGACCGGTTCCACGCCCGACCAGGGTCTGAACGTCCAGGCCGAGCAGTTTGGCGCTCACCAACGCCGCGGCAGAGGTGTTGCCTATGCCCATCTCGCCGCAACAAATAACATCTGCCTGACTTTGTTCGGCCAGCGCAGCTCCGGCGTCCAGGGCCGCCTGCGATTGCTGTTGCGACATCGCGGGCTGTTCGAGCGAATTCGCTGTGCCCGCGCCCTGTCGTCGATTGAGCAGCTCCGCATGCGCGATTGGCGCTCCGGCAATGCCGGCATCGACAACATAAACAGATGCCCCAACAGATCTTGCGAAAACGTTCGCCGCCGCGCCGCCGTTGAGAAAATTCTGAACCATTTGCCGGGTTACCGCTTGTGGGAACGCGGAAACGCCGGCTTTCGCAATGCCGTGATCGGCGGCAAAGATGAAATGATCGCAAGTCTCGGCGCGCGGTCTAAGCGTCTGCTGTATTTTAGCAATGCTGGCCGCGAGGGATTCGATCCGCCCTAATGAGCCGACAGGCTTTGTTTTCGTGTCCAAGGCCGCTTTCAATCGGCCGTCAAAGTCTGCAATCGTGGAATCCATGCGACCCGCACATAAAGGTGCCAAGAGATTTGACAAGGAAATGGTGCCCTCGGCCGGACTTGAACCGGCAAGCCCAATAATAGGCGGCGGATTTTAAGTCCGCTGTGTTTACCAATTTCACCACAAGGGCACGCGACAGCCTGACTAGCCGGGCTCGCGGCGCCAGACAACCTCGTTTTCACTGTAATTTGGAACTTCACGAAACCAGAAGTGGCATTAGCTATGCATGAGAGACGCTATGCCGAGACCATTACAAAAGAAACGATACAATCCGCTGTTCGTAACCATGGTGTGCTACGGACCATTACTGGTTGCAATTTGTTGTTTGGCCTATCTTCTGATGCGATAGATTTCTGGTCGGAACGGCAGGATTCGAACCTGCGACCCCTTGACCCCCAGTCGTCAGAGCACACTAATTTTTCGCTTTGTTTTCAGAGCACTTAACACCCCATGCAACAAACCGGGGTGTTTTTGTCATCAATACTTTCAAAGACTTAGCATCCCCTGACAAACCAGGAACCTGCTATGGCAGACGTATTTCTAGACCCGCGTGTCGAGGACAGATTCGTCCACCTCGACCTGAACGATATCGACCAATC
>JBCCGB010000008.1:0-158504 GCA_039029475.1 Pseudomonadota bacterium | reverse complement strand
GCCAGGCATGCGCTTCCATGGCTGCGATTGCAGACGGGGCGAAACCTGGAAAGTCTTCAGCCATTTCTCGCGCCATGCGGCGCGCGAAGAAATCTGCGAGCAAGGAAATATCGGCCGGGCGCGCCCGCAACGGGGGCAGGGTGACCACATCGAAGGCGAGGCGATCAAGCAAATCGGCACGGAAGTCGCCGGTCGCCGCTTTGCTCGGCAAGTCGACATTTGTTGCCGCGACCACCCGGACATTGGTGGTCAGAACTTTCTCGCCGCCAAGGCGCTGGAATTCGCCATACTCAACAACCCGGAGCAGCTTCTCCTGGACCTGCATCGAAGCGGTGGCGATTTCGTCCAGAAACAGAGTGCCACCATCCGCGAGTTCGAACCGGCCGAGCCGTCTTTCAGTTGCGCCGGTAAAGGCGCCGCGCTCATGACCAAACAATTCGCTGTCGAGGAGTTGTTCTGACAGGGCGGCGCAATTGACTTTCACAAACGGACCGTCCCAGCGCCGCGACAGGAAGTGCATCCGCTCGCCGATCAGCTCCTTGCCGGTGCCGCGCTCACCAATGATCAGACATGGACGATCGAGCGGTGCGAGGCGCGAGACATGTTCCTGCGCTTCCAGCCAGCTTGGGTCCTCGCCAATCAATTGTGGAGTCTGATTGCCAATCATAAGGTGAGAATACGCAAATTTATTGGTTAGAACAACTAAAAAATTTAGCGTATTTCACAATTTCAGGTTAAGAGGGTGGGGTCGAAATTGAAATAAAATCATATAATACAAGGCCTTACGAATTTAATTCAAAACTGGCACGGTCCTTGAAATGAATGTGGCACGGCGGCCAAAGGGGTCGCTTGTTAGAAGGAAGAAAAAACAATGACCGAGCGCTCTTACGACAAAGGCTATGACGACACTCGCTACGATCAGGCCCGCCGTGAGAGTGGCCGCTTTGGCCGCTACCTCTCCACTCGCTCACCAGAGACCTGGATGTTCTTTGTCGCTGGTGTCTTTCTCGGCGGCTTCTTCTTCTAAGAGCTGAACACAGCCAAAAGAAACCGCGTTTCCTCCCACCCCTCATGAACCCCAAAAGATACAAGGAAAAACTCCCATGGGAATGTTCTCTCGCCTCGGCGATATTATCAACTCCAACATCAACGCGATGCTGGACAATGCCGAAAACCCAGAAAAGATCGCTCGCCTGATGATCCAGGAAATGGAAGACACTCTGGTTGAAGTTCGCACCGCTGCGGCCCGCGCAATGGCCGACAAGAAAGAAATGCAGCGTGAGATCACGCATTACACCAACATCCGCGAAGACTGGGAGCACAAAGCTGGTCTTGCGATTGATAAGGGCCGAGAAGATCTCGCTCGCGGGGCGCTTGTCGCCAAGCAAAAAGCTGAGCAGGAAATTGTTCGCCGCGAAGAAGCCATGGAACTCGCCGACGAGGCTTTCCACAAGCGTCAGGATGATCTCACCCGTTTGCAGGCCAAACTGGATGAGGCCAAAGCCAAACATCGCGCATTGATGATGCGCCGGGAAGCGGCTGAGCAACGCATCCGTGTTCGCACCCAGACCTATGACACGCGTGTCGACGATGCGCTGGCGCGATACGCCAATGTCGAGCGTAAGGTTGATGAACTGGAAGCCTATGCCGAGACCATTCGCGGTGTTGAGCCGACGCTCGAGCAAGAGTTCGCTGCCCTGGAGCGCAATGACGCCATTGAGGCAGAACTGGATGCGATGAAAAAGAAACGTGCCAAGTCTGCGCCAAAGCCAGTCAAAGCCGTTGAAAAGAAGGACGCATAATCATGTTGTTGCCGTTCGCAATTCTAGCTGGTTTCATGACCGCAATCACCGCGCCGGGCCTGATCGCCCTGCACTTGGAAGACCGCCGCAAGGCCAAAGCTGAAGGTAACACCTGATGGAAGGACCCGAATTCATCATTGCCATTGTGGCGATCAGCGCGATTTTCATCGTTTTTCCGGGCATGGTATTTCACTACATCACGCTGTGGCGGAAGCAGAAAACGCTGATGCCGGATGATGAACGAATGCTCGAAGATCTCTGGCGCTCTGCGCGAGCCATCGAGCGCCGGATTGAGACGATCGAAGAGCTGCTCGATGCCCAGGAAGAGGAAGAGCCGCGTCGTCGTCCCCTGTCACCCCGTCGGTTTGAGGACTAAAACATGCCCCATAGAAGACGACACTATCGCCCCTTAAGAGACGAAATACACACAAGCAAAGAAGAAGAGATGTTCCGTTCCCCCAACCCAAAACGCTTTTACCGTTCACGCACAGACAGTGTCTGGCTCGGAGTTTGTGGCGGGGTGGCCGAACGGTTCGGCTGGGAGCCTACACTGGTTAGAGTCCTGTTCGCGCTCAGCATTTTCTTCATGGCCGGACCGCTTTCGATCTTCGCCTATGTCATTGTCGCGATGATCACGCCAAAAGAACCGATGGGGCGCCCTAATTTGGCCCCAGAAGAGGAGCAGTTTTGGCGCAATGTTTCGGACCGTCCACGTGTGACGGCCTCAGGGCTGAAATACACGTTCATGGATCTGGAAGAACGGCTGCGGAATATTGAGCGCAGCGTGACCAGCGAAGAATGGCGACTCAAAAAAGCCTTTCGGGATCTAGAACAAAATTAGAGAATGGGTTACAAATGTAACTCGGGATCAGG
Source organism: Pseudomonadota bacterium (assembly GCA_039029475.1). Lineage (GTDB taxonomy): Bacteria > Pseudomonadota > Alphaproteobacteria > Caulobacterales > Hyphomonadaceae > Henriciella. Next base: position 155,829 of record JBCCGB010000008.1, on the reverse strand, counting down.
CAAGTAAGGACAAAAAAGGGGGATTTTCCCATGACACGCAAGGCCATCAGAAGCGGTATCCAAACTGGATTGCTCGTCGCTGCTGTCCTCTCTGTCGCCGCCTTTGCCAGCGTCAAGGATGATGGCGTGAAGCTCGCGGCGGGCGGCGTTGAGATGACGCTGAAAGCGTCATTCGACAAAGGGCTGATGATCAGCTTCATCGCGCCAGAATAAGCGCACCAAACAAAATTCTGCTCCGGCACCACTCTCTATCCCTGAACGCACACTTTGAGAGCGCCGGACCAGGAGCTACCCCACTAGAGATGGGGGGAAGTCTCGCAAAACGCTGCGGGACTTCCGGCGTAAGCACTGAGCGGTCTGTGCGTAGTATAGATACACCAGGACTATAAACTCGGAAATAGACTTCGGCTCTATCTTAAAAACAAATCGCAAAATCAATAAAGTGTTGAGTATTCGTGGTTAAGACGGTGCGGATCTCTGCGTGAGGACTGCTTATTCGAAATTTCAGGGGACATTTATTTTTCAAGATTGGATCTTAAATGTTGACCCTCTCAGCTGTCGTGCCTTGCTATAATGAAGAAGACTCCCTGTCCGAACTCGTGCGAAGGCTCCAAGCCGTTTGTGTCTCTGAGGCTGGCGATTCGTATGAAATTGTTCTGGTAGATGATGGATCGACAGATCGAACCTGGGCATGGATGAATGTCCTCTCGACGCGAAACCCACATCTCGTGATTGTCAAAATGTCTCGCAATCACGGGCACCAACTGGCGTTGAGTGCCGGTCTGTCTGTCGCGCGCGGCGCGCGAATCTTCATTCTGGATGCCGATTTGCAAGACCCACCAGAATTGCTGCCAAAGATGATGAAGCTGTGTGATGACGGGGCAGATGTCGTCTATGGTCAGCGCACCGACCGATCGGGCGAGACCTGGTTCAAACGCATAACATCCAAGGGTTTCTACCGCGTGCTGGAGCAGTTGGTCGATGTTGATATGCCGCTCGATACCGGGGATTTCCGGCTCATCACACGCAGAGTATTGGACCTGGTTCTGGCCATGCCAGAACGCGAGCGCTTCTTTCGGGGTATGGTGGCCTGGATTGGCTTGCGGCAAGTGCCGCTGGAATATGTCCGTGACGCACGCTTTGCTGGCGAGACCAAGTATCCACTGTCAAAGATGCTCGGATTGGCCGCCAGCGCGGTCACGGGGTTCTCGATCCGACCGCTCCGCATCGCCACCTATCTCGGTCTGATAACCGCTACGCTCGCTTTGGGTATGCTGGTTTATGCGCTCACCAGTTGGGTGATGTATGATGCCGTTTCTGGTTGGACCAGTCTGATGATTGTGGTGCTCTTTCTGGGCGCCGTGCAATTGGTGGTCTTGGGCGTCATGGGCGAATATATCGGCCGCAATTTCCTGGAATCCAAGCAGCGTCCAAACTTCATTATCGAGCAAGTGCGGCACCAGGGCGATGCTCGAAGCGTCGATGCCACTGGGGCGAAACAATCTCAAAACATCCATCTCCTGTGATGCCAAAGATGACCCCGCGACCGCGTTGGGATTTGGGCGCGCGGATCAGCGCCCTCGGCAAATCGAGTTGTGTGTCGACCGCAATCGGGGCCGGCGTCCTGATCGTCTTGTTCACCATCCACCTGGTGCCATCCACCTGGACCGGCAACGAAATCGGATATTTTGATCTCGCACATCGCTGGGTGAATCCAGACGCCTTTGGTGACCTGCACGCGGCCAAGGATGCGTCAATCGCCCGTTTGCTCAGCTTCCTGGTCATGGGGGCGGGCGTTCTGATTCTGGGGATGGAGCCCGCCTTTGCGGCCTTCGGCCTCGCTGCCTTGGTTGCAACGCCTTTGTCCTTTGTCTGGCTGGCTCGGCGTATGCGCGTCGATTTGCTGGCAGCCGCGCTGGCTTTGATTGTATTCTTTGCATTTGGCCAGAGCCTGGTTGGCGCCGCCTTCATGTTCGGAACCGTCGAGCCGAAAACATTTGCCTATATCCTGGTCATGATCGGGTTGGGACTGGCATTCTCTGACCGTCGAGTTGCCGCGATGGGTGTGGGTTCGGCGGCGACTTATTTTCACTTCCTGATCGGTGGGTTCTGGGCCGTGGCCATGCTTGGCCTCTTCGTTTTGAAGGATCAGAATATGCGGTCATGTGGGCGCATGTTGGGGATCTTGGTTGCCGCAACCTTGCCGTTACTGGTCGCGATTATTTGGGAACGCAGCGGCGTGCCGCCTGACTCGTCGCAATTCGCGCTGAACACGATCTATGCGGAGTATCGTGTCCCGCATCATATCGCGCCTTTTGTACAAGCACGGACCTTTTATGCGGACTGGTTGGGCGGCTTGGTTTTGCACGCGGTGCTGGCCGCGACCTTCACGGTCCAAGCCTGTCGTTCTGGCGCGGCAGCGCGGCCCATTTCGATTTGGATCGCCGGACTGAATGGGTATATCCTCGGCGCGGCGTTGATTGCCTTTCTCGACCGAAACACGCACACGCTCTCGATCCTCTACCTGTTTCGACCGAGTGGGCTGATCCTGCTGCTCACGCTGTTATCAGCGTCAAAATGGGCGATACATGCGGCCGGTCCGGCGCTGCGCGGAATAAGCCAAATTGCGCTGATCGCATGGCTGAGCGTTCATTTCGGATTGTTTTCCTACGCCGCGTCGTATTTGTTTCGCGGGCATCAGCCGCTGGTCGCGATGCTCACCCCGACTGAGGCGGATATGGTTGAATGGGTTAAGGCCCACACATCGCCAGACGCGGTCGTCGTGATCGAACCCTTGTCTGAACAGCGCTTTCTTGGTGAGGGAGACGGCGTTTGGGCCGGCATGGAGCGTCTACTGAATCGACCCACACTGGTGAACTTCAAGTTCAATCCCACCGATAAATCCGACCTGCACCGATGGTATATCTTACTGCAATGGCGCCAGGCTCTCTTTTCCGGCGAGTGCGCGCTCATCCATGCCCAGCCGGTCGACTATCTGATTGTTCGTCAGGCCGAGACCGAAGCCCGACTGACGGCGTGTACCAAATCGGTTTGGCGGGGCGATGGCTTGTCCATCCTGCGTCCGTACCCAGACGCTGCTCTGTGAGTCGGACGCGGTTGACAGGACGCGGGTTCGAACATACCTACCAATCGTAAGTTACGTTTGGTAGGTTTATGTCCGCACGCGCCTCTTCGCCCGCCCGATCCAGCAAACGGTTGTCCAAACCGGAACGGCGGCAACAGCTCTTGCAGAGTGCACAACATATTCTGGAACACGCAGGTGCTGAACATCTGACGCTGGCCCTGGTCGCCGCGCATGCCGGGGTCAGCAAACCTATCGCCTATGATCATTTCTCGACGCGCGCAGGGCTTTTGGTGGCGCTGCTGGACCGCGCCAATCAATATTATGAGAGCGATGCCGACGCCAAGATCAAGGCGGCGCCAAAAACCGTGCCTGCGATCGCGGAAATTGTCGCTGACGCTTATGTGAGTTGTTCCCTGCAGGCCGGTCCGGCCATCGCCGTGCTCTCAGCCGCGATCGCCGCGGACGCTGAAACGCGCGCGGCAGGCCGCGGATTCCAAGCCGACCATGCGGATCAATTCCAGCGTGCGTTCGCGCCGGTGCTGAAATCGGGCGCCGCGCCTCTTCTCTTGTTTAAGAGCCTGGTCGCAGCGGCGAATGCGATTTGCGACGAATTGATGCGCAAAACCGTATCGAAAGCCGAGGCCACACATACGCTGGCCAACCTCTTCATTACCAGTCTGACCCCATATGCGCGGTCCGGCGATATTCAAAGGAATTCTGAATGATCCTCGTGACCGGAGCGACCGGCAATGTCGGCAGCGAAATCGCTCGACAGTTGCTGGCGCAGAACACGCCATTTCGCATTTTTGTACGGGACGGCGACAAGGCGGCAACCATGATCGGTCAAGGGGCGTATGAGGTGGCGCTTGGCGCCTTCTCGGATGCCGACGCATTTGATCAGGCACTGAGCGGCGTCGATGCGGTCTATATGGTGACCAATCAAAGCGACGGCTACAAACAGGATCTGACCCGCATGGTGAAGCAAGTGGCGCAGGCGGGTGTACAGCGCTTTGTCATGCTGTCCGCCGAAGGCGATGCTGAAAGCGACGTGTTCTTTGTCCGCCGCACCGGCGAGCTTGAGGACATTGTCAAAGCATCAGAAGTGCCCTGGACCTTTCTTCGCCCGGACTGGTTTATGCAGAATTTCGCGGGGTATGTGCAAATGGGCATGGTGGCGTTTCCCGATGGGCCCGGTAAAACCAGTTTTGTCGATGTGCGCGATGTTGCGGAAATCGCGATCAAGGCGCTGACCGAAGAGGGGCATTTGCATCGAACCTATCGATTGACGGGGCCAGAAGCGATGACATTTGCAGGCGCCGCGGCGCGGATCAGCGCCGTCATCGGCCGCGAGATTCCTTTTGTCGGGATCACACCAGAACAGATGCGCGATGCGCTGATCGCGAACGGCGCGGAAGCCTGGTACGCTGAAATGAATGCTGAAATGACCAAGGCGGTTCGCGAAGGATTCAGCTATAGCCCATCCAATGACATCGCGTTTCTGCTTGACCGTAATCCCCGCGCGATTGAGGTCTATGCCGCCGATAAGCTGACCTAGCATCCAGCTGAAACATGACCTCTGGCGCAAAGCGTTAACCAAAAACGTCAATCTCACGCATCTGTGTGGTCGTTTTTTCATTTGTTTTGTGCCAAATGGCCCGGAAGTGGCATAAGTAAGTGGCATGTCAGACAAGCGTATTCTTTTAATCATCGGTGGCGGCATCGCGGCCTATAAGTCCCTGGAACTGATCCGGGAGCTGTCGCGTCGCGGAATCAGCAGTCGTTGCATTGTCACCAAAGGCGGTCAGGAGTTTGTCACGCCGCTGTCTGTCTCGGCGCTGTCTGGCGAGAAAGTCTTCACCGAATTGTTCGATCTCGATGACGAAGCCGATATGGGACACATTCAATTGTCGCGATCGGCAGATCTTGTCGTCGTCTGTCCGGCCACTGCAGACCTGATGGCCAAGGCGGCAGCCGGGCTGGCAAATGATCTTGCGTCAACCACGCTGCTGGCCACAGATAAGCCGGTGCTGATGGTGCCGGCCATGAATGTGCGCATGTGGGAACATGCTGCCACTCAAAGAAATGTTGAAACCCTGCGCGGCGATGGCGTCCGCGTCATGGATCCCGATGAAGGGGCTATGGCATGCGGCGAATTTGGACCGGGACGCTTACCTGAACCACTGACCATTGCCGACCGGATCGAGGCGCTGCTTAGCGATGGACCTGTGCTTTACGGCCTCGAGTCGAAACCCCTGGCCGGGCGTCATGCGCTGATCACAGCGGGTCCGACGCGTGAGCCGCTCGACCCGGTGCGGTTCTTGTCTAATCATTCCAGCGGCAAACAGGGCTATGCAATTGCCAACGCTCTGGCCCGCGCTGGCGCGCGCGTTACGCTGGTGTCGGGCCCGGTTTCTCTGGACCCGCCGGCGGGGGTTGATTTTGTGCCGATCGAGACCGCTCGCGAAATGCTGGACGCGTGTCAGAACGCGTTGCCGGCCGATGTCTTCGTTTCGGTCGCCGCGGTCGCAGACTGGCGCCCAAGCCGGGCGGCGGCCAAGAAGATGAAATTGAAAGAAGGCGACGGCGATCCGCATCCGAATCTGGAACTGTCGGAAAACCCGGACATTCTTGCGACGCTGTCGCGCAAGAAGAAGCATCGCCCGAGCCTGGTCATCGGCTTTGCTGCTGAGACCCATGATGTCGAAACCCTCGCAATTGCCAAGCTGAAGCGCAAACGGTGCGATTGGATTGTCGCCAATGATGTCAGCGGTGACGTCATGGGCGGGGCGATGAATGAGGTCGCCCTGGTGACCCGTGCAGGCATCGAAGACCGCTGGCCGCGCATGACCAAGGAAGACGTTGCCGTCCGCCTGGTGGCACGTATCGCTCAGGAATTCGATGACGAAGCCGACCAGATTGCGGCGGAGTAAAATTCACAAAACCTGATGGAAAGAATGTGCTAGCCTGGCCTGGGACCCTACAGGGAGGACGCGTATGGCACGACCGATTCCGACGGATGAGCACTTGCTCGCAATGATTTACAAGAAAAACCTCAAGGCCTTTTCGGACTGGTCCGAGGAAAACAAGACACGAGTCGCCAAGATTTGGGTGCCGATCGACATAGACGAGATGGCAAAAAAGTATCGCTGTGATCCAGACCTAATATTCGGGCGGCTATATTATCACATGAATGAAAAGTATGGGTCCCGCACCGGTGACGGACAGGACGTCAATTTCTTCAATATGCGCCTCGCCAATGATCGACATGTCGTGAATTTTCCGCTGCTGACATCGGTTCTGGCCAACCTCCAGGATGAACGAAAGCGGTTCATCATTTCGACTCGCCTCGCCGCTTTGTCGCTGGTTGTGTCAGCAATTTCGATCGGGATTGCGGTGCTGACATAATCCGGATCTTGACTCATGGCCCCGACTCCGGCGCTTTACGAAATTATGACTGATGTGACTGTAGCTGTGCGGCCATTGCCGCATTTCGAAGGGCTGGAACTGCCCGCTTATGAAACGCTGGGTGCTGCCGGAATGGATGTCCGGGCGGCGGTCCCGGAGGTCGAACCGATGGTTCTGACACCCGGGACACGCGCCATGGTGCCGACAGGCCTGAGCGTTGCCATCCCGCAAGGCTTCGAGATTCAGATGCGCCCGCGATCCGGTCTCGCAGCCAAGCACGGTATCACGTGTCTCAACTCGCCGGGAACGATTGACAGTGATTATCGCGGCGAACTGAAAGTCATCCTGATCAATCATGGCGACGAAGCCTTCACCATTGCTCGCGGCGAGCGGATTGGACAAATGCTGCTGGCGCCGGTGACCCGCCTGGTTTGGCAGCAAGTCGCTTCGCTGGACGAAACGGATCGCGGCAGCGGCGGGTTCGGATCAACTGGACGATAGTCCCTTGCGTTTTCGGTGAAAGCCGCTATATATCGAATAACGATAAAACGTCAGGAACAAAAGAGCCATGGATATTGATAGTCCATTCACAATGGTCGTGCTGATCGTCTTGATTGCGGTGGGTGCAGGTGTGATCAAAACCTGGATCGAGACCCGCGCCAATTCGACCGCCGATGAAGAAACCAAATTGCGCATGGAAGACCTTGAACGCGAAGTGCTGCGCTTGCGGGACCGGGTAAAAGTCCTCGAGAAGATCACTACGGATGGCGACAGTCATTTGCGTGAGGAAATTTCGCGTCTGGCCTAGTCGCCTGAGCCTTCGCTGAACCCTTTGCCGATCACGAAGGCCGCATATCCGGAAACGGAAAAGCCGACAATACCAAGTCCGGCCGCGTAAAGGGTCGCAATATTTGTCCCACAGCCTTCGCCGCCGTCTGCGCAACCGCCGAAATTGAGCGTATAATACATGTAGAGCGCTGTGACCGCCGAGAAGGCGGCCAGCGCGATCATGGCGCGGCCCAGCCATTTAAGAGCGAGTGCGATCACGATTCCGATCCTTTCCTGGGTGGCAGCTGGTTCAACCAATCGAGAACGGCGCTGGCGATTTCATCTGGCTTCTCTGGCAGCAATGCATGTCCGGCGCCAGCCAGTCTGACACCTGTGACCCGGTCCGGATAGGCCTGTTCGAGCAAATCAATTGTATCTTCCGGCGGCGCGATTGTGTCTTGCAAGCCCGCAATCACTAGCATTGGTGCGGTGCCGCCAGCGGTCCAGTTCGCGGCCGGCGTGGATCGCGTCGCGTTGCCTTGTAATCGGCCAGTGCGGGCGTGCCAGCCGCGCAGCCAATAGTCCGGAATCTCATTGCCTTCCGCGAAGAAGGCATATCGTACGGCCTCTGTTCGGGCGGCTATCGTCAGCCGCGGATCGAAGGAATCTGTCAGCGCCCGTTGCGCGCGTTCAGCGATCGGTTTTTGACCGCCGGATGCGACGAGAATGACTCCAACCGTTTTCGCGTCGGACAGAGTTGCACTGGCGCGGGCGACGCGATTGCCGAAAGCGTGACCGAGGAAGACGACCTGCTCATCGCCGGCATAAACGCCTTGAACGTCCTTTGCGAGATCGAACAGGTCGGGGCTCTCTTCTGACGCCACGGACCGCCCGATACCAGGGGCTTCAATCATTGTGATGGGATAACCTGCGTCGTTCAACCGGGTCGCGAGTTCGTTGAAGTCACTGACTTCCCGACCTGCGCTAGCGAACATGACAATGCGAGGACGCGGCGTCCCGCCGCCTGGCAGATCATAATAACTGACGGCTGCATTGAGATTGCCATTTTCTGGATAGATCTCAGACACATAATTTGTACCGACCGCATCGCGGGCTTTCAGAAATGGCTGCGGATACGTCATATAAGCGGCTCCCAGAACCATCGCGAAAAGAATTGCGATAGGACCAAGCACCCATTTCATTTTCGACGCCCTCGCAAAATGTAAAGCTGGCATCCCGGCGCGCAGGGGTCAATTCGGGGCATATTTCGGCAACTCCTCAGCGAGCATGTCATAGACCACACGGATGCGCTTGCTGGTATGCAACTCCCGATGCGTGACGAGCCAGACCGGGATCGGGATCGCGAACGCGTCAGGCAGGATTTGGACGACATTCTCCGCGTATGATTGGATGTCTCGCGCTAATATGCTGACCCCCAGTCCAAGACGCACGAGTTCATACAAAACCAGGCCGCTCGGTGAGTTAAAGCGGAACTGGTTGGGCGACAAATTGAGTCCGTACTCTTTCATCGCCGCGATCATCTCCGGAATACGATCCAGACCGACAAACAATGCGCGCTCTAGATCTTGCAAGCGCTCAATCGGTCCGAATTCGTCCAAATATTCCTGTGCTGCATAGAGATGGGCGTTGGTTTCGAAGAGCAGCTTAGCGATCAAATCGGGTTGCTCCGGCCGCGCATGACGGATCGAGATGTCGGCCTCTCGAAGCGTCAGATCCTGGACTTCGTTCGACGGCAATATGTCAATTTGGATGTTCGGCGCCATCGCGTGGATCTTTTTGACGATCGTCGGCAATTGCTGGCTGGCGACAATCTCTGTCGCGGTGATGACCACGCGACCTTCAATCACTTGCGACTGGCCGGAGGCGGACAGCGAGATCCGATTGGCGGCGTCGGCCATGACTTTTACATGTTCCAGCAACTCCATGCCAGCCGTGGTCAGCGCCATGGCGCGACCGGCACGTTCGAACAGAGTGACGCCGAGGTCGTCCTCCAAAGCCGCGACTTGTCGGCTCAAAGTCGGCTGAGTTTGCCCAAGTGCACGCGCCGCCGCTGACAATGAGCCTTCTTCGGCGGTCGCCAGGAACGCGCGGACTTGATTCCAGTCAAATGAGATCGCCTGCCAATTCATATATTTTTGTATAGGTCCCTTCGAATATTCTGCAATTCATATCCGATCCACGCATAGTTAAATCCCGATGCATGAACTACGATCATTCCTGTATCCCGCGACGCGCGGGCCTAAACGCGGAGGCTAACATGCCCGATAAAGCAAAAGTCTGGAACAAAATGGCGGACAAGTATTCTCGTCAGCCGATTGCCAATCAGAAAGCTTATGAAATCAAACTCGACCTGACGCGGGAATATTTCACGGCAGAGTCCAATGTGCTGGAATTTGGCTGTGGCACGGGTTCGACAGCGATCCTGCATGCGCCTTATGTTGACCATATCGATGCGATTGATGTTTCTCAGCGGATGATTGAAATCGCCCGTGCGAAACTCGGTCCGGAAAAAATCACCAATGTCGAGTTTTCAGTCGCGGATATGGATTCATTCAAAGCGGCACCTGAATCTTATGATGCGGCGCTGGGGTTGAATATCCTGCATCTGCTGGATGATCGGATGAGCGCCATGCGCGAAGTTTTTAAGGCTCTCAAACCGGGTGGGCACTTTGTCTCCAGCACGGCCTGCTTGCGAGAGAAATGGATGTTCTGGTTGATGGACCCTTTGTTTCCGCTCATGCATGCGCTTGGCCAATGGCCGAAAGTCGCTCGGATCAGCGCGACGCAATTGCAGTCCGAGATCGAGTCGATCGGCTTCAAGACGGTTCACTATTGGCAACCCGACAATGGTATCGCCGCGTTTATCGTCGCGAAGAAACCCGAAATCTCTTGAACTGTAGCGATCGCTACAATATGGTCTCCTCAAAATGAGGAGACCCTTTCATGACTTTGCTACGCCTATATGCGCTGATCTTTCTCGCAGTGCTAACAGTCTACACTGGCATTGTGATGGCCAATCACGGCGCCAACCTAGTTCCGATTTTCTTTAACGATATGGCAGCTATGGCTTGGCCGGGGCAGTTTAATCTCGACTTTATGGGATTCCTCATTCTGTCCGCGCTGTGGGTGGGATGGCGCCATGAATACAGTCTTGTCGGCTGGCTTCTGACGCCGCTCGCTTTGTTTGGCGGGATGATGTTTCTGACCATCTATCTCCTGATTGTCAGCTTTCGCGTGAATAGGAATTTGAATGCCCTGCTGATCGGCGAAGGGCGCGCCAGGGCCTAGAGCAGTGCGTCATCTTCCCGAGCAAACTTGGCGAGAAGAAACGCGTCATTGTCCTCGATCGGATCGAGCTTGCCGAACGCGAAGGCGTTGCGATCCATGACCATGTCGCGCGGCCGTAGGGCGCGCGAGATTTCCAGCCCTTCCAGATTGCGTGCGCGTGAGAAGGCCACATAGGCCTGGCCATGAGCGAACATGCCGCGATCCAGATCGATATAGACCTTGTCGAGGGTTAAGCCCTGGGCCTTGTGAATGGTCACAGCATAAGCCAGCCTGACTGGCACTTGTTTGAACGTGCCGACCACTTCGCGCGAAACTTTCTTGGTCTCCGGATCAAGCGAGTATTTGTATTTCTCCCAGGCGGCTGGTTCGATTTCATATTCATGACCATCCAGCGCAACAATCACATTGCGGCCCGACCAACCGGCAACGATGGCCAGCGATCCATTCACCCAGCGTCCTTCGGGATCATTCTTGATCAGCATCACCCGGGCGCCTTCTTTCAGTTCCAGATCGGCCTCAGTCGGATAGGATTTCTCTTCGAACGTGCCCTGGACTTTCGCTTCAAAGACTTTTTCTGGACCTGGCAATTCTTCGAGTCGTGCCTGATTGATGCGGTACGCATTGGCATTGTTCGGGGTCAGGACAATGTGCGTTTCGCTGGCCTCGACCGCGTCGCGATCTGAAACCAAGCCGCGCAACACGCTGTCATCCGCAGGGGTCAATCGCCCTTGGCGCATGGCGCCGAGCAAGGCCAGGAAACGCGGATCTTCCTGGCGAAATACGTGTTTCAGCGCCAGCAAAGCGAATTCCGCTTCTTTGAAAGCTGGGGCGTTGAAGAAATAATGCCCACCATAGCGGTCTTTCAGAATCGGATCCTCGTCACCGCGCACCACGGGGGGCAATTGATGCAAGTCACCCGACAGGATCATGCGCACACCGCCAAACGGGCGTTTCGAACCGCGATTTAGTTTCAGGCTGCGATCAATCGCGTCCAGCATATCCGCGCGCACCATCGAGATTTCATCAATGATGATCGTCTCGGCGGCTTTCATCAGACGCGCTGTCCGAAGACGTTTGACATCTTGAGGTTCGATCAGTCGCGGTGGAAATTTGAAAAAGGAATGGAGTGTCTGGCCACCCGCATTCATCGCGGCCACCCCGGTCGGCGCGAGCACAATCGCGCTATCTCCAGCATGTTGCATGAATTTGCGCAGCAGCGTCGTTTTTCCCGTTCCCGCGCGGCCCGTCAGGAACAAGTTGCCTTGCGCGCCCGCCCCCGACGCAACCCATTCCGCGGGCTGGGCGTAGATCGTATCTGGTGTGGTTTCACCGGGAAGGACGGGCAAATCGGTCATGTTTGCCAAGCCATAGCGAGCTTTGTCAGCCTAGGGAATGTTTTCGCATTGAACAGATGCGGTGGCGCGGCAGAGACCGTCCAGGTCTTCGATCACTGACCGGGCTTGAGATGCCAATATTCCACCCCGAGAGAAACATTCAGACACGGCGTCGATACGCGCCGCTTCCTGCAAATTAATCGCGACAGCATCGCACGGGCGCTCGGGCGTTTCTTCGACCGTCTTGGAAATCGGATAGGCGCGCAATTGGCGCTGTAAGACCGGTATCGTGTATTCCTCAGGCAATCCCTGATGTTCGACCATGAAATTGCGCAACAGCAAAGTCGGGTCAGCAATCAGCCGTTCAACCGGAGGCACAAAACAGGTGCCCAGCGTGCGATAGGCGTAAGCTTCTTCTTCGGCGGCGAGGGACAAGCTAAAGGCCCGCTCGGCGGTCAATCGTCGTTGATGAAAGTCACCGCTCATCGCGCCCTGATGCGCGTCGAGGTCGAGTTGTAGCCAATGCTGCCAATGCGCGCTGGCGGTGGCTTCCGTAAAGTCGGGGTGCAGGTCGCGCATCACATCCGGGGTGCGAATGACGCGACCGGCCAGATAGGACCAGGCCGTCATGCACCGCATGGGCGTGGCGAGGTCTTCGACGGGAATGGTGACCGCGGCGTCTTCATCGCCAGCCAGACGTTCATCCGAGGCGATCGGCAGGGTCACATCCTGCCGGCTTTGCTCGTATATGGTTCCGGCAGCGTCGGACATTGTCGGCACATCGACGCCGCCTTGCTGCGCCTGCGCGATGCCGGTGAGGCTTAACCATGCGAGCGTCATATGACGCAATTGGGTGGCGGGCATTGTGTCCTATGAACTTGAAACTCTACACTCTGTAACAAGTCGTAAGCGCGAACGCGCGACGGCTCAAGAGTGAAGCAGCGTTAAGGAAGTTTAACCCGCATGCAGACTGAGATTTTTGCCAGAGTGGACGCGTATTTCGAGCAGAATTTTCTGAGAAACGACCCCGTCCTTGAAAAAATTTCCCGCAACAGTGACGAAAAAGGCCTGGTCCCTCACGCGGTTACGCCGTTGCAAGCTGCCTTTCTGGCCATGATGATCAGAATGTCGGGTGCAGAATCAGTGCTTGAGATTGGGTGTCTTGGCGGATTTTCCGCCGTTGCGATGGCGCGCGCTCTGCCTGCGACCGGACGATTGCTGACCACGGAAATCGACACACGCACCGCACAGGTCGCGCAAGAGAATATCGACGGATCGGGATTTGCAGATCGGATTGAACTGCGAGTCGGACCGGCCATGTCGACGCTTGATCTGGAGATCGCAGCAGGCCGCGTCTTCGACTTTGTGTTTATTGATGCCGACAAGGTCAATCACAAGACTTATCTTGAGCACGCGCTGAAGCTCTCCAAACCCGGCACCGTGATCGTCGCGGATAATATCGTCCGCGGCGGTGCTGTCCTCGATGCCGACAGTCATGAGAACAGCGTCAAAGGCGTACGGGCCATGATTGATTTTGCCAGAACGCTGGATCAGGTTGAGATGACGGCGCTGCAAACCGTCGGGGAAAAAGGCTATGACGGCATGGCCATTTTTCGCGTTACGGCGTCGATTTAGAGGTCGCGCCAGGTCACAGTGACACCAAGCTCGCGGAACACCTCGTCCCAATAGTCTTTAAGCGCGCCGCGCTGCATATCGACATAGCGCTGGCGCGGGATCAGCCGGATTTCCAGTGAAACACCGTTCAGGCTGTCCCCGAAACGTCGCATCGTTGCGTCAGCAACATTGATCGCATCAGGCAGCGAGTCCGGCAGCGCCCCACCCCCGCCATAGGCGGTGAATACATCCGAGTTTTGCAGCATGTCTGAAATGATCACGATGCGGCGTTGCGGCGCCCGGTCGGAGAAGGCTTCGGTTTGACCCAGGCGCGCCAGGGCTTCCAGCACGGGGCTGTTTGGGGCTTCTTTCGGAACGACCAGGTCTTCCAGCAGCGTTTCAAGGGGGCGATTGAATTTCTCATTGAAACGGTCTTCGATTTGTTCCGGATTGCGGAACAAGGCATTGACCTGATCGCCGCGCCCAGGATTGCACAGCGAGAATTCCCCGCGTGGGTCGAATTGTCCGTCTTGATCAAGCTCAAACAAGGTCAGCCGCTCGCCAATCTCCAGGCGGTCGCGCGTGCGACGGATAATGGCTGCGATCAAGCCTGCCTGCTGTTCACTATATTCATCTGTCTTGTCGATGATGACCGCGGTATGAGGGGGCAGCTCATCGGAAATCTCGCACAGGGTCAGCTCGTCATAGGGTTCCGGCTGCAGGGCGTAGAATGCAAACGCGATGATCGCCACGGCGAGGCCGGCCAGAACGAAATTCAGGATCGCCTGATTGCGTTGCTTCTTCTGTCGTGATCGCCGACGCCGCGCCATTACTGCCCCGTTTTGGCTTTGAATTGCTCGATGATCTTATGGTCCAGGCCGAACTCGTCTGACAAGGCATCATCGGTGGTGCGCAATAATTCCTGATAAGGCGCCATCATGTCCCGCATCGTGCGATGAATGATCATCTTTTCTTGCGGGTTGAGATCTTTCTCATCCAGGCCAGCCTCACCATGTTTGACCTCAAGCACCATCTCTTTGATGTCAGCGTAGCTGTCTTCAAAATCGTAAAGTGCGTCCTGCAAGTCCGACCGGGCACGTTCGAGGCCGCGGGCGGAATCGCTGAAGCCAGGAAACGGCGAGTCGAGGCGGCGACCTTCAAAGGCGGCAAAAGCGGCAATCGCGAGCCCCAGCGCAAACAGCACCATGGCATCCAAGGAATGCAGCGCAAAAGGACGACACATGGCATTGGTTGCAGCGCTGCCAATGGTTTCGCCGAGTGGCGAGCTGAGAACTTTGTCACAGACTGCGGAATCGACGATAAAATGCGGGATTACCGTGGTTGGGAGATCATCCGGCAAGCCTTGTCCTAACGCCTGCATATCGAGAATATTGCGATAATGCGCGGCTGAGAGATTGACCAAAAACACCAGTGACAACCCGACGACAATCGCGATCAAGCCCATGAGAACGTAGAGATTGCGGCGGCTGAGTATATTGTCCCAGTCAATTGGCATTGAGATATGCCGCATGCCCCAATACCCGACAATGAAGAAGGCGGTTGCAACATTTGCCAAGGACACAGCGGCGGCCTGGAAGATGCCGCCCGCTAAGCCGAACTCGCTCTGTTTGGCGAAAAAGTAGGCGTTTGCGGCGCTTTCAAAAATGATCATTAGCGCGATGATCGACATTTGCAGCATCGGCACTTTCGGATGACTGGAAATATAATGCACACCTCGCCCGGTGGTTTGCCCGAGCTTTAGTTTTTCGTGCCGCGTATTCTGATTTGAAGCCTCTTCGCCGGAGGCGGTTTCCGGTTTGCGCTTGCGCTTTCGAGGCAAATGATAGTCCCCGCCGAGTTGCCGAAAGCGGTAGAAGCTCAGCGCTGCGCGGGTGGTATAGTCAGCTTGCAGGACAACCTGATTGAACGCGTCACTCGGGCGTTTTGTCAGTTCGACAATGTCCTGCGCTTGCAGTGTACCCGTCAAATTTGACGTTTGGTCATTCATGGCCAGCCTCCCGATCCGCAACCCTACTTAATCGTTAACCTTTTAGTAAGGACTTGTGGCAGGCATTTGATCAAATGTGCTGAGGATGAGGCAAATTTTGACATCTGGGATTGGGGCTCGCCACATTTTGTTCCTCAGCGTATGACCAAGGCATGGCTTTCACAGCAGAGCAATTGGAGCGGCACAAGCGCCACATCTTGTTGAAAGAAGTGGGCGGTCCAGGCGTCGGCAAACTGCGGCAAGCGCGCGTATCGATTATTGGTGCCGGCGCCTTGGGGGGGCCATGCGCGCTCTATCTCGCGGCGGCCGGCATCGGCGAAATCGAGTTGTGGGACGATGATGAGGTTGATCGATCTAACTTGCAGCGACAGATCCAGTTTGCTGAGGCCGATATTGGCGCCTCGAAAGTTGAAACACTGGCGCAGAAATTGCGCGATCTCAATCCGGACACTCAGATTCATCTGCAACGGGCGCGATTCTCGGCGAGTGCAACGCCGATCGGGTCGATCCTGATCGACGCCACAGATAATTTCGAAACCCGGTTTGCCTTGAACCAGATGGCCCACGCGACAGGGCGTGTTTTGGTCTCGGGCGCGGCCAGCCGTTGGACCGGCCAAGTGTCGGTCTATGCTTCTGGTGTCGAAGCCGATGCCCCGTGTTATCAGTGCTTTGTACCAGAATTACCCCCCGCTGCAGAAGCCTGCGACGACGTTGGGGTTATCGGTGCGCTGACAGGCATCGTTGGCAGCCATATGGCGCTTGAAGCGATCAAGTTGATCGTTGGCGCCGGTCGTCCTTTGATCGGGCGATTGCTGATAATTGATGGGCTGACCAGCGAAAGTCGAATTCTGAAACTTCGTCCGAACCCGGACTGTTCTGTGTGCGGCGGCTGAATCTTTTCTTTGACAGGGTTAATTTTTGAAGGTTTTACGACAGTGAGCCTTATTGGAGAGCCGGGATGTTACGCAGAACGCTTGCCGTCGGTCTGACCATTGTCGCGGTGCTTGCGGCGGGCTGGCTGGCGCTGCGCCGCGCCGACATTCCCTACGATACGCTGGAATCAGTTTACTCGACCCCTGACACTCAATTCATGACCCTGGATGATGGTCTGAAAGTGCACTTTACGGATACCGGCCCACAAGATCGATCGACCATCGTTCTTGTACACGGATTTTCGGCGTCGTTGCACACATGGGACGCGTGGAAAACCGATCTCGAACTCGACTATCGCGTCATCACGCTCGACTTGCCAGGCCATGGTCTGTCCCGCGCAGATGATCCGGACAAGGTCAACATAGAGCGGTTTGTTGAAGTCGTTCACGCCGTGACAGAGCAACTTGGCGTTGACCGGTTTACACTCGCTGGAAGCTCCATGGGCGGCAATACAGCGTGGAAGTATGCGCTCACCCATCCGGAAGATCTTGATGGATTGATTTTAGTCGCAGCGTCCGGATGGGCGGAAGAAGCCGGTGAAGGCGACGATTCACCGTTCATCTTCACCTTGCTCAGCAATCCTGTCGCACGCGCTGTGTTAAAAGATCTGGATATGACCTCGTTGACCCGTTCAGGCCTCGAGGGATCCTATACCGATCAGTCTTTCATCACAGATGAATTGGTCGAACGCTATGTCGCCTTGTCTCGAGCGCCCGGACATCGCGCCACCTTGCTGGCGATTATGGCTGACGATCGGACGCCCGCGACCCCGGAAATGTTTGCCCAGGTGACGGTTCCAACACTGATGATCTGGGGCCGGGATGACAATCTGGTGGCGGTCTCTGGCGCGCAGAAATTCGGGGATGCGATCGCGAATTCGCAAGTCATCATTTATGATGGCGTCGGTCACTTGCCGCAGGAAGAAAATGCCGCGCAATCGATTGCCGATGTCCGATCCTTCATGCTGGAAGTGGAGTGGAACGCGCTGGATGAAGAATCAATTATTCCCGCAGGCGACCCTCGGATGACCGAGACTCGCCCCGAGGAATAAAGCAGATCGCGTCCCTTACTCCGTGGTGCGCGTAAGATCCGCATGGATCAGCTGCGTGAAGCTGGCTTCATTGATAAAGGCCCAGGCCCAATCCTCGACCCAGGGCGTCAGCGGCGCAGCATCGAGAATGGCTTCCAGATCCTTGCCAGCATCCAGTTCAGCTTTGACGGCGGCGACTGTGCCGTCCAGCATGTCTATGATTTCGGCAATATCGGATTCGGATGAAAGCGGTCCGTGGCCAGGAATGATTCGCGTGCTTTCGCCGGCCAGCTCCGCCATGGCTTTCGAAGCGGCGGTAAAGCCTGAAAACGTGCCGCCAGAGGTGACATCGACAAAAGGGAACATGCCGCTGAACATCAGATCGCCGGTATGAAGAACATCAGCTTCTTCGAAATAGATGAACGTGTCGCCATCGGTATGTGCGTCAGGCGCGTGGATCAGACGAATGGTCTGTCCGTTCAGATATAGTGACATTTGGTCGTTGAACGTGATCACGGGCCAGGCTGCCGGTGGGGCTGCTGGCGTGGTGCTTTCCTGACCAAAAAAATCTCGCGTGATATCCACCGTGACACGGTCGCGCACGCCCTGATGGGCAATAATTGTGGCACCATTTTCGCCCAGAATGGCATTGCCGCCAGTATGATCGCCATGCCAGTGCGTATTGACGAGATAGGTGGGCTTGGTGCCGGCAATGGCATCAATCGCATTGAGAATACCAGGGGCCATGTCTGCATATTGGCTATCGATGACAAACACGCCATCGTCGCCTGAAAGTACACCAATATTGCCGCCTCGGCCTTGCAACATATAAAGGCCATCGCCCAGATCTGTGGTCGTGATTTGAGTTGGCTGCGCTTGCTTGGTCAGCGGAATATGTGCGCCATGCGCATAAGCGGCAGGGCTCATCAGCAGACCGAGCGCGGCCAAACTTGTCGTGATTTTCATGAATATCTCTCCCAAAAGATGGAACAGATATATGCCTCCCGGCTGCGATGACCAATCACAAACAGGTCAGCGGCGAGCTCGATTGGTTTACGCGGCGTTCTCTTCGACGGCCTGCGGGCAGACCAGATCTTTGATCGCATCGACATCACTGGCCTGGCGCAATCGATCTCGCAGATCCGCGTTACGGAAGGCCCGACTGACCTGGGCCAGGGCACGCAAATGGTCCGCGCCAGAGGCGATCGGAGCCAGAAGCATGAAGATCAGATCACACGGGCGGCCATCAATGGAATCAAAATCGACGCCTTCCATCAGGCGAACAAAGGCGCCAACCGGGGTCTTGAGCCCTTCAATTCGCGCATGCGGGATGGCGACGCCCTCGCCGACACTGGTGGAGCCGAGGTTTTCGCGTTCGATCACCGCGTCAAAAATATCCCGGCCATCAATGCCGTGTTTTTCGCCAATCGCTTTAGCGAGCGTGCTGAGAATTTGTTTGCGTGTTTCGCTGGCTTGCGGAGCAAGGACAACACCCTCCGAAAGGAGGCTAGAAAGATCATTTGCCATTCTACTTTAACCTATCGGTCTAATCGGCGGCGGAATGACCGGCGGGATCCACCCAGCCAATATTTCCGTCTTCGCGGCGGTACACCATATTCAGGCCGCTGTGTTTCACATTTCGAAACAAAACGGCAGGGGTATCTGACAGTTCAAGCTGCATAACAGCTTCCGAAACAGACATGGTTTTCACGTCTGATGCCGATTCTGCGACGATAAGGGGGGCTTCGCCCCGTTCTTCGGGCGTTTCGTCGTCGCTGCCCTTGATAATAAAAGCTGTGGCAGGTTCACTCGGAAGCGGAGACCGCTTGTGATGGTCTTTCAGGCGGCGATGATAGCGCCGAACCCGCTTTTCCATTTTCTCGAGTGAATCTTCCAACGATGCATAAGGGTCGCTGGCAGAGCCAGTGGATTGCAGAACGATGCCCGACGGCAAATGAACATTACAATCCGTAATCACTTCATGGCCACGTTTTTCCACCGTCACATTGGCATCAAAACTTCGGTCAAAATATTTGGTAACAGCGGCCTCTAGGCCATCCGAAATGCGCTCTCTCAGCGCATCTCCAACATCTAAATGTCGTCCTGCGATTTGTATCGTCACGGAGTACTCCGTTGGTTAGGTGCTCACTATAGCGAGCAATTTCTACAAGGCGAGCCCCCGCCTCATAATTCTGTTAATGCTCAACGCATTGCAAGCTTTATACCGATGACGATTGAGTCACCTTCTCGTGGTCAATCGCGTAATAGCTCGTTGATGCCGGTTTTCGAGCGCGTGCGCTCGTCTACCGTCTTGATTATGATCGCGGCAGCAAGTGCCGGACCACCATTCTGCCCCGGAAGGCTGCCGGGGACAACCACTGAATAGGGCGGCACTTCACCATATCGGATTTCACCGGTCTGGCGGTCAACTATTTTGGTCGATTGAGACAGGAACACGCCCATCGCGAGAACAGAGCCTTCGCGCACCACCACCCCTTCAGCGACTTCGGCGCGGGCACCGATGAAGCAATTATCCTCAATGATAACGGGACTGGCCTGCAAAGGTTCAAGCACTCCGCCAATGCCGGCGCCGCCCGAAATGTGAACGTTCTTGCCGATCTGCGCGCAGGAGCCGACGGTTGCCCATGTGTCGACCATGGTGCCGCTATCGACAAAAGCGCCAATATTGACAAAAGACGGCATCAGCACCGCGCCGGGCGCGATGTATGAGCCGCGACGGACTGTTGCTGGCGGTACGGCGCGAAAGCCAGCGGCTTCGAACTCAGCCGCACCCCAGCCTTCAAACTTGCTCGGAACCTTGTCCCACCAGGTGCCGCGGTGCCCCGGGCCGCCATCCATAATCGTATTGGCGTTCAGTCGGAAGGACAGCAGAACTGCCTTTTTCAGCCACTCATTGACGTGCCACCCGCCTTGACCATCGGGTTCGGCGACACGGACTTCACCGCTATCGAGCAAAGAGAGTGAAGCTTCGACGGCTTCGCGAATTTCGCCTTGTGTTGCGGTGCTTAATTCGTCGCGGGTGTCCCAGGCAGCATTAATCAGTGCAGCTAAGCGGTCAGGCATTGTTTTGGCGTCTTTCTGAGAGTCTTATTGGGTTATCGAGCTTATGAATCGTGTCAGGTCGCGGGTCACATAGTCGATATGTGGGGGCAGGTCATCCCCAATTCCAGCGGGACGCGCTGACGCAGGTTCATGGCTCCAGTCCTTCTCCGATTGCACCAGCACTGTGGCAAACCCCATGACTTGTGCGGGTGCCAGATTGCGGGCGAGGTCCTCGAAAAATACCGCCCGCTTCGGATCAATTTGGAATTTGTCGATGAAAGCGTCGTACGATGCCTGATTGGGCTTTGGTAGGAATGCGCTGTCCTCGATCGCGAAACTGCCATCGAACACATGCGAAAGGCCCATATAGTCCGTGACGCGCTGGGCATGTCCGCGCGATCCATTGGTATAGACAAATTTGCGTCCGGGCAGGGCGGCAATGGCATGCGCCAGCTCTGGTGACTTTGGCAGCGGCGATAAATCGATGTCATGCACGTGAGCCAGGAATTCATCGGGTTCCATGCCATGCATCGACATCAGGCCGTTAAGCGTGGTGCCATGTTCAGCATAATAGCGTTTCTGTGTCGCCCGCGCCTCGGCGCGCGGCAAACGTAGGAAGCGCGCAACAAAATCGGTCATGCGCTGATCGATTTGCGCAAACAGATCGCATTCTGCGGGGTAGAGCGTATTATCCAGGTCGAAGACCCAGGCGCTGCGGTCTTGTAAAGCGACGTCGGGTCGCTCGCTATCAGCTGCCATCCACTGGATCCCCGAAATCGCGCTCGAAAAATTCGAACACGAGCTTGCGATTGACCGGCGCTGGTGTCGCCACGAACAGTCCGGTGCGATACGCCGTTTCCTCACAGGCTTCACGCCCGGTAATTGCGAATTTGGCTTTTGAAACACAGAATGAGTCGCTGCCGCGCGTCAGGGTGCGCACTTCGCCATCGCCCGCTTCCATTTCCGCATAAGCGAACAGACCGGCTTGCAGGAGGGGTTCATCTATGACACGGGCACAGCCCCCCGCTTCGAGCAGCCACCAGCCTCGGCTTTCCCAGCCTTCACCGCGCCGCCGTGCCATGGCACTCCAGATGCGATTATTGGTGCGATTGCAAAACGTCAGGCCGACATTGCGCGCCCGATCAATTGCGGTCTGTTCCAGAATATCCATCAAATCGGCATCAGATGTGTCGGCAGCCAGTCCTTTGGATGACAGGAAGTCGCCAATTGCGGCGCGGGTTTTTCGCCCGAGAAAGCCATCAATTCGGCCAGCATACACTCCGGCATTATCGAGCAGTCGCTGAACTCCGGCGGCGCTGGCCTGTTCGAGGTTTCGCTTCTCGGTTTCGGTGAAACTGGTGCGCCAGCGTTTGGATTCCTCGATCAGGACCGGACGAAACTCACGGGCTTCCAACCCCATGACGCCACATTCAGGAATGTTCTCAACTGCGAAGCTACCGGTTGGGTCGATGCAGAGTTGGGTCTGACCGCCCCAGACTTTTCGGCCGCCACGATGGGCCGTAGAAGACCGTCCGAACAAGTAATGAATGCCGGGCCGCAAGGCGCCTTCAATCACGCGCTCGCACGCGCCGGGACGCAACCGGGTCCAGCCTTCGACCACCACACCCTGGCCTTCATAACGACCCGTCGCAGCTTCGATGATATAACTGGTCTCGTTACAGATTTCCCAACCATCAGAATTCGTCTGCGCCGTCGCGGTGGCGGGTAAAGCCATGGTTAACGCGAATGCGAAAATTCCAAGGAGGGTCTTAATAGACAAAGGTACCTGCGCCATGTTCGGTAAAGAGCTCCATGAGCAGAGCGTGTTTTGCACGCCCATCTAAGATCACTGCCCCGCCAACCCCCATGTTGACGGCTTTTGCAGCCGTTTCAAGCTTTGGAATCATTCCGCCTGTGATTGTGCCATCCTGCATCAGGGCTTCGACTCGGTCGCGGCGGATCTCGCGGATCAATGCGCCCTGCTTATCCAGCACACCGGCAACATCCGTCAGCAGCAGCAAGCGTTTGGCTTGCAGGGCTGCTGCGACGGCACCGGCAGCGGTATCCGCGTTGACATTGTAACGCCGGTCATCATCCCCGACGCCGACCGGGGCGATCACCGGAATGATACCTTTATCGCTTTCCATCAGAGCGTTGACGACGGAGATGTCAATTTTGTCAGGTTCACCGACATATCCGAGATCAACGACTTTCTCGATTTCGCTGGTCGCGTCGCGCTGCGTCCGCGTCGCCTTCGTGACTCGCATCAGGTCGCCATCTGATCCGGACAGACCAACGGCTTTCCCCCCCGCCGCATTGATGGCGCGGACGATGGATTTGTTGATCGGGCCAGAGAGGACCATTTCCACCGCTTCCATGGTCGCATCATCGGTGACCCGCAGGCCGTCGCGAAACTCAGATTGAATGCCCAGCCGCTCGAGTAGGTTGGCAATTTGTGGCCCACCGCCATGCACCACGACCGGGTTGGCACCGAGATGTTTGAGCAGCACGACGTCGCGGGCGAAGGCCTCTGACAATGCCGCGTCAACCATCGCGTGGCCGCCATATTTGATGACAATCGTACGCCCGGCATAGCGCTGAATATAAGGCAGCGCCTCTGACAAGGTTTCGGCAGTGAGTTGCGCAGGCTGGGGCGGCGTTTCAGTCATGGCGACCGCCTTTATCTTAGTTTGCGTGATTTGGGAAAGGGCTTCTAAAGCGACAAAGTCATGTACACGCTGTTTGGGTCTTCACCATAAGACCCAAACGGCGGACAAATTTCGAACCCAACGCTTTGATAGAGGCTGCGGGAAGGCTGGAATCCGTCCATGCTGCCGGTTTCGAGGCTCAGCCGCGTATAACCCCGAATGCGGGCTTCGCTGAGAATGTGCGCCAGCATTTTTCGCCCAAAGCCGCTGCCGCGGCGCTGGCGCAGCGTGTGCATGGATTTCACTTCGCCATGGGTCCCGGAGAGTTCTTGCAAAGCGCCGCAGCCGACCAGCTCATCGCCATCACGCATTTCCCAGACGGTGACGTCCGGTGTGCGCAATCCGTCCATGGGCAGGAAATGACACGAGCCGGGCGGCGAAAGGCTGAGCATAAGTTCGGCATGGGTGTCGATCAAAGCAGAAAATTCCGGAGTGTCGAGATTGGCGCTTTGAATTCTGATCGACATTTAGCCCTCCACCAATTGTCCAATTTCGGCTCTGATTTCCGGGATGCCATAACCTTTTTCGGACGATGTGGCACGCGGGATTGGATGGGCGGCCGGATGTTTCTTGAGGGTTGCCTCAATCTTGGTCGTTACGTTTTCCAGCTCTGATTTCTTGATCTTATCGGCTTTGGTGAGGACGATTTGATAATTCACGGCTGCGGTATCGAGCATCCGCATGGTTTCGAGATCCGTGTCCATCAGTCCCCGACGACTATCAACCAGCAGGAAAACACGGCGAAGATTGGCGCGCCCGCGCAGATACCTTTTGGTCAATTGCACCCATTTTGACTGTTGCTCGCGGGAGACTTTGGCGTAACCGAACCCGGGCAAGTCCACCAACCAGAACGCGCCATCTCCAACGTTGAAGTAATTCAGTTCCCGCGTCTTGCCAGGCTCGGCCGATGAGCGCGCGAGGTTTTTTCGGTTCAGAATGGCATTGATCAAAGATGATTTGCCGACATTGGATCGGCCGGCAAATGCGATCTCTGGGCGATTGCCGTCCGGAAGCTGCGCCAGGCTGGCCGCGCCGAGGACAAACTCTACGGTCCCGGCGCAGAGTTTGCGTCCGGTTTCCAGGGCTGCATCCGAGAACGTCGTCACTTTATTCCGCCGGGGTTGATGAGCCCCGCCCGATTAATCGTTTGATGAGCTTGTCGAGCTGCGTTTCGACCCCGTTACGTCGCATGATGAAATATTGCTGCCCCAAAGACAGGATGTTTGACCACACCCAATACAGCACGAGACCGGCGGCAAAACCTCCGAAGACGAACATGAAGACAAAAGGCAGCGCCATCATGATTGTGCGCTGGGTCGGGTCTGGCGGTGGCGGAGACAATGCCTGAATGCCTGCCATCGTGACCCCGTAAAGAATGGGCAATATGCCAATGCCGATGACAAAGCCGAGCAGCGGAATGGCTTTCACATCGGCCGCCGCCCAGGGCAAGAGACCGAACAGGTTGCCGATCGCTGTTGGGTCCGGAGCCGACAAGTCATTGACGAACCAGAATGCGGTGTGGCGCATTTCAATGGTTACGAACAACGTCTTATAAAGCGCGATAAAGATCGGAATGGTGAACAGGATGGGTACGCAGCCGGCCAGCGGATTGGCTTTTTCGCGCTGATAAAGTTTCATCACCTCTTGTTGGCGGCGCTGCGGGTCGGCTTTGAACCGTTCCTGAATTTCCTTCATCGGCTCAGCCAGCTTTTTCATCTTGGCCATGGATTTGTAGCTCTGATTGTAGAGCGGCACGAGCGGCAGCTTGACCAGCACCACCAGGCCGATAATCGCCCAGCCGAAAGAGCCGACAATTCCTTTCAACCAGTCGAGCACGAAGAACAGGCCCTTCGTCAGGTAATAGAGCATGTTGCCCCAATCGATGGCATCGCCGAAGCGCGGAATGCCGGCTTCAGCATACGAATTCACAACGTCATATTCTTTTGCGCCCGCAAACACCTGATTGGCGATGGTGACAGACGCACCTGGTGCCAATTCCAAGCCAGCGCCTTGGACCAGCACTTCAAGATGATTGTCAGAATTGCGCACGCGCGCGCGGAAGCCTTCGCCTTGCTGCGGCACCAGAGCCGCCATCCAATACAGATCCGTCAGACCAAGCCAGCCGCCAGTTTCGGCCACGCGAACACCATTATCGTCGGCTTTCTTGATGCCCTTGCCCTTGTAGAGATTGTTGTAATTGCGCCAGGTCAGGGCGGTGTCAAAACTGCCCATCAGGCCAACATGGGCGAAGCCGGTCTTGCGCGCTGATCCGGGATCGGTTTCGTTGAGGAATTCCTTCCAGGCGCCATAGCGTTTGACCAGACCAACTGGCGAGAAATTGCGCGTTTCGGCACCAAGATTGGTGATGCGATCAGAGAAAGTGAATAGGTAGTTTTCGTCGACCGATATGGTTCGTTCGATTCGAATGCCGTCTTTTTCCAGCGTCAGAACGGTGGCATTGTCATCGCCGAATGCGTTTTCGCTGGCTGTCCAAACATCATTGCTGCCTGCCAGCAAGTCTCCACCTTCGAACCAGTTCCAGCCGACGGTATAACCATTTGGCGAGTTTTCCGGCCGCAACAGCCGTAATTCTTGCTCGCGTTCAACCGTCTTGAAGTGATCTTTCAGATTGAGATCATCAATGACCGCACCGGTCAGGTTGATTGAGCCGTCAACGCGGGCCGCGTTAAAGCCGACGCGTGACGATTCCACCAGCGCTTCATCGACCGTGACCACCGTTTCTTCGAGCGGCGCATCCGGCACGTCGACCGGCGTCTCGACGCCTCCGGATTCTGCGATCGCGGCTTCGCGCGCTTCATTGGCACGCTTGGCTTGCGGTTCGAGGATAAAAAATTGATAGCCGAACACAAATACGATCATCAGCGCCATGGCGATGATGAAATTGCGCTGGTCCTGCGGGTCCATACCGTTTTGCTGATTGGGCAACATTGGCGGTGTCTATCCTAAAATAAAAGCGGGGTCAGGCTGGGCCTGGCCCCACTGAAAAATGCTGCGCGTGGCTTATCAGTGCGCTTTCCATATCGTCAAGCAGGCGCTGCCAGCCAATCGTCGCAGTGTCCATTCGGGCAATGAACACATAATCAGTCCCGACCTCACCGTGAAGGGGCAGCATTGATCGGGCGGCTTCGCGCAATCGCCGCTTTGCGCGGTTTCGTGTCACAGCGTTGCCGATCTTCTTGGTCGCGGTGAATCCGGCGCCAATTGTGGTTGAGGCCTTGCGCCGGCGGGCTTGAACGACCAGGCTTTTTCGGCGCTCTGAATGTCCCCCCCGGACAAAAAGAAACTGGGGCCGGTTCTTCAATCGAACGACCCCAGTTTCGGATATATCTTTTTTCGCCATGGGAAGTCCCCGGCAGACTGTCTTTAAGCAGACAGTTCCTTCCGGCCTTTCGCGCGGCGGCGGGCCAGAACCTTGCGGCCATTCTTGGTCGCCATGCGGGCACGGAAACCGTGCGTGCGGGCGCGCTTCAGGCGGCTTGGCTGGAATGTACGTTTCATCGGCGTCTCGCCTCAACTCAGGTGTGTTAATCTCGAAAGCGCGGCTATTACGTGCGCCAACCTCGCAGGTCAAGAGAAATCCCGCAGGATTTACACCTCAAACCCAGCTCACGGATGAGTGATGGATCGCGACCGGACTGTGTCGTGCATCTCGATCCCGCGCGAAATATATCGGCTTCGAACAAAGTTTCGAAGGGATGCCAAAACTATGCTACGGACGCTGATTACTGCTGGAGCCATCACAATGACGCTTGCGACCGGATCTGCTGCGGCAGACGATGCCGAACTGCATCAGCCATGGAACGAGATTCTCGGCGCTTACGTGGTCGAGTCTGATGATGGTGTGAACCGGTTCGATTATGGAGCGCTTCAAGCCAGCACAGAGGACAGCGCGAAACTCGATGCATATCTGGAAAGCTTCGCAGATCTCGATTTCGATACGTTGGATGGCGACGAACAATTCGCGGCTTATGCCAATATCTATAATGCGCTGACGGTACAGTATATTGTCGGTAAATATCCGACCAAATCGATCCGTTCTGGCTATATTGTCGGACCTTGGAAACGCGTCTTCACCACCGTCGAAGGCGAAGAGGTTTCGCTGGATCATATTGAACATCAGATCCTGCGGGTGGAATGGGATGACCCGCGCGTGCATTATGCCGTGAACTGCGCTGCCTTCAGTTGCCCGAACCTGCAGACTGAAGCATGGTTTGGGGCTTCGTTGGATGAAGATCTCGACCGTGCCGCCCGCGCCTATGTGAATGATCCGCGCGGCGTCACCATTCGCCGCAATGGTACGTTGCAAGTCTCCACTATTTATAAGTGGTTCCGCGAGGACTTTGGTGGCAATAATAACGGCGTAGTCGATCATCTCCTGGAACATGCTGAGCCAGAGTTGGCCGAGAAGATCAAAGCCAAGCGCAGGATCACCAAACATGAATATGATTGGTCTCTAAACGATATTGAAGAGCAGCAGGGCTCATAAGACGCCGCGCGCCGGGGAAGAAGGAATAAAAGAATGAGCGATACAGCTGAGACGAAACAAAGCCCGATCTGGGTAAAACTTTGGCCCATCTATTTGATCGTTGCGGTTATGGTCGGTGCCTGGCAGATGGGCCTGTTCCAGTACTTATCCCTCGATACATTGCGTGAACAGCAGGAAGTTCTACAGGGGTTTGTGGCCAACAATCTCGTTTTGGCCGTGGCGATTTTCATCGCCGTCTATGCTGCGGCGACCTTGTTCATGATCCCGGGCGCCTTGTGGATTACCATTTCCGGCGGATTTCTGTTTGGCTTGGTTGGCGGTTCGCTTGCGACCATTGCCGGGGCGACCTTAGGCGCGAGCATGCTGTTCTTTGCCGCCAAAACTTCGATTGGCAGTGCGCTTCGCGATCGTGCGGGTCCGTTCATGAGCAAGATGGAATCCGGCTTTAACGAGAATCCATTCTCATACATGTTTGCACTGCGTCTCTTGCCCGTTGTGCCGTTCCCGGTGGCCAACATCGCTCCAGCTTTGCTCGGCGCCAAGTATCGCGAATATGCGATTGCCACGGCGGTCGGCATCATTCCGGGCGTGGTGGCCTATACCTGGGTGGGGTCTGGTTTGGGCGCGACCTTCGCGGCTGGCGAAGACCCGAACCTCGCCATCATCGCCAAGAATATGCTGCCAGCCCTCGCGGCGCTCGGTGTGGTGGCGTTGATCCCGGTGGCTTACAAGAAAATCTCCGGCCGCAAAGCCGAACCGGCAGAGGCGTAAATGTCAGAGTCAATTGCAACACCAACGGCCCGGACGGCCGAGACTGAGCTTATGGAGACAAAAACAATGACAACACCTCCAAGTGAAACGGGCGTTAAACGCAAGCTCAAAGCCGATCTCATCGTCATTGGCGGTGGCTCTGGTGGCCTGTCCGCGGCCGCGGGTGCGGCGATGCTCGGCCTGAATGTCATTCTGTATGAGAAGGCCGAGATGGGCGGGGATTGCCTGAATTATGGCTGTGTTCCGTCTAAGGCTTTGCTGACCACAGCGAAATACGCCCAAACCGCGCGCGAGAGCGCCAAATATGGCGTCAGTGTTTCGGAACCGACCGTCGACTGGGAACAGGTCAAAGCGCACGTTCGCAAAGCGATAGACACAATCGCTCCGGTTGACAGTCAGGAACGGTTTGAAGGACTGGGTGTCACCGTCATTCGCGAGCATGCCAGTTTCGCAGACCCGAAAACGATTGTCTCTGCCACCACAGAAGCGACCGCACGGCGGATCATCGTGTCGACGGGGTCGACGGCATTCGTTCCGCCCATCCCCGGCCTCAGCGAAACGCCATACATCACCAATGAGACTGTTTTCTCGCTGCCGGAACAGCCAAAGCATCTGGTCATTCTTGGCGGCGGGCCGATCGGCATGGAAATGGCGCAAGCTTTTCATCGCCTCGGTTCAGATGTGACGGTCATTGAAATGGGGCGCGCCATGGCCCGCGCCGAGGCGGATCATGCCAAGATTGCTGTCGATGCCATTCGCGCAGAAGGCGTCAAAATTCTCGAAGGCCACAAGGCGGTGAAGATCACCGGCTCTGACGGCAATGTTTCGGTCGACACAGAAAGCGATGACGGCGCCAACACCGTGACAGGCACACATTTACTGGTCGCGGTCGGGCGCCGCGCCATGCTGGATGGGCTCGAGCTTGAGGCCGGTAAAGTCGATTTTGACCGGCGCGGCATTCAGGTCAGCGACAAGCTGCGCTCGGTATCCAATCCGCGCGTCTGGGCGCTTGGCGACATTGCCGGGCAGGGCCAGTTCACCCATCTGGCCGGATGGCACGCATCCGTCTTCACGCGCCGCGCTTTGTTCAAACAAGGCAGTAAAGCCAGTGATTTGCCGCTGCCCGCTGTGACCTATGTGTCGCCGGAAGTGGCCCAAGTCGGCCTCACTGAAGCCGAGGCCCGCGAACAATATGGCGACAGCGTCACCACGTCGTCCTTCCCGTTCCATGAGAATGACCGGGCCATTGCAGAGGGCAAAACGCTTGGCGAGGCGAAATTGATTATTCGCAAAGGCAAGATTCTGGGGGCGTCTGTCGTCGGCGAAGGCGCCGGCGATATCATCCAGATTGTCGGTTATGGCATGTCGAATAAATTGGGCGTGCAATCGCTGACCAATTTCATATCACCCTACCCAACCCGGGCGGAGGTCGTAAAGCGGGCGGCCAGTGCGCACTTCACCCCAACTGTGTTTGGCAAAGCCTCTCGAACGCTTGTTGGGTTGCTGCAACGCATCCCATAAGCTAGTTCGCGTGAGGTGAGTGAGTCCTCGGAAACCAGCGCGTCCAAGCGCAAATTGCGATGGCGGGACAGTCTGTCCTTCAGACTGTTCCTGATCGCGATTGCCAGCGTCCTGGTGGTCGAAGCTCTGATCTTCGTGCCCAGCGCCACGAATTTCCGCAATGACTGGATCAAGGACCAGATCGAAGCCGGGCGGCTCGCCGCCTTGTCGCTGGAAGCCGCGCCGAGCCGGATGGTGTCGGAAGAATTAGAGCGAGACCTGCTCGAAAGCGCTATGGTGCTGGCTGTCGCTGAGCTCTATGATGAGCGCCGCGACATGATCCTTAATCCCGGCAAAGAGATCTGCTGTACGCGCAAGATCATCCTTTATGATGACACACCGGATTTCTCCGAAATTGCCGACACGATGGGCACGTTCTTCGCCCGGGGGGATCGCTATCTGATCATTCGCGCGGCCGGATCGCGTCCGGGCCGGGTGATTGAGATTGTCGTCGACGAAAAAGGCCTGCGCGCGGATTTGGAAGCGTTTGGCCTGAATATTCTCGGACTGTCTTTGCTGATCTCGATCGTCACCGGTGGGCTGATTTATCTGATGCTGGTGATGACTGTGGTGCGCCCGATCCGCCGGGTGACGCAATCTGTCGAACAGATCAAGGATGAGCCGGGCAGTTGGAAACGCCGGCTGTCCCCAACCCCGCGCGGCGACGAGATTGGCCGGGCCCAGAACGCGCTGTCGGATATGGAAGAAGCGGTGTCGAACGCCTTCCGCCAGCAAGAGCGCCTAGCTCAGCTGGGGGAAGCCGTCGCCAAGATCAATCATGATTTGCGCAATTCTCTGGCCACCGCGCAATTGGTGTCTGACAGTCTCTCTCGGTCGGAAGACCCGCGCGTCGCGAAAAGCCTGCCGCGGCTCGAGCGGGCCCTGGAGCGGGCCATCAATCTTGCCAGCGATACATTGAAATATGGTCGCTCTTCGACACCAGAGACGAACATTCAGTCAGTTCGGCTGTATGATATTGTCGGCGAGGCCGCCGCCGAGGCGCTCGCCTCGCATGGCGATATTATCTTTGCCAATGAGGTGATTGAAGACGCAATCGCGCGCGCTGACCCAGACCATTTGCATCGTATCTGCGCCAATCTGATCCGCAACGCGGCGGAAGCGATGGCGGGTGAGGGGACGATTTCGGTGGGCTATGATGGCGCGGTCTTAAGTGTGCTCGACACGGGCCCGGGATTGCCGGACCAGGCTCGGGCGCACCTGTTCAAGCCATTTGCCGGATCAACCCGTCGCGACGGGACGGGGCTGGGCCTCGCTTTGTCGCGCGATCTGGCGCGCGCCATGGGCGGCGATTTAGAGCTTGGAGAGACGAACGAAAATGGGACGCGGTTTGTGGTGTTCTTGCCCAAGGCGGGGTGAGATCTGGGCGCTCAGACGGGCATCTTCAGAGGGCGAGTCACCGCACATCCAGACACCGCGTCCGAGAACGGTCACGTCTGTCTCATGACCGACATGAAGAGCGCTGCAAGGCTCACCCCAATATGGAAAAGAACAGGCCGACATCTTGCGTGTAAAAGAGCCGTAGTAAGAGGTAAAGCAACAAGCCGAATGGTCCGGCCATCAGTGTTATGACCAGAATTGGGAGCAGAAACCAGTGGGCGATGTCGTGCCCTTGCGCGTCATTGACGATATACAGTCCGATCAGCAGGTCGAATGCCAGAAAATGTAACCACCCGGTTAGGGTGACCCGGGGGTTTTTGAACATGGAGACCACACCATCCAGGCTGAAAAAATCCTTGTAGCTCGGTTGGCGATGCGATTGATCGTATTTTCTTCCGAACGCCAGCAGATACAAATATCCCAAGCAGGTGACCACAACGGCGCTGCCGACAATGTAATTTGTTAGAGAAAAGAAGGGAATCAAAAGGCACAGCCATCCGATTCGGATTGGCATGACTTGCCATTTGTACATCGTGTGAAGGGTCGGGTGGATTGAGTTGCCGGTGTCTGTCATGACGCACTCCATTTCAATTTATGATTAGCATTTTTGGTGCTGGCTCAGGTGTCGCTGATCTGGCGTTCAGCGCCGCGCGATTGGGACACGCCTAGCGTGTCGCGACGAGCTTGGTGGATGGCATTCCATAATGGTCAGCAACCTCTTCGAAAGGCAGCAATGTGGTTGTGACCATTTCTGGTTTGAACGTGCCATCGATCACGAGGTCGAGGGCTTTATCCATAACCGCTCTGGAATGAGTCAAACCCACTTTTAACGTCGCGTCGGTCTGATACATGCTCATATAGGGAATTGGGATTGCATCGTTGAAGTGGGTTCCGGTGCACGTGCATATTCCGCCTGGCGCCAATGATTTCAGGGCATAACTAATGCCTTCAATGCGCGCGCTCGCATCCACGACGATCTGATATTTTTCTTCTATTGGACCATCAATTTGTGCGTCGATGACATTGGCACCCAACGCCTCCGCCATCTCCAGATGATGCTGGCGTCGATCCATATAGTCAACGCGCTTGCACCCCAGCGCTTTGGCGATTGCCGCGGCATAGAGGCCGACAGATATACCGCCGACAATGAGAACGGATTGGTCGGGATCCTGCTCAAGATATGGACCAACCGTGCGATAGGCATCAGAGATATTATCGCCGAGGCAAGCAACACTTACCGGATCAACATGGTCGGGAATGGGGACCAGCATCGACTCTCCGAAGGGCACAATGATTAAGTCGCTGAGGCCGCCGCCATAATACCCTCCAAAGGCGGCTGGTACGCCATAAGCGCCGCCCTCCGTCGTCTCACAACACGCGGTCAATTCACGCTGACAGGTTTTGCAAGACCCACAATTTACGTTGCAAGGCACAGCCACTTTTTGTCCCACGGCGAAGGTTTCGACATTGCTGCCGATCTCAACAATCTCACCGACGATTTCGTGACCGATTGCGAACGGTGCGGGAAAGGGAAGTGCCCCTTTGATCGTGTAATAATCGAGGTCGCATCGGCCCACCGCCAACGGACGAACGAGGACCTCGTGGCCTTCCCTAATTTTTGGCGCATCGACATCCCGCCACGCAAGTTCGCCTGGCCCCAAGAATTCGAGCTGTTTCACGGGACACTCCATTTGGTTGCAAAATGAAACCTTATGTGCCATATCCGCGTGCGAAAAGCAACAAATTGAATCCGGGCCCGATCAATGACCAAAGCGCATACTCTGTCCTGCTCCGTCGCGGCGACGCTGAATATTTTAGGAGACGCATGGACGCTTCTTGTTGTGCGGGAGGCGTTCTATGGCTCGTCCCGCTTCAGTGATTTTCAGCGACATATCGGAATCGCCAAGAATATTTTGAGCGATCGACTGAGCTTGCTCATCGATGAAGGCATCTTCGAGAAAGTCGATTCCGGCGTGCGCGGTCAGCGTTACGAATATTTCCTGACGGCAAAGGGCAAATCGCTGAATGTTGTTTTATTGGCGATGATGCAGTGGGGAGATCGTTGGGCTTTTGGGGCGGGGAATGAGCCTGTCCTGTTTGAGAATGCGCTTGATCAGAGCGAACTTTCGCCGCTGCGCGCAACTTGGAAGACCGGAGCAAACCTCACCGTAGAAAACACCGCTATACGACCGGGTCCCGGTGCGGACGCGGCCACGTTGGACAGGTTTGCGAGTCTGGGCATCACCAGTCAACGTGAGTCTTAACGGCTGGGTTTTGATGTCACTCGGTGTCTTACCCGGAACTGGCCACGACGATTGCGCCAATGATTGCCAGTATGAACCCCATCCAGCCCCACCAGGGCGCGAAGCGCTCACGCGGCAGAGGGGCTGGGTCGGGCTTGTTCAATTGCGCTTCGAATTGATCCATCACTTCAGGCAGGCGTTTCAGCCGGTCGGCGACCTCTTTGACATTCTGTGCGACCAGTTTCGCAGCACCCGCCGGGCCCATATTCTGGGTGATCCAGTCTTCTACGATCGGTTCTGCCGCCGCCCAGATATCGTGGCCGGGATCGATCGCTCTTGCGACCCCTTCGACTTGCACCATGGTCTTTTGCAAAAGGACAAGTTCGGGGCGCAGATGCATGCCGAACGTGTGGGTGAAATCCAGCAGCTGTAAGAGCAGCCGCCCCATCGAGACATCGCTCGCCGACTTGCCATGGATCGGCTCGCCGACACTGCGCAAGGCCTGCGCGAAATC
The DNA here is from genome assembly GCA_039029475.1 of Pseudomonadota bacterium. Classification (GTDB taxonomy): domain Bacteria; phylum Pseudomonadota; class Alphaproteobacteria; order Caulobacterales; family Hyphomonadaceae; genus Henriciella. Next base: position 121,579 of record JBCCGB010000008.1, on the reverse strand, counting down.
GCCGACGGATTTGTCTGCGGGGACGTAACCGGCTTCGAAATGCACTTCAGCGACGCGGTGATAATCGCGGCGCAAGAAGCCCCAGAGAATTTCAGCCAGGAACCGCCTTTCGGTGAGGCCAATGCGTCCGATAATCCCAAAATCGACCAGCGCCAGGCGGCCATCCGGCGTGATGATCATATTGCCTTCATGCATGTCGGCATGAAAGACGCCATGATGAATGGCATGGTCGAGAAAGCCGCGCGTCACCGTATTGGCGAGCGTGGCGCGATCAATGCCTGGCGTGTCCAGCGCGTGCGGGTCGGTCAACGGTTTGCCCTCGACCCAATCCGTGGTCAGCACGCGTTTGCCAGAGCGGTCCCAATCGACTTCTGGAATATGAAAATAGCCCGCCTTGAAAGACAGCGCGCGCATTTCATCCGCGCCGCCGGCTTCGAGGCGCAAGTCGAGTTCTTTCTCCATCGAAGCGGCGACCGTCTCGGTGAAGGCGACCGGCTCCAGTCGGCGGCTTTCGACATTGACGCGTTCAACCGTGCGGGCGGCACGCTTCATCGCGCGCAATTCGCGGCCAATCAGCGTCTCGACCTTCGGACGCAGAATTTTCACCGCTTTGGCGCCATCTGCGGATTGCAGGCGATGCACTTGCGCCAGTGAGGCAGCGGCGATCGGCTCAGACAGGTCCGGGAAAAGCTGATCGGCTTCCGCGTCTCCAAATTCTTCTGCGAGGGCCTTTTGCGCGGCTTTCATCGGAAAGGGCGGGATTTTGTCCTTTAGACGCGACAAATCCGTTGTGGTCTCGACTCCGAACACATCGGGCCGGGTCGCCAGGAATTGACCGAGTTTGATGTAAGCCGGTCCAAGCTTTTCCAGCGCCGTTGCCAGCCGCTCGCCTTGGCGTCCTTTGGCGCCGCCGCCGAAAAGGCGCAACGTCTTGCCAGCGAGCTTGGCCGGGAAGGGCAGGCGGCTGTGATATTCGCCCGGTAGAATGACATCATGACGGGCGAGCGCCGTCCCAGCACGCAGCAATCGTCCATAGTCCGCCAGCGCCTTCAACATGGATCAGATCGCCCAACCGAAGTGAAGCGCAGCAATCCCGCCTGAGAAATTGGTGATCGAGACATTCGAAAAACCGGCTTCTTCTATCTCGGCCTTGAAGGTCTCCTGGTCCGGGAATTGGCGGATGCTTTCAACCAGATATTGATAAGAATCGCGATCGCCGGCGACGATTTTGCCGACTTCCGGAATGACTGAGAAGGAATAGGCATCATAGGCTTTTTGCAGCATCGGCGCCGTCATTTGCGAGAATTCGAGCACGGCTAGACGCCCGCCTGGTTTGAGCACCCGGCGGAATTCTTTCAAACCGCCAAGACGGTCAGCGAAATTACGAATTCCGAAACTGATGGTCAGGGCATCAAAGCTGCGATCCGGGTAAGGCAGCGCCGAGCCATCGGCGCAGACCCAGTTCAATCGATCGCCCCATTCGAGATTGTCGTTACGTGCTTTGCCGGCCTCAAGCATGGCGTCATTAATATCGCAGACAATGGCCGTCGCCTCGCGCCGATCGCCGCGCCGCTTACCGGCCGCATCGGCCAGGCTGAGAAAGGCTCGGGCGAGCTCGCCAGTACCGCCCGCAACATCCAGGTGTCGCTCGCCGGGTTGCGGATTGAGGCGGTTCATCGCGTCATGTTTCCAGAGCCGGTGAATGCCGACAGACATGAAATCATTCATCACATCATATTTCGACGCCACCGAGCGAAACACGCCTTTCACCCGGTCGACTTTCTCGTCCGGCGTCACGGTCTCAAACCCAAAGGAAACAGTCTCTTGTTCGCTCATAAGGGCCATCTAAGACGACAAGTCTTAAAGCACCATAGGCGTCGGTGTCGCGGATCTGTAAAAACTACGCCCTATTTCGCCCGCAATTGGTGTGTTCTAATCAATCTATGGGAGTGAGGACGCACAGCTTCAGGCTGTTTCAGGCCATCAACCAGGATGCCCGGCATTGGCAAATCCTGGCGCTCTCCGGCTTGTTTTCAATTTCGTTGACGACCAGCGATTTCGGCGCCCGACCAAAGGCATTATTCGCCGCCATTCTCGGCGCCATGTTTGCGCAAGCTGCTGGGACCGTCTGGCTGAACGCCCGCAAGGCACGGCGACAAGCGAATTCGGGCAGCCATTGGCGGGCCTCAAATCTTCAGTCAGGATTTGTCGGCTGGTTTGCGGATTTCCAATGGAAGTCGGCCCTGATCACGTCGCTGTCTCTGTCCATTCTTCTGCGTGCCAATTCAGCGTGGTTCTGGTTGGCCGCGGGCTTTGTTGCGATCAGCGCGAAATTCCTCATTCGATATCGCGGCAAGCATCTGTTCAATCCGGCTTGTATCGGCATTGTTGTCATCAGCTTGCTGGCGGGCAATGCGGCTTGGGTCTCGCCCGGCCAATGGGGGCAGGCGCCACTTTTCATCGCCTTTGCTATCGGGTTTGCGGCTTTGGTCCTGTCGAGTGCCAAGCGGCTTGATATTGCCCTCGGCTTCCTGCTGGGGTTTGCCGCCATGCTGTTCGGGCGGGCGCTTTATCTTGGCGATCCGATGGCGATCCCGATCCATCAATTGCAATCCGGAGCTTTGTTGGTCTTTGCCTTTTTCATGATCACCGATCCACGTTCGACCCCTGACAGTCGGATCGCGCGTCTGATTTTCGCATTTACTGTGGCGGCTTTCGCGGCCTGGCTTGGCTGGGAATATCACATCCGCGGCGCCATGCTTTATGCGCTGGCCGGGCTGGCGCTGCTGACACCGTTGCTCGATTATTTGCTGCCAGCAAAGCGCTTCGAATGGACGTCGAAATCAACGCATCATCCTGGGGAGGAGACATATGAGAAAGTGGATCGCGCTGTCGGCGCTCGTCCTGTGCTCGCTTACACTGAGAGCTGAAGCCTTTTGCGGCTTTTATGTCAGCCAGGCCGATGGCGACCTATTCAACAATGCGTCGAAAGTTGCGATCGCGCGCAAGGAAGGTCGGACTGTGGTCACGATGGCGAACGACTATACAGGCGACCTGTCTGAATTTGCGATTGTTATCCCGGTGCCGACCGTGCTGTCTCGGGACCAGGTTCATGTCACGACGCCAGATGGGTTGAACGCGCTGGATGCGTTCAGTGCCCCGCGTCTGGTCGAATACTATGATGACGACCCGTGCCGGGCGCCCGACATTTTTTACAGCCCTATGGACGAAGCGGATGAAGCGATCCTCGAAACCGTCATTGTCACCGGCTCAAAGCGCGCTGAGAGTTTTGGGGTCACAATCGAGGACAGCTATACTGTCGGTGAATATGACATCCTGATTTTGTCCGCGATCGAAAGCGATGGCTTGCTGCGCTGGCTCAGTCTGGAAGGCTATAAATTGCCGAATGGCGCGGAACGCATTCTGCAAAGCTATATTCGCCAGGGCCTGAAATTCTTTGTCGCCAAGGTGAACCTGCAAGAACAAGCCAAGACCGAAGGCCAATATTTATCGCCCATCGCGATCGCTTATGAAGATGATAATTTCATGTTGCCCATCCGGCTCGGCACCTTGAATGCAGATGGATCTCAAGACCTGATCGTGTTCGCATTGACCGCTGAGGGCCGGGTCGAAACCGTGAATTACAAAACGCGAAAAATCCCGACGGACAAGGACGTGCCGCTTTACCTCAAGGAGGTCGAAGGAGAATTTGGAGAATTTTACAAAGCGCTGTTCGAACGGTCGGTGAAGAAAGCCGGCGGGTCCGGCGTCTTCATGGAATACTTTTTCGATATCGGATCCTGCGACCCATGTTCTGCGCCGCCGCCGACCAATGGGCAAATGCTGGAACTCGGCGTCTGGTGGTCAGATGGCGATGATGCCGAAGATCTGCTGGATGAAGACTTGCAGTTTGAAGCTTTGTGGGGCGACAATTTTCAAGATGTGGATTTTTTTCGCGAAGAGCTGGATGAGCCGTTCTGGGGCGATACCTTCTTGACGCGTCTGCATGTGCGCTATGATGCGAACAGTTTTCCAGAAGACCTGTTGTTTCAGGAAACCGGCGATGATGACTATTTTCAGGGCCGCTACGTCATCAATATACCCTGGCGCGAAGACTCCAAATGCGAAGCCGCCGCGGATTATGCTGGCAGCGTCATCAAGCGCCAACGCAAAGAGATCAGCAATGTCGCCAAGCTGACCGGCTGGAAGCATCGTGACATCGAAGCCAAAGCGCGGGTCAATGGCGACATTCCATTCTCATTCACGCCCAAGACCGTCATACCAGCGGCCGGGCCGGAAGCCGAAGCGCGCGAATTATATGAACAGACTTTCTGGTGGCGCGGGTTTTTCTCTAAACCTGAGATAAGCGAAGCGCCAGCAGACTAATGGGGACAAATTGGAGCAAATTGATGAAACTCAAATCTATCGCCGCAGCCGCGGGATTAGCCTTCGGGACGATTGGGCTGGCGCCGGCCGCCTCTGCCTTTTGCGGCTTCTATGTCGCCAAGGCCGATACGGATCTGTTCAATGATGCCTCGAAAGTCGTGTTGGTGCGCGATGAAGAGCGCACCGTGATCACCATGGCCTCGGACTATCGTGGCGACGCGAATGAATTCGCGATGGTCGTTCCGGTGGTCGACATTCCGGAACGTGAGCAGATCAATGTCGCCAACCCGGCTCTGGTCGATCATCTGGATGAGTATACCGCGCCGCGCCTGGTCGAATACTATGATGAAAATCCCTGCGATCTTGCGCGGTATCGACGTGACATGGTGGCGATGTCGGCATCGCCAGAACCGGTGCTGATGGAGGTGATGGAAGAAGCCGAAGATCTCGGCGTCACCATCGAAGCCGAGTATGAAGTCGGCGAATATGACATTCTCATTCTCTCCGCCGAAGAGAGCGACGGCCTGATCACCTGGCTCAACCAGAATGAGTATCGCATCCCTGATGGCGCCGAAGACGTGGTCGATGCTTACCTCAAGCGCGGGATGAAATTCTTTGTCGCGAAAGTGAATCTCGAGCGCCATGACGGTTCTTCGATGTTGCGCCCGATCCAGGTCGCCTATGAAGATGAGAATTTCATGCTGCCGATCCGGCTTGGCACCGTGAATGCGGAAGGAAAACAGGAATTGTTTGTTTTCGCGATTACCCGCCAGGGCCGGGTTGAAACGACCAATTACAAGACCGTCAAACTGCCTTCCAACATGGATGTGCCGATCTTTGTCAAAGATGAGTTTGGCGATTTTTACAAAGCCATGTTCGAGCACCAGACCCAAAAGGAGAATGGCAAAGCGGTGTTCATGGAATATGCCTGGGACATGTCCTGGTGCGACCCATGCGCCGCCAATCCGCTGACCCGGTCAGAGCTGCGCGAACTCGGCGTGATGTGGCTCGATGAAGGCCGGCCACAGGAAGACATCCAACCGATGCCACGGCCAGCCATTCGTCCCGGCCCGCAGCCGGTCGATGCATTCGTGACCCGGTTGCATGTCCGTTATGATGGGCGAACATTCCCCGAGGATCTGAATTTCCAGGTCACAGGCGATCGCGAGAACTATCAGGGGCGCTATGTGTTGCGTCACCCCTGGCGCGGCGATTATGGCCAATGTGAAGCGGCCGGTGTTTACGCTGAAAACCTCGTCTCACGCTGGGACGAAGAAGCTGAAAGCCTGGCAAAGCTGACCGGATGGGAGCTTGCCGAGATCAAACAGAAAATGGCGGATGGGGGCTTCTCGGCAAGCGCTGTCGGTGTCAGCAAACCAAAGCCCAAGCGGAAATGGTGGCAACGACTGTGGGGAAATTAGAGCCCAGCATTCTGAAAATATAATCTTCTGAAACCGGTGAGGTGATCAGTAAAAGTAGGTTTTGTGTAACACATTTGCAGTACAGCCGCGTAAACAGGGTTGGAGCAATGCTGACACCACGTGATCTGCTTTTCGGAAAACAATTACGTGTTGAAGACTTGTCTTCAGAGCGCGCTGCGACGACCGCGGAATACGCGATGATCGCCGGTGTTCTTGGGGTTGTCGCGGTCGCGATTCTGGCACGACTGCGACGGCGCCGTGCCGCCGCGTCCTAACGCTGGCAATGACCGCAGAAAAAGCTTGAACGGCCAGACTGAACGATGCGCGTGATTGGGCGAGCACAGGTGTCGCAAGGCGCCCCTTCGCGGTCATAGACCGAAAAATGCTTCTGGAAATAACCGAGCTCGCCGCTGGCGCTGGCAAAGTCAGAAATCGAAGACCCGCCGGCTTCAATCGCTTCAGCGATGACGTCATTGATCGCGGGCGCCAACCGTTCAGCGCGTTTACCCGCAACCGAATGGGCTTTCCGCCGTGGACTGATGCCGGACCGGAATAAGGCTTCGCAGACATAAATATTGCCCAAACCGGCAATCACGCCTTGATCCAGCAACGCCGCTTTGATTGGTGCTGCCTTGCCACGCAGTGTTTCACTCAAATAGGCAGAACTGAATCTGTTCGACAGGGGTTCCGGACCAAGGTGCGCGATCCGCGGATAGGTGCTGAGCTGTTCGATGGGCCAAAGCTCCATGAATCCGAACCGCCGCGGATCATTATATGTGACCGTTGCGCCGTCTTGCATATGAAAGACAACGTGGTCATGTGCCGGATTGGTGCCGGGATCATGTTTGAAGTCCGCTGTCGCGGCGCTGTCGACCGTGAACCGACCCGACATTCCGAGGTGCATGATTAGCGCGTCGCCCGTCGACAGTTCAGAGACCAGAAATTTGGCCCGTCGACCCATGCGGGTTACGCGCGCGCCTTCAACTCGTTCGCGAAACCGGTCCGGAAACGGAAATCGCAGGTCTGGTCGGTTGACCTCAAGTTTCTTGATGATTTGATTTTCCATGGCCGGGGTCAGGCCGCGGCGAACGGTTTCAACTTCAGGAAGCTCAGGCATGCTTTGCGGTTAGGCGGTTTCAATTTTCCAGGCAAGCGCAATTACTGACAGTTCTTGTCCGTTAGAGCGTCAGCGGCGCCGTCTGTCAGCCTGCGAACAGAGACCCACTTGGTGCAAATGCGACCAGAAACAGCGTCACGGCCGTCGCGCCGGTAAACAGGAGTGTCAAACTGCGGGAGAAGATGTGATTAGTGTTCATCGTCATGTCTTTCGTCTTCTGGCGATCTCGCCGTTATCTTTCGTTAACCGGGAGATGGGGACGACCGTCCTTGATGAACACTGTGTATACCGAATAGGCGCTATGCATGTTTCGAATAAGGCAATTTGAAGGACGACGCGACTTACCGGATGAGCCCGGCATCCTTTGCCTTGCCGCGATATGAACGTGATACCGGTACTTCTGTGCCGTTCGGCAGAACCAATACGCTGCGGCCATCGACCCGCTTTTCGTCCGTGACCCCGTTGCGGGCGACCCACCAGGAGCGATGAACTTGTAATCCATCGGCCCCGGTCAATTCCCGGACCGCATCTGCAAGGCGCATCAGGATCAGTTCTTCGCCAAGATTTGTGTGCACCCGCAAATAATGATCTTCGGAAGAGATCGCATAAAGTTCAGCGGTGCGAAACTTGACGGGCAAGCGTTCGAGAAACGTCGCCATGGGGGTGGATTGTTCCGTTGTTTCTGGCTGACCATTTCGGGCAAGTTTCAAGACATAAGAGGCGGTGGAGATGATCAAGGAAATCACCAGAACATAGGCATACTGACTGCTGACATAATTCAGCGTCGGCGTCGCATTGTTCAGCAAGATCAACGTCACTGTCACAGGAATCGAAATGATCGCTGCGATCAGTCCGATTTTGAAAATCGGCGCCAATCCTTCAAAACGACGTCCCCAGACAATCGGCTCAACAATCGCATACCCGCCTGCGCCGACAACCATGGTCGTGGTCCAGAACACCCATCTTTGCACAAATGGCACGCGCGCGGTGCCGTAAACTCCGAGCCAGGCAAAGATCAGACCCAGCGCGGCGACGATGGCGCACCATTTCAGGATTTCAATCGCGATACGCAAACTGCATGGCCCCTTCATTCACGTTTCGCGAATGACAATGGCTGCATTTCGCGAACGATTCCAGCCCCTAGACGTAGAATGAGCTGCGCGCGCGTCCATGCTTTGTCATTGCTTTCCTCATGGCAGCGCCAGCTGTCCCCAGACACATTATTGAGGAGAAATAACATGACCCGCACATCCGCCCTGATCGCATTGATGGCCACAAGCATTGTTGCGACGCCGATCGCCACTGCCTCAGACCTGACTGTGACTGTGGAAGGCATCTCAGATGTCAAAGGCAGCATCATGATGGGCCTGTTCGATGAGACGACTTATAATGGCGATGGCGCGGTCTCTGGCGCCAATCTGAAAGTCGAAGGATCTGCGGTGACCGCCACATTCGCGGATCTTGAGCCCGGTGAATATGCTGTGCGGCTGTATCACGACGTCAATGATGATGGCGAAATGAACACCAATCCGTTTGGAATGCCGACGGAACCTTACGCTTTTTCAAATGATGCCAAGGGACGGTTTGGTCCAGCCAAATGGGATGATGCCAAATTCATCGTCGAAGCCGATGGCACCGCACACACGATCACGATGAACTAAGCCGATACGCCGCAGCATAAGGAAGCGAACTCATGGATCTTTCACGTCGTCACTTTATCGAAGCCAGCCTTGGCACCAGCATGGTCGGCGCCCTGGGCGCTTGCAGCGTCAACCCGCGCGGCGCCGAAGCGGCCACGGGCCTTTCCGGTCAAGCCGGCATGCCCGACTGGCACATCGGATACCAGAATGCGCCCACCCATGGCTTTGAACCGGCCCCAATGCAGCTGGTATTTGGCAAACCGCCTGCGGATTTGAAGGGCTCGCTGTATCGCAATGGTCCGGCCCAATTCCAGTATGGTGAGCAATTTGCCAGTCACTGGTTTGATGGCGATGGTCTGGTCCATCGTATCGCGATTGAGGATGGCCAGGCGGTGCATCAGGCGCGTTTTGTGGCTACCCGCAAGCGTCGCGAAGAACTCGTTGCTGACAAGTTCCTCGCCCCGGGGTTCGGCACGCTCGGTGATGAATCCTATTCGGTGCAGAGCTCAGATGACGTGAATGCTGCCAATACGTCCGTGTTGATGGTGAATGGCGAACTTCTCGCTTTGTGGGAGGCCGGGTCGGCCTTTGCGATGAATGCGGAGACACTGGACACCAAGGGTCCCAAAACCTGGCGCGATGACTTGAAGGGCATGCCATTCCTCGCCCACCCAAAAGTTGAGCCGGATGGTCGGGTCTGGAATCTCGCTGTGGGTGGCCCCCGCGTCGGAATATACCGCATTTCCAAGTCGGGCGTGCTGGAGGATTTCGGCATGGTCGATATTGGCCGCGCTGCCTACATCCATGACTGGACGATGACGGAACGCCATCTGATTATTTTGGTGCAGCCCTGGATCAACGAGAATTTGCGCCCGCCTGTAGTTGCCGGATTTGAGTGGCAACCGCAGCACGGCCTGCAAATGCTCATCGTCGACAAGGACGATTTCACCCGGCAACGCTGGGCCCAAGCCCCGGCCCGGATGTTCTTCCATACCGGCTCAGCCTGGGAAGACAGCGACGGCACCATCAAATTCGATGTTGTCCTATATAAGCAGCCAGTTCTTGGCGTTGGTGGCGGCGCTGCTGAGATTCGTGGTGAGTGGACCGGATATGAGTCCAGAGAGGATGGTATTCTCACGCAGGTTGTGATTCCAACGAGCGGCGACGCCAAACTGGTCGAGACAGGCATTGTTGGCGAGTTTCCACAAGTTGATCCGCGCTATCGCGGCAAGCAACGTCGAATGACGGCGTTGACCAGCGGCTCCACGCCGAACCGTCCGGGAACAACCGGGTTGGCGACGCATGATTGGTCAACCGGGCGAAGCCAGAATTTTGCATTTGGTGACAATCGCATTGTCGAGGAATTCCTGTTCGTTCCGAAAGCTGGCGGCGCGTCAGACACGGAGAGCTGGTTGGTCGGATCGGTGCTCAATCTCAAAGCTGGCGTGACAGAAGTCTGCGTCTTTGACGCGGCGAATGTGAATGATGGTCCGGTCTGTATCTGGCAGGCCGATTATTCGTGGCCGCTCGGCTTCCATGGAACCTGGGCGTGAGGAGAGAGGAATGACAATAAAAACAGCGTTTCCTCCACCCCTTTCTCCTCGCGCGCTGGTGCAGCGTGTGCCCGGGCCGGTTTGGCCGGCCCTGATCGCGCTGATCATCTATGCAATTGTTAGTCAGCTGATCCTGGCTTCACACCCCGACGCCGCCCCGCGGTTTAGGGTCTCGATTGAACCACTCTTGGCGGCATCGATCGCCATTCGTATCCATGTTATTGCGGCTGTGTCGGCGTTTTTCATCGGCTTGGTCTTATTGCTGTCTCACAAAGGCGCCGGCCTGCACAAGACGCTCGGCTGGAGCTGGGTGTTTGCGATGGCGGTGACAGCGATTTCGTCATTCTTCATTACCGGCTTGATGGGGACGTCCTTCAGTCCCATTCATGCGCTTTCGGCGTGGACCATGATCGGCTTGCCTTTCGGTATCGCCGCCATTCGTCGGCGCAACATTCGTCAACATCGGCAAAGCATGACCGGCATGTTTGTCGGCGCGATCCTGATCGCAGGCCTGTTCTCGTTCTTGCCAGGCCGGTTGATGTGGGAAATGTTGTTTACCGCCTAGGCCCTGCGAATCTTGTTACATACTTGTCGTCCTTCCTGCATAAGGAAGCGCAACAGGCTTTCAGCAGGAGACAAGTATGAAGCGGGCATTGTTTGGGGGAGTGGCGGTATTCGCACTCGCGGGCTGCACGACCGAGACCGGTGGTATCAGCATTTTTACGCCAAAACCTGATACCGCTGAAGCGGCTCTGGAATACTATTATGATACCATTCCGGATGCGGCCCTGCCAAAGGCGCCGGCTGGAAAATCTCTGCCGGCGACGGATGCGGTGATCAGCAAAGTGCTGCTGGGTTCCTGCCTGGACGAAGAAAAGGGACCATCTGCAGCGATGATGAGTCTTGCCGCCGAAGACGCGGACTTGTTCCTGATGGTGGGCGACAATGTTTATGGCGATCGCGATGGTCGGGCCTATATCGGCAATCAACCAGATCTTGAGGAAGTACGAGAATCCTTTGCCGACCTCGCGGCGAGAGAAGACTTTCAGGCGGTGCGCGACAATCTGCCCATGATGGTGGCTTGGGACGATCATGATTATGGCGCTAATGATTCCGGTAGCGAATTCCCGTTCCGGCACTATGCCGAACGGATCCACGAAGTCTTCTGGGGTTTGGAAGATCAGGATGTGGGCCAGTGGCCCGGCACGTATTATGCGCGCAGCTTCGGACCGGAAGGACAGCGCACCCAGGTGATCATGCTCGACACCCGCTTCTTCCGCTCAGCCCTGACGCCGACAGATGATTGGGGCGCAAAAGGCAAGGAACGCTATCTTCCGGCGCCCGCTGGATCGATGCAGGACATGCTGGGTGCAGCGCAATGGACCTGGCTTGAAAACCAATTGCAGCAACCCGCTGATATTCGCCTGATTGCGTCGTCCATTCAGATCATGCCGACGACGCATGGTTGGGAGGCCTGGTCGACCATGCCTGACGAACGACAACGTCTGTTCGACTTGATCAAGAAAACCGATGCCAGCGGCGTCGTGTTCTTGTCTGGCGACCGCCACACCTCCTTTATCTATGAAGAAGGCGGGATCTTGCCGTATAGCGCCAATGAGCTGACCGCTTCATCGCTGAATGTCAGTTTTGCAACCGAGTCCGAAGAGATGGATGAGCGCCAGGTCGGGACCGGATTTCCGCCGGAAAATTACGGTGCGGTGGAAATCGATTGGGAGGGCCGGACGATGACATTGAAAATCAAGGATAATGCCGGCACCACGGTGCGCGAGAATGCCGTGGCGTTCTCCGAAATCGGCGTCAATGAGCGCTGATTTCCGCAATCGATGATCGATGGCCCCGGAACTTGAGTTCGGATACTGGATTCTGCATAGTGGAAAAGCGGTTGTAGCCGGTTGTCAGCAAGAATGGCGATGCTATAAGCGGCACGAATTTCACAGGTCCGAACCCGAATCTGTGCATGCTGCAAGAGGCTGATTTCACATGAACATTCACGAATACCAAGCCAAGGCCGTTCTGAAAGAATTTGGTGCGCCCGTGGCTGATGGCGTCCCCATTCTCACACTCGACGATGTCCAGACCGCCGTTGACACATTACCGGGGCCGCTTTGGGTCGTGAAAAGCCAGATCCACGCCGGTGGCCGCGGCAAGGGTAAGTTCATCGAAGCTGAAGCGGGTGAAAAAGGCGGTGTTCGTCTGGCTTTTTCGAAAGAAGAAGTGATGGACCACGCCAAAGCCATGCTCGGCAATCATCTGGTGACCGCGCAGACCAGCGCCGAAGGTAAGCAGGTCAATCGTTTATATGTTGAGGATGGCGCTGACATTGCGTCCGAGCTTTACCTCTCACTCTTGGTCGATCGCGAAACCGGTCGCCCCGCTTTTGTCGCCTCAACCGAAGGTGGCATGGATATTGAGGCGGTCGCGCACGATACGCCGGAAAAAATTCTGACTCTGCCAATCGACCCGAGCGAAGGCGTTACCCAGGCCGCAGCCGCGCAGCTTTGTGACGCTCTGGCGCTTACCGGGGCGGCGCGTGAAGATGGCATGAACCTGTTCCCGATCCTCTACAAAGCCTTCACCGAGAAGGACATGTCGATGCTCGAAATCAACCCGCTCATTGTCATGGAGAATGGCAATCTTCGTGTGCTCGACGCGAAAGTCAGCTTCGATGGCAATGCGCTGTTCCGTCACCCGGACATTATGGAATTGCGCGACACGACCGAAGAGGACGAAAAAGAAATCGAAGCGTCTGAATGGGATCTCGCTTATATTGCGCTCGATGGCACGATTGGCTGCATGGTCAATGGCGCTGGCCTGGCCATGGCGACCATGGACATCATCAAGCTGTATGGCGAAGAGCCAGCAAATTTCTGTGATGTTGGCGGCGGCGCCAATGCCGAGAAAGTCGCTGCAGCGTTCAAGATCATTATGAAAGACCCGGCTGTTAAAGGCATTCTGGTCAACATTTTTGGTGGCATCATGAAATGTGACGTCATCGCGGAAGGCGTCATTCAGGCGGTGAAAGAAACCTCACTCGCTGTGCCGCTGGTGGTGCGCCTGGAAGGCACCAATGTCGACCAAGGCAAGGCGATCCTCGCCGAGAGCGGAATGAATATCATTCCAGCGGATGACCTTGACGACGCCGCCCAGAAAATTGTTGCAGCCGTGAAAGGCGCGTAAGACACATGTCCATTCTTATTGATCGAAACACAAAAGTTATCGTCCAGGGCCTGACCGGTAAAACCGGATCGTTCCATACCAATCAGGCGCTCGACTATTTCGGCACGCAAATGGTCGCGGGCACGCATCCGCGCAAAGCGGGTGAAACCTGGGCCGCCGATAATGGCGCGGCCTTGCCGATCTATGCCAACGCCGCTGACGCGAAAGACGCAACCGGCGCAAATGCCTCTGTCATCTATGTGCCGCCAGCCGGCGCCGCCGCTGCAATTGAAGAAGCAATTGATGCTGAGATCCCGCTGATTGTCTGCATCACCGAAGGTGTTCCAGTGCTCGACATGGTGCGTGTCAAAGCCAAGCTCGACAAATCAAATTCACGCCTGATCGGACCGAATTGCCCGGGTCTTTTGACTCCGGAACAGTGCAAGATCGGCATTATGCCCGGCAAGATCTTCAAGAAAGGCTCTGTCGGCGTGGTCTCGCGCTCTGGCACGCTGACTTATGAAGCGGTGTATCAGACCTCGGTTGAGGGCCTTGGCCAGACCTCAGCGGTCGGCATTGGCGGCGACCCGGTCAAAGGCACAGAATTCATCGACGTGTTGGAAATGTTCCTCGCGGATGACGAAACAGAAAGTATCGTCATGATCGGCGAAATTGGTGGCTCTGCAGAAGAAGAAGCCGCGCAATTCCTGATCGATGAGGCCAAGAAAGGCCGCAAGAAACCCATGGTCGGGTTTATCGCCGGACGTACCGCACCAAAAGGCCGCACAATGGGCCATGCAGGTGCGATTGTGTCGGGCGGAAAAGGGGATGCTGAGTCCAAAATCGCAGCTATGGAAGCCGCTGGAATCAAAGTATCGCCAAGTCCTGCCCGCCTGGGCACGACCATGGTAGAGGTTTTGAAAGGTTAACGCCGCACTATATAGCGGTAAAGGGCGGCCAGACGAGGCCAGTTTTGACCCCGCCGGGCCGTCCACAACAAGGACGGTAGCTCATGGCAGATGACGGTTCCCCCGTAGACGGTGGCCGCAGCGCGCAAAACGCTGCAATGCTGGATACTTTGTTTCTGTATGGGGGCAGCGCGGTCTGGATCGAACAGATGCAGGCCAGATATGCCGAAAATCCAAATTCGGTGCCGGAAAGCTGGCGCGCCTTCTTCCAGGAATTGGGCGATGGCAGCGCTGACGCGACTCGCAATGCCGACGGCGCGAGCTGGAAACGCAAGGAATGGCCGAAGCCGGACTCGCCGGAGGAAACCGCGGCGCTGGACGGCAATTGGGTTCTGCTTGAATCCAAGCTTGAGAAGAAAGTCAAAGCCGCGTCCCCGGGAGCGTCTGGAGAAGATGTCGAGCGTGCCGTCAAAGACTCTGTTCGCGCCATCATGATGATCCGCGCCTATCGGGTTCGGGGGCATCTTCAAGCGCAGCTTGATCCACTTGGTTTGGAAATTTCAGAATATCAGCCTGAACTCGACCCGAAGAGTTATGGCTTCGAAGAAGCCGATCTGGATCGCGAGATCTTTATTGATGGCGTGCTGGGACTGGAACACGCCAGTGTCCGCCAAATCCTCGACATTGTTCGACGCACCTATTGCTCCACCATTGGGATTGAGTTCCAGCACATTTCCGACCCGGAAGAGAAAAGCTGGCTGCAAGAGCGAATCGAAGGTCCGGACAAGGGTGTTGCGTTTACGCCAGAAGGTAAGAAAGCGATCCTGTCCAAGCTGATCGAAGCGGAGACCTTTGAGCGCTTTTTGCATAAACGCTATCCTGGCACGAAACGCTTTGGCCTGGATGGGGGTGAAGCAGCGGTGCCGGCACTTGAGCAGATCATCAAGCGCGGCGGCGCGCTAGGCGTTGACGAGATCGTCGTTGGCATGCCCCACCGAGGGCGTTTGAACATGCTCGCCGCGGTGATGGGCAAAGACTATGAGAAGATTTTCCATGAGTTCATGGGCGGCTCAACTCAGGGCGAAACGGAGTTTGGGTCCGGCGATGTGAAATACCATCTTGGCGCCTCATCGGACCGCGAGTTTGATGGCAATACCGTTCACCTGACGATGAATGCCAACCCCTCTCACCTGGAAGCGGTTGATCCGGTGGTTATGGGCCGCGCGCGCGCCAAGCAATTCATGCAATTTGAAGAGACTGGCCAGCTCGATCGTTCGAAAAAGCTGCCTCTGCTATTGCATGGTGATGCGGCATTTGCCGGGCAGGGTGTGGTTGCCGAATGTTTCGCGCTGTCAGGGCTGCAGGGCTACCGCACAGGCGGGACCATTCACTTCATCATCAACAATCAGATCGGCTTTACCACGAGCCCGATGTATTCACGCTCGTCGCCGTATCCGTCAGACGTTGCCTTGATGGTGCAAGCGCCGATTTTCCACGTCAATGGCGATGATCCGGAAGCGGTGACTTATGCCGCGAAAGTGGCCACCGAGTATCGTCAGAAATTCGGCAAGGACGTGGTCATCGACATGTTCTGCTATCGCCGATTTGGCCACAATGAGGGTGACGAACCAATGTTCACCCAGCCGGTCATGTACACAAAGATCAAAGGCCATAAATCGACCCGCGAATTGTACAGTGAACGCCTCGTTTCCGAAGGCTTGATGAGCGCCGAAGAGGTTGAGACGGAAGTTAAAGCCTTTGAAGCCTTCCTCGACAAGGCATTTGATGACGGCAAAGACGTTGTGACAAGCAAAGCCGATTGGCTGGAAGGCGAATGGGAAGGACTCGGCCTGCCCGAGGATGATGACCGCCGCGGTAAGACAGGGGTCTCAAAAGCCAAGCTCAAAGAGCTCGGTGAAGTCCTGACCACCGTGCCTGAAAATATTGGCATTCACCGAACATTAGGCCGGGTCATCAAAGGCCGCGCCGATGCGATTAATGCCGGCAAAGGCCTCGACTGGGCGACCGCGGAGCATCTCGCTTTTGCGACTTTGCTTGATGACGGTTTCCATGTCCGGCTGTCCGGCCAGGATTGTGGTCGCGGGACATTCTCGCAGCGCCATAGTCATATGATCGACCAGAAGACGGGTGAGCGCTACACCGCGCTTAATCACCTGCGTGAAGGTCAGGCCGAATATGAAGTCATCGACTCGCTGCTCTCCGAAGAAGCGGTGCTCGGATACGAGTATGGCTATTCCCTGGCCAATCCGAACGCCTTGGTGATGTGGGAAGCGCAATTTGGCGACTTCTCAAACGGCGCCCAGGTTTTCTTTGATCAATTCATTTCCTCAGCCGAGCGCAAATGGCTGCGCATGTCCGGCCTGACCATGCTTTTGCCGCATGGATATGAAGGGCAGGGACCGGAACATTCTTCAGCGCGCCTCGAGCGCTTCCTGCAAATGTGTGCCGAAGACAATTGGCAAATCTGCAATCTGACGACGCCGGCGAACTATTTCCATGCCCTGCGTCGCCAGATCCACCGCGACTTCCGCAAGCCCTTGGTCATTATGACGCCGAAATCGCTGCTCCGTCACAAGCTCGCGACCAGCGCACTGGACGACATGAACACCAAGTCTTCATTCCACCGTGTCTTGTGGGATGATGCCGAGACACCTGGCCGTGAAGGCAAGGTGAAACTGGTAGCGGACAATAAAATTCGCCGCGTCGTTCTGTGCTCGGGCAAAGTCTATTATGACTTGTTTGAAGCGCGCGAAGAATCTGGCGCAGACGATATTTATTTGCTCCGTGTGGAACAATTCTACCCGGTTCCGCGTAAAGCCTTTATGGAAGAGCTGAAACGGTTCCCGCAGGCCGAGCTCGTCTGGTGTCAGGAAGAACCGCGGAATATGGGGGGCTGGACGTTTATTCGCGATGAAATCGAATGGGCTGCCAATCATGTTGGCTGCGCACATCCTCGACCCAAATATGCAGGGCGGCCACCCGCCGCTGCAACTGCTACCGGGTTGCTCTCGACCCACAATAGAGAGAAAGATGCGTTTATCTCATCGGCCTTGAGCGACAAGCCTGTAGAAGACAGCCTGGTCACCTAATCAGAACATATAAAAGACGAAGACAGAGACCAAACATGACCGATATCATAGTCCCCACCCTGGGTGAAAGCGTGACCGAGGCGACCGTGGGCAAATGGTTGAAAGCCGCTGGAGAGGCCGTTGCAAAAGACGACGTCCTGGTCGAGCTTGAAACCGACAAAGTCGCGGTCGAAGTGTCTGCGGAAGCCGCTGGGACGTTGAGCGAAATCGTTGCTCAGGAAGGCGACACGGTTGAAATTGGTGCGCTGCTCGGTCGCCTTGGTGGCGCCAATGGGGCAGCGAAAGCCGCGCCTCCGGCTGCTGTAGAACCTGCGTCCGCCCCGGCACCCGCCGCCGCCGCTGGCGGTGGTGCGACCGTCGATGTCACTGTGCCAAGCATGGGCGAAAGTGTTGCTGAAGGAACGATTGCCAGCTTCACCAAGCAAGTCGGCGATGCCGTCTCCAAAGACGAAACAATTGCCGAAATCGAAACTGACAAAGTCGCTCTGGAAGTGCCGGCGAGTGCGGATGGTGTCATCGCAGAATGGCTGGTTGCCGAGGGTGATGGCGTTACCCCGGGTGCCGTGATTGCACGCATTTCTGCCGGCGGCGCGAGTGCCGCGGTCTCTGCAGCACCCGCACAAGCGGCTGCTGCGCCTGCGGCGGCAACCGGCGAACGTCCGGTGGCACCATCGGTCCGCCGCATCTCTGCTGAAGCGGGCGTCAACCCAGCCAATATTCCGGGCACAGGCCGCGATGGCCGCGCCACCAAAGCGGATGCTCTGGCTTATGTAAATGCGCCGAAAGCGGCCGCAGCCCCGGCTGAAACCAAAGCCCCGCGTGATCTTGGGCCGCGGGAAGAACGGGTCCGCATGACCCGCTTGCGCCAGACTATTGCGCGCCGGTTGAAAGAAGCACAAGACAACGCGGCAATGCTGACCACATTCAACGATGTGGACATGAGCGCGGTGATGGAATTGCGTAAAACCTATAAGGACGCCTTCCTCGAGAAACATGGCGTCAAGCTCGGTTTCATGGGCTTTTTCACCAAAGCCGTTGTCTCTGCTCTGAAAGAAATCCCGGCTGTGAATGCCGAGATTGATGGCACCGATATCATTTACAAGAACCATTATGATATCGGCATGGCCGTTGGCACAGAGCGTGGGCTCGTGGTCCCGGTTCTCCGCGATTGCGATGAACTGTCACTGGCCGGCATCGAAGCCGAACTTGGCAATGTCGCCAAAAAGGCGCGTGATGGCACATTGTCGATTGCGGACATGCAAGGCGGCACGTTTACAATCACAAATGGCGGCGTTTATGGCTCACTGATGTCGACGCCAATCCTCAACCCGCCGCAATCGGGTGTGCTCGGCATGCACCGGATCGAAAAGCGCCCTGTCGCGATCGATGGTCAGGTGGTCATTCGCCCGATGATGTACCTCGCGCTGTCCTATGATCACCGGATCGTGGATGGCAAGGAAGCGGTAACCTTCTTGGTCCGCGTGAAACAGGCCTTGGAAGATCCAGAGCGCATGCTTCTAGAGGTCTAAACCCCTGGAATCATATAAAGAATACTGACGCCCTGGAGTTTTACCTTCAGGGCGTCTTCGTTCCAATGAGGTAAACCTCTGCGCGAAAATTCCACCCATCAACTCAATGCTTCCGTGGCCTTTGTCGCCTATTCTGAAAGACGGACGAAACAGGCAAGTTGGGTGGAACATGCTTTTCAATGTCGTGCCGTCAAACGGCAGCAACGATTATAACGGACCTCACGTCGATCTCGAAAAAGCGCGGGAAATCGCGCTCGTATCGCTGATTGCGCCCGTCCTGTTCATGGCAAGTCTGGTAAGTTCTGCCATACTGATGATGAAAGGTGCGACCGGAAGTTGGCTGTTTGAGTTCTGGCTGACCGGGCATATTTTTCTATGCGCCGCCTTGTTTCTCTACAGCACACGAGAACGCAAAGAATTGTTCGCTGGCGATCGCGTTGCTGCAACGCTGATCAAGCGATTTCCATTTGTTGCCCTGACGGTTTGCTGGGGCGTTGTTCCGGGCATCCTGGCGATCATCGAACCCTATGACTCGCATTTGGTCTTCGGCGCGATTCTCTCTGGCGGCATGCTCGCGGCTGCGGTGCTGCTGCAATATATGCCGCAAATGGGACGGCTCTTGATCGCCGCGACAGTGGGTGGATTTCTGGCGAATACACTGATGCAGCCAGAGCTGACATCGGCGCTGATTTCTATGGTGATGTTGGCTTATTTTAGCGGGCTGGCGATCTGCACCAAATGGTATTTCTCTGAATACAATAAGAAGCTCACCGAAGCCGAAACCGCGGCGGAACGGACGCGCGAAATCAATTCAGTGCTGCGCGATGTTGGCTTCGCGACAGATACGTTTTTCTGGTCGACATCAGAAGACGGTCGCATCACGGCGATCAATAATGATGAATTGCTCGGAGAGACCGCGCGCCACGCCATATTGGACCAGTCCCTGTTGAGCCTGTTCAAAGCGTCGTCGGAGCGTGAATTGCTGCGCGCGCGCATCTCGCGAGGGTCTGAAATCGTCGCATTGGAACTGGAATTGTCTGACGCCATCGATGCAGATGTCCGGTTCTGGAAACTTTCGGCGCGTCCGGTATTCGAGGATGGGCGATTCTCGGGCTATCGCGGCTCTGCGACAGATATCACCCAATTGCGCATCAGCGAAAACCGCGCGGCCTTCTTGACCGAATATGATTCCCTCACCGGGTTGCTCAACCGCGCGTCTTTCAAGGAAGCGGTCAAAGCCCATTTGAACAGCGATATCCGGATGTCTTCGGAAAGCGCTCTGATCTGGATCGATCTCGATAATTTCAAGTGGATCAATGACACTTTTGGCCATAGTGGCGGCGATGATGTGCTTAAGCTTGTCGCGACGCGGCTGGAATATTTGTGCGAACCGATGGACTTGTTGTGCCGGTATGGCGGTGATGAGTTTGCGCTTCTGGTCACGCGGCCACTGACCGGCAGCCGCCTGCTGAAATTCGTCGAAGATGTCACCGAGGCGCTGCAAAAGCCGTTTCACTATGCCAATACGGATGTTCAGTGCGGCGCCAGCATTGGTGTTCGCCGAATTGAATCACATTCCAGCGACGTCACGACTTTGATGAAAGAGGCGGATCTCGCTTTGTTTGCGGCCAAGAGCAGCGGCCGCGGCGTCTGGAAAGAATACTCGGAATCGTTCAAAGCCCGCGTGAGAGGGCAGCGTGAATTGGCCAATGATCTCGCTCAGGCGATTGAGTCCGACAATCTGAACTTGCAATTCCAGCCCATCGTCGATGCCCAGACCGGCGCGGTGACGGGGGTCGAGGCGTTGTCGCGCTGGTATCACCCGGTGCGCGGGACCGTGGCCCCGTCGGAATTCATCCCAATTGCCGAAGATAATGGGATTATCATCTCGCTTGGGGATCGTGTCGTCGAGCACGCCATTCATGCCTCGCTGGAAATGCCGAGTGACACGAAGGTCGGCATCAATGTTTCGCCATTGCAGCTGCACAGTAGCCGATTGCTGTCCTTGATTGGACGCATTCTCGACGAAACGCGGATTGATCCAGGTCGCGTGGAATTGGAAATTACCGAGAGCGTATTTCTTTCAGACAATGCCTTCATTCTCGACCGCTTGCGCAAGCTCAAAGATCTCGGGCTGCGCATTGCGATGGATGATTTCGGAACCGGCTTTTCTTCACTGGCCTATTTGCAGCGCTTTCCGTTCGACAAGTTGAAACTTGATCAGACGTTCGTGCGGGGCATCGAGACGAGCGAACAAAGCCGCGCCATCGCGCGTGCAACGATTTCCATGGCGCATGCCCTGAACCTGACCGTAACGGCTGAAGGGGTCGAGAGTGATGTCCAGGCGCAATTCCTCCGCGATCATGGATGTGACGAGTTGCAAGGCTACCTGTTCAGCCGGCCGCAAGATCAGTCGGCTTTGATTCCCTACTTGCGCAGCATGCAACTGGTTCAGGAATCCCGCGCGGAAACGCCAGCGAATGTCGTCAAAATGAAGCGCTAAGCCAGGCGGTCAACCGGGCACGCTCATGACTTCGATTATGAAGCGCGCAAGGGATGTCGAAGGATAAACAAGGCGATCAGAATGAAGCTGATCGTTGTCGGTAGGAAAATGCTCCATGGCTGCCAGGCAAGCGCGAGGTTTCCGCCGGCGGCTGATAGCAGCGCGCCATGACTGCCAATCATTTTGTAAATGTGTTCATTGAGCCAGGATTTTCGTACCCAAGCCGCACCGAATAGCCCACGCGCGATATCATACAGGCAAATCGCGACAAGATTTCCGAGCGCGATATAAGCCGGTAGGGTCGACTCCACCGATCCGTAGCGCATGAATCCGGCCAACGCGATTGCCAATCCGATGAATAGAAGGGCGAACACGTGATCGATCAGGCCGGGACCGCGTGACCGAATCATCAAGACGCGCAAGCCAGAAAGCAACCAGTATCCAGCTGACAGGGTCAATGATGCCAGAAATGCTCTGAACCCGAAGACGAATGACCCAAACAACGCGGTGAATAGAACGATCACAAAAGCGGCTAGGTACGCCCGCCCGATCGTGCGGTGCGCGCGCCCACCTTTGCGGGTGAAAAACTGCGCCACGCCCATGATGATTGCCAACGTACCAAACCCGACATGGACCAAGACATTGGCCATATGCGGCAAGGCGTACCCTGAATTGAAAATGTCTGTCATATCTGTAGCCTGTTTGGAATTTCCAAAGAATACAGACATCTAATATTGGCGGAGGTGCAGTGTGAATTCCAAAAAGGACCCGCAAACCGGTCTAATTCACAAACGGTTGGCATTCGCCGCTGATGCAGCACGAATGGTATCTGCCGAGGCGCCGGTGATCGAAAAGCTGGCGCTAAGAGGTCTGTTCGTGGCGATCATCGGATCTGCCATTGGTCTGGCAGGTCCGTATGGAACGTTTACCAATATGTCGATCATACCTCGCATCGGTTATTGGCTTCTGGCGATCAGCCTACCGTGGATTCTTTGGGAAACATTCTATGCCCTTGGGCGTGCATTACTGCCTCGCCGACTGGGATCCAGAGTGGTCATGGCGCTGCTGATGCCGCCCTTCGCACTCGGCGGAAGCCTGTTGGCCACAGGCTTGAACGGCGCAGTTTTCGGGCGCGAAGAGCAGAGCTTCTTTGAAGCCTGGTCGACATCCTTACTGAACTGGCTGCTCTTTTCGATCTGTATCATTCTGCCTTTGATCCTGATTGCAGATGAATTATCGCGTCGGGAAAGGCATAAGGGCGGAGCTGATTTGCTCGGATTCTTCTCCTTGAAAATTCCGGAAAAGCTGAGAGATGGCGACTTAATCGCCATAAAGTCTGAAGGCCACTATTTGCGGGTTTTCACCAGTCGCGGCGATGACCTCATCTTGATGAGTCTGGAAGATGCCATCGCTGCCTTGAGTGCTTATCCAGGTGTGCGCACGCACCGTTCCTGGTGGGTGGCGGTCGATCAGATCGCGTCGGAGAATGTCTCTTCCGAGCTTGTTACGCATGGCGGATTGCGGGTCCCGGTGAGCCGTCGTCGACGCAGCGCTGTGCGGGATCTGCTTGCGAGTAAGACATCCTGATCAATTCTCGGAAACAGCTTCAAAAGCGACATAGCGCTTTCAGGCCATGGAGACGCCTTGTTCCCAGAAGCTTTTGGGTTGCATGGCTTCCATCGGCTCGTCCAGAAAGTCGAGAATTTCGCCGACTGTTTCCTGCGCCTTGGTGACAAGGAAGAGATGGCCACCATCTTCGATCACGTGCAGGCGTGCGTTTGGCAGGCCAAATTTCAGAATTTGCGCGTTGGCCATAGGCACAATCGCGTCGCGATCACCCGCCATGATCAGTGTTGGCATGCGCAGAAATCGGATGAAAGGCAATGAGGACCAGCCCAGAAAGGCCGTAAGTTGATAGACATAACCCATTGGCGCCGGCGGCTTCAGATTCTTGATATGACCTGACGCGCCATTGCCAGCTTCATCTCCATACAGAGTCTCGAAATTCTTCTTCATATAATCCGGATCGGTATAACGCCGAGCATCGGCCATCTTGGAAATGGCGCTGATCTTGCCGGGCACCATGGTCATACCCGCCGTGGTCGCACAGAGGATCAGTTTTCCGACAGAGTTGCGATATTGAAAGGCATATTGTTGCGCCATGGCGCCGCCCCAGGATACGCCCATGACGTCGACATCGCCCATTCCGAAACGATCGCACAATTGGCGCGCAACCCGAGCCATCATCCAGGGTCGATAGGGAAATTTCGCAGGCGGGCTTTCGCCGACACCTGGCATATCAAACGTGATGATTTCGCGATCGCGTATCCACTCGCCAAGCCCGAAAGCGAGCTCCATATTCGCGCCGATGCCATTGAAAAACAGGAGTGGCCGCTTGCTTGATGCGATTTCAGCCGGCCAATAACCGACCCGCACGGTATGCGCGCCGACGGTTTCCATGCTGATCTCAGGGACGCGTGCATTCGCGTCACCGGCACTTTTTCTGGTGGCCATTCGGGCCTCCTTCTCCTGTCAGTGCCGCGCGAAGGTCTTCTTGCCCCTAGTCGAACACATATTTCCCTGGCGAGTCATAGAGCGGTGGGAACTGCTCTGAGCCGCCTTCTTTCGGTGCTGGTTTCATGCCACCAGCATGTTCATGCAGCCATTCTGCCCAACGGGTCCACCATGATCCAGCAACTTCCTCAGCTCCAGCTGCCCATTCATCCGCGGTCGGCTCAATACTCGGATTACGAAAGTACTTGGCTTTTGGATTACCGGGTGGGTTGAGTAAAGACTGAATATGTCCGGAATTGGAGAGAATGAACTCGATATTCTCTGATCCGAACAGGGCGGTTGAGCGATATGCAGCTTTCCAGGGCGTGATATGGTCGGTCACGCCAGCGACAATGAACAGGTCCGTATCGACTTTGGTGAGGTCGGCCATATGCCCGGCGACTTCGATTGTGCCCGGGTGCGAGAACGGCTTTTGCAGGCCGAAATCGAGATAGTCAGAATGCAATTGTGCCGGAAGATTGGTCGTGTCATCGTTCCAGAACAGGACATTATAAGGCGGTGGATCTTCGCCCATCAGGTAATTGTTGACGACATAATTCCAGACCAGATCATTCGGACGCATCCAAGCAAACATGCGCGCCAGATCATCGCCTTTCAGAATGCCTTTGCGGCGGGAATAGCGGCGGGCGATTTCCAGACTGCGCGGAGACACCATCTGGCCCATTTCGCTATCGTCTTGTTCCGGGTCAAGCACACAGACTTGCAGAGTCAGTGAATTGATCCGGTCATCTCCGGCAGCGGCCAGCAGGCTGGCAAAGGTCGCCGTCGTAATTCCGCCTGAACACGCACCCGATATATTGATCTTGTCGCTATCGGTGATCTGTTTGATCACTTCGGTGCACTGAATCAGGCTGTCGACATAGTCAGACAGACCCCATTCAGCATGTTCCTTGGTTGGGTTGCGCCAGGAGATGATGAATGTCTGGAACCCGTTCTTGAGCAGGAATTGAACAATGCTGGTGATCGGATCGAGATCACTGGCGTAGAATTTATTAATCTGGGGCGGAATGTTCAGGAACGGAATCTCGCGCACTTCTTCGGTCGTTGGTGTGTATTGAATGAGCTCCATCATCTCATTCTTCCACACCACTTTACCCGGCGTGATCGCAACATTTTCACCGACAGTGAATGGTGATTTATCGACACGGCTCGGCATGCCGCCATTCTTGGTCAGGTCTTCATAAGCGTTTTGCAGGCCCTTGATCAGCGACAGGCCGCCACTGTCGATGGCGCGTTTCTTGGCCGCTGGATTGGTGATCAACGCATTGGTCGGCGAGATCGCATCGGTGATCATGTTCATCACAAAGGCCGCGCGCGCATGTTCCATTTCGCCGAGCTTGAGGTCGCCAACCCAGTCATCGAGGTGTTCCTGCATAGCGAGATAGGTTTGGAGGCCGCGCTTGTAGAACGGATTATTGGCCCAGGCCGGATCACGGAAGCGTTTATCCTTACGGTCGGGTTCGCGTTCCGAATTGCCCATCAGGATGTCGTAGGATTCTTTCGCCATCTTGCCGGCAAATTTCGCATTCGCCATCGGCGAAACACTGGTCCGCCGCAACATCATGGCGACAGAGCCAAGCAGCTCCTGTCGGTTCAATCCGCCCAAAAGCGGGTTCAGAGCGTTGGTCGAGTCCGCTGCTGCTTGACCAATATAATCCGCCGTCTTGCTCATTAATGCCTCCGATAACCTCCCAGAACGAGGGGTTCCCTCGCTCGGCACAAGGCTTGCTCTTATGGTTAAGAGTCTAAATTACGATAACCTTGGCCGATCAAATTCGTTCCATATTGACCTTTTACTGTCAAATATACACGCGAAACAGGCCTTTCAGCCCATACGCGAACCGAAACCGATGAAAACACGTGATCGTATTCTTGATGTCAGTCTGGCGCTCTTCAATGCTGAAGGCGAAGCCAAGCAGACGGCGGTTGATATCGCCAATGCTTTGGATATGTCGCCGGGCAATCTCTATTACCATTTCAAGGGCAAAGAACCGATCATAGAAGCGCTGTTTGATCGTTTCGAAGAAGAGATGCAGATCATTCTCGGCGGCAGCCACGGCGCCGTCACGTCGATCGAAGACAATTGGGTCTTCATCTATATCGTCCTGGAAGAGATTTACGATTTTCGCTTCTTCTATCGCAATGTCGGCGACATGATGGAACGTTATCCAGGGCTGGCGAACCGGTTCCGCAAGATCCTCGCCATGAAGCGGCAGGCGATCGAAAGTGTGCTCGGTCAATTGGAGAAACAAGAGATTGTAGATCTCGACCGCCGTTTACGGGCTCCGCTGGTTCAGCAAATGCTATCGACGCTAACCTTCTGGCTCAGTCATGATCTGATTGAAGGCGGTGATCGGAGCGGACCGACGCTGATCCACGACACGGTCTTGCAATTCATGTTGCTGGTCGTGCCGTATATGGGCGCTGCCGGCGCGGAGGCGCTAGATGGCATGCTGGACCGCCATCGCGACCTGATTTCGGCTTAGGCTCTATTCTGGCAAATCGCTGACCGGCATACCGGTTTCCTTACGGGTCACGAAGCGCGATTCAAAGGCGACAATCAAGCAAGCGCCGATAATAATCGCGGCGCCGAGCCAGATCTGCCAGCCGGGATATTCGGCGAAGAAAACCGATCCAAAAATACCGCTCCAGATCAAAGCCGTATACTCCAGTGGCGCAAGACGCTGCGCCGGCGCGCGGGCATAGGCCAAAGTCATCAGATACCACATCACGTAGCCAAGCCCGCCGAGCAGCAGGAAGAGCAGAATATCGGTCCCGTTCACGCGGCCGAAAAAGCCGAGCGTGACAGGCAGCATGGCAATCGCCGGAACGACATTTGTGAACATCGCAATTGTGGTTGCGTCTTCTTTTGTCGCACGCATGCGCAGCATGACCAGCATCACGGCATAGAGAAATGCCGCCGCGAAGCAGCTGATCGCACCCAGCACCCATTTGTCGCTGGTCGCGCCGGTTTCCGGTCGTCCGGTGACGGCGAGTGCCGCGCCGGCAAATCCGATCATGGTGGCGATCAAGGTCACGGGCGACACCCGTTCACGCATTAACAGCCAGGCCAGGAATGGCACCATCAAGGCGGCGGTAAAGCCAATAATTGTCGCCACCGCCAAAGGCAGGTGCATGAGCGCATAGAAGAAGGTGAAGGCGCCGCCAAGCTGGATCAATCCCCGCGCGGTATGAAACCGAACCGCTTCCCAACTTGGCTTAGGACGTTTTTGCGCCATGAACACTGCGATCGCGATCATGCCGCCAAACAAAAACCGCCAAGCCAAGAGGTGGTGCAAACCGGTCTGTGGGGCGACGCCTTTAACAATCGCATCGATACCTGAACCCAGGGCAATCGCGATCAGAGCAATCAAAAGAGGCAGTGACAAAGCGGCGCGCATCCGCGCGCTTTAAGCGTATGCGGACGGGAAAGCCAGACCTGACTTATGCGATTACGATTGCGACTGCGCCCAGGCGCGCCGCACGTCCACGGGCGGTTTGCTGGCGCTCTTCAGAGTCATTTCAAATCGGCCTGAGACTTCATCCGGCCACCCGAAATACCAACGGCCCAGAATGTGTTGCCCGCAATCTGATAATTCGCCTTCATAATAGCCGGGTTCGTGGTCGACGCCTTTATAGGTTTTCAGAAACACCACTTCATCGGGCGAAACATGCCCGCGCAGCGTCGCCTCATTTTCCTTATTCTCGCAAATGTCGAACAGACTGGGCTCCAGGGTGGAGCCTTTCAATCGTCCCTGTTCAATTGTTAGCCAGGCAGAGAACCTCACCCCATCAGCATCGTTTTCGCCGAGCCAGTATTGGCCGGACCAGTATCCGCTCAAGGTGTCAAAATCAGTCTCAATCCCCATATTTGGAATATGCCAGAAAAATCTTGGGATCGGCAAGTCTTGACTCACTGAACGAGCAATATTCAACAGTAAAAGTGCGGTGAATTTGTCACATCAACGCGCAAGTGATGACATTTCATTCCAAACCGTGCGAGCGTGGGAGGCACATCGAGGGAGGCGCATATGTCCGCACCAATCGTTTTTTTTGATATCGCTGGACCGGATGATGCCGCGCTGCGGGCGTTTTATCAGACCGTGTTTGACTGGCCGTGTGGCACGCCCGTGACGTTCGCTCCCGGCAATGCCGCGAATCTCGACATGACCATCCGCAAGGACCCTGCAGAAAAGCTGTTCTATATCGGCGTTCCGGATGTCACCGCAGCCTTGGCAGACATAGAGGCGGCTGGCGGCAAAACAGATGTGCCGCGTTTCGAAGTTCCCGGCATGGTGGTCTTGGGGCTGTTCTTCGATCCGGCAGGCAATCGAATGGGTTTGGTTGAAATGCAAGGGAATAGTCCCACCATTCCTTAAGGGACCTCTGTCACACTTCACAACTTGGGGACATCGCTCTGTTTTGCACGAGAGGTGACATGCCCCAAACCCGCGCCCCCGAAATGTCGTTAGACGAAGCATCGACCCAGAAATTTCTAGCCGAGTCGCGTCCAATATTGAATCAGGTTGAAGCGTTCCGGCTCACGCAGCTCAAGTCCTATACGCTTCGAAAGAAACTGATTCTGCCCGTTGGGATCGCTGCTTTAGCGCTCCTGGGGGCGATCGATTATGTCTTACTCAAGCTTCAATCCGGCTTAGAGGACTCGTATGGCGGCGTCACCATATTTGGTTTGATTGGGCTTTGGTTCTGGCTGCAATGGCCCAATTGGGAGTATAAGCGGGCCTATAAAGAAAAGGTCCTGCCGCAGATCGTAAGTCTCTTTGGACCATTCAGATACAGAGAGTCTGGGAAGATCGCCGCCAGTGCGATGAGGCCGTCAAAAATCTTGCCGGAATTTACCAGCTACGAGTCCGAGGATCACTTTTCGGGCAGGTACCGAAAAGTCGAGATTGAGTTCGCGGAGATCGAGCTCATGGCCGGGCGGAAAAAGCACCAACGCACGGTGTTCGAAGGAATCGCTATTCTGTTGTCGCGTGGCACAAAGACATTTCACGGCCACACAATCATCACGAAGGATCGCGGACGTCTCGACCGGTGGTGGCGAGAAAAAACGGACACGCTAAAACGCGCGGATCTCGCCGACCCGGAATTCGAGAAACAATTTGATGTGTTCACCACCGACCAGGTCGAAGCGCGCTATCTCATCGATCCGCGGATTATCGAGAACATCAAGGCGCTTTACCGGGAACATGGCGGGACGCAGCTCAGCGTCGCCTTTTACGATCAGCACGTTCTGATTTTGATCGGAAGCTCCAAGGATCATTTTGAAGCCGCCAACATTAAGACGCCCGCCTTTGACCAGGCAAACATCCTGTCTTTGCGCAATGAAATTGCGCAAATCATCTCAATCATCGACCAATTGGAACTCTATGATCGTCGTAATCAGAGATCGAACACTGTTGCCTAGACGTCGACTTCGGCTTCCAGCGCATTGTCCTGAATGAACTGGCGCCGGGGCTCGACGACGTCGCCCATCAGGCGCGAGAACATGTCTCCCGCTTCGAGGGCGTCATCAACCTGGACCTGCAACAAGGTACGGGCATTGGCGTCCAGCGTGGTTTCCCAGAGCTGGTCGGCATTCATTTCGCCGAGGCCCTTATAGCGTTGGATCTTCAACCCTTTGCGGCCAGAGGCAAGCACAGCTTCCAAGAGGCTGACCGGACCGGTGACCCTGATCTCGCCGGCCTTTTCATTGCGCAATATCGATGGCTCGACATAGATCTGACGGATGGATTGAGCGATGCCGTTCAATCGCGCTGCGTCAGAACTGGCCAGTAGTTGCGCATCGAGCACGGCCTTTTCTTCCACGCCGCGCACTTCGCGAACCAGGATGAGATTGCCATCTTCGAACTTGCCTTCCCACGTGTCTTCGCCTTCTTCAGCGACGATGTTCAGGCGTGCCGCAGCGTTCGCAGCTTCCTCGTCTGACGCACCTGGTGCCATCGCGCCTGCCATCGCGGCCTGTTCAACAATCTCACCCGGTGCGCGCAAGCTGAGGCGCCAAAGGGCTTGTTTGAATTGCGCTGCCGCGCGCACGCGTTCGCGCAAATCTTCGCCGGCAATTTGTGCACTGTCAGCGAGGATCAGAACCTCTCCGTCCGTGCCCGATTCGATGAGATAGGCATTAAGCTCGTCATCATCTTTCAAATACCGTTCGGACTTGCCGCGCGAGACTTTGTAAAGCGGTGGTTGAGCGATGTAGAGATAACCGTTTTCAATCACTTCCGGCATCTGACGATAGAAGAAGGTCAGCAACAGTGTCCGAATGTGCGCGCCATCGACATCCGCATCCGTCATGATGACAATCTTGTGGTAGCGCAGTTTCTGGATATCGAATTCTTCTCGGCCAATGCCGGCGCCGAGCGCCATGATCAGTGTGCCGACCTGGTCCGAGGACAGCATCTTGTCAAAGCGCGCGCGTTCAACGTTCAGGATTTTACCCCGCAAGGGCAGAATGGCCTGGTTTGAACGATCGCGCCCCTGTTTGGCCGACCCGCCCGCGGAATCACCCTCCACGATGAAGATTTCAGACTTGGCTGGATCTTTTTCCTGACAATCGGCGAGCTTGCCAGGCAGCGAGGTGATATCGAGCGCCGTTTTGCGACGGGTCAGTTCCCGTGCTTTGCGGGCCGCTTCTCGCGCGGCAGCCGCTTCGACAATCTTCGTCATCACGGCCACAGCTTCTTTCGGGTGCTCTTCGAACCATTCGGCAAGCTTCTCGTGGATCAGGCTCTCTACGACCGGACGAACCTCAGACGAGACCAGTTTGTCTTTGGTCTGCGAGCTGAATTTCGGGTCTGGCACTTTGACCGATAGCACGCAGGTCAGGCCTTCCCGTGCGTCGTCGCCCGAAATGTCGACTTTCTCTTTTTTCGCAATCCCGGTTTCGGCAGCATATTTATTGACGATCCGGGTCAGAGCGCCGCGAAAACCTGCGAGGTGGGTGCCGCCATCGCGCTGCGGGATATTATTGGTGAAGCACAGAACATTCTCGTGATAGGCGTCGGTCCATTCCAGCGCCGCCTCGACCGTGATGCCGTCTTTTTCGCCGGTTACGAAAATCGTGTCCGGGATCAAGGCGTTCTTTGTGACATTGAGGTGCTGGACAAAGGCGGCGACGCCGCCGGCATATTCCAGCGTGATTTCATACGGCTCTGCTTCACGCAGATCCTTGAACACGATTTTGACGCCAGAGTTCAGAAATGCCAGTTCGCGCAGTCGATGTTCCAGCGTCTTGCGATTGTACACCGTCATGGTGAACGTCTCAGGGCTTGCCAGGAAGCGCACAGCCGTGCCCGTATAAGCCGCGCCTTGATCGGTGGTCGGGCTGGTGCCAACCACTTTCAATGGCGCTTCTGTGCGTCCCCCATCGACGAAGCGAACGTGATGTTCAGATCCATCCCGGTGAATGGTCAGGTCAAGCCAAACCGATAGCGCGTTCACAACCGACACGCCAACACCGTGCAGGCCGCCGGACACCTTATAGGAATTGCTGTCAAACTTTCCGCCAGCGTGCAGCTCGGTCATGATCACTTCGGCGGCTGACCGGCCTTCGGTGGCGTGCTGTCCGACAGGGATGCCGCGGCCATTATCGGTGATTTCGGCCGATCCATCAGGGTGCAAAGTGACGGTCACCTGATCGGCGTGTCCGGCCAACGCTTCGTCAATCGCATTGTCGACGACTTCGTAAATCATATGGTGCAGACCCGAGCCATCATCGGTGTCACCAATGTACATGCCAGGGCGTTTGCGGACCGCTTCCAGTCCTTTCAAAACCTTGATCGAGTCGGCGCCATATTCTGGATTATTTTCGGCCGCGTCTGTCATCGGGTGATATCCCTGCAAGTGATTCGTCAAATTCCCTTCTTTTATACGGGTTTTCGGGCGAAAAGGGAAATCCGTGGCTGGTATTTTATTGGGTTAAAAGTTCTAATAAATCAGTGCTTTGTAACTTAAATAGGGGGGCGATCATTCTGCACTCGCTTTGCCCTTGCGAAAACCCTCTAAACTGAGCCAGAACAGAGTAAAATCAGGAGGCTGAAATGGCCTGGATCATACGTGTCATGGCGTTCATCATCGTTCTCTCATTGGGGGTGTATTTGTGGGCGGAAGCGCGTTTGAAACCACTTGACCAGGCGGCGCGTGCACAGGCCCCTGGCGCCTTTGCAACGCTGAGCGCGGGGCAGGTTCATTATCGCTGGGATGGTCCCGAGAATGGTCCGGTCATTGTGCTCGTGCACGGCTTTTCAACGCCAAACTTCATCTATCAGCAAAATGTTGATGCGCTGACGGCGGCCGGGTTTCGCACCTTGCGGTTTGATCATTTTGGACGCGGCTGGTCAGATCGCCCCAGCGTCCGATACGATGTTGAATTCTATGATCGTACCCTGGTTGAGCTGCTTGATGCGGTTGGCGTTGATGCGCCGTTCGGATTGGCGGGTTTGTCCATGGGAGGGCCAATCGTATCGGAATTTGCAGCGCGCTATCCGGATCGCGTGAACCAGCTTGTCTTGCTGGTACCAGCAGGTTTGGACACGGCCGGCGCAGATGGCGCATCCGCCGCGCTGTTGCGGACACCCCTGATCGGGGACTGGCTCTGGCGCATGTTCGGCAGGGGCATTTTGCTCGGCGATTCTCAATATGATGAATCCGCGCGCGCCCCAGCAGATCGTTTACAGGGCGATGTGACAAAGCAGTTTGAATATCGCGGCTATTTGCAAGCCCTGTTGTCGACGTTGCGACATATGCCGATGACGGACCGGGAAGATACGTTCCGCCGGCTGGCAGCGACAGGTGTGCCTGTTCTTGCGATATATGGCGACCAGGACGCAACGGTTTTGGTTTCAAGTGCGAGCAAGTTGCAAGAATTGCTGCCGGATGGCGACATCCGGATCGTCGACGGCGGCGAGCATGGACTGAACTATCAGATGCACGCGCAGATTAATCCGTGGCTGGTGGACTGGTTCTCTCAATAGTGTTCGGCAATCGCCACCAATGCCGCGTCCATCTCCGGCACCGCGGACCGGGTCGCAGGCGGACGGTCATTTGCAATAATTGAGAATAAGAGCCGCCGACCGCTGGCCGCGGTCATCACGCCCGACAGCGCATTGGCGCCGTTCAGCGTGCCTGTCTTGGCGAAGATCTTGCCCTCCAGCGGCGTGCCGACAAAGCGGCGCTGCAATGATCCATCTACGCCGCCAATCGGTTGGTCGGCGAGCCATGTCTCAAACCAGGATTGTTGGGCAGCAAAGGCGAGCAGTTTGACCATGCCGCGCGGGCTGACGCGATTATAGATCGACATGCCGGATCCGCCGTGGAGGGTCATCTCGGCATCCGCAAGCTGTGCTTCGTCCGCCATGGCGCTTAGCACGGCCAGGCCAAAATCGCGTGAGCCGGTGCCGGCCAGCAGGCCGAGACGGCGCAAGGCGATTTCGGCGTGCAGGTTCTGGCTGTCTTTGGAAATCCGCTTCAGGCTTTCCGGCAAAGGCGCGCCCGGCAGTACCGCAATCGGTTGATCCGGAAGACGGTTGCGTTTTGCCATCGTCGACTGGACGGCGTCCTCTGGCTCCGGGGCCTCGTCAATTAGACCGATGGGCCGATGCCGGGTGCTGACGGTTCTGATTTCGATCCCGCGCGCGCGCAAAAGACGGGCAAAGCGCATGGTTGCGATTGCCGCGGGATCATCGACCGCCAAGCCAAAGCGGATCGGATCGGCGCTCGCGGGTACGGTGCCATAGACCCGTACGGTGGTGGCGCCGGGATGGCGTTCAACGCGCAACGCGCGATCGACCTCTGGTGCGGTGGTTTGAACACTGTTTTCGAGGGTAAAATAGTCGTCGCCAGTCTGCCAGCTGATGATGGCCGGCGCCCCTGGTTCGGGACCGGGGCGAATCTCCAGCCAAACCAAATTGTCATTGACGCTGAGCGCCGACACCGCAGTGCCAAAATAGTATTGCAAATCTTCCTGGCTCCACCCCGGTCCCCATCGCTCAAACGGGAATAAGGTATCGTCACCAATCAACGCGGCGACGTCGTTAAGCCCGGTGGCTGCGACGTCATCGGCCAGCGCCGCGAGACACTGGGTTTGACAATCTGGATGGTCTTGCAACATCGCGTCGCCGCCACCGCGCAAGACCAGAGCGGGCAGGTCGCCATCTTCGGCCGGTTCAAGATAGACACGCGTGCCAGGATTAAGGGCGTCGTCTGCGAGCGCATCGAAATGGTGATACGTCGCCATTGTGGTGACGATTTTGGTGTTTGAGGCGGGCGTAAAACGGTCATCCGCGCGCGACGCGAACAATTCGGTCCCGTCCATGTCGGCAATCAAAATACCCCAGCGAATGCCGGAATGCTGAGGATTGGCGAGCGCGGTCTCAACTTCAGTGTGCAAGGCCGACTGACATGCGCCGACGGCAAGCGAGAGCCAGACCAGGATGCTGCTGAGCATAAACCGTTGCACGAGGGTCCTCCGTTTCGGATGCCAACTCTATTGTATGGATATGCCTGCGTCACGCCTTGGCAACACGCGCTGCACGGCGCTTTGAATTTGCTCAACCCGCGATTGCCGCTTAGCATCATTCGCGGGAGAGGCTGTAGATTTATGATCGGGCATGTGTTCAAAGTCCTGATGGGGGTAGCGGGCTGCGCTTTGGCCGCGCTTGCCGGTTGGCTGTGGCTGAATGAGGGCGTGCCGCTTCCGGTTGATCTATCGCCGCAAGCGGGCGCCGCGATCCTGGCCGGGATCGGCGTGGTGCTAATGATCGCAGTGTTTTGGCCGCGGGCGCGCTCGCTCGTCGGTCTGGTCGGCATGATGTTCGGGACAGCCGCCGCGATCTGGGCGATTCTCTATGCTGATTTCAATGTCTGGCAGCTCATTCCGGTCTGGATTGTGGCCTTTGTCGGAACCTTTGCCACGCTGGTCTATCTGATTGCATTCTGTCGCGGCAAAGATGCCTTTTAGTCGCTGGCTTTGATTTCCACGCATTGCGCCCGATCTCCAAACGCCTCGAACAGAAATTCTTCTGTGCCTGTGAGCCAGGCCTGGCCGCCAAGCTCGATCAATTCATCGAACAGGGCAGCGCGCCGATCGCGATCCAGATGGGCGGCAGCTTCGTCGAGCAGGATGAGCGGGCTCGGGCCGTCGCCATCGCCGTTGAGCGCCCTGGCGCTGGCCAGGATCAACCCGATCAAAAGAGCTTTTTGCTGACCGGTGGAGGCATCCCCAGCCGCGGCCCCGGTTGGCCTATGGATGACCGTCAGATCGGTCCGGTGCGGTCCGGATAGCGTTCGGCCGGCGGCTTGATCCCGATAGCGACCTTTGGCCAGCTGTTCGGCAATCAGGTCCTGAACGTCAAACAGGCTTGCGCCCTCGATGGCGGCTCGTTCGGCGTCGCCTTCCAACGTCAGGTCACCTTTCGGGAAATATCCTTCCGGCCGGAGATCTATGGCCGCTTGCAAGGCTGCGAGAATGCGCGCGCGATTGCCAGCAATCATGGCGCCGGCTTCGGCCATCCGGCCTTCAATGGCGTCAGCCCAGGCTGGGTCAACGCGGCCGCGCTCCAGCAAGGCATTGCGCTCTCGCATGGCTTTCTCGTAGCGATTGGAGACACTGCCATGGCTCGGAATGTGCGCCATGACCTGGCGATCGAAGAAACGCCTGCGCTCGCTCGCACCCCCCCGAAACACGCTGTCCATGGCCGGCGTGAGCCAGACAATTCGGATCAGATCCGCAAGATCGGTCGCGGTCGCCGGTGCGCCATCCAAGCGGACAATGCGCTTATGGCCATTGCCGCTGGAGTCGAGACCAACGCCCAGTTTACGATCATCATCCAGGGTCGCCGAAATGGTCCATCCGGCATCCGCGTCATGCCGCGTCATTTCGGGAAGCGCGGCAGCGCGCAATCCCCGGCCCGGTCCAAGTTGACTGATGGCTTCCAGCACATTCGTCTTGCCGACGCCATTGGCGCCGAACAGACAAACGGGGCGGGCGTCAAGCTGCAGGTCTAAGGCAGCATGACTGCGGAAATCGGTAAGGCGGAGGCGGGTAAGTGCGGTCACTACACCCGCAAAGGCATCAGCACATATTGGGCGCTCTCATCACCGGGATCGAGCACCAGCGCCGGTGAGGCCGGATCGTTGAACAGGAAGCGCGCGTCTTCAGCTTCGATCTGTGCCGCCACATCGAGCAGATATTTGGCGTTGAAGCCGATATCCATTTCATCGGCCTGGTAGTCGCATTCGACCTCTTCATGGCCCTGTCCGGTTTCGGCGCTGTTGACGGCCAGTGTCAGGCGTCCTTCAGCGAGCGACAGTTTCACAGACCGAGAGCGCTCAGCGGACACCGTTGCGACGCGGTCTACCGCGGCTTCGAACAGCTTATTGTCAATGATCATGGCTTTGGCGTTTCCTTTGGGAATGACGCGCGCATAATCGGGAAAAGAGCCATCAATCAGTTTCGATGTCAGTTGCGCCCGGCCGGACTTGAACACAACTTTGGTGTCAGAGACGGAAACCGCGACATCGCCATCATCATTGTCGATGAGACGGCGCACTTCGCCAACCGCCTTGCGCGGCACGATCACCCCTTCCAGCGATTCAGCGCCGCTCGGCGCGTCGACTTCTGAAAGCGCCAGGCGATGGCCATCCGTGGCGACAGTACGCAGCTTCTTGCCAGCATCCGTATCGGCAGTGTGCAGGTAGACGCCGTTTAGGTAGTAACGCGTTTCTTCTGTCGAGATGGCAAACCGGGTCTTGTCGATCAGGCGGCGCAGATCCGCGGCCTCCATTTCAAACTCCGTCGCATCCTCATCCGGTACCATGGTCTGAAAATCACCTGCGGGCAGGGTCGGCAGCGAGAATTTGGAGCGCCCGGAATGAATCGCGAGCTGGCGATTTTCGCTGTTCAGCTCAAGTTCTATATCAGCGCCTGCAGGCAGCTTGCGCACAACATCGAACAGCGTGCCTGCTGGTG
This sequence comes from Pseudomonadota bacterium, assembly GCA_039029475.1. Classification (GTDB taxonomy): domain Bacteria; phylum Pseudomonadota; class Alphaproteobacteria; order Caulobacterales; family Hyphomonadaceae; genus Henriciella. The sequence goes on along the minus strand of JBCCGB010000008.1, from coordinate 84,670 downwards.
CGGTAACCGCACCTTCGGCATCAATTTTAGCATCCGCATGGTCGACGGCTTCAATATCGAGATCTGTCGCAGTGAAACGGACGGCGCCATCGGTCGCCTCGATCAGGATGTTCGACAGAATGGGTATGGTATTGCGACGTTCCACGACATTTTGGACATGTCCGAGCGCATTCAGAAGCGCGCCGCGTTCAATCGTCAATTTCATCTCATCATCCCTTTGCCGGTTATCCGGTCTAAGCCCACAAATAATCTCTTCGCATACGAATCAGCCCGCTCCTTTTCGGGAGCGGGCCGCTAAAGTCACGAATTTCGTGTGAAATGCAAGTGTTTGTCAGACTTGCGCTGTGGATCAGCTCTGGTCGTGGCCAGCCAGACGGTCGAACACCGCGTTTTTGACCCGATCGATCTCATCGCTCATGTCACGATCGCCTTTATCAAGCGCCTTCTTAATCTTGCGATAGGCGTGCAGAACCGTGGTGTGATCCTTCTTTTTGTATGCCGTCGCGATTTGCGGGAAGGACTTGTCGGTCATCACGCGTGACAGGTACATCGCCACCTGACGCGGATGACAAATCGTCCGCACCTTGCTGGCGCTTTCAATGTCGGTTTTGGAAATCCGGTAGAGATCCATACAGGTCCGCTTGATATCGTCCAAAGACGGGGTCCGAGGTTCGCCCGCAATGCGGCGGATGACCGTTTCCAGCATGTCCGGTGTCGGTGCCAGTTCACCATAACCGGTTTCCAGCTGCAGACTCCACAAAACGCCGCAAAGCTCTCGACCAGCGCCGCGGACCGTCGCGACGATCCGATCCATCATGGCCTCTGTGAGGACAAAGTTCGGCGTGTCTTTTGCGATCAGATCGACATGGCGCTGAATGATGGCCTTGCGCATTTCATTGTCGGGCATGGCGACTTCGACCGAAGCTGCGCCTTTGATCTCGCCGACCAATTCCTTGGATAGCCCGACCATGTCGCCGGGGGCGGCATCGGCGGTAATGATCACATGCCCGCCCATGGACGTCACGGCCCGCAAGGCGCCAAAGAACGCCTTGTCGGTTTTGGCCTTGCCGGCGATCCAGTGCAGATCGTCAATCATCAACAGATCATTCTTTTTGACATAAGCCTGCAACGCGCTGGTATCTCCCGCGCGTGCATCGCTGACAAATCGCGTCATGAATTCTTCCGCCGAGATATAAGCCAGGCGGCGCTTGTCATTGCGCAAAGCCGCCTCAGCCTCGATGGCTTTCAATATATGCGTCTTGCCCGTGCCAGGCTGACCGTAGATCACGATTACGCCAGCCGGGATCGGGGCGCCGCTGGCCACGCGCTTGCCAAGGCCAACCGCCCGAGCATTCGAGGGTCCAGCGACCAGAGTGGCAAATGTCATCGTGTGATCAAGATCAAGTCCGGAATAGTCCGGCTCTTCCTGATCCTGCGCGGGATCAATAATCGCGGCTTCACTCAGCCACGGATCACCAACCATTTCCCGCACGTCGGCGGGAACGCGGTTCCACAGTTCAAACTTCAAACGACGCTTTTTCGGGTCACGTTTCTGCCAGGCCTGCTGAAGCGGGCGGGAGAAATCCGTCGTGACACGATCTAGAGTCAGTTGGTCTGGTGCGGCGATGACAATCGATTTGTCGATCTCGGCGACAAAGCGGATCGCTGTCAGCCATTGTTGTGAGTTATCGGGTTTCGCGTCGGCTTCCACCGCGCCAACAGATTGCGCCCATAGCGACTTCGCCCCCAGCTGCTCACCAGCTTTTGCATTGTCGGAGGAAGCGTTCTGCCCATCAACCCCATACGTCAGCCCCATAAGATGCACCTTTCTTATTCTTGCGTTCATCATCTTGGCGACCAACGGAAAACACACACGACCTCTGATTGTTGAGCCGGGGAGGCTCACCCCAAAAATTACGCTGTACACAGAGGACATTCCGTCGATGGATATAGTTAATCAGAGACGGATTTTGGTTGCAACTGAAGAAACTTTGGCTTGCCCGTGTTTGCCCCGGTTGACTCGGCCAAAGCCCTTGAAGAATCACACAAAAATAATCTCAAAAAACTGCACTTGACAGGTTTGAACCTATAGCAGTGACAGCGTATTCAAGCTTTGTTCTGTCAACGTCAAAAACACGCTTTCCCTGTGGAATTTCACACATTGAGAAACTGGGTTATTTTTGCAACTTTGGCATGAGAAAAGCCCGCATGGCAAGACCAGCGGGCTATGCAATTTTATCAGTATTCGGACAGCTTGCTGTCGCTTAGCTCATCGCTTTGACGCGGGCAGAAAGACGCGAGACTTTGCGAGCAGATGTGTTCTTGTGGATCACACCTTTACCGGCTGCCCGCATGATTTCCGGTTGTGCCGCTTTCAGGGCTTCCGCCGCTGCAGACTTGTCACCGGCCTCAATCGCTTCTTCAACTTTGCGAACAAATGTGCGCATGCGCGAGCGACGGGTCTTATTGACTTCGGTGCGGGTTGCAATCTTGCGCACCATCTTTTTGGCTGATCTCGTATTCGCCATCAAAAACTCCTTTGGTCGCCCTATCTGGCGAAGAGGCGGTAAGTACAGAAACCACCCGCTGGCGTCAACCGTTGCTTGCGGCTCTTGGTGAAGAATCTGCTGACTCTTTCCAGAGCCCGAAAATCGCCTTCAGATTACTGATTTTTGAAGTGTGCCTGTCGTTTCTCAACAAACGCTTCCATGCCTTCCTTCTGATCCTCTGTCGCGAACAGGGAATGGAACAGGCGTCGTTCGAACATAATGCCCTGGCTGAGGGGCGTTTCATATGCGGCATTGACCATTTCCTTGGTCAGCATCGCAGCGGCTCTCGGCATGGAGGCAATCTTCTTGGCGACCGCCTTGGCTTCATCGACCAGATCGTCGACCGGGACAATCCGGGACACCAATCCACAGCGCTCTGCCTCTTCCGCGTCCATCATCCGACCTGTCAGACACATTTCCATCGCTTTCGACTTGCCAGCAAAACGGGTCAGTCGCTGCGTACCGCCGGCGCCAGGTGACACTCCGATGGTAATCTCCGGTTGCCCGAACTTGGCTTTCTCGCCAGCCAAGATGAAATCGCACATCATGGCGAGCTCACACCCGCCGCCCAGGGCATAGCCGTTAACGGCTGCGATCAGGGGTTTGCGCGTGCGGGCCGCGCGTTCCCAGTTGCGGGTGATGAAGTCTTTATAATAGGCGTCCATATAAGATTGGTCGCGCATCTCTTTGATATCGGCACCGGCCGCGAAGGCTTTCTTTGAGCCGGTGATCACGATGCAGCCAATCTCCGCATCATCGTCAAATCGGTCAAGCGCAGCCGTCAATTCATCCATTAACTGGTTATTGAATGCATTCAGTGCGTCTGGACGGTTCAATGTGATGACTGCGACAGCACCATCCACCTCGGTTAAGAGTGTTTCATAAGCCATGGAGTTCCCAGCTATCCTTATCTTGCCTTGATATTAGCTGACTGATGCAGCCTCTCCCATCGATGAATCTGTAGAATATATTGGGCGAGGCGTCGATAGCGATCCTCATGTCTTGTCTTTAAGCTTATAGATCAGATCCAGCGCTTCGCGCGGGGTCAGGCTGTCTGGATCGAGGTTTTCCAGGAGCTGAAGGGCCGGGTGGTCCTGAAGGTCAGGTTCGGCTGGGTCCGGCGCGGTGCTGGCGGCAAACAGCGGCAGTGTGTCGACGGCATCCGGGGCCGCTTCAAGTTTTTTCAGAACTTGTTCAGCGCGTTTAACGGCCCGCGACGGCAGGCCAGCCAGACGCGCCACTTGTACACCATAAGATCGATCAGCGGGTCCGGGTTGAACATCATGCAGAAAGACCAGATCGTGTTTCCACTCTTTCGCACGCAGCGATAAATTGGTCGCCGAGGGCAAATCGTCCGCCAGCCCAGTCAATTCGTGATAATGCGTGGCGAACAAGGCGCGGCACTTATTGGTATTGTGCAAATGTTCCACGGCAGCCCAGGCAATGGCGAGCCCATCATAGGTCGACGTGCCGCGTCCGACTTCATCGAGGATGACGAAGGATTGCGGTGTGGCCTGGGTCAGGATGGCCGCGGTTTCGACCATTTCGACCATGAAGGTCGATCGCCCACGTGAGAGATCATCGCTGGCCCCGACGCGAGAGAAAATGCGATCCGCGAGGCCCAATGTCAGGTGCCGGGCCGGGACGTACAACCCTGCCTGCGCCAATATCACGGCCAAACACGTTTGCCTGAGATAGGTGGATTTACCGGCCATGTTCGGACCGGTCACCAGGGCCAGGCGCGGCGCGGCTTCCCCGCGCGCATCGAGCTGGGTGTCATTGGCGGTAAAGCCGTCGCCTTGTTTGCGCAGCGCGGCTTCGACGACCGGGTGACGTAATCCTTCTGCGTCAAAGACCGGCGCGCTCGCCAGGGTCGGACGGACGGCGCCAACTTCGCTTGCCCATTCGGCGCCCGCGGTGGCGGTATCGAGTTCTGCCAACGCATACGCGGCCTGGCTGAGTGGGCCCGACACGTTTTCAACCCGCTGACAGAAGGTCTCGAAAATGGCGAGCTCGCGGCCTTTGGCAATATCGTCGGCGCGTGAAATTTTGCCGGCGAGCTCTGACAATTCGGACGTCGAAAAGCGAACGTTCGAGGCCAGGGTCTGGCGATGAATGAAGGTCTCGGCCAAGGGCGCCTGCATCAAGGGGTCGGCATGTCGCGCCGGGACGTCGATGAAGTAACCAAGCACATTGTTGAATTTGATTTTCAACGCGTTGATACCGGTCTGCTCTGCATACCGGGTTTGCAGTTCGGCGATGACCTGTCGGCTGTCTGATTTCAGGGCGCGCGCTTCATCCAGCGGTATATCCCATCCTGCCGCGATAAAGCCGCCATCCCGCGCCAGAGTTGGCAGGTCATCACTCAAGGCTTGCCCGAGGTCCTGGCTCAACCCGGCAAGATCAGGCTGGTCGGACAAGGTGAGTGCGCCCAGCGCCATATCAATCAGATCGGGTGGATTGGTTTGCGCTCGCGTCACTTCGGCAACGGCTTTCTCTCCGGCTTTCAAAGCCCCGGCAATCGCGGCGAGATCACGCGGACCGCCGCGACCAAGTCGGATGCGTGCGCGCGCACGCTCCAGATCCGGGGCCGTTTTCAGGGCCCCGCGAATGGCTTCGCGCAGGTGATCATTGGCGAGAAAATACTCAATCGCATCATGACGGGCAGAGATCGCCGAGGCGTCTGTTTCCGGGCGGGCAAGGCGGGCTGCCAGAAGCCGCGCGCCAGGCGAAGTCAGGGTTCGATCAACCGTGGCCAGCAAAGTGCCTTGCCGACCACCATTCAGCGCTGTGTCAATCTCAAGGCTGGCCCGGGTCGCGGGGTCTATAGCCAGCACCGTGGTGCTGGCGCCGCGTTGAGGGGGGTCGAGGCGGATTTCGGCACCCGCTTGCGTCAGCGTAAGGTAATCCAGCAAGAGGCCGACCGCGGCGAGCTCGGATTTGGAAAACACCCCAAATGCATCCAAAGCAGCGACCTTGAAGGCGTCTTTCAGAAGGCGCTCACCGGATTTGGCGCTCGCGGCCGTGTTCGGCCGATATGTTGTCGGGGGGCGCAGCGCCTCATCCGCGGCGCGGACCAGGGGGCGGTCTGCATCCCGCTCGGTCAGCAGGAGTTCCTTGATGGGCAATGCGCTGAGCGTTTCGGCGAGGGCTTCGGGCGCGAAATCCCGCACTTCGAAATAACCGGTCGAGACGTCACACGCGGCAAAGGCGACCTCGGTGCCGGCCGCTGACAGGGCGACAGCCACCAGCGCTTGTCCCTGGCGGGCCGGAAGCAGGCTGTCCTCGGTGATTGTACCGGGCGTCACGATCCGCACAATCTCACGGTTGACGATGGCTTTTGAGCCGCGCTTCTTGGCTTCGGCGGGGCTTTCGGTCTGTTCGCACACGGCGACGCGAGCGCCCGCCTTGATCAGGCGTGCAAGATATCCTTCCGCGGCATGATAAGGCACACCTGCCATCGGGATCGGTTTGCCATCATGCTCACCTCTTGACGTCAAAGTGATATCGAGAATTTCAGCTGCCCGAACGGCATCGTCGAAAAAAAGTTCGTAAAAGTCGCCCATGCGAAAGAATAGTAGCGCATCGTCGTGCTGCGCTTTGATGGCGAGGTATTGCGCCATGAAGGGCGTTGGGGCTTTGGGCTTTTTCACGGGTCCAGCGGTGTCGGGCACAGTCTTGCGAATCCTCCAAGAGCTGTCCCGAATAAAGCAATCACAACGGCTTGTCCCCCCTTGCGGACAGGCTTATGAGGCTCCACAAATTTGAAAAAGCCTCGAAAGGCGAAAATCATGACGACAAAGCGCCCAAGCTTTACGGATCAGGAAGCGCTGGATTTCCACTCGCACCCGACCCCTGGCAAAATCTCGATGATGCCGACCAAGCCGATGCAGACCCAGCGCGATCTGTCGCTGGCTTATAGTCCTGGTGTCGCTGTGCCGGTTGAGGCGATCGGGCGCGATGAAGATCTGGCCTATGATTATACCGCGAAAGGCAACACCGTCGCCGTGATTTCCAATGGCACCGCCATTCTGGGGCTTGGCGACCTCGGCGCGATGGCCTCCAAGCCGGTCATGGAAGGCAAGTCTGTTCTGTTCAAACGATTTGCCGATATCGATAGTTTCGATGTCGAGGTTCAGACCAAGGAGATTGATGAATTTTGCACTGTGGTGCGCAATATTGGCGCGACCTGGGGCGGCATCAATCTGGAAGACATTGCTTCACCTGAGGCCTTTATTATTGAGCAGCGCTTGCGCGATGAGCTGGATATTCCGGTTTTCCATGATGATCAGCACGGCACAGCGATCATCGCCGCAGCCGGGATCATCAACGCCTGCGCCGTTACCGGCCGTCGCCTCGAAGATTTGACCGTTGCCGTGTCTGGCGCGGGTGCAGCCGGTTTGTCTGTGGCCGGTCTGATCCGACACCTCGGGGTCAAGGCTGAGAACATCCTGATGTGCGACAGCCGCGGCGTCTTGTACGAGGGCCGCACGGAAAAGATGGACCAGTTCAAGTCGGCTTTCACCGTCAAGACGGACAAGCGCACGCTCGAGGAGGCGATGAAAGGCGCTGATTGTTTCCTCGGTCTCTCGGTCAAAGGCGCGGTCAGCCAGGACATGGTCAAATCCATGGCCAAGAATCCGATCATTTTCGCCATGGCCAATCCTGATCCGGAAATTACGCCAGAAGAGATCAAGGCCGTGCGCGGCGATGCGATTATTGCGACTGGTCGCTCGGATTATCCGAACCAGGTCAATAATGTGCTGGGCTTCCCCTACATTTTCCGCGGCGCCCTCGATGTTCGGGCGCGCAGCATCAATGAAGAAATGAAAGTCGCAGCGGCGAAGGCATTGGCGGAACTGGCCCGGGAAGACGTGCCGGATGAGGTCGCTGCGGCTTATCACGGCGCCCGACCGCAATTCGGACCGGACTACATTATTCCAACGCCATTTGATCCGCGCTTGATCAGCTTTATTCCCCCCTTTGTGGCGCAGGCCGCGATGGATACGGGCGTCGCGCGCAAGCCAATCGAGGATATGGAAGAGTATCGCCACTCCCTGGCCCGCCGCCTCGATCCGACCGCTTCATTCCTGCAGGGTGTTCAATCGGCTGTTCGTCGCCAGCAAAAGCGGATCGTATTTGCTGAAGGCGAAGAACCACAAGTCGTCCGTGCCGCCTGGACGTTCAAACAGCAAGGGCTGGGGCAACCCATCCTGATTGGTCGTCAGGCACAGGTTGAGCGCACCATGAAACAAATGGGTGTGCCGGAGGGTGCGCTGGAAATCGTCAATGCGCGCCTGTCCGACCGCAATGCAGATTATACCGACTATCTGTTTAACCGTTTGCAGCGCCGCGGCTATCTCAAGCGCGATGCGCAGCGTCTGGTCAATCAGGATCGCAACGTGTTTGGCAGTTGCATGCTGGCGCATGGCGATGCCGACGGCATGGTCACCGGCGTGACGCGGAATTATGATGTCTGTCTGACCGATGTGCGGCTGTCGTTGGACCCGTTGCCTGATGCGGATGTGATCGGCATGTCGATGGTGATCAATCGCGGCAAGACGATCTTCATTGCTGATACCAGCGTCAATGAATTGCCGAGCGGCGAACAACTCGCTGGCATTGCCAAGGAAGCCGCGATGGCCGTCAAGCGCCTCGGCTTTGTGCCCCGTGTGGCCTTCTTATCATATTCGACATTTGGCAATCCGATGGGCGAACGGGCGGAAAAAGTCCGCGATGCGGTCGAGATACTCGACGCCTGTGGAGATTGCGACTTTGAATATGAAGGCGACATCGCCGCTGATGTCGCGCTGAACCCGATGCACAAAGTGTTGTATCCGTTCTCACGCTTGTCGGGTGAAGCCAATGTCCTGGTCATGCCGGCGATCCATTCCGCTTCGATTTCAACCAAGCTTCTGGAAGGGATGTCGCGGGCGACAATCATTGGTCCGGTTCTGCTCGGTATGTCAAAATCGGTTCAGATTGCATCGCTTGGCGCGACGGTGAACGACATTGTCAATCTCGCCACCGTTGCCGCATTCGATATTGACCGGGTCGGGTCTTAGACGTCAACTTCGAGATGCGATCTGCTCGTTGAGGATCAGGCTCTGCGCCTGCTCCTTGGTGCGCGATTGGCGGATCCACTCAAGAATACAAAGCACAACGGCGACACCGCCGAGCCAGAATGTCAGAATGAAGACATGGTAGAAGCCTTGCGCTTCCATCAATTCGCCAAGCCAGGCACGCCCAAGCGTTCCCAAAAGCATGGTCAGCGAGACCAGTAACGCATATTGCATTGCGGCGTATCGCGGGTTCACAATGCTGGTCAGATAGGCGGTGATGGCCACCAGTGCCAACCCGCCGGCAATGTTCTCGGCGAAGATTGTCAGCATCAATCGCGCCATGCGTTGTCCCTGGTCTGCCGGGATGGTGATGGTCTCAGGCTGCATGGTCGCGGCCCATTCAGCGAAGGCGATCAAGGGGATATCGAGGCGCGTGACAGCCAGGAAGGCATCTACATTTGCACCGCCGACCGCCAGGTCCGCGTATAAGAGATTGGTCACCGCGGCGACAATGGCGCCGATGAACAGGATCGGCATTCGCCCAAGCAGCGTGATTAAGGCCGCGCCCAGGAAGGCTCCGAAAATGGTTGCAAGCACGCCGGAGAATTTCGAGGCAATCGCGACATCATCCAGGCTGTGGCCGAGCGCGCCAAAATTTTCGCCAAGATAGAACGCATAGGCCAGAGAGCCCCAGACGGCGTCCGTGAAGCGATACATCAATGCCAGTCCCAGAACGAGGATAATCCCCCAGCGCAAGCGTTTCAGCAAATCCATGAGGGGATCGAAAATCGCGCGGAACAAGACTCCGGTCACGGCATGCCGTGTGTTGGCGGCCGCCCCACCGACGCGAATAGAAACTTCCTTGCCGCGTTCGATGAAAACCAGCCAGGCCGAGGTCAAGGTCGGAACGACCACGGTCAAGGTCACGATCAACCATCCCTGATTGCGGACAAAGGTGCGCGCGCTCGACCCTTCCGGGTCATTGACAAAGCCAATGAGAAAACTGGCAATCATCGCAAAGGCGACGAGCCAACTCGCGGCCACGATCAGAACGCCAATATCGACTTTCTGACCTGGCAAGCTGGGCTGATAGCTGACATGTTCATAAGTGCCATCTTCAGCCGTTTCGGTGGCTTTTGGTTCTGGCGCCAGCAGGCTGCCAATAATGCACAGCGCCATGAAGGCCGCGATCATGACATAGACCCCGACCCAGCCAATACGGGCGGCCAGGATCAAGGCGACAAACCCGCTGATAAAGCCGCCAAACTTGTACCCAAACTGGTACAGCGCTGACATCAGATCCTTGTCCTCTTCCGATTCTGCGACTTCGATGCGCCACGCATCCAGGATCAAATCATGGGTCGGAGAGAGCAGGGTGGTGATGAAAGCAATGATCGTCACCAGGCCGATATTTTGAGCCGGATTGGAAAAGGCCAAAATGATAAGTGCGACGGAAATGGCGAGCTGCAAGGCCATCAACCAGGACCGCCGTCCACCAATCTTCAAGAAGGGTAGCTCTCGGGCGCGCTGAAACGCTGGGGCCCAGAGGTATTTGAACGCATAGCCCATTGTCCCAAGGCCGATGGCGCCGATAATGGCCGGGCCGATCCCTTCTGCGGTGAGCCACGCAGTCAGCACGCCGAGCACAGCGCCGTAAGGCAAGCTTGCGGCAAAGGACAGAATGACCATGGCGGCCATTTTCCGATCGTTCAGCGATTTCAGAGCGCGGATCAGGCGCGATTCCGTTTGGCCGGATGTCGCGCCGCTTGCGTCGCTCACGCTGCCCCCGCTTGCGATGGCATGTCGATCCATTTGAACGCCAGTTGACGCAAGGCTTCAGCGTCCAGCGGCTTGGCCGCCACACCATTGGCACCGCATGATAGAGCGCGTTTCTCGATCTCTGGATTGATCTCTGCTGAGACAGCAATCACAGGGATATGGCTGCCGCTGGCGCGAAGGCGTTTGGTGGCTTCAAATCCGTCCATGATCGGCATACGCAAGTCCATCAAAATTAAGTCTGGACTGATTTGCTCGATCGCGTCGAGGGCTTCGCGTCCAGTTGAGGCTACCGTGACGGCGAATCCTGACGATTCCAAGGCGCGGCGTGCGATCAATCCATTAATCGGATTGTCATCAGCGATCAGGACATGTCCTGAACCTGATTCCGGCGTTTCGTTCTCGCCCGCCTCGCCGCCAGCAATGGCGAGCCCGGCGCGCTCGATGACCGAGGCGGCACGGAGTGGGCGGGTCAGCCAGCCAGATGCGCCAAATGTACGGAAGCGTGGCATCTCGGCGCGATCTTCATGCCGCAGGACGATCAATGTCGGAGCGCTCTTGCACAGGGCTTTGAGCGTGCGTTCCGGAAGGTCGGCATTGGCGAGGATCAGTTTCGCATTTACCTTTAGCGCTGCTTCCGGCGGCATGATGTTCAGAACCTGGGCGCCAGCGCGAACCAGGGTTGCTGTCGCCGACAGCGCGGTTCCTGTCGGCAGACCGACCAGCACAATTCCGCCTTCGATGGCGTCATTCGCCGGGAAGTGTTGTTTCGGCGCGACCTGTTTGAACGGCAGCCGGACGCTGAAACAAGTGCCGAAACCAGGGGCGCTGGAAATCGTCACGTCGCCGCCCATGGCATCGCAAATCCGTTTGACGATGGCGAGGCCGAGTCCGACGCCGCCATCTTTCTGGGCATCTTCATGGCTAACCTGCTGGAACGCGTCGAACAGCGTTTTCTGATCCGCTGCGGATATTCCCGGTCCCGTATCGAATATGTCGAGGCACAGCGCGTCGTCGCGATAGTCCAGATCGACCAGGATTGCGCCGGTCTCAGTGAATTTCAGCGCATTGCCGACCAGGTTGAACAGGATTTGCCGGGTTTTTCCGGAATCGCCAAACACGGTCAGCGACCGCTCCGTCTTACACCGCAGGGCAATGTCCAGGCCGCGGCTATGCGCCCTGGGCGATAGCAATTCGACCACTTCGCGGGCCATGGCTGTCGGACGGAATGCTTCATTCGAAAGTTCGATCGATCCCGAATCCAGGCGCGCAAAATCGAGCACATTGTTGAGCAGATCCAGGAGCCGTTCGCCGGAATTCCGGATCGCGTCGGCATATTCCCGCTGGGATGGATTGAGGTCGGTTTCGAGCAGCAAGGACACCGTCCCCAGAATGCCATTCAGCGGGGTCCGGATTTCGTGACTTGCTGTCGCCAGAAAGGCTTGTTCAGCATTCTGATCTTGGGTTTTCTCGCTCATTGAGAAATCTATGCCATAAGGCATTGAGGATTTGCTTAATGCCGGGATGTAAAGCGCACGGTCAATGGTTCAGACGTGATGGCGTCGCGGCGGCGAAATCACCGATCGGCCGACGGCGATAGGATAAGGCTTCGGCGACGTGGATGCGGCGCACGTCCGTACTGGCCTCGAGATCGGCAATCGTGCGTGCGACTTTCATGACGCGGTGATAGCCACGGGCCGAAAGCGACAGGGTTGTGGCCGCATCGTTCAACAACTGGGTGCCGCCCGCATCGGGTTGGGCAACCGCGGCCAACACGTCTACGGACGCATCAACGTTCAGCCAGCGCCGGTCCGAGGCCTGCTCAGACTGATAACGATGGCATTGAATGGCGCGCGCTCGCGCGACCCGTTGTGCGGCTTCTACGGTGCCTTGTTCTGCCGGCGGTCCGACCAGGTCGGCCGCCATGACGGCGGGCGTATCATAGAACAGGTCGATGCGGTCAATGAATGGGCCAGACAGGCGCGCTTGATATTGTTGCGCGCATTTCGGGCCTTTGTGACACGGGCGATTGTCGACTGTCCCCCCACACCGGCAGGGATTCATCGCCGCAATCAACTGGAACCGGGCCGGATATTTGACGTGCCGATTGGCGCGCGAAATGGTCACTTCGCCATCTTCGAGCGGTTGTCGCAAACTGTCGAGCACCTGGCCGGTGAATTCCGGCAACTCATCGAGAAACAGGACGCCGTGATGGGCCAGTGACACTTCACCGGGACGGGCGCGGATGCCGCCGCCAACCAGAGCGGCCATGGACGCCGAATGATGCGGGGCACGAAACGGCCGCGAATGAGACAATTGTCCGCGTTCCAGCAAGCCCGATACGGATTGAATCTGGGACACTTCCAGCAATTCAATTGCCGTGAGCGGGGGCAACAGGCCCGGCAAGCGTTTCGCCAGCATGGATTTTCCTGACCCGGGCGGCCCGCAGAAGAGCAGATTGTGGCCGCCCGCTGCGGCAATTTCGAGCACGCGTTTGGCGCCGTCTTGTCCTTTGACATCTTTTAGGTCGGTGTCATCACGCGCTTCAGCGACTGCGCCGGGCGGTGCGCAGGACAATTGTTGTCTGCCGGTAAAGTGATTGATCAGGCTGAGCAGGTTGGGCGCGGCGAGATTGCCTTCGCCGGCCCAGGCCGCTTCCGAGCCGCAAACCTCAGGGCAGATCAGGCGCAAATCGAGTTCCAATGCCCTGATCGCGGCCGGCAGGACTCCGAGCGTCGGCCCGAGTTGGCCATCCAGCGACAATTCGCCGAGCGCCGCATGACCGTCGAGCATATCGGTTGGAAATACGCCCATGGCGGCCATAATCCCCAGCGCGATGGCGAGGTCATAATGGCTGCCTTCCTTGGGTAGATCGGCTGGCGCCAGGTTTACGGTGATCCGTTTTGGTGGCAGCGCCAATCCAATCGCGCTGAACGCTGCCCGCACCCGTTCGCGGCTTTCGCCAACGGCTTTGTCGGGCAAGCCGACAATCGTGAAGAATGGCTGATTGCCACCGGCCAGGTGAACCTGAACGTCAACCGGCGCAGCGTCTATGCCTTCGAAGGCAAAAGTGGTAATTCTGGCAATCATTCATACTCTATACTTCTCATTACTGTGTAACAGAAAGTATAGAACAGATAAAGAACGATTCTTTATTTAGTTGGAATTGTCAGTCCAGGCGGATTACTGGCTCTTCATCTTCAGGCGCGGGAGCGGCCTGATCAGCGTCAATCGGGGTTTCGATTTCCGGCAAGTCAGACAAGCCATTAGACGCGGCGACATCGGTGCCGAGGTTAAACCCTTCGGTGCTGGCCGGCGCATCAGTGGGCATGCCAAGATTGAAGCTGCCGCCAACATCGGGTGCCGCAGCGGCCTCTGTCGGCAATCCGAGATTGAAGCTGCCGCTGACCTCAGGCGCCGCTTCGGTCGCTTCGGCAGTTTCTGTCGGGGCGTCGGCTTGAGGGGCTTCATTGGCTTGCGAACATGCTGTGCCAGCAAATCCAAGCGCAAGCAGCGAGGCAATAGAAAGTGCTTTCATCATCATGGCTCCATTTTTGGCCAACCGGCCATCACTTGGCAAGCTTGTCTTGCACAACATCCCAGAACATTGCCGCTGGATCGCGTCCTGTAAAGTCTCGGACCTGCTGCACGCCGGTGGGTGATGTATTGTTGACTTCGGTCAGCCGTCCACCAATCACATCAAGACCCACCAGGACTTGCCCGCGTGCCTTCAGATCCGGCCCAATTGCGGCGCAAATGGCGAGATCCGCTTCACTCAGGTCGCTTGGTTCTGCGGTGCCGCCGACGGCAAGGTTCGACCGGGCATGTCCTTTGATCGGAATACGATTAAACCCGCCAACCACTTCGCCATCAATCAGAATGATTCGCTTATCGCCGTCCGCGACAGCCGGCAGGAATGCCTGCACGATCAAAGGCTCTCGCGTGCGGCCCAGGAACAGGTCGATCAAGGGACCAAAATTGCTATCTTCCGGCTTGACCCGAAACACATCGCCGCCGCCAAAGCCGTAAAGCGGTTTGACAATGACATCGGCATGATCTTCGCGAAACGCAGCGATGTCGGCTTTGTCACGTGAGATCAGCGTCGGCGGCATGAAGTCGGGCTGCAGCAAGGGGTAGAGCTTTTCCGGGCCAGATCGGACATGTTCGGGATCGTTCAGCACCAGCGTATCAGGCTTGAGCAATTCAAGAATATGGCAAGCTGTAATATAGGCCATGTCAAAAGGCGGATCCTGGCGCATCAGGACGACATCGACATCGTCGCGCAGATCCAGCGTCACGCGGTCTTCGAACAGAGCCGGCATGCCCGCCACGCGCTGAACCTTTAATGGCCGCGCATAGGCCGTGATCCGGCCTTCGCGATAGGACAAATCCTGCGGCTGGTATTCAAACAACTGCGCCCCGATTTTCTGGGCCGCTTCTGCCAGCGCAAATGTCGTGTGCGTTTCGACATTGGCGGTTTCTAGGGGATCGGTCTGGATCGCAACGCGCAGGCTCATATCAGCTCCTTAATCTGGCAGCCGCCTATATGAGGGCGATTGATGTTATTGCAAAGGGGGACGGGCTTTCGAAACGACACCCCCAGAAACCCGCATGTGTTTTGATCGTCGGTCAACGCGTCAGCGTTCCAATCCCTGCATGGCCTGGATTTGCTGCTCGGTTCGCTGCACCGTCTTGGCGCACGTGCACCAGGCCGCGCGGACCGTTGCGATCAGCGCAAAACTTGTTGTCAGGCAAGCAAGCAAGAGCAAGCCTGCGCCGAGATAAAGCGCGACCTCGCCGGAATGATCAGAAACGCGCAGAAACCCGGCGGCGACCGTCGCCACTGGAAACGTCGTTGCCCACCAGCTGAGCGTTATCCCGGCTTTGCGAATAAAGCTGAGCTGCAAGAGCAGCACCGCAATGAAAAAGGCGCCGCCACTAAGCAGCAAGAACGGGACGTGCCATTCAAGGGTCGGGAACAAGGTCAGATGCGCACCGGCGGCGAGCCCAAAAGGGGCGGCGACAATGAACAGGGTGGGGCGCAGTTCCGGCGCCACCGCGGGCTCAAACACAAGGCGGCGGAAGACCAGGGGCAGGAGCATGATCCACACCATCAAACCCGCGCCAAATGTCAGCAATGGAAATTCGATCGGACCAAAGCCTGGCCAAGTCATGGCCGATGTCATGATACCTGCCGCCGGAAGAAACCAGGTTGGATTGAGATCGGCAGGCGCATAATCGTGTCTGAGCCAACGTCCGACAAATGCCATCAACAAGATAAAATGGAACACGGAGGCAATCAGCCAGATAATGCGGCCAGTGGGCCAGATTTCAGTCAACATGCCGCCAACGACCATTCCGGCCATCAAACCAGGCGCCAGCAAATTGGCGCGATCTGCCATAGACAGGTCTGCATCGACCTCGCTGCGATGGCGCAGCAATTTTATCAGATAGAGCAGCGCATCAATGATCAGCATGATACCCGCAAGAACCAGCAGCGGTACGCCGATCATCCGCGCAAATTCTAACTCGAGCCGCGGCGCGGCAATCATGCCAGCTGCCCCCAATCCCGCGAGACCAAGTGTGATCGGAAACAGCGCCGTCGGGATGCGCGCCAGTAAATGGCCAGCGCCTTTGATCGAGAGTGCCATTGCGTTTGCCCCGTTTCAGATAACTGACCTGTGTTTCATCACGCTCGGTTGGACGGCAAGAGGTCAGCCCGCGCTTCGACCAATTTTTTTCGGAGCGCGGGCCCGGCCTGCTTTATCAGACATTGCCGTGATAATAGCGTTCATCGACAATTTTGCCATTCTGCCAGGTCGTGACGACGGCCTGGTTCTGAATGACGTGCTGACCATCGGTGGTTTTGAACTCCATGGTTGCGTCATAGAATGTCTTGTCGCCGCCGGCACCGATGGAATGTGCCGTATATTGGATAAATTCCGCGACACCGGCGAGCAGGTCTTTCTCCACCGCAATCGTATGATCACGGCCGGTTTTTGGCGCTTGTCCAACTTCCTGAATGGTCACATCGGAGGCGAAGAAGGCCTCCATGCCTTCAACAAACTGACCCTCAGAGAGCATACCGAGAAGTGTTTTGAGCTGAGCGAGATTTTGGGTTTCCATGGGAGGTATCCTTATACTTGTGGTTCGAGTGTGAGCAGCGGATCCAGTCGGCCCGCGGCATCGAGTTGGAAGAGTTCATCTGCGCCGCCGACATGAGTGTCGCCGATAAAGATTTGAGGCACCGTGCGCCGGCCATTCGAATTTGCCAGCATTTCTGCGCGTTTCTCGGGAACGATTTCGAGATCGTATTCTTCCCAATCCGTGACGCCTTTTGCGCGGAGCAGGGCCTTGGCGCGTTTGCAGTACGGGCAGTGACCCATTGTGTAGAGTAGGACGTGTGGCATGCGTGCCTCCTTTTTTGTCTAGGCGTAGAGTGAGGGCTGATGTGCGAGCGCGATGGCCCAGACCGTTCCGGTCAACGCGGCCAGCAATGCAAGCGTGATAATGCGACTGATCGAGGTGGATCTGGTCATGAGATTATCCTTTCTGTGGCGCGCAGATTGCGGTCGGGCGATCTGCGCGCAGGGTCAGTTATGATGGCGTCTGGTCGGCGATGCGGTTGAGTTCATTTCCCGCCAGGAACAGGGCTCCTGCAAAGAGAACGGCGTCTTTCAGCAGGAATTGACCCGGCACGACGGACAAAGCCGGAAAGCCACCGAGGCTTTGCTCCCAACCTGGCGCTGTGAGCAGAAAGCTGAACGTGAGCAGGAAAGTGAACGCGGCGGCGAGCGCGCCGAGCAGTCCGACGCGGGCGAATTTCAGACCGGCAAGCAAAGCAATCGCGGTCAGAATTTCGATTGAGCCAATCAGATTTGAGGCGCCTTGAACGCTGGTCACGCTATAGAGCCAACTGGTGAGCGGGCTGGAGGCCACCAGGCCTTCGATCGCGCCGGCTTCATAGGCGGTAAATTTCATCGCACCGATCCAGCCCAACACGCCCGCAATCGAGAATCGTAAACTGTGGCGGCCAATGCCGCTCAACTGGTTCGATAGCGTGTTGACTTGTTCTGCGGTCTGGCCCGCGAGGATGGCGTTTGACGTTGACATATCAGGTGTCCTTCTTGATATATAGACCATTCGGTCTTTAATTGGGTGTAACGAACCCAGTTGCGTTCGTGAATTTGGAAATATGGATTAAAGACCAATTGGTCAAGAATAGAGGAGATCACACATGCGTGATCGCAGTGCCCCCGGTCGGCCACGAGAGTTTGACGACACGGAAATGCTCAGAAAAATCATGAGATTGTTCTGGAAGAGCGGATTTGAAGGCGTCTCGCTTTCGATGATCATGAAAGAGACTGAGCTCCAGAAAGCCAGCCTATACGCCGCATTTGGCGACAAGCGTTCCATGTATCTCAAGGCGCTTGGCCGTTATCATACAGACGTGGTCGCCGCCGCAGCGCGCGCTCTGAAAGACACGACCCTGCCAGCGCAGGAGCGAATAAAGACCTTCGTCCTCGCGCCATTGACCGCTGCCGCGGGAGAGGATCGCTCTGGTTGCTTTCTGTGCAATGCGTCAGCTGACCAATCTGATCTTGATGCCAAGACCAGGGCCCAGGTTGCGACCGGATTTGAGCAGCTTTCAGACGCTTTGACCGTGCCGTTGACGGAGCTCCATCCCGACCTCGACGCGGTCGATCTGGCGGCAAAGGCGCAAGCCTTGTTGGCCCTCTACGTCGGATTTCGCATTATGGTGCGTAGCAATATCGCAGTGGGCGGGTTGGAGCATGCCGCCTCACAAGCCATGGCGGTCTTGCGCTAGGCGCGTCTATTTCGGTCGCTTAGCTTCCGGGGCCACCGAGCAGTTCACCGGCATCTTCAATCACGGGCGTGCCGGGCTGATAAGCCACCACTTCGCCGCGCGCATTGCGCAAGCGGACGTAAGAGACGACCTGATTGACGCCACCGACCAGACTGGCTTCCTCCGCTGCTTTTTCCAGCTCCTTGGCTGAGCGGGCGATGCCGAGCAGATAGACCGTGCCGCCATAGGTCTCGACATTGAAATTATTGACTTGAACCGTTGATGAGCCGAGCAAACGCGCTCTCACCCGTGTCGAGATCAATTCGTCCGAGGCATTGGCAAAAAAGCCGCCCGGCGATTCGATTTTTATTTCATTTGCGACATCGTCTGCGCGCTTGATCGACCAGGCAATGCTCTCGGCTTTCAAGCGCAATTCTGGAGTTTGGACGCGGCCGGACAGAAGGACCAGGCCAGCCGCAACCTCAACATCCACTTCGCCGAGACCGCCATTGGCGAGTAAGCGTGACTTCAGTTCATTCGAAACCGCCGCATCGTCCAGGGCCTCGCCAAATGAGCGTTCCTGAGTGGCGGTGACGGCGGTTGCGCCAGCAGCGCCAACGATCGCGGTGGCGCACCCGCTCATCATCGGAAGCAGGGCGATCAGGCTTAAGCTGGCAATCAAACGGGACATGGCGGGTGCTCCTTAAAACGGCGCGGCTGCAGAATCACTGCGTGGATTTAAAAGCTCGATAGGGCGAGATTGCGGCACCAATCAAGGGCGCCAATAGTCACGAAAGTGTTTCGGAAACCCTTTCGCGGTGATTGCGATTAAATCAAAGCGGCAATTGTAGGCGGCCCGATCCGAGCGCGCCGCGATCCAGACATCAGCGGTGCGGGCGATGCGTCGCCAGGCCCGAGCCGGAACCGCTGATTGTGCGAGCTCAAGGGTGGGCCGTTGCTTTACTTCAACAAATACAAGCGTTTGATTGCGAAGTGCGATGATGTCGATCTCTCCGCCCGGGCGTTTGAAGCGTTGCGCGAGAATCGCATAACCTTTCAGGCGCAGCCACCACACGGCGATCCGTTCAGCTTGTCTTCCGCGTCGTTCTGCGTCCCGGCGATCCCGGTCAGTCATCCTTCAGAGCGAGCGCCCGCTGATAAACATTTCGTTTTGGTAATCCAAAAAGAGTCGCCACTTCGGCTGAGGCCTGTTTGACCGATTGCGATTCTAACGCTTCCCGCAACGCCGAATCGACCGTCTCTTCGTCGGCCACTGTGGCGATCGGTGGCCCGATCAGGACCACAATCTCACCTTTAGGCGGACCGGTTTCAGCATAGTGCTTGGCCAGATCCGCCAGGCCACCCCGCCGGGTTTCTTCAAACAGTTTGGTCAATTCCCGCGCCACGGCGGCTTCGCGGTCGGCGCCAAGCGTTTCAGCCAGGTCGTGCAGGCAATCGACCAGACGTGGACCGCTTTCATAAAACACCAACGTGGAGGGAATGAGGGCGAGGTCCGCCGCGGCTCTTTTGCGGGCCCCGGATTTTGGCGGCAGGAAGCCACAAAACATGAATCGATCACTTGGCAGACCACTGGCGACGAGGCCTGCCAGTAACGCAGAAGCGCCCGGCACGGGGATGACTTTGTGGCCGGCATCCAGGGCTTCCCGGCTCAGCTTCCAACCGGGATCCGAAACCATCGGCGTGCCGGCATCGCTGATCAGTGCAATCGTCCCGCCCTGACTGAGTTTATCGAGGATTTCGGGGCGCCGCTTCGCCCCATTATGGTCATGATAGGGGCTGAGTTTGGCGCGAATATCATGCGCATCTAACAGCCGTCGCGCGACTCTTGTATCTTCGGCCAGGACTTCATCAACGGCGCTCAACGTATCCAGAGCGCGCAGGGAAATGTCGCGAAGATTACCGATCGGTGTGGCGATGATGTAAAGACCGGGATCAAGCGCTTGCGCCGCGCCCGCCCGAGATTTAGGCTCGCGGACAAGGCGATTCACATCGCGTCCGTCTGGTGCAGTGGAAGAAGGATTTTTTGATGACATTGCCGACAACATCGCGCGTCCGCGCGCCCCTGCCAATCCTCTTTTTTGCGGCCTTTTTGGCTCTGGCAGGCTGTGCGACGTCCTCACCCGGCCCCGTCGGGCCGATCTCGACGGGCAATCCGCGGGTCGATCCGGTGACCGGAGAGCCAACCGATGATCTCGGCGCCGGCACGGTCGGTGAAGAAGGGATGGGAGATGTGGCAGGCGGGGACACCCCGACCGGACCGTACACGCCGCCGCATATGGAAGGCCGCGAACTGATCCGGGCCGGTGTCTTGCTGCCGTTCAGCCACCCGAATGAACGCGTGCGCCAGCAGGCGGAAGGCATGCTCGCCGGAATTGAGCTCGCGCTATTTGATTTCGGCAATGACAATGTTGTCTTATTGCCGAAGGATACCGGTGGGTCGCAGAGCCAGGCCATTACGGCTGCAGAAGACTTGGGACGTCAGGGCACGGATGTCGTCCTCGGGCCGTTATTCGGCGCCAATGTGCAATCGGTCCGCGATGCCTTGACCCCGCCCCAGGAAGAAGACTTTTTTGGCTTTAACAGCGAGCCCGCTGACCCCGCAAAACCGGTCATCGCTTTTTCCAATGACCGGTCCGTCGCCAGCTATGGCGCCTGGCTCGCCTCGATCGCCCCCGAGGAAGAAGTGGCTGCGATCGTCGAATACGCCGCCTTGCGAGGGTATGATCAGTTTGCCTTCTTCGGCCCGCAAAGTGGGCTTGGAACGCGGATCGAAGCGGCCATGCAACAAGCGGTGCTTGAAAATGGCGGCTTCATGCTGACCTCGGGCTTCTATCCGGCCTCCTCGACCAATCCAAACAGCGAAGCAGAATATTTTGCACAAACCATCGCGGCGGCCGTCGAAAACGGGGCACGGGTGGCGGTTCTGGTGCCAGAGCGCGGCAATCGTTTGCGACGCATCGCGCCTTTGCTGGCCTATTATGGCGTCGACACACGGCAAGTGAAGATGCTTGGCACCGGAGCGTGGAATGATCCCAATATCTGGCGCGAACCGAGTTTGCGTGGCGCTTGGTTCCCGACCGCACCTTCAGCGGATGTTGCTGAATTCGAACAGCGTTTCACGCGCATGTATGGCGCCAAGCCGAGCTCGCTTGCGGCGGTGGCGTATGACGCGGCAGCCTTGGTGATTGCCCTGTCTGAAGACGGTGAATTGTCGCCAGGCGAGCTGATCAATCGCGACGGCTTTATGGGCATAAATGGACTGTTCCGATTCCGCGATGACGGGACAGCCGAGCGCTCATTAGCGATTATGGAAATTGATCCGACCCTGGAAGATGGATCTGGCGTGAAAGAGATCTTGCCGGTTTCGCCGAGCTTCGACCCGACCATCGGTTAATAAGCGGCGTGGATGAACGCCCAGGCAATCGCCGCCTGACCACCATAATAGAGCGCCCAGACTGATCTGGCGGTGTAGCGCTTGATCGGCGCATCTGGTTTTAGCCGGAACAATTCCAGAGCCAGGATCGTGTCTGATGCAGCAAAGGCGATGGCGCCAATCGTCGCCAGCCATAGCGCCGGCTCCAACCGCAAGGCGCCATGGGTCATGACCAGAATGATGATTGTATAACCGATCACTGGCCATCGCATGGTTTTTTCCATCCACGGCAACAGCGAGCGGATGTACAGCGCCCCGCCTATGGTCAGCGCGATCTGGATGGCCAGGATCAGGGCTGGGCGTGTGTCTGCGCCATGCTCCCAGAATAGCGGCAAATAAGCAGCATGAGCCATGAAGAATGCGGCCATTCCGGGCAGCAGGAATGTTTTCTCACTGGCGCCGAGCAGACCATCTCCCAGCGTGCTGAAAGACAGGGCAATGACAAGCGGTAGAGGTGCGCCGGAAAGATAAGCCCAGAGCGTCAACAGGGCCGTCGCCGTGACTTTCAGGATCACCCGCGTTGCGGACGGCGCTGAATTGCAGAAAAAGGCACCATACAGCAATGCACTGAATGCCGAGGCGATCAGGATATAGATCATGCCCTAAGCCGTAGGGCGTTCAGGCAATCCCAACAAGCGTCGCGCGGCGACGCGGTGATGATCTTGAATATGCGCGCCCACGACACCCAGGGCCGTCGCCAATACCGTCGCATCGTCGGTAAATCCAAGCCCGGTGACGAGATCTGGAATGGCATCGACCGGCAGTACGAAATAACCAAGTGCCGCGAAAAGCACCAATTTGGCTTTCATCGGCGTCTCCGCGTCGAGCGCGCAATAATAGGCGGCGGCGAGATCATCGGCGAATGGAATGCGTCCAGCCACACGCAGAAGCTTTGGAATCAGCTTGCGTTTGGTCCGTTTGCGCTGACGTTCCGTTGGGATAGGCAGCTGTGTCGGCACCGATTCACCGTTTTCTATGATGATTTCCGTTGGGTCAGACATTGGCCGCTTGCTTACTTCCTTCTACATCGCCTCCAAGCCATATATTGGAGGATATCTGATGGAACTCAACTCAAACATTTCAGCCGTCATCACTGGCGGTGCTTCTGGCCTCGGCGCTGCCACCGCCCGCTTGCTTGCGAGCCAAGGCGTAAAATGCGCTCTTTTCGATCTAAACGAGGAAAAAGGCGAAGCCGTGGCGAGCGACATTGGCGGTGTGTTCTGCAACGTCAACGTGACCTCGGAAGAAAGCGTCGATGCCGGGTTTGCAAAGTCGCGCGCAGCGATCGGTCAGGAGCGCATCCTGATCAATTGTGCCGGCACCGGTAACGCCATCAAGACCGCCAGCCGCGACAAGAAAACCGGTGAAATCAAGCATTTCCCGCTCGATAAATTTGACCTGATCATCCAGATCAATCTCGTCGGCACATTCCGCTGTATCGCCAAGTCAGCTGCCGGAATGATGACACTCGACCCGATTGATGGAGAGCGCGGCGCGATTGTGAACACCGCGTCTGTGGCGGCTGAAGATGGTCAGATCGGCCAGGCGTCATATTCTGCGTCCAAAGGCGGTGTGGTCGGCATGACCCTGCCCATCGCGCGTGACCTTTCGCGTGAACTGATCCGCGTCAACACGATCCTGCCAGGCATTTTCAACACGCCTTTGCTGGCCGCTGCGCCGGAAAACGTGAAACAAGCGCTTGGCGCACAAGTGCCAAACCCGGCGCGTCTCGGCAATCCGGAAGAGTATGCGTCGCTGGCCGTTGAGATGTGCAAGAACGGCTATTTCAATGGCGAGGATGTTCGTCTCGATGGCGCCATCCGGATGGCACCGCGCTAGGCCGGTCAAAGCCCCGTACACCCAAAAAGCCAAAGCCCGCCAGATTGGCGGGCTTTTTCCACTTTACACACTCTACGCGTAATCTACGCATCCTGTAGGCTATACGTCAGGACGTACAATCCGACCGGACAAATTCATTAACACCTCATCGGCGTTAAAAAAGGATGGATCTTCGGGCGTTTCGCCTTTGCCCATGATGATTTCCGACGTGGCTTCATAGCGGACAACTTCGCGAACATCCCAATCATCGTGCCAGAATGGGTCACGATATCCGAATGGGCTGTGATGGCCGTAAAATGCCAGCGCGCGACGCGATCGCCAGCTGCGAGGATACCCAACCAAGCGTCCGCGCCGGCCATAGAACCGATAATCACAATAGAAATTGGAATAAAACGGATCGTACCCACCAAAGCCGGTTGAGACCAGACGTCGGTCTTCATCGGTTTCGCGCTGGATCACCCGGAAATAGTCAAACCCTTCCTGATCTGTCAGCTCAGCGGCCCGATACAGCAGGTAGGTTTCCACGGTTTTGCGATCCGTCAGGCTGTTACCGGCAAAACTGATATTCCAGCGATCCGATTCAATTTGCTGGTTCACATAGCCTTTCTGGCCATTCGACGCCGCTTGATAAGGCGTTGCGGTTGCGCAAGCGCCAAGCAGCGCTAGCCCGGCGAGTGCGGGCACTAGTTTTAGCCTGAACATCGTCATCAACCTCCTGATCGCAGCATTCATACCCTATTAACACATGCAATGTGAACGCCAGATAAATCGTCCAGCCGTGATCTCCATCACAGTCGCGCGAACATGAATACGCTTTAACAAATTGCGCGGGGGACGTCCGCGGAGGCACTCAGTCTTGAGCGCTCGCGACGCGCATGCCGGGGGGCTTTTTAGCTCTTGTCCCCCGGCATTTTTTTATTCGTCGCCCTTAAACAGAATGACCTTTTGATGCGGGAATGGAATTTCGATTCCAGCCTCATCCAACGCTTTTTTGACCAGTTCTGGCACGGTGAACCGCACGTCGAACCAATGCTCGCCTTTGACGAATGGTCGGACCGCGAAGTCAACCGAGCTGTCATTGAGGGTCGAAACGACGATGACGGGCTCCGGATCATCCAGGATTTGCGGGTGATCGGTGAACACTTTTTTGATCACATCGCGCGCCTTGTCGATATCGGTGTCGTAGGACACCCCAAAGGTCAATTCGACGCCGCGGACGGCATGGTGACTGTGATTGACGATTTGCTCGCCCCAGATTTTGCCGTTTGGGATGATAATCTGCTGATGATCGAAGGTGCGCAGCACGGTTGTGAACAGCGTGATCTCCTCAACATTGCCGAAATTGCCTGCCGCGTCGATAAAGTCACCGACTTTGTACGGCCGGAAAATCATCAGCATGACGCCGGCGGCCAGGTTCGACATGGCGCCCTGTAAGGCCAGGCCGACGGCCAGACCCGCGGCACCCAAAAGCGCCACGATTGACGTGGTTTCGACACCAAAGCGATTGAGAACGGCAATGATAACAAAAGCCAGAACGACATAGCGTGCGAGGCTGCCAAGAAAGTTGAACAGCGTATCGTCCAGCTTCTCATACTGTTTGCCGATCCCGCGCACGACTGCGCCAACACGCCCGGCAATCCAGAAACCGACAATCAGGATCAGTAGGGCGAGCAGCACATTCGTCGCGCCGGCCAGTATCGAGCCAGCTTGCGCTTCCATGCCAAGCGGCGCCAAAAATTGTTCGAGAAGTTCCATGATGAACCAAACCCCCTTTGTTTGTTCTATCTTGATCATTCGTAACGCACGAACGAGCTTTTCTTGTGTAAGTTGAGTAACCACGGCAAAGCAAGGGGAGGTTACATGCGTCGCGCTTGGCTGAGTTCTGGATTGGCAATCATCACCGCCTTGTCCGCTTGCGGCGGCGGGGGCGGCGACAACACCATCACGCTGACAAATGCTGGGCCGGTTTTCAGCTCGACCGCAAATATCAGCATTGAGGAGAACGCCGTCGGCATCGTCTATACCGCGCGCGCCAATGATGCCGATGGCGACACGGTGACACTGACCCTTGCTGGAGGACCGGATGCTGGGGTCGTTTCGCTTGACGCGAGTTCCGGAGAATTGTCGTTCAACATCACGCTCGATTTCGAGAACCCAGGTGATGCGAATGGTGATAATATCTACCAGATCACGCTTGAGGCCCGTGATGGGCGCGGCGGCGTTGCCAATCTCGATCTGGAGATCGAGATCACGGATCAGGTCGATGTCATCGCCTTGCGCCGGGTCGGTACGGGGTTCAGTCAAGCTTTAGGATTGGTGGCGCTGCCGGATGGATCAGGGCGTCTGCTCATCCTGGAAAAAGCCGGCAGGATCCGGGTGCTGGATCCGGCAACCGGCGCGATCAATGGCGTCGACTTTCTCGATGTTTCAGGATCTGTATCGACCGCGAATGAACGGGGTCTTCTCGGCCTTGCATTTTCGCCTGACTTTGCAACCGATCGACGCGTCTATGTCCATTTCAACAATCTCGCGGGCGACACAGAAATCCGACGCTACCAGACGTTTGCATCAATCCCTGATCAGGCCGATCCATCGACGGGCAATGCCATTCTCACGATCGCGCAGCCGGACGACAATCATAATGCAGGCTGGATCGGATTTGACGCGTCCGGACTGCTGATCATTCCAATGGGAGATGGCGGCGGCACCGGAGATCCGAACAATCTTGCGCAAGATCCGCAATCCCTGCTCGGTAAAGTGTTACGGATCGATCCGGCAGGCGATGATTTCCCGTCAGACAGTTTGCGGGACTACGCGATTCCACCCGGAAACACGTTCACCGACCCGGTGGACGGTTTGCCAGAGATCTTCGCCATCGGATTGCGCAACCCGTTTCAGTCAAGCTTCGACCCGAGCACGGGAGACTTGCTGATTGGCGATGTTGGGCAAGGCGCGATTGAGGAGGTCAGTCGTTTGCCGATGACCGTTAATTCGCTGAATTTCGGATGGGCAGACCGTGAAGGCAGCGCATTTTTCAAGGGCGCTGATCGGGCTGAGTTCACCGCCCCGGTCGCCGAATATTCCCACGGTACGGGCCCGCGCGAAGGGCGTTCGATCACCGGCGGAATGGTCTATCGCGGACCGGTGGAAGCCTTGCAGGACACTTACATTTTCGCGGATTTCATCAGCGACAATGTCTGGGGCATTCCCGCCGCCAATCTGATCAATGGGCAAACCATCGCCTCAAGCGACTTCATCTTGCTGAATGATGACTTTGTGCCTGATCAAGGCAGCCTCAGTTCGATTACCGCGTTTGGCGAAGACACCGACCGAAACCTCTATCTGGTCGCGTTTGGTGGTGATGTGTTTCGGCTTGAAGCCCTAAACTGAAACGGGCGGACCTGAGGCCCGCCCGTTGCAATCAAAAATGGATCGCGGATCACGCGGCGCTGGCGCCCATCACGGCTTTCACTTCAAGGAATTCCTCAAAGCCATGCTCGCCCCATTCGCGGCCATTGCCAGACTGTTTATAGCCGCCAAACGGGGCTGAGAAATCTGGACCCTGGCCATTGACCTGAATCTGTCCGGCACGAATGCGATTGGCAACTTGTGCCGCTTCGCTGGCTTCGCCCTGAACATATCCAGCCAGACCATATTCGGTGTCATTGGCCATTTCGACCGCTTCGTCGACGCTGTCATAAGGGATCATGACCAGGACCGGTCCGAAAATTTCTTCGCGCGCGATGGTCATGTCATTGGTGACGTCCGCGAACACAGTCGGGCGGGCAAAATAGCCGCGATTGAGGCCTTCTGGACGACCGGTTCCGCCTGCCACCAGCGTGGCGCCTTCATCAATGCCTTTCTGAATCAGGTCCTGGACCTTGGCATATTGATTGCCGTTCGAGATCGGGCCGATGGCACCTTTGTCCGCTTCGCGTGGCATTTGGACTTTCACAGCTTCCGCTGCGGCCTTAGCGATAGCCTTGGCTTCTTCATTGCTGCCGCGCGGGACAAACATGCGGCTTGGGGCGTTACAGGATTGACCGGAATTGGTCATCATTTGCATGACGCCACCGCCGACGGCTTTCTGAAGGTCTGCGGACGGCAGCACGATGTTTGGCGATTTACCGCCGAGTTCTTGCGCGACACGTTTGACGGTCGGTGCTGCCGCTTGTGCGACGAGGACACCGGCACGGGTTGAACCGGTAAAGCTCATCATATCAACGTCCGGATGGCCAGACAGATGCGCGCCGACACTTGGGCCGTCGCCATTGACCAGGTTGAATACGCCGGCCGGTACGCCGGCTTCATGCATCACTTCGGTAAAGATCAGCGCATTCAGTGGCGAAATCTCAGACGGTTTCAGCACCATGGTGCAACCCGCGGCGATCGCTGGTGCAACTTTACAGGTGATCTGATTGAGCGGCCAGTTCCACGGCGTAATGAAGCCGCACACGCCAATCGGCTCTTTGCGCAGCAGCGTGGTGCCGCGTTGCTCTTCGAATTCATAGTTGCGCAGGATCTGGCTCATGGTGGCAACATGGCCCATGCCGGCAGGCACTTGCGCGGCATTCGCAAGCCACATCGGCGCGCCCATTTCGTCAGAGATCGCTTCCGCCATATCGCCCATGCGGGCTTGAATGCCAGCCGTGATCTTGTCGAGCAGGTCGGCGCGATATTCGACACTGGTTTGCGAGAAAGCCGGGAAAGCCGCTTTGGCCGCGGCAACGGCTCTGTCGACATCTGCAGAAGAGCCCAGCGAAATGGTTGCAAACGGTTCTTCAGTGGCCGGGTTTTCAACATCGAGCGTGCGGGGCTCGACCGGGTCGACCCATTCCCCATTAATATAGAATTGAAGATACTCTTTCATGGCTCGCGCCTCCCGTTATCTGTCTTGATCCTGATCGCGTGTCATCGTGACACGCGCGTCACCGTTTATGTAAGCACAGCAATGCCTCTAGGGAAGCCTACACGCCGGGGAAAGGGCAGTGCGGCCTCACGATCATGTGTTCCTGTTACGGTCGAAACCGCGATAAGAGATGGCCATGACTGAGCTTGGAGCGGCACCATCTGAGGCGGACGTGTTGGCAACGATCCCTGCTGCGGATCTAATCCGTGCCTGGCGCCAGGATTTCGGCATCGATGTCGCGCACCTGTTTGAAGGTATCGCGCAGATTGAAATGCGACGGGACCAGACCACAGGCCGGATCGATTTTTTGCCCCGGGTGCTCGGTGATGCGCCGTTCTATCAAGCCTTGCGACGCTTCGAATGGTACCATCCGAGCCGCAAGCTCGAACATGTCCATGCCGCGTCGCTCGCAAAGCCAGGTCAGCGGGTGCTCGATATCGGCGCCGGCAATGGCGATTTCGCAACCTATTTGACCGGTGTGGATTATGTTGGCCTGGAACAGGATGAGGCTGCCGTTGGGGCCGCGCGCGCCCGGGGGCTCAACTTGCAGACCGGTTCAATCGCCGCTTGGCGCGGGTCGGCCACGGCCCGCCTGGCAGATCTGGTCACGGCCTTTCAGGTGCTCGAACATGTGCCGGATCCGAAAGCTTTCCTCGGCGATCTGAAAAGCTGTCTTGCCCCGGAAGGCCGCCTGATCATCGGTGTGCCTGATGCAGACAGCTATGTCTCGCGGGTGCCGGATCTGATGCTCAACGCCCCGCCGCATCATGTCACCTGGTGGACCGAAGCCAGCTTGCGCGCGAGTTTGCAGCGCGCAGGTCTCGAAGTCCTGAACGTGAAGCGATTTCCGGTCGAGCCGTGGGAATATCAACTCTGGTGGATGGCCAAATTTTCAAACTGGATGGGGCGGTCCCAGCGCGCCCATTTTGGTGCCGGTCTTCGGGTCAGGAAAGTCGTGTCTTATGCGCTGTCCTGGCCCTTGCAAGGCGTGGCGCCGCCGACCGCTGCACAAGGGTCGACCGTGCTGGTGGAGGCGCGGCACGCGGGAGCCTAAGTCCCAGGATCCATTGCCGCGTCAGCGACATCTTCCAGGCCCAGGCTGCGCAGCAAGACGCTGCCTTCAACCAGAACCAGAAGCTTAGCCGCCTGATGGGCCCGGTCGGCCTCGCGTTCGACTTGCAATTGCTTGCCGCCCCAATCGACAAAGCCCCGTCCA
Source organism: Pseudomonadota bacterium (assembly GCA_039029475.1). GTDB lineage: Bacteria > Pseudomonadota > Alphaproteobacteria > Caulobacterales > Hyphomonadaceae > Henriciella. Next base: position 55,058 of record JBCCGB010000008.1, on the reverse strand, counting down.
ATGCGTTCGCCGCAGGCCTGATAGAGCGGGTCGCCGCCGGCTGACAAAGCCGCCACTTCCAGCCAAAGACGTAAATACGGCCAGAACAGATCTGATTTCATCGATTGCACCAGCATCGGCGCCAATTGTTCCAGTGGCAGGGGCGCTGGCGCTGATGTCTGATCGAGGATGAGCGTAATTCGCATCGCGATCCGGTCGAGCACGGCTTCGATCAGATCATTCTTGTCCTTGAAATAATAGAGCAGCATCCGGTCGCTGGTGCCAACCGCCTTGGCCAGCGGGCGTAAGCTCGCCTGCAACAGGCCTTCGGCCAGAACATGGTCAGCGAGCTGATCGATCAGCTGTGATCGTTTCTCCCCGGTCTCGGCCAATCTGCGCTCCTACCGTCGCCGCGATCCGAGAATACCGCGCAAGACATAATCCGTCACCCGGCGGGCAATGGTGCGCGAGGCGGTATTGATCGCGCGCTCGGTTGTCGTCATGCGGGTCGAGCGGCGCCGGCTTGTCGTTTTCTTCTTTTGGCGGGCCTTTTTCTTTTCCAGCTCTTTCTGGGCTTTCAGCTCTTCCTTGGCGAGCTTTTCCGCCGCCGCCGCGGCGTCTTCCTCACGCTTGAGCAGGATTTCATAGGCGGACTCACGGTCGACGGCTTCGTCATAAAGGCCCAGCACCGGGCTGTTCTTCATCTCTGCCTTGCGCTCGGCTTCTGTCGCCGGCCCGAGGCGCGAGCTGGGCGGGCGGATCAAGGTCCGTTGGACAATGCCGGGGGCGCCTTTTTCGTCCAGGGTCGAGACCAGGGCTTCGCCGACACCAAGATCGGTGATCACCTCTTCAGCCTCAAAAGCCGGGTTTTCTCGGAAGGATTGCGCTGCCGCTTTGACGCCTTTGCGCTCGGATGGCGTATACGCGCGCAAGGCGTGCTGAATGCGATTGCCGAGCTGAGCCAGAACACTGTCCGGCAAGTCGCGCGGATTTTGCGTAACAAAGAACACGCCGATGCCTTTCGATCGGATCAGGCGGACCACTTGTTCAATCTTCTCAAGCAGCGCGCGCGGCGCATCATTGAACAACAAATGCGCTTCATCAAAGAAGAAGACCATTTTCGGTTTCTCCGGATCGCCAACTTCCGGCAAGTCTTCAAACAGCTGTGACAAGAGCCAAAGCAGAAACGTCGAATACAGGCGCGGGCTGTTAATCAGCGTCGTGGAATCGAGCACATTGACGACGCCGCGCCCATCGCGCGTTGTCCGCATGAAATCTTTCAGATTCAAGGCTGGCTCACCAAAGAATTGTTCAGCGCCTTCGCGGTCGAGCACCAAGAGGCGTCTCTGAATGGCGCCAATCGAGGCTGGGGCGACATTGCCATACTCACGGCTGATCGCGGTGCGCACTTCTTTCTCGGCCATATGCGCCAGCAATTTGCGCAAATCCTTTAGATCGAGCAGCAACATGCCTTCATCATCGGCATATTCAAACGCCACGGTGAGGACGCCTTCCTGGGTCTCTGACAGGTCCATAAGCCGCGACAGCAGCAATGGCCCCATATCCGAAATCGTGGTGCGAACCGGATGCCCCTTCTTGCCGAACACGTCCCAAAACACGGTCGGTGTGGCCTCATAGCCATAATCTTCGAAGCCGATTTTCTCGGCCCGCGAGATCAGTTTCGGGTGGAGTTTATGGTCCGAGCTGCCGGACACACAAATGCCGGACAGGTCGCCTTTCACATCGGCGCAGAAGACCGGCACGCCTGCCTTGGAAAACCCTTCGGCGAGGATTTGCAGCGTCACCGTCTTACCGGTGCCGGTGGCGCCCGCGACAATACCATGTCGATTGGCGCGATTAAGCAGCAGAGCCTGGGCATCATTCGGCGTGCCTTCGCCATCCATATCCGCACCGCCGATAAAGATCCTGTCGCCCATTGTCAGACACTCCTTTGCAAGAGGCGCAACCTACTGTTTTTGCAGGGCGGAGCAAGGGATGAGGGCAGGCGGTGTGGGGAGATGCGAACGAAACGGAATGCTGGTTTGTGCTGGTCATCGTTGCCAATTCTTTCAGACCCGGCAAACCCACAGTATTCTGCCAGCGTGAAACTTTGTTGATGCCCTTGCCTCGAATCGAGCGGTCAGGGTAACGCTGTCCCTATGAAACCTCAGCAAGACTTCGAATCTCGGTTCGTCGAGACATTTCAGCCAATCTTCTTATGGGGCGTGGCAGCCTTCGAACTCATTCTCATCCTGTATACGCTCTACCAGGAATTCGTGACCGGCACCGGCCCTTCACTATTGTCGACAGTGTTGCCGTTAAGTGTCGCGATCGCGATCGTGTGGGCCGTCTTGTCGGTGCTCATCACCCTGGTTGTGATCGGTCTTAAAAAGTCCATAGAGTGATCTGTCGGTCAGTGCCGGTGGCTGACCCGCGTGCACGTCATCGTTGCGGAGATCGAATTTGAGGCCGGCCTTTGCTATCGGCCGCTGACATCATCGACAAGGTTGCGTGACACGACACATCTATTGGTTACACTCACGAAATTGATGGGGTGTTTATATGAAGTCGATTTTCGCGTTCTTGGTGGCGGCCGCACTCGCGGCCTGCGCAACGTCCACTGGTGCCGTTTCGAGCCGAGCGTCAGAACATATCGCGGCGCCAGAATCGATATTCTTCATCGGTCAGGACCTGGAGGCCCTTCGTGGCTATTACGCTTCAGATTGCTGCAGCGCCGCCGACGGCACGACTGCTTACCTTTCATTGTATGATTTACGCACAGCGCCTGGTTTTGGTGGCTTGGGACGAGATCTCGATGGCAACAGCGTTTCGCCAGAGACAAGTTGGGGGTCCGGCCCTGTCGATGCTTACAAATCTGTTGAAGCCTTTCAGGCGCCGCATCTCGCGATCGGTCTGTATATCGCAGAAAATGGTCACCAAAACGGATTGCAGCGGATTGCCGAAGGTGAGTTCGATGCAGAAATATTGCGACTATCTGAGCTCATGAAATCTGTGCCAGGGCAGGTCTTCCTGCGCATTGGATACGAGTTCGATGGCGTCTGGAATCTCGGTCAGAGTGACCCTGGCAACTATATCGCCGCGTATCGCAGGATTGTGGATGTCATTCGGGCGGATGGTGTGACCAATGGCGTTTTTGTATGGCAGGCTTCTGCATCGATACTGGACGATTTGATCGAGCGCCAGCACGAGGACATCCGGCTTTGGTTCCCGGGCGACGACTATGTCGATTGGCTGGCATTGTCCTGGTTCTCGCTACCGGATGCGACAGCGACCGTCGCCGGCGCGTACGAAGCGAAGAAGCCCAAAGACCTTGCTGATGAAATTGCCGTGTTTGCGAGACAATTGGATAAACCCGTGCTGATCGCCGAGTCTGCTCCGCAGGGTTACGATATCGCGCGAAAGTTTCGCGCCAATATCAATCCTCTTCTGGACGGTCCGAGCGGCGAGAACCGGACATCTCTGTCATCTGAAGAGCTGTGGCAAGAGTGGTACGTTCCGCTATTTGATTGGATGCATGAGAATCGCGATGTGGTCCGAGGACTGGCCTATATCAATGTGAATTGGGATGGCCAACCGATGTGGGGCCCGCCATATCAGAACGGCTTCTGGGGCGACAGTCGGCTGCAGGAAAATCCGGAGATCGCGGTCCGATTCGTGCGCGCGCTCGAGAACTGGAAACAGTCACGATAGTGGCTGCCATGCCGGCCTCGCACAGATTGCCAAACGCTCGCATTTATCGGGTGCGTTGAGCCATTGCCTCACGCCGCCATCGGCGTCAAAGCCGGCATTCGGCTCTTATCGCAGGGCAATCCCGGTCACGGCAGACCAGACGTCTTCATACGGATAAAACTGGGCATAGATTTTATCATTGGGCGACAGCTGAACCCAGGGCTGTCTCGACGATGTGAAGTTGTGCATGTCCGGCGGCGCGCGCCGTGCGGCCAAATCAGTGCCGCGTCGCGATCCAGTTCAGCACCATATCCTCGCCGCGTTGATAGCTCTCAAAGGTCTCGCCTATCTCTGTCTGTGTCGTCAGCGCGCCCGCTGGAACCTCATGTTTTACATTCATTGTGTAACAATACTTTTCGCCTTTGCAGCCGGTTTCCCAATTATGGTAGCCTGTCGCGTAATTGATCGAATAGCCGGAATTTGGCAGCGCGAACCGCGATCCACGCTCCGCCCAAAATCGCTCGCGGTCGCCCATCTGCTCGCCGATCAACATGGCCCGCTCGCCGGCATAATATTTCAACATGGCCACGGTCACGATCCCGGCGGAGAACGTGTTCGGCCCGGTGATGATATAGACATTCCCATCTGGTTTGACCGCTTTGGGCGCGGTTTTCGCAAACGCCATCGACTTGGTATAATCGCCGCCATCATGCAGACGAAAGTCGACCACGAGATAGTCGAGGCCGCCATCCGCGTGTTCCGCCATCATCGCCTTATAGGCCTGCTGGATCGATTGATCCCCTGCTTTAAATCCCGGCAGCGCGCGAATATACAGCCCGCCCCCGTCCAAAGCGTACGACAATGGCTCAACTGTGTTGACGAGATAACGCGGCAGCCGCTTGCTATCGATGTCGCCAGCAATATGGCGCCAACCCTCAAAGCCCTTTGTTGCGCCGGTCGGCACCAAGCTCTGCCAGGCACTGCGCCAGTCCATGGCCTCCGGATTATCCGGCAACAAGCCCTCAAACCGGACCGTTTCAAGCCCGCCCGCCTGATCCTCAAGTGTCAGCTCAAGGGCGTCTGGTGACCCGCCATGTCCGGATGCGGCAAACAATTCCGGTGATTCTATGATGTAAAGACTGTGTAGCTCGCGCCAGGCCTCGTTCCCGCCGCGATACCTGCCAAGATCACTGATCAGCGCCTCGATCGGCGTGCCATCGACTGCGATGACCTGCTGGCCGAGATAGGCTGCCTTGTCCGGCGCAGTGCTGACGACATAAACCCCATCACGAAAACGGTAGAGCCGCGCACCAATCGTCTTGAAGTCGGTATGCTGGGGATAGATGCTAACATTGGTGTGACCATTGTCGGCCAGCGCCACCGCCTCGGCGATGCCAAGATAGAATTGCGCGGCAGAGAGCTCTTCTGCCGCGGCCTTCACCTCTGCGATGCGCGTCGCAAACGACTCCCGCGCACTGTCGCTAAAGGCTCGGTCATATTTGGTCAGGGTCGAAAGATAATCTGCATCCTGGCGCCGCGCCTCCGCCGCGCTGTCCGGTGCTTCATAATCCGCCGCCGACACATTCGGCATAAACACCCACCACATCCGCGCATAAGGCCAATAGAATGGGGCTGTCACAATGCTCAGCAGGACCCAGCCGATGAAGGCGTATTTGACAAATTTCAACATGATCAGAGTGTCGCACGTAAATCGAGTGAGCTCAAATTCTTTCACAACCCCAGCGAGACTGATGGCACGCGTTTTACAGCGGATCCATGTCCGAAATTCCACAAGTCCGGCGCCCTTCCGGAACCATGGCGACGGGGCGATCTCTCAGCCGCCATGGGCGCTGGCCTACCAGGGCTGTCCGGACAGCGAAACGTCTCAATCCGACGGATAGAGCGGGCGACTATCTTCGACCCCATGTTCGTCCACCGCTTTCACTGGCCATACTATCTACAGGTCCCGGTCTATGTCTGGCCAATCCTGTTCTTGAATTTGTGGCGGGTTGATCGCTGGAGCGCCGCGACCGGAAAGCGCGCCTTTGTTGTGCCGGATGAATTTGGCTACGCCTGGGTGCCGTATCATGAAGGCATGGAGATCCGGTATTTTGTCCATAATCGCGGTGAGACGCAGTGTCCGGAACCGTACGTAGAGATCGGCCGGATCGGCGCTGAGTCTGAGCACCCAACCTACCTTTCCTCCGCCGACGCCAGCGCAAGCTGGGGTCCAGGGACCGCGCTCACCCAAAGTTCGAAGTGCCCCATCTTGCTATTACGCCCAGCGTACACCGGCGCCTTCAGGCAAAGTGTACGGCGCGATCCTGGATGGCGCCGCATCAATCCCGGCATGTTCGCATTCTGAGCCTGTCCGGCATGCGTATCCAATCCCACCAAAACCGATCCCAAAATTCCCCGAATGCATGCGCATTACGGGCCGCATGTGCTGCACGAAAAAGCCCCGGACCTTGCGGTCCGGGGCCAATCTTGTGCAGCAGATCTCTGACTAGGCGGCGTCCGCCTTGCCTTCGATCAATTTTGGTTTGGCGCCTTTGGTGGGGGCGCCGATTTCAATCTTGCGCGGCTTTTTCGCTTCCGGCAGCTGACGCAGCAATTCGATGCGCAGCAGACCATTGCGCAGCTCGGCACCCGTCACAATCACGTGATCGGCGAGCTGGAAACGACGCAGGAATCCGCGCTCTGCGATGCCGCGATGCAGGAATTCGCGCTCTGGCGCATCTTCGCTCGCGGGCGCCTTGCGACCGGCTACGGTCAGCAATCCATCCTTGGTTTCGATGTCGAGATCTTCTTCGCCAAAGCCGGCGACCGCGATTTCAATGGCGAATTCATCATCGTCGACGCGCTCAATATTATAAGGCGGATAGCCTTGTGCGCCGTCGAGACGCGCGGCGCTGTCGATCATGTTGGCCATGCGGTCAAAGCCAACCATGGTTCGGTAAAGGGGGGTGAGATCAATCGTGCTCATGGGTACAGTCCTTTCACTAGCAACTGTGGCCTCCGGCGATCATCAGAAGCCGGGAGGTGAGGTGTTCGGAGCCTCTGTTTGCCCAGCCCGACCATCGGCACTGGCAGAATTTCCGGTCACAACCTGCTTGGCAGCGCTGCAACATGAGGTATGTGGAAACGCAAATTGAGTGATTCAACCCCCGAAACGGAGTGAAATGATGAAACTATATTGGATGCTGGGTGCCAGCGCCGCGATTCTGGCAGCATGCTCAGGCGCAAATGAAACGCCAGCGGAGACGGTCGAGGCCGAGACACCGCCGCCGATTGAAGTTGAAGCCGCGGGGCCTCTGACTCTCGCGGATGCGGCGGCCGGGGCGTGGCGCAGCGATGACGAGAAAGCCCGTGATGGCTGGCGCAATCCGGCTGAAACGCTGGAATTCTTCGAGATTGCAGCGAGCGACACGGTGGTCGAAATCTGGCCGGGCGGCGGTTGGTACACCAATGTCCTGGCGCCTTATCTCGCGTCTGGCGATGGCCAGCTGATTGCCGCGGTGTGGGACATCAATGTCTTCGAAGGCGAGCGTCTCGAACGCATTGAGCAACGGATTGCGGATTTCAAAGCGGTTTATGAAGCCGATGCCGATCTGTTCGGAACCCTGGCTTATAGCGCCTTTTCCGCCCAGTCGGGGCCCTTGGCCGAGACCGGATCGGTGGATGCCGTGCTGACCTTCCGCAATGTCCACAATTGGATGGGCGGCGATTATTCTCCGAAATTCTTTGAGGATGCCTATGCCGCTCTGCGACCTGGCGGTGTGCTGGGTGTGGTCGAACACCGTTTGCCCTCCAGCAGCGAACAAGATCCGCGCGGCGCGTCAGGCTATGTGCATGAGGATTTCGTCAAAGCCATGGCCGCGGCCGCCGGATTTGATTTCGTCGCCAGCAGCGAAATCAATGCCAATCCTGCTGACACGGCGGACCATCCGTTTGGCGTCTGGACCCTGCCACCGGTCAGCCGCACGACGGATCGTGAAGGCAATGTACCTGACGGATTTGATGCCGCGACGTATGCCGCGATCGGCGAGTCTGATCGGATGACGCTGAAATTCGTGAAACCTGAGGCCGATGCGTTAGAACCGGTCGAGTAGACGTTCGAGATATTCTCGCTCGTCTTCATCGACGGCCTCATCATAGCGGCGGCGCAACTCATCCAGGATATCCTTGGCGCGCTGCCGCTCGGCTTCATCCGGCACATCGACGGTGTCGCTGTCATCGACGGCGCCCGTGGTGGACCGGCCAAACGGGTCAGCGCCATCTGCGCCGCTGGTCTGCTGTTCACCAAGCCGGTCGGCGCGGGCCGCGTCCAGCTGTTCAGCCAGCCCTTCTGCGAGTTCGCGCAGCTGCCGCGTCGCCTGTTCCTGATTGCGAATGGCGCGGCCTTGATTGCCGTCTTCAAGCGCGTTTCCGGCGCGGCGCTGTGAGCGCTCAATGGCTTCCAGCGTGTCTTCGTCAAGCGCGCCAGCGCCGTCCCCTTCGCCTTCCTCGCCAGAGCCCATCTGGTTTTCTGCGAGCTCTTCAATGCGGTCGGCAAGCTCGGCCTGACGGTCGCTGAGAGACCCGCCATCTTCGCCGTCCATCCAGTCTGGAATCTCGCCCAGACCTTCGCCAGTTTGCGGCGTGCCGTCGCTGCCGGGTTGGTCTTCGCCAAAGGGTTGCTGTCCTGACTGGCCGCGTTCGCCGCGCTGTTCCGCCAGGGTTTCGTCATTCAACTCGCGTTGTTCGCGCAGCAAGTCCGAGAGCTCGCGCATCGTCTCGGTCATTTCGCGTTCTTCTTCCGGCAAGTCCTCATCATTCTCATTCTCGCCTTGCTCACCCGGCAGGCCAGGAAAGCCTTCGCCCGAGCCAGAGCCTTGCTGGAATTCGAGATTCTCAAGCATATTGGTAATGTCGGCGAGCAGTTGCCGGGCCTGATCTGTGGCACCGGTTTCCGTCAGGTCTTCGAGCGCATCAAGCATGTCGGAAAAGCCTTGCCCGCCCAAGCCCACGCCACCGGGGCCTTCGGTGCTGTCGCGATTGTCCGGCGGTGCATCCAGGCCATTGGTCAGCGCCTCAGCCATTTTCGCCGCGATATAGCGTTGAGCCGCATCCTTAAACGCTTCCATCAGACGCGCGATTTCTTCTTCACTGGCTCCGTCGCGCAGCGCATCTTCCAGGGCTTTCTTGGCCGCCATCAGGGCCGCATAAGCGTCGGCAGCAGAGCCATACTCTGCCCGCAGGGCGAGCGACCAAAGCAGCGGCTCGGTCGACTTTGCCTCAGGGGTGGACAGCGACGCTTCAAGGGCATAACGCGCCGCCTCCAAGCCGGAATAAACCAGAGGGTCTTTGAAATAGCGCGGCGCCTCATAGGTCACAGCCTCCAGCATGATCGAGCCGCGCTGGACGCCCGCAGGTGCGTTTTGCAATCGCTGCGTCGCAGACACATAGAAGGCGCCGGCTTGAGTCGAATCAAGCGCTGGATCGGCATCGGCATATGGGCTGTCTTCGCGCAGCACAGTGACCCGAACATCTTGAATGGCTTTCGCGAGCGGCTGCAAAAGAAGCTTCTCGGGCAGTTTGAATTCGAACGGCTCGCTATATCCGACTTGTCCAGCGCCATCCGTGGCTTTCAGTCTGACTTCGACCCGCGCGCCGGCCCAGCGATTGCGGGTCAGGTCGAGTTTGGAGTCTTCTTCAGCCTCGCGCGGGCTGATGCCGCCCAGTTCGACGCCGACAAGATCGGGCTCGCGCGCTTCGCCGACGGGTTTGATCGCAAGTTCGAGTGTGGAAACGCCATAATCGTCACTGGCAATCCAGCTGAACTCGGTCCGGTCGCCGGCGCCGAGTACCGGCAAGTCGACGAATTGAACTTCAGGCGGCGCATCTGGCGAAGCCAGCACGCTCCAGGCCTTGCGCTCTCCCCACCAGCGGACCGAAACGGCGCTGTCGGAGGAAATCTCCGCGGTGATTTCATACGCGCCATCCGGCGTGGCTGAAAACTTCATGGTCTGCTTGCCGGCAGCATTGCGGACACGCAGATACGGCGCCGACGGGGCTTGAACACGAAGAGTCATGACCGAGCCGGAGGGAACACGGACCTCACTTTGATCATCTTTCAGGAAGATCGGCGCGCGGCCCGTATGTGAGGGCGGGGCGATCCAGGCTTCGATGCGGACATTTTCAGCCCCGAACAGACTGCCATAATCCGGATCAAGTGCGCCTGACAGCCGGGATTGCGCCTGGGACCAATTTAATGCGAGCACGCCAATCATCAGCACCGGTAAGGCGTAGCGCAAGTAAAGAGGGTCAATCTGTTTCCAGGTCGGACCGAAATCCGGAGTGTTCAAGCGCCGAACTTCGTCTGTCAGTCGCGTTTCATGCGCCCGCCACAGCGTGACGCCATCTTTTTCAGGGCGCGCAGGGCGATCGGCCAGAGACGCGAGAGGACGTAAATCCGATTGTTGATCCAGTTTCGAGATTGCTTCCGCGCGCTGCGGACCCTGGTAGCGCTTCAAACCGCGCCAGACTGCGATGCCGCCACCGATAATGACAATCAGCGTGGCCAGCGCAGCGAATTGTGCCGGGCCGCGTTCGAAGACGCCCAGGAAGACGGCGATCAAGAAGACGCCCAGGAGCGTCACAAACGGCCACCAGGCGGTCCAAAGCGCAATCCGCCGAAGTCTTGCAAACGTTCGGTCAATCAGGCTTTTAGCGCCAGGAATGCGGTTCAGCTCAGCCAAGCGGGCATCTGCTCCAGTTCTATCATCTGTTCGAAGCTTGGACGGCGACGGACCACGGCAAATTGGTCGCCATCGACCAGAACTTCGGCCACGAGGGGTCTTGCATTGTACTGACTTGAGAGCACAGCGCCATAGGCCCCGGATGACATAAACGCAATCCGCGTGCCGGGCGCGATTTCCGGCAATGTGCGCCGGGTCGCAAATTTGTCTGTGGATTCGCAGATCGGGCCGACAATGTCATATTCAGTCAGCGCCGCATCCGCAGCTGGCTGGTGCAATGGCAGAATATCGTGATGTGCCTGATACAGCGCCGGGCGCATCAAATCATTCATCCCGGCATCGAGGATCAAAAAAGTGCGGTCAGGCGCCGGCTTATGATACAGCGCTTCGCTGACCATGACACCGGCATTTCCCGCAATCACACGCCCAGGTTCAAGGATGACCTGCAACCCCAATCCTTCGGTCACATCCCGTATCATTTGCGCATAGTCAGAGGGCGGGGCCGGAGAATCGGTATCGCGATACGGAATGCCCAGCCCGCCGCCGAGGTCGATGCGCTGCAGATCATGTCCGGCCGCGCGCAAGTCTTTGACCAGACCGACGGTTTTCTCAAACGCTGCCCGCATCGGGCCGAGCTCGCCGATTTGAGATCCGATATGGACATCCACCGCCACCGCTTCGACCCCAGGCAAGTCCTTAATCTGATTGTAAAGCGCGGGCGCGTCTGCCCATGGCACCCCAAACTTGTCGCCGGCTTTTCCGGTCGAGATGTTCGGATGCCCACCAGCAGCAACATCAGGATTGACGCGCAGGGCGACGGGCGCAGTTTTTCCCAGCCCCGATGCGACGTCTGACAAAGCCAGCAATTCCGCGCCGCTTTCGACATTGAACTGGTGGATGCCGACCTCAAGCCCGAGCGCCATTTCAGCGCGGGTTTTGCCAACACCGGAAAACACGATGCGGTCGGCCGGGATGCCGGCGGCGAGCGCCCGACGCAGCTCACCGCCGCTGACGACATCGGCGCCGCAGCCTTCGCTGGCCAGGGTTTTCAACACGGCTAGATTGCCATTGGCTTTGACCGAATAGGCAATCAGGCAATCCATGCCATCAAAGGCCGCCGCGATGACTTTGGCATGGCGGCGCAAGGTCGCGGTGGAATAGACATAGACAGGTGTCCCGACCTGATCGGCAATCTCGTCCAGGGCCACGCCTTCGCAATGAAGGCGGCCTTGCTCATAGTTAAAGTGGTGCAATCGCGATTATCAGCCGGGGCTGACCTCCCCCATGCTGTCTTCCTCAACATCGACATCGGGGGCCGGTTTCGGAATCTCGCCGCCGAGTGAGTTATAATACGTTGCATCGTCACGAATTTCGGCACCTGCAAATTCAGCCACGGCATCGACCGGTTGTTGCGCCTCTTCAGAAGGGGGGTCCGAAAAGATTGGCGGCGGACGCTCAAGGTCGCCGCGCAGGCCGCACCCGGCAAGACTGGCAAACACAGAAAGCGCGAGCGCTGTTTTAATCAGTTTCATCGTCAAGCGCTCCTATCCGAGGCGTTGGGTCCATTGTTCAACCTGTTCGGCAACGCGTACCGGCGAGGTTCCACCATAACTCTGCCTGCTCATCGCTGAGGCTTCAACAGTCAGCACCGAAAATACGTCATTTGTTAGCCGTGGTTCAACCGATTGCATCTGTTCGAGGCTCAATTCAGGCAAATCACAGCCCGTTTCTTCGGCCAGCGCCACCAGCGACCCGGTGACGTGGTGGGCATCGCGGAACGGCATTTTCAGTTCACGCACCAACCAATCGGCCAAATCGGTCGCCGTCGAGAAGCCTTTGGCCGCAGCGGCACGCATATTATCGCGGTTGAACGCGATCGATTCCATCATGCCTGCCATCGACGCAGCGCACAGGCTGAATGTATCGAACGCCCCGAATGTAAGTTGTTTGTCGTCCTGCAAGTCTTTGGCATAGGCCAGCGGCAGGGCTTTAACGGCGCCTTGTAAGGCGGCAAACTGTCCGGTGATGAGGCTGGCTTTGGCGCGCACCAGTTCGGCGGCATCCGGATTGCGTTTTTGCGGCATGATCGAGGAGCCGGTCGACCAGCCATCGGAGAGTTTGGCAAAAGCGAATTGCGCACTGGTCCAGAGCACGATTTCTTCAGCCAGGCGCGACAGGTGCGTCGCAGCGATGGACAGCACGGACAGGGCTTCCAGGGCGAAATCACGCGCCGAAACGGCATCCAATGAGTTCGCCATTGGGCGATAGAAGCCGAGCGCTTCGGCCGTGGCGTCCCGGTCAATGGTGAAGCCGGTGCCGGCCAGCGCGGCTGCTCCGAGGGGGCTTTCATTCAGTCGACGCGCGCAATCATCCAGTCGCGAACGGTCGCGCTCAATCATTTCAACATAAGCCAGCATATGGTGGCCTAGCGTGACGGGCTGCGCAGTCTGCAAATGGGTAAATCCGGGCATCACCGCATCGGTATGCTCGGCGGCGACCTTGACCAGAGCGCGTTGTAGGTTTTTCAGGCTCCGGCGGGCTTCCGTCAGCGCGCCGCGCGTCCACAGACGGAAATCCGTCACCACCTGATCATTGCGCGACCGGGCAGTGTGCAGGCGTCCGGCTGGCTCACCAATCAGCTCTTTGAGACGCGCTTCAACATTCATATGAATGTCTTCCAGTTCAACCCGGAACGGGAACGTGCCAGCTTCGACTTCAGCAACAATCTGGTCGAGTCCGTCCTGAATGGCGGTGTTGTCATCGTCAGAGATGATTTCCTGCTCGGCCAGCATATCAGCATGGGCGCGGGAGCCGGCAATATCTTCGCGGACCATGCGCTTGTCGACATCGATCGAGGCATTGATGGATTGCATGATGTCGCTGGGCTGTGCGGCGAAGCGTCCACCCCACATTTTCTGGCCTTTTGAACTTTCATTCGCCATATCGCGTGTGTCCTTAATTACTTGAAGGCCCGTTGGACCCCATGGATCGTTTCTTGCGCATTGCCATCCCAACCATGTTTGCCGGAATCGCTCTGGCGCTGCTTTACGCCGTCTTTAGCGCCAGTTCAAAGGGAAGTAACCGCGACCCAGTGGCCAAGCTGGCAGTCGGGACGCTGTCCAAGCTCGATACAAGTGATCGCGGGGCGGCGGCGCCGACCGCGTCATTTGCCGATGCGGCTGGGAATATGGTCACCTTTCAGGATTTTCAGGGCCAGGCGGTGCTGGTAAATTACTGGGCGACCTGGTGCGGACCATGTGAACGCGAGATGCCATCCCTCGCATCCTTGCAAACGGCGCGCGGGGATGCAGCATTCAAAGTCATCGCGATCAGTGTCGATGCACCTGAAGACCTTGATTACGCACAGGAAAGACTGCGTGCGCTGTCTGGCGGAGTCCTCGAATTCTACCGACTCGCGGACGGTCCTGAGGGATGGCAAGTGGTTTATGATACGGGCGCCGGTGGCGGCTTTCCGACGACCATTCTGTATGACATGACCGGTGCCAAAGTGGCAAAAGTGGAGGGCGAGGCCGACTGGTCGAGTTTTGAGGCCGTCGCCTTGATCGATCTGATCAAGGACAATTAGGTCAGCCCGTCCCAAAGCAGCTTCAGCCCGACAGAAAAAATCAGGGCATAGAGAATGCGATAGAACAGGGTCTGATCGATCCTTTTGACCAGCCAGGCGCCGAACAGCACGCCAAAAGGCGCGATCGGGATCAGGACCAGGGACGTCATCAGATTGCGCTGATCGAACTGGCCGAGCATGGCATAGGGCAGCACTTTCACAAAATTGACGACAAAAAAGAACATGACGGCGGTTCCAGCATAGATTTGCTTGTCGAGGTTTTGCGGAATGGCATAGGCCTGATAGGGGGGGCCGCCGGCATGAGCGATGAAACTGGTAAATCCCGCAACGGTTCCAGAAATAAAGCCGAGAGGCCGATTGTTTCTGATAAAGGCATCGCCGCCGCGCGGCTTGAAGATCGCATAGATCGGAAACAGGATGGCAATCGCACCAACGCAAATGCGCACAATTCGGTCGTCAACATATCCAGCCAGCAAGCCGCCTGCCGCAATGCCCAGAATGGCACCCGGTAGCATCAGAACCAGCAAACGCCGATCCCAATGCTTGCGATAGGTCCAGACACCGACCCAATCCATGACGATCAGGATGGGCAACATGATCCCGGCCGCTTGGATCGGAGATATGACCAGCGCCATCAGCGGCACAGCGATCAGCGCCAGGCCGCCAAAGCCGCCCTTTGAGACGCCCGTGATCAATACGGAAAAGACTGCAACGCCCCAAAAGACCGGATCATGGATCATCGGGCTGTCATAAACGCTAATCTGTCAGATCCAGCGCCAACAGTAAGGTTCGTTGACCCGTGTTGAAATTGTTGTCTGAAAGGACCCACAGGCGGCGCGCGCCGGCAGGCGAGGTGCCGATGGCGATGCCTTCAAAATTGTCGACAGGCAACGGACTTTGCAAACGGGCAGACGCGATGGGCTGTCCGTCGCGCTCAACTTTGATGATTGCGCGAGAGCCTCTGACCGGATCATAGGCCCGAAACACATAAGCGCTGATTTCCGAGGTCGAATCCATCCCGGTCAGCAGATAAAGCGCTGGCTGCTGGGTGTTGGCGAATTCCGCCAAGGTTCCATCGGTTCGAACCGTTCCGATCGGCGAACCAACCGACTCTCGGGCTTCGAAGCCGACTCTCAGCGCGTCGCCTGCAAAAGCAACGGCTTCGGCACCGCGATTGTTTTGCAGAACTTTGTTGCCCACGACTTTGTCCAGCGACGTCACCAGAGCGGCATGGGCGGCGGTCCCGCAGGTGCTGAGATCATAAGCGTAGATGCGATGGTCCTGCTCGAAACTTACAAAGGCCAGACCATCACGAACCGTGAGGTCTTCGGCATCAGCAGCGCGTTTCGATGGGAAAATCTTGCCATCCCGGTCGCGCATATAGGCGATCGCGCCCGTGCCATCCGGATAAGTGCTGTCTGGGTCAATTCCAATCCAGGCAAATTTGCCGTCATCGGTGACCGCCAGCAAGGATCCAGACGGGAGAACCGACAGCCCTGACAAGCCCCCAAATTCGGAATTCTCAGACCTCAACTGCCACGCGCCCGCGAGCGTCATCCCGCTGAGGTTCCTGGATCTCGCATCTTCGCTGCCAAGTTCGGCTTCAATGATTTGCAGATCCAACGCATCCGCTTTTGCGAAGGCGGTGCCGTTCGGGCAGGACTGAGCGCGTAGGTCGGAATGGCTGCTCGCATAACTCCATATCGGGGCGCCTGCGCGCTTGTCCGCGGCGGGCGTCGCCGCGCCCGTACACGCGGCGAGAGCAAATAGAGATCCGAAAAGGAGAGAACGCATTGACCACCTCATGGGCGCTTTTCTGACGCCATCAATACGGCATTTTTGCGAAGAAAATTACATCCTTGTGCGGCGAACATCGCGGCCGGAACCGACTTTCGGCCCACCATAACGCGGCGCGCCGGATTTTGCGCCACTGATCGCGCCGCCTGGACGTACCGTTTCGCGCGTGAGGGGCGGGACCGCCATGGCTTCGGGTTTCGGCGCTTCGCCATTCTCGTCGAACAGGCTGGCCAATTGTTCTGTCATTGCGCCGCCAAGCTGT
The DNA here is from genome assembly GCA_039029475.1 of Pseudomonadota bacterium. Taxonomy (GTDB): domain Bacteria; phylum Pseudomonadota; class Alphaproteobacteria; order Caulobacterales; family Hyphomonadaceae; genus Henriciella. The sequence goes on along the minus strand of JBCCGB010000008.1, from coordinate 39,004 downwards.
TCGGCATCGACAATCGTCACCGCGCGTTTGTAATACCGCGTCACATCATGCCCGATGCCGATGGCGATCAGCTCAACCGGACTGCGCGTTTCGATCTCTTCGATGACCTGGCGCAGATGCCGCTCCAGATAGTTGCCGACATTTACTGACAGGGTTGAATCATCCACCGGCGCGCCATCCGAGATGACCATCATGATCTTGCGCTGTTCGGCGCGCCCAAGCAGGCGGTCATGTGCCCACAGCAAGGCTTCGCCATCAATATTCTCTTTCAACAAGCCTTCGCGCATCATCAATCCGAGATTTCGGCGCGCGCGGCGCCACGGTGCGTCAGCGGATTTGTAAACGATGTGGCGAAGATCATTGAGACGGCCGGGTCCGGCTGGCTTTCCGGCCTTCACCCAATCCTCACGGCTTAGACCGCCTTTCCAGGCTTTGGTCGTAAAGCCCAGGATCTCTACTTTCACGCCGCACCGTTCCAGGGTGCGGGCGAGAATATCGGCACACAAAGCGGCAACCATGATCGGGCGTCCGCGCATCGAACCGGAATTGTCGAGCAGTAACGTGACAACTGTGTCGCGGAAATTGCTATCATCTTCCTGTTTGAAGCTGAGCGGTGCCGTCGGGTCCGTAATCACGCGCGTCAAACGCGCCGTGTCGAGCACGCCTTCTTCCAGATCGAAGGACCAGGACCGGTTCTGCTGCGCCATCAAACGGCGTTGCAATTTGTTGGCGAGCTTGGACACTGCACCTTGCAGGCTTTCGAGTTGATGGTCGAGATAAGCGCGCAACCGGACCAGTTCTTCGGGGTCGCAGAGGTCAACGGCTTGGGCGACTTCATCATTCTGGGTGGTGAAAGCCTTGTACTGAAACCGATCCGCGTCATCGCCATCGCGATAGTTCGGGCGCAGGGGTTTTGTACCGTCATCATTGTCGTCCGGATTATCATCCGCATCCATATCGACATCGGAATCAACGGAGACATTGGTTTCTTCGCCGTCCATATCCTCTGTGTCACCGGCCTCGATCTCTTCCATCGTGGCGCCTTCAGTCTCTTCACCCGACTCGCCGTCCTCGGAAGAGTTTTCCTGATTGTTCTGCTCGGCTTCTTCCTGGGATTCCTCATCCTGCTCGCCCTGATCGTCGGCGATTTCATCCCCTTTGGTGAGATGACGGATGAGATCCTGAATGGATTTCGCGAAGGCTTCCTGATCGTGCAATTGATCAATCAGCATATCGAGCGTGTCGGCGCCGCGAGCGTTGACTTCGTCGCGCCACAGCGAGGCGATTCCTTCGGCCGCGTTTGGCAAGGGGCGGCCGGTCAGTTTTTCGCGCAACAGAAATTCCACCGCCGGCGCCAAGGGCGCTTCCTGACGGTCTTCCATGCGCGAATAGCCGGCTTTTTCACAGCGCAGCGCCAAGGCCGCATCCAGATTATCCGCTGTGCCCTGCATGGCGCGCGCGCCAATGCTTTCAATTCTTGCGCGCTCAGCGGCTTCATAGACCTGGCGACCGACTTCGCTCTGGGGGCGGTGCTTATTGTGTGCCTCGGGGTCATGATGCGCCATTCGCAGCGCGGTCGCATCAGCATCGCCGCGCGCCTGAGCAGCCTGCTCGGGTGAGAGATCTCGCGGTGGCGGTGGCAAGATAATGCGTTCGGCTTCGGCGCGCGGGCCATCACCCGAAAATGCAACTTCGACATCCCGGGTCTGGCTCATCGCTTTCGCGGTTGTGGCCAGTGCCTGTTTGAACAGTTCAAAGGGGGCGTCGTCAGTCTTGGACATAGCGCCGTTTCTATCCCACCCGGACCATTAATGCGCTCTCTGGCAGTTCTTCAGCGAAGCAGCGCTGATACATTTCCGCAACCAACGGACGTTCAAGCTCATCGCATTTGTTCAGGAAAGTCATCCGGAAGGCATGCCCGAGGTCTTTGAAAATGGCGAAATTCTCGGCCCAGGTGATCACCGTCCGCGGGCTCATGACGGTGGACAAATCCCCATTCATGAAGGCGTTGCGCGTGAGATCCGCCAACGTCACCATCCGGCTCAGTGTTTCAGTGTCGACATCGCCGGCTTTGGTCGCCACGATTTCAACCTCGGCATCATGCTCGAGATAGTTCAGCGTGGTCACAATGCTCCAGCGGTCCATCTGGCCCTGGTTGAGTTGTTGGGTGCCGTGATAAAGACCGGTCGTATCTCCGAGCCCGACTGTATTCGTCGTCGCGAACAGGCGGAAATACGGGTTCGGTTCAATCACTCGGTTCTGGTCAAGCAATGTCAGTTTCCCGCTCGCTTCGAGCACGCGCTGAATCACGAACATCACGTCCGGCCGGCCAGCATCATATTCGTCGAAGGCGATGGCCACAGGACGTTGCAACGCCCAGGGCAAAATACCTTCCCGGAATTCCGTGATCTGCGCGCCATCTTTCAGGACAATGGCATCCTTTCCGACCATATCGATCCGCGAGACATGGCTGTCCAGGTTGACCCGGATGGTCGGCCAATTCAGGCGTGCAGCGATCTGCTCGATATGGGTCGATTTGCCGGTGCCGTGATAGCCCTGAACCATGACACGGCGATTGTGCTCGAACCCGGCCAGCAGGGCCAGCGTCGTTTGCGGGTCAAAGCGATAGGATTCATCGATTGCCGGGACATATTCCGTGCGGTCTTTGAAGCCATGCACGACCATGTCTGTGTCCAGGCCGAACACTTTGCGGACATCGATTTTCTCGGTTGGCTCCATTCCCTGGAGGGCGTCGTTTTCGCTCATCACAGTCATGTGGGTCGTCTTTCATCAAGTCTTATCAAGGCTCACCTAACACAACCGCGGCGCGCGCCAAGTGTGACATTGGGGAAGAAACACAGCGCAAGCGCGAAAAGCACCAAAATCAGAAGTTTCCATCGCATGGCGGGGCTGTGCTCAAGGGGTCAGCGAGCGCGGCCATCCCGATCGCAAAACCAGGGTCAGACCGCACCGACATGGTGGCATTGGAATCGGCGCGCATCTCATCCACCACACGGGTCAGGATGGGCCACTGAAAGCTCGCATGGGGCTCAAAGAATCGGTCAATCGTCGCGGCATCGCACAGATTTGCATCGACGCAGGCGTGCACCAGGTCAAAAAATTCGAGAATTCGAACGAAATCGGCATCGCTGAGGTCACGGCTTAACAACCGGGCATCGCATTGGCGGCGGGCATAGACATAGGACATCACCCGGCTGCGTGCGTCGGCAATGCCCGCGCCATTATAGGCCTGGATCATTTCAAACGACTTTTCGACGCTTTGATCGACTTTCTTCGAGACATCGAGGCTATAGGTCGACAAACCAACATAACCGCCGGTAATGGCGCTGACCATGGCGACCCAGGTGGCGGCTCGGTTAAACCCCATGCCTTCGCCGCTGAAACGATTGATCATCAACAATGCAGCCAATCTCTGGAACAGATTGCCATTGCCGCCGGTCTCATCTTCGCTCATGCGGTCCCCTTTTGCATGATCCACAGCATGGCTGGTTACGCAGATCCGTTGTCTCTGTCAGCCCCATGACGACGCGTCAGGAGTGGCAAACGCACGCGAGACGCCGTAAATGCGCAATAGACAACAGATTAGGACCGTATTTCATGCCGCACGTCACCACCAACGGAATTCAGATTTGTTATGAATCATATGGCGATGCCAGCGCGCCGACCGTCCTGATGATCATGGGCCTGGGTGGCCAATTGACCATGTGGTCGGACGAGTTGATCGACAATCTGGTCGCGGATGGCTATCGGGTCATTTCGTTCGACAATCGGGATATCGGGCTGTCTCATCATCATACGGGTGAGAAATCCCCGGCGATTCTGAAGCAAATCCTGCTCGGACGGATCGGGATCAAACTGAAAACCCCATACAAATTGTCCGATATGGCGACCGATACGATTGGCCTGCTCGACGCGCTGAAGCTGGATCGCGTGCATTTGGTCGGCATTTCCATGGGCGGCATGATTGCGCAACACGTTTCGGCCATGGTGCCCGAGCGTGTGCAGAGCCTGACCGCGATCATGACGACAACCGGAAACCCGAAACTGCCGCGCCCCTCTGGCAAAGTGATGAAAGCCATGGTGCGGCGCGGGCCACCGCCAACGACGCGCGACGCGATCATCGATCAGTCTGTTGCGACATTTGAAGTGATCGGGACTCCCGGCGAAAATCAGAACACCAATGGCATGCGGGATCGCATCACCCGGTCTTATGACCGCAGTTACAACCCGGCAGGTCTCGCTCGGCAAATGTCAGCGATTGCGGCCAGTGGAGATTTTCGCAAGTTTACGCGTGCGATCAAAGCGCCAACTTTGGTGTTACACGGATCTGAAGATCCCCTCGTGCCGATTGAAGGTGGGCGCGATGTCGCCAAACTCGTGCACGGCGCACGCATGGAAGTTCTGGACGGCATGGGTCATGATGTGCCGCCACGCTTTCTGTCGCAGATTACCAAACATATGCTGGATCATTTCGCCGCCACCAAAGTCAATCATTAAGCCGATCCGTGCCGGGCGATTTTCCCTGCGACAGAGGGTTACGCGGTGCGTTTCTTCTGCTTTGTTGGCGCGAAGCAAATACTGGCGGAGGAAAAGCCGATGGGCGCGTATCAAGACATTCTGACCGATATTGAGGACTCCATCCTCACCATCACATTGAATCGCCCGGATCGATTGAATGCGTGGACCAATCAGATGCAAGCGGACGTCCAGGACGCCATCGAAAAAGCCGGCGCGGATGCAGCTGTGCGGGCGATTGTGGTAACCGGCGCGGGCCGCGGCTTCTGCGCCGGAGCTGACATGTCGGGCTTGCAGACCATCGAAGCAGACGGCGAGGCTGCGGACGCGGCCATCAGCGGTGCACAGACACAGAATATTGATCCAAATGCCGAAGACCTGGCATCGCTCTATCCGGGGCGATTTGGTTATATGTATGCCTGCCCAAAACCGATTATCGCGGCGATTAATGGACCCTGCGCCGGGATCGGGTTGATTTTTACGTTGTACGCAGACCTACGCTTCGCCAATCAGGATGCGAAATTCACCACAGCGTTCTCACAACGTGGATTAATCGCTGAGCATGGCATTTCCTGGCTGCTTCCGCGTTTGGTCGGAGAGGCGCATGCGCTGGACTTGCTATTCACGGCGCGGGTGTTCAAAGGCGCTGAGGCCGAGCGCGTCGGGTTGGTCAATCGGGCCTTGCCCGCGAATGAGTTGCTGCCACATGTCATGGACACAGCAAAACACCTGTCGACTCAGGTCTCGCCGCGGTCTTTGGCCATTATGAAACGGCAAATTCGCGAAAGCTATTTCCAAAGTTTCGCCCGCTCTCTCGAAATCGCGGATCAAGAGATGCAGGCGAGCTTTGCCAGCTATGATTTCAAGGAAGGAGTGGACAGTTTTGTCGAAAAACGTCCCCCTGCCTTTGAAGGCCGCTAAAACCTAGTCCGCGTCGAAGACGATTTCGCCATGGACCACGGTCATGACCGTTTTGGCGTCAAGAATCTCAGCTTCCGGAATGATCATGAGATCGCGGTCAAACACGGAAAAGTCTGCCAGTTTACCGACTTCAATCGTGCCAAGATCATCTTCCATAAAGGCGGCATAAGCCGGCGCTGTCGTGAACAGAGTCAGCGCCTGTTCGCGCGATAAAGCCTCTTCCGGATACCAGTCTTCAGTGCTGTATCCCTCCAGGTCTTTTCGGGCGACCGCGGCATAATACTCGATTTGCGGCGTGCCGACCTCCACGGGCGCATCTGACCCACCGACCACAACCGCATTTGTGTCGAGAAGAGTCTGCCACGCATAGGCCCCGTATAGACGATCGCGGCCCAGTCGATCGGGCGCGAATTTGAGGTCACCAATCGCGTGGCTGGGTTGCATTGAGGCAATCAGGCCAAGCGTGCTGACGCGGGCAATATCATCGGGGTGCAGGATTTGCGTGTGTTCAATTCGCCATCTTGCTTCCGCGTTATATCCTCCAGCCGCGAAGGCATCGAGAATGCGGCGATTGGCGAGGTCACCGATCGCATGGATGGCGAGCTGCACATCATTGCCATTGGCGCGCATCATCAGATCCGACAACACTTCCGGTTCCATCAGCGACAATCCACGGGTGGCGGGTCGATCTGAATAAGGCTCGATTAAGAGGGCGCCGCGAGAGCCAAGCGCACCATCCATATACAGCTTTACGGCGCGATTGGTGATCGTATCGGTTTCATGGTCGCGATTTTCGGCGATCTCAAAGCCTTCTTGATCATAGGCATTGTGCAGACGCAACGGCATTCGGCCTTCCAGGTCGAGCCGTTCCAGAACCGCCGCATGAGCGGGGTTTACGCTCATATTGTGCACGCTGGTCCAGCCGCGTGCCGAATAGGCGTTTGCGCCAACCACGTAGGCGCGGATGATGTCTTGTTGTGTTGGAGCGGCAATCAACGCCAGAACCTGGCCCATGGCATTGTCTATCAGAATTCCGGTGGCCTTGCCGTCGGCATCCCTCTCGATCTTACCGCCTTCGACATCCGGTGTTTCATCGGTTATCCCAGCCGCCGCAAGCGCAGCGCTGTTTGCAACCAGGGCATGCCCGTCAGCGCGTGTGAGAATCACCGGATTGTCAGGGCTGACTGCGTCCAGGTCAGACGCATCTGGCATGCGACCTTCGGGCCAGCCGGTTTCGATCCAGCCGCGCCCGCCAAGCACCTGTCCGGCCGGCAATCCCTGCAATTCGGATTCAATCCGTGTCACCAATTCGGTGATTGACGCTGTGCCTTCGAGGCTGAGCGTGATCTCGCGCTGACCGATGCCCAGAAGATGTGCATGTCCGTCCGCGAAGCCAGGAAACATGACTGCCCCGTCCAGATCGACCAAGGTCACTTCGCTTTCGTCCCAGTCTTGAGATGTTGGCGGGCTGACCGCGATGATGCGACCCGTCTCATCAACTGTGACGGCGTCGACGGTTTCTGAGCCGATCCCGGTATATATGGTGCCGCCTGTGAAGATTGTCAGATTTGGTTCGACCTGTTCAGGCGGATCGATATTGACGGTTTCACCGGTTTCTGTCCCCTGGCACGCGGCGAGGATGAACCCCGCTGCGACTGTAATGATGACACGCATTCGCTTCTCCCAATCGCAAATTACGTCGCAAGCCTAATCGGCTTTGCCAAAGGTGCAATATCAAACGAAAAACGCGCTCTGGAGACCCAGAGCGCGCGACATATTCCGAACGAAGAAAAGGCCTTAAGCGGCTTCTTCAGCTTTCTTCGCAATATTCTTTTTAATCTTCAGTGCTTTTTCAGACAGCACGTCATCCTTGGCTTTCGCCAAATACGCATCCAGGCCGCCCAATTTGTCGACCGTGCGCAGCGCTTTTGCAGCGATCCGCATGGAAAAGCGCTGATCCAGTGCCTCTGAGTGCAGGGTCACTTTGACCAGGTTCGGCATGAACCGACGCTTGGTTTTGATATTCGAGTGGCTGACATTGTGTCCGACCATTGGGCCTGTGCCAGTAAGTTCGCATACGCGGGACATGGGTCGCTCGCTCATTGTCTAGATTGAAACCGAAGCGCGGCTATTACGCTCACAGTTTGGACCCGTCAAGCGCTCAGATGAGTCGATCTGCGTCTGCTCATATTTTTCACAATGAAGTGAAATTAATCGAGGCGAAACAGTGGCGCCCTTGTTCAGGCTAGCTTTTGCCACACACATATATAACAACTCGAAATCGTCTTCAAATGAGGAAGCCCGATCATGATGAAAAAACTGCTCGCATCAGCAGCGCTCGCGTCTTTGACCCTGTCCAGCGTTTCCGGCGCGGATACGGCTTTGGTTGAGCCGCATATTCTGAGCATGATCGAAGCCGGTCAGCCGGTGGAAATGGAGTATAACATCAAGGCCAGCGCCTGGGTGTTAATCCTGCCGATTACTGGCAAGGCCAATTTCCGGGTTACCCTGAACAAGGACACCTACGCAATCAAGAGCCATGTCAAAACGACAGGCCTGGCCGATATTCTGGTCAATTATGATCTCGAAATTGCCGCCTCTGGCTATACCCACGAAGATGGCTTGGATACATATGCTTTCGTGTCTCAGAACAAGGACGGCAAGAAGAACCGTCGTGTTGATCTGAAATATCTCAAAGATGATTTCGAAATGACCGCGACCCCGCGGTTCGGCAATCTTGGCGACCCGGCAGCCACTGTCGAACAAGCCCTGGACGCCAAGGATCCGGTGACCGCTCTGATCTCATTCGCGCTGGAGCCGCGCGCAGAAGGTGAGGATCCGTGCGGCGGTCCATTAAAAATCTTTGACGGTCGGCAGCTCACGCATCTTCACTTGACCAATAATGGCATGACAAATGTGAAATCAGATGCCTGGTCCGGGCAGGCCTATGAGTGTCACATCCGAATGGATAAAGTCGCTGGCTATAAAGCTGGTGAGTCTGACAAGGACAATTTGTCTGGCATTGATGGCCCATTGCGCATGTGGTTGGCGCCGCTTCCGAACGGGGCACATGTGCCGGTGCGGATCGAAGCAAAAACCGAAGACATCGGTACAGTTACGCTTCAAGCTGCGAAACTGAACTTCACGCCTCTTGAAAAATAAAGAAAAAACTTGTCGGGTTGTGTCAAAACGCTAACATACAACTCGAGCGGGCAATCCTCCCCTTGAGTGGCCCGCTCCTCTACGCACACTAACCCAGACGTGTGAGCGCCCGAATGTCCCCAAACATTCGGGCGCGTTGACGAGTCGCGAGGCGCTGCCTAAGCGAGCTGGATGACCAAATCAAACCTCATGCTTGTTAGCTGGAACATCAATTCAATTCGGCTGCGATTGCCGAATGTCGAAGCCTTTGTCGCGGCCGAACAACCAGACATTCTCTGCTTCCAGGAAATCAAATGCCAGACCGCTGAGTTTCCGGAGAAAGCCTTTAAGCAAATGGGGTTTCCACACCTCTGCGTGCAGGGGCAACGCGGGGGTCATCATGGTGTAGCGATTGCCAGTCGCGACCCGCTCGAAATTCTCGAGACGCCGAAGCTTTGCCGAGAAGGGCATGCCAGGGTTAACGCGATCCGCGTCAATGGAATTGAACTGCACAACATTTATTTGCCTGCGGGTGGTGACACGCCGGATCCCGACGCGAACCCAAAATTCTCGCATAAGCTGGACTTCGTAAAGCGGCTCGGACGGCATTATGGGAAACACGCCAAGGATGGCACGCCGAGGGTCCTTGTCGGGGATCTGAACATTGCTCCTCACCCCAATGATGTCTGGTCACATAAGCAATTATTGAAGATTGTTTCTCACACACCGATTGAGACCGAGAGTCTTGAAAAGGCACGTAAAAAAGGCGGGTTCACGGATATTGCCAGGCATGTTCACGAAGACGATCAGCGGCTTTATTCGTGGTGGAGTTATCGCGCCCGCGATTGGGCGGCTTCGAACAAGGGGCGCCGCCTCGATCATATCTGGACAACCGATGCTGCGACGGCGTTGACCGATTTGGACAGCTATCGCGTCCATCTTGGATGGCGCGGTGGGTGGAAACCGTCAGATCATGCGCCGATCAGTGTGCGGATTGCCCGGCCTTAAGCGGCTTTTCGCGTCGATGTATTCGAAGACTCTAGGCGATCAATCATGTCGCCGACCGTAATCACTTCGGCCCCGGATTGTTCAATTGCGCTCAACAAACGGTCATAAACGACCGGGCGCACACCCCATGGCGATGGCCGTTCACGCACATCATGAGTGAAGATGATCAGCCAACCATCTTGCGCTTGCAAAGTTTGCAATTCCTGCATGGCGCGGCGCGTGCCCCCTTCGCTGTCCTGCAAGCCACATGCTTTTAGCATGTTCAGATCGATCATCCCGCGATTCAAGCCTGGATTAACCCCGCGCAGCGCTGGTCCTGCGTGCCCCATGAGCCGTTTTGTTGGAAGATCGACGGATCCAAAGGGGAACGCAAAAGAGCGCAATTCGTGAATACCGCGCGCGGCGAGAAAAGCTTTGCTGCGGCGGGCTTGCGCCGCGATGAAGTCGGCGCTCGCCTCTTTGCAATCGATGTGATCGAAGGTGTGACACCCGAAATCATGTCCGTCCTTGTGCAAGCTGTGTAGATCCGCGGGCGCAAACATGCGCCCGTATTCGGGGGTCACTTTGTCTTCAAATGCCCCGGAAACATACCACGTGGCGCGCCAGTCGCGTTTCTCGATCAGCGGCGCAGCCGTGCGTGCGGCTGATTGTGGAAAGTCATCAAAACACAGGCTGACATATTTCCCAGCCGGCATCATGCGGCTGCGTTTGTCAAAATTCTCGCAGAGAATTTTATCAATTGCGCTGCCAATCTTCTGAGAAAGGTAACCAAGATCCGCCATAAGAAGTCCGCGAGTGGCTAATATTGCGGAGAATTTGCTGCAAGATGCGTTCCAGAGTTGAGTGTCTGAACTTTTCAGAATTAACGCGAACAGACCGGGCGCTGTGGACGAATTTTCAGGCCGCGGACCCGGGGCTGGCTAGCCCATATTTCTCAATCGGCTATTTCGACGCTGTTGAAGCCGTTCGGCCCGGCATTAAAGTAATGCGGTTTTATCAGCATGATCGGCCGGCGGCGTACTGGCCGTTCCGCAATGGCCCGTTTAACACTGCACGTCCGGTTGCGGGACAGATGGATGATCTGCACGGCATCATCGCGCATCCCACTGTCGCGGTTGATCTTGGTCAACCCGCAGTCCGTCAGCAGATTGGCGGATTCGCGTTTTCAGCGATTCCCTATCAGCAGCAGCGGCATGGCCTTTCCGGTCAAGCAGGGGATGGCAATCATGTGATTGATCTGAGTGCAGGGTTCGCTGCCTGGCAGGCAAGCCGCGCCGCCACGAGCGCGAATTTCAGGCGAGAATGGCGCAAGGCCGAGAAACTGCTTTCGGCCGAGACCACCAGCATTCGTCATGATGTGATTGATCCACAGAGTTTTGATCGTCTGATTGACCTCAAGCGCAACGCGTATGCCGAGGCCGGGCATTTTGACATTTTCCATTTAAACTGGCCGCGATTGCTGCTCGAACGCCTGAGCAAGAGCGGCGATGACAATGCCCGCGGGGTGCTGTCGACGCTGAGCATTCACGGCGAAACAGCGGCGATGGTGTATTGCCTGCGCTCTGCGACGGCTTTGCACTACTGGTTCCCGGCTTACGAGACCAAGTTTGCGAAGCACAAACCGGGACTCGCGCTGTTGTTCACGCTCGCCAAGTGGGCCGCTCTGGAAGGCTTGCTGGAATTGCACCTCGGATTGGGCAGCGTCCAATACAAGCGTCAAATGTCGAGCTGGATGATGCCGGTGCGTTCGGGTGCCTTGGCGCTGTCGCCCGTTCAGCAATATGCGACGGAGTTCACCGCCTGGGGGCGGCGCATCGAGGGCCGTAATCGCGTTTCAGCGATGCCAGCCAAATACACGCGCAAATATGAGCGAATGGCCCTTTCCGGGTCCTGGCGCGCCTGATTCTTGGGCATCGCTGCCTGTCATAAAAGATTTTTCTGCCGTGGCGGCGAGAATTCCCAGTAAAGTGGGAACGCCTCCAGATTCGCATATCTGCTTTACCAAAATCCGCTTGTTGGTCGAGCGGTTCTGACGAACTGTTGCGGTGCAGCACAGAGGCAAAAAGAGCCAAGTCCGAGATCTGGCCGGACGCGCATAAGGTTCAAAGATAAAACGTGCTGCGGGAGGAGTTTCTGGTCGGTCTTCGGACCGTCGCTAACTCTAAAAGGAACACTTACCATGCGTAAGACCGTTGCAATTCTCATCGCCGCTGCCGCTTTGGCAGCTCCTTTTGCCCAAGCTGAGGGCACTCCAATCACGGTTCAGTTCAAGTATGATAGCGCTTTGCTGGCGACTGAAGCCGGGGCGAAATCCGTGCTGAAATCTATAAAGGAGCAAGCCGTAGAAGCTTGTTCATACACGCGCCCCGTTTTCGGGATGCCGACCTATGATAGGACTTGCCGAAACGATCTAATTGACAAAGCTATCGGCGAAATTCGCCTGGCCGCTTTGCAAGAGGGACAAGCGACGACTTATGTTTTCGCATCTCTGGACAGCGAAGCCGAGACGGTTGCGCGCTAAAAGCATAGTCGCATCAAAAGACGCGGGTGAGGACAGAATTGTCCTCGCCCGTTTCGTATTTCGCCGCCAGCGTCGAGGATTGCGGTCGGGCGCGCGCATCGCAAAAATATATGCTAAATGATTTGCTTATTGTTCAATGTTCTGCTATTCGGATGATGCGATACAGATCCAAAAGGTCAGGCTCAGACGAAATTAGAGCTCAGATAAGGCCAGAACAGATCACCGTGTCGCGTGTAGTCCTCCCAGTCGGTCGATCGACCGTCGCTACCAAATACGGAATATTATTATGCGTAAAACACTTGCTACTCTTCTCGTCGCTACTGCGTTTGCAGCGCCATTCGCTCAGGCTGATGGCAATACCATCACCGTCGCGCTGACTTATGATCGTGCGCTCTTGGAAACTGAATCAGGCGTCGAGCTTGTTCTTGAATCCCTGGAAGCTCAAGCGATTGAAGCCTGTACATATAGTTCACCACTCTTAGGTGCGTCAAAGCAGGATCGCGATTGCCGAGATGATCTCATGCAGAAAGCCGTTGCCGAAATCCGGCGCGTGTCGCTTGAAGAGGGCACGGCGGCAACGTCTGTCTTCGCAAGTCTTGAGAGCCCGGTTCGTACGCCCGCTCAATAGATCGCAATACCCCAAAAAACAAAGGGCGGTGACTGAGGTCACCGCCTTTTTTTTTGTTTGTTCGCCAATCGGCTACACTTACGCGACGCGTTCAACCATCATATGCTTGATCTTGGCAATGGCCTTGGCCGGATTGAGGCCTTTCGGGCAAACCTGCGTGCAATTCATGATCGTATGGCAACGATACAGTTTGAACGGATCTTCGAGATCGTCGAGGCGCTCGCCTGTGGCTTCGTCGCGGCTGTCGATTAACCAGCGATAGGCCTGCAACAAGGCGGCGGGTCCGAGATATTTGTCACCATTCCACCAATAAGACGGGCAGGATGTCGAGCATGAGGCGCAAAGAATGCACTCATACAGGCCATCCAGGTGTTCGCGCTCTTCTTCGCTCTGCACCCATTCTTTTTCCGGTTCTGGCGTATCCGTCTTCAGGAAGGGCTGCACATAGGCGTGCTGAGCATAAAAATTGGTCAGGTCAGGGATCAGATCCTTGACCACCGGCTGATGCGGCAGCGGTGCAATTGTGATGTGCGGACCGGCAATCTCATCCCAGCCTTGCGTACAGGCAATGGTGTTGTGCCCGCCAATATTCATGGCGCACGACCCGCAAACCCCTTCGCGGCAAGAGCGCCGGAAGGCCAACGTCGAATCGACATGGTTCTTAATATAGATCAGCACGTCCAGGATCATCGGTCCGCACTTGTCCATATCGACAAAATACGTGTCCCAGCGGGGATTGCCGCCCTCTTCAGGACTATATCGATAGATCTTGAACTTCTTGACCTGTTTCGCCCGTTCAGGCTTTGGCCAGGTTTTTCCCTTTTTCGGCGCAGAGCCTTTTGGAAGTGTCAGCTGTACCATGCGTTACTCCTAGTAGACCCGCTCTTTGGGTTTGATGTATTCGATCTCATTTGACATCGTATAATTGTGCACGGGGCGATAATCGATGGTCACCTCACCGGTCTGGTTCGACCAGGCCAGGGTGTGCATCATCCAGTTTTCGTCATCACGCTTGTCAAAGTCCTCGCGCGCATGCGCGCCTCGGCTTTCCTTCCGGTTGGCCGCTGAATTCACTGTGACTGTTGCCTGGTCGATCAGATTATCAAATTCGAGCGCTTCCATCAGATCGGTATTCCAGATCAGGCCGCGATCATCGATGCGCATGCTTGGCGCTTTCTTGTTCACCGCGTCAATTTTCTCGACGCCTTCGTCGAGCACATCGCCGGTGCGGAACACCGCGCAATTGTCCTGCATGGCTTTTTGCATTTCGAGGCGAAGATCAGCAACGCTGTGTTCGCCACTGGCGTTTCGGATGCGGTCAAAACGTGCCAGGTGACTGTCTGTCTGTGCATCCGTCATGGTTGGCTGACTCGCGCCGGCGTCCAGCGTCGCGCCGCAGCGCAGCCCCGCAGCGCGGCCAAACACCACGAGATCAATCAGTGAGTTGGACCCAAGCCGGTTGGCCCCGTGCACGGACACACAAGCCGCTTCACCGACGGCCATCAGGCCTGGAACGACAGAATCCGGATCGCCGTCTTTCTTGGTCAGCACTTCGCCGTGATAATTGGTTGGAATGCCGCCCATATTATAGTGAACCGTTGGCAGAACCGGGATCGGCTCGCGGGTCACATCAACACCGGCAAACACTTTTGCAGTTTCCGAAATGCCTGGCAGGCGGGCCGCCAGCGTTTCGGCTGGCAAATGTTCCAGATGCAGGAAGATGTGATCCTTGTTCGGGCCGACTCCGCGGCCTTCACGGATCTCAATCGTCATCGACCTCGAGACCATATCGCGCGGCGCCAGGTCTTTCACGCTTGGCGCATAACGCTCCATGAAGCGCTCGCCTTCGGAATTGGTGAGGTATCCGCCTTCACCGCGTGCGCCTTCGGTGATCAGACAGCCGGCGCCATAGATCCCGGTGGGGTGGAATTGAATGAACTCCATGTCCTGAAGCGGCAATCCTGCGCGCAGGACCATGGCATTGCCATCGCCTGTACAGGTGTGGGCAGATGTGCAGCTGAAGAAGGCCCGGCCATAGCCGCCGGTTGCCAGAATGACTTTCTGGGCCCGGAACCGGTGCAGTGTGCCATCGTCGAGTTTCCACGCGGTCACGCCCCGGCAGGCGCCTTCATCATCCATGATCAGGTCAAGCGCAAAATACTCAATAAAGAATTCTGTATCTTCCTTCACGCACTGCCCGTACAGCGTGTGAAGCATGGCATGGCCGGTACGGTCGGCGGCGGCGCAGGTGCGTTGCACGGGTGGGCCTTCGCCCATCTCAGTCGTGTGGCCGCCAAACGGACGCTGATAGATTTTTCCATCTTCGTTGCGGCTGAACGGCATGCCCCAATGCTCAAGCTCATAGACCGCTGCTGGGGCTTCCCGCGCCAGATACTCAATGGCATCCTGATCGCCCAGCCAATCCGACCCTTTCACGGTGTCATACATGTGCCATTGCCACTCATCCGGGCCCATATTGCCGAGTGAGGCCGCAATGCCGCCCTGCGCAGCCACAGTGTGGGAGCGGGTCGGGAAAACTTTGGTGATACAGGCCGTTTTCAACCCGGCTTGTGCTGCGCCCAGCGCGGCGCGAAGACCGGATCCGCCAGCGCCAACCACAACAACGTCATATGTGTGATCGATGAATTTATAGTCGCTCATCTCTTACCTCTCCGAGCCTGCGCCTCAGGCGCCGGCTGTGAACCAGATTTTCAACACCGACAGGATCGTCGCTGTCGCCAGGGCAATTGTTGCAAACGTGTTCAGGATCAGAAGCGCTTGCCGCGTGCCGCTCTTAGCGATGTAGTCCTCAATGACGACCTGCATGCCCAAACGCATGTGATAAAGCGCCGCACTCAGGGTCAAAATCAACAAAATTGCATTCACGGGTTGCGCGACCCAGATCAATGCACCCTCATAGCCTGCTTTGCAGGCATGAATGATGGAGTAGAGAAACCAGGGCACCAGGAAGACAAGGGCCAGCGCGGTCACGCGCTGACGGATATGGTGCTGTGTGCCGACCCCTGCGGAGCCAAGGCCTCGAACGGATTTTGCGCTGGTTGTCATTGCCGCCCCCTAATAAAACGATGCCAGCGACCAGATGGCCGCGGCGCCGATAATCGCAAACGCGAAATTGAACATCGACCAGAGGCTGGCCACACCCGGTTTGAAGCCGACCATCGGGCCATCCCAGATCAAGTGACGCAGGCCATTAGCAAGGTGGTAAAGTACAGCCATGGACCAGAGAAATAGCAGGATTTGCCCTGGCAGGCTGAACGCGATGCCCTCAATAAAGGCATAAGCTTCCGGTCCGGTTGCCAAAGCGATGAGCCAGGCGCCGATGAGAAACGCGCCGCCATACAATCCAACGCCTGAAACGCGGTGGAATATCGATCCGGCCATGGTCCAGTGCCATTTCCAGATCTGCAAATGCGGCGATAGAGGGCGTGGGTCAGCCCCTCCCGGTCCAGCCATGTTTTCTCTCCTCGCAAACGTCTTTGCTTTCGGGCCGTTCTTAAGCGCGTCGAATGGCGTGTCAACGCGGTCCGACGTCCAATGAAAGTCACAATCTATCATGCCGCTACGTGAACGATGACACAGGTAATTTGACTTTCCAGATGCTCGAGTCGCGCTTAGATTTGGTTAATCGTCAGACAGGGCCTTATGATGTCATTTGCTTTTCTCCGCTCGCTCGCCGTCAGCGCATCCGTGATTGTGGTCGCTCCTATGGCGTCGTCTCAGTCATTGGAGCAAGTCATCGAGCGCTATGAAGCATTCGATCGCGCTGGCGACCCTGAAGAAGTCGCGAAGGCGATCGGTGAGGATGCGCGCAGCTGGCACGTCGTCGCGCCGAACTACATTCAGGCCCGTGCAGATGTTGCCGCCGAAATGCTGACCTCATTGGAAGATCTCGCGCCCGCATTCGAGGGACCGGAAGCGCCGATCCTGAGGCATTTGCTGACCGCCCACGTGAATGCCGCCGCTTATGATTCAGCGCGCATCCCGTTTACCGGTGATTGGGGGTTTTTTGCTGAGCCGCCTTATACCGCGCTGCGTACGCGCTTGTCTTCGCGTGCCCAAGCAGAGGCTTGGATTGATCGCTTGAATGATTTGCCGCGCTATTTTGAAGAACAGACCGAAAATATGCGTCGCGGAATTGCCACCGGTTGGACCCAGCATAGCGATCCATTGCACACCTCGATGGCACAAATCCGGGCGCAAATTGTCGAGGATCCGGAGCAAAGTACGCTGTACACTCCGTTTCAGACCTTGAACGCATCAGAGCTCGGTGAAACCGAGATATTGCTGCTGCGCAATAAGGGGCGAACGGCGGTCGCCAAAGCGATCGATGCCTATGCAGATTTGCTTGAATTCATGGAAACCGAATACACGCCAGCGGCGCGCACGGCACCGGGGCTGGTAACGCTGGAAGGCGGCCGAGACGCCTATGCGGTGGCGATCGCGTTTCATACTGCGGGGGCCGGATATTCCGCAGAAGAAATTCATCAGCTGGGAAAATCTGAAGTCGCTCGCATTCGCGCCGATATGGAAGCGGTCATCGAGGAATTGGCGTTCGAAGGATCATTTGAGGAGTTCATCGCTTTTCTTAGAACAGACGCGCAATTCTACGCCCAGAGCCCAGAAGAACTGCTCGAAAAAGCGGCTGAAATGAGCAAACGGCTAGACGCGATTTTGCCACGATATTTCAAGACGCTTCCACGGTTGCCTTATGGCGTCGAGCCCGTCCCAGCCGCCATCGCGCCCGGATACACAACGGGTCGGTATTCTGGCGGAGATGCCGATAAAGGCATTGCTGGAACTTATCTGGTCAACACTTACGCGCTCGATCAGCGCCCGCTTTATGAATTGCCTGCATTGTCGGCGCATGAAGCGGTGCCGGGTCACCATCTTCAGATCGCCCTTGCGCAAGAGCTCGAAGATGTGCCGGAGTTTCGCAAATCCTATTATGCGACCGCCTTTGGTGAAGGGTGGGGTCTGTATGCGGAAAAACTCGCTGGCGAAGCCGGATTCTACCGGACGCCGTATGAGAGATTCGGTCAGCTCTCCTATGAGATGTGGCGGGCCTGCCGCTTGGTCGCAGATACCGGACTGCACCATTATGGCTGGAGCCGGCCGGAAGCCGAAGCTTGTTTCAATGAGAATACTGCGCTCGCCCCCCTAAACATCGAGACTGAAGTCACACGCTATATCGGGTGGCCGGGCCAAGCGACGGCTTACAAAGTCGGCGAGCTCAAGATTCTGGAATTACGTGAGAACGCCAAGACGGCTCTGGGCGATACGTTTGATATACGCCTCTTTCACGATGTCTTGCTCGGGGCTGGTGCCATGCCGCTCGATGCGCTCGAACACCGCATCGAGGCCTGGGTCGACGCCTCCTTGACCTCGCCGTCGGACGGCGAGGTTGCGCCAGCGCCTTAACAGGGTTCAATGGCTAGCTTTCAGGAGCAATTCGAAGTGAACGAACGAAACGATGAATGGCGCATTCTCAATCGCAAGGTCATATTTGATTGGGGCGCGCCAAAACGGCTGCCGCTCTGGGGCGAAGAAGATCGAATTGGCGCGGATCAACCGAACTGTTCAAATTATCCATCAATCCGCTTCTACTCAGTGTTTCCTTCCTGAATGCCGGTCCTGACCATCATCGAAACCGGTCGTGCCCCGGAACGCATTCGCGCGGATTGGCCGCTTTATCCCGCCATGTTCGAGTCATTGTTGGCGCCGCACCTTCCGGGCTGGTCGTATCAGTCTGTGGCGGTTTCTGAAGGCGAAGTCCTGCCCGATCCGGCGACCCTTGACGCCGTGCTGATTACCGGATCGCCCGCCGGGATTTATGACCAAACACCCTGGATGGCGCCGCTGATGGACTTTATCCGATGGACGGTCGATGCGGGTGTACCGCAAGTCGGTATCTGTTTCGGTCATCAGGCCATCGCACATGCGCTTGGCGCCAAGGTCGCCAAGTCAGACAAAGGGTGGGGTATTGGTCGTCATGTTTATGACGTTCCGTCTCCGCAACCCTGGATGCAGGGCAGGGGCACCGCCACGTTCAGCCTTGGTGTCAGCCATCAGGACCAAGTTTTGAGTTTGCCGGCGGGTGCTTTGCAAGTTGCCCGAAGCGATTTCTGCGAATATGCAGCACTCGCTTATCCAGGCGCGAATGCCATAAGTTTTCAAGGACATCCCGAATTCAGTCCCGAGTTTTCCTGCGCCTTGTACGCCGTTCGAAAAGGCACGCGCTTCAGCGCCGAAATGGTCGAGGCCGCGGAGGAGAGCCTGCAGACCGAAATCGACAATGATCTGGTCGGGCAGTGGATTGCGTCGTTTCTCGTTCAGAATATCAAGTAGCGTCGCGTCACGCTTTTCAGATCCGGTCGAACGGGCATTAATGCGCGTGTGCCTTCTGATCCGTCTTCTGAACCGGCCGTAACGCGTTTGAGCCAAAGCCAGATCTGGGTGCTCGCACTGGCGTCAGCCGTGGTCACCGCGAATGCGTATTACATTCATCCGATCATCGCGCGGGTGGCCGAGGACTTTGGGGTCACCTCTTCGCAGATAGGCTTGGTGCCGGGCCTTAACCAGATCGCACTCGCCATCGGAATATTCTTGCTTTTGCCTTTAGGGGATCGCTTCAGCAACAAGATCCTGACGAGTATTTTTGTGACCGGGCAATTGCTGGCAATGGCAATGATGGCGATCGCGGCGGACTTCCGTCTGTTCCTGATTGGCTCAACGCTGCTCGGCTTTATGACCATCGCTCCATACCTGTTGCCGACCTATGCTTCAAAACGGGTTGATCCGAAAGATCTCGGCCGCGTAACCGCCATCCTGACCACGGGCATCATTGCCGGCATTCTTGCTGCGCGCGCCGGCGCTGGCGTGGTGGCCGAATATTTTGGTTGGCGAACCGTCTATTACATCGCCACAGGATTGATGTTGGTCGTCACAATTCTTCTGCCTTTGAGCATGGAAAGCGGAGAACGCAACGACGCAGCCAACGAACACAGCAGCTATTTTAGCTTGTTGGGGTCAATGTTCCCAATCGTGAAACGTCATCCGGAAATCCTGCTCTCCGGCGTGATTCAGGCGCTGAACTTCGGTATCTTTATCGCCATCTGGTTGGGGCTCGGCTTGCACCTGACCAGCGCTGAAATGGGATATGGTGTCGATGTGGTCGGATATTTGGCTCTGTTCGCATTGATCAATCTGATCACCACGCCGCGTTTCGGCGCCTGGGCAGACCGCATCGGCGCGCGCCGGGCGCGGGCCATCCTCGTCGGGTTTCAATTCTTCGGTGTGCTGCTCTTCGCTTTTGTCGGTCACAGTCTGTGGTTGTTAATGATTCCGATTGTCATCACCAATATTTTTGGCCCGGTCCTCGACGTGACGGGACGCATGACGTTCCTCAATGAAGCGCCGAAAATCCGAACGCGACTGATGACGATCTACATCGTCTTCATGTTCCTGGGGGGTGGCTTTGGCAGTTGGGCCGGAACCAGCGCTTACGACCTCTGGGGCTGGTCTGGAAATACCGGCCTGGCATTGGTGATGTCGCTGGCCTCGGTCGGGTTGAGCGTATTGGCGTATCGATGGCGCCGCTCGGAAGACTCAGCAAAAGAGAACCCCGCCTGATCAAACAAGCGGGGTTCAGGTTCAGCGTCCAATCGGAAGGACTTGGATCAGCCGCCAAATTTGTAACGAGCGCCGATTGAGAACACATTCTGTGTGTTTTCGATTTCGAGCGTGCCCGGGAAAAGCTGATTGTTCAGCTCGACATCTTCAGTGGCGCGATACGCATATTCGCCGAACAGCTCCCACTGGTTTTCCAGGCGCCAGGTCGCGCCAGCTTTGACCTGATAAGCGATCTTGCCTTCGCTATCATCGATGACCGTGATCCCGGATGGTTGATAGGTCACGGAGACATCGGCGTATCCGACGCCGGCGCCAACATAGGGTTGAAGTGCACCGGTTTGATTGAAGTCATAATACCCGTTGAGGAAGACCCCGGTTGTGGTGATGTCACCGCGACCATCTGCAACAACCGCCGCCACGGTTGCGCCGAGAGGCGTAGGTGACCCGGCGATCGCAGCGGCATCGACGCCATCAATGCTTCCGCCACCAAGCGTCACGCCGGTATGGGTATCGACATCTGCTTGAGAATAGACGATCTCGATGCCCGAACGGAATCCACTGCTATAGCGCGCGCCGATTTCCCCTGCGAAGGCCGAGCCGCCATCAAACTCCGTCGTCCATCCGTAAGGCGTGCCGGCCGCAACATCCAACGTGCTGCCATCGCCGAGGTTTCCGGTCGTAAACGCTCCGGTGGACCCTGAATTATCGCTATCATTCTGCTGGGTCAGCCCGATCGAGCCGCCGACATAATATTCCTGAGCCGATGCAGCGCCCGCAATCACCAAGCCTGCCGTCAGCGCGACTACTGTTTTCATGAGTGTCATACTCATCTCCTTGTCTTGCACGGAAGGTCATCTCCCCCCGGTGCACAAGCAAATAGTATTCTATATACGATAGGCAATATTAAATTTTATTTGGGCTTGCTAATTGCATCTCAGTCTGCTCAACGCCCCATAGGGGAAATTAATGCATCAGGACGTTACACATGTTGCCTAAACCGCAAGCTGACATCGCACCGAACACGCTCGAGTTTGAAATTCTTCCTTTGGTCAAACCGACCGGCTTCCGAGAATATGATGCGCGCTGGTGGTTCAATGGTATTGGTGACGCCAAAGCACCTGAACTCAATCTCACCGGCGTGCAAGCGCTGGGCCTTGGCATGGCGACTTTGTTTCACGAACTTGGCGTCGAGCCAAAAGTAGTCACCGGGCATGATTTTCGCTCGATCAGTCAACCGATCAAAAACGCCCTCATTTTGGGGATGGTGCAGGGCGGCTGCGAAGTGCTTGATATCGGATTGGCGCTTTCTCCGATGGTGTATTGGAGTCAATTTGAACTCGACTGCGCCTGCTGTGCCATGGTCACCGCAAGCCACAATGAAAATGGTTGGACCGGGGTCAAGATGGGGGCCAACCGACCGTTGACGTTTGGGCCCGATGAAATGGGGCGACTGAAAGAAATTGTTCTGAACGGTGATTTCCAACCTCGCGCTGGCGGCGGCCATTTCCGCGTCGATGGCATGCGACAGAAATACATTGAGAGTGTTTCGGAAGGCGTTTCAATCAAACGTCCGCTCAAGGTTATCGCCGCCTGCGGCAATGGCACAGCGGGTGCCTTTGCCCCGGACGCCTTGCGGAGCATGGGCGTCGACGTGATTGAGATGGATTGCAATCTCGACAATACTTTTCCGAAATATAATCCAAACCCAGAAGACAGTGCAATGTTGCACGCTATGGCGGCTGCGGTGAAGGAACACGGTGCCGATATTGCACTTGGATTTGATGGCGATGGCGACCGTTGCGGTGTCATAGACAATACCGGGAATGAAATTTTTGCTGACAAAATCGGCCTGATGTTGGCGCGCGATTTGTCGAAAGAATATCCGGGCGCAAAGTTTGTCGTCGATGTTAAATCGACAGGGCTCTACAAGACGGATCCGGTCCTGCAGGAGAATGGATCAAGCGTCGATTACTACAAAACCGGGCACTCTTACATTAAGCGGCGGACGACCGATCTTGACGCGCTTGCCGGCTTTGAAAAGTCCGGTCACTTCTTCTTCCGACCGCCCATCGGCCTTGGCTATGATGACGGATTGATCGCCGCGAAAGCGATTCTGGAAATGCTCGACCGCAATCCGGACAAGACCATGGCGGATCTGAACGGTGAGCTCGGCGTTGCTTTTACATCGCTCACCATGTCTCCGCATTGTGCCGACGAGATCAAATATCAGGTCATCGAGAAAATCGTCGAAGAGTATAAAGGACTGCTTGGATCGCAAATCCTGGGCCGCAAAGTCGTCGATGTGAATACGGTGAACGGTGCGCGGGTCACGCTTGAAGACGGTTCATGGGTCTTGGCCCGGGCAAGTTCGAACAAGCCTGAATTCGCAGTTGTCGTCGAGAGCATGCGTTCAGAAGAAGATATGATCGCATTGTTCCGGGAAGAGGTGAAACCACGCCTCGCCAAATATCCCGAGATTGGCGCCTACAATCAGGAGATTTAGGCATTCGCGCATAGCCAGTCATAGGCTGCATTAACGTCGCGCATGCGCGCCGCTGCGGTGGTGCGAGTTTCGATCGTATATTGATCCGAAGCAAATCTGTCAGGATGATAGGTTTTCGCCAGATCCCGATAAGCGGTTTTGATGTCCATCAGGTGCACGGGTTCCGATAGGCCGAGAATTTTGAGGTGACGAGCCTTGATTGAATGAGCGCCCTGTGGGGCGTGAGACCGACGCCGCCTGTGCTCGGCCCATTCGCGCTCGTTGACGTTCTCGGCGCGTTGATATTGCGTATCTCGCCATCGACCGCGCTCGGAATGATCCGCGTGACCCCGCGCAGATCGAGACTGTCCGTCCTGTGGCCATCCCGCCGCCAGTCGTCTCGTCAACACGCCGGCAGTGGCGCGCAGAATCGGCCAGATCAAAAAGTAAAACGCCAATGCGGCTTGCAGAAGGATAACATGTACGACTGCATTCCAGGTCCAAAACATCACACCGCTCCGCCGCATGCTTGAGATTGGTCCCCACGCCACCGTGCCCCGCCATTGCTTGAGAAATTGGCAAGAAACTCCCGGAAATTCGATACACCGAGACCTTTTAAAAAAGCCGGGAATTCTTCATAAACTGCAATTAATACAGCGGGAACGACGGATTGACGACGATTGAGCGTTTTAATGGAATGCACAATTGAGGGATCAGACAGCATGAAGAAATATATTGGCGTATTGGCGACGTTCGCCATCACAGCTTGCGGCGGTGGCGGCACGTCTTCAACGCCAGCGACGCCGTCCGTGATCAGCCCCACCAACGCGACGCCGGTTGTCGCCAATGCAGTGTCCAACCAGACCGCAAATATGGGGTATGAATTCAGTCTCGATCTCGCTGGAACATTTTCAGACGCGGACGGCGACACGCTGACAATTTCGGCGGATTTTGGCACTGATGCAAAGGGCTTGGCCTTGAGCGGAATGGTGATTTCCGGGACGCCAGATTCGACCGGCACCATTACGGTCACCTGCACAGCGACGGACCCGTCCGGTGCGGCTATCACCGACACGTTCGAGATTTCCGTGTCAATCGATCAAAGCGCGATTGCCGCTGTATTCGCAGGCGCCATAGATCTTGAAAACCTTGAAAATTACGCCAATCAACCCGTGCCTGATTATATCACCAAACAGAATGATGGCGGCAATCCGATTACGGATGCCGGAGCGACCCTCGGACGCGTACTGTTCTATGACACGTCCTTATCGACGGATGGATCCGTGTCGTGTGCCAGTTGTCACGCACAGTCGCTCGGATTCGGCGATGCTGGAATCGTCTCGACTGGCGTCGAAGGCGGACAAACCGGCCGCCACTCCATGCGCTTGATCAATACGATGTTCGCCGATGAGACAGATTTCTTTTGGGATGAAAGAGCGCCAAGCCATGAGGCGCAGGAAAGCCAGCCGATCCAGGACCATAATGAAATGGGTTTCAGTGGGCAAAATGGACGACCGGATCTCGATGCCCTGATCGCACAAATGGAATCGACCGAGTATTATGAGGAGCTTTTCCGCTTCGTATATCTCGATGCGAATGTCACCGAGGCACGCATTCAGGAGACGCTGGCGCAATTTACCAAGGCGATCCAGTCCTTCGATTCCAGATATGATGAAGGCCGGTCACAGGTGAACAATAATAATGTCGCGTTTCCGAATTTCACAGCGGACGAAAATGCCGGGAAGACTTTGTTCAGACTCAATCCGAATGATGGCGGCGCGGGCTGCCAGTCCTGTCACCGCGCGCCTGAATTCGACATCCGGCCCGGGTCCGACCAAAATGGGATTTTCCGCGTCGCTGGGTCAACCACCGAGTTTGATCTCACAAACACGCGGTCACCAACATTAAGAGACATGATGGGTCCGGGTGGGCGCTCAAACGGTCCCTTCATGCATGATGGTTCATTGGCCAGTATTCGCGATGTGATCGAGCATTATAATGCCATCCAGGAACCTACGACTGAACCTCCATTATCCGATTTTAGAGCGACGCTCGACAACCGTCTGATGCCGGGCGGAAATCCGCAGCGCCTGAACCTGACGGAGACGGAGAAGGACCAGTTGGAAGCGTTTCTTCTGACATTGACGGGCGCCAGCATTTACACGGATGAAAAACTGTCCGATCCGTTCTGACCGCCGACACAGTTTTTTATCGAACATCTTCATAATGACGCGCCAATCGTTCAGATGGCGCGCCAAACCCCCACATCAAGCCGATATATATGAATGTGAGATTGGCGCGCCAGAACCCCCATTCTGCGACACGGCGATCCGATGACCAGACTTTGCGAGCGACTTGGCGCACGCGCCCACGCCCTTGCCGAACCATACGCAAACAGAGATCAGCCTCTTCCATGATCGCCAGTTCGGTCGACCAGCCGCCGATCGCTTCGAAATCGGCGCTTCGGCAGACCATGACCTGATCTCCGAACAGGAGACGACACCCGCGAAAGAATGAGAACGGTCGAAAAAATAGCGGGGCATACCAGGTCTTGATAAAATTGTGCGCTGTTGTCACTCGCCGGACCCCGCTTGGCCCGCGCATGACGGATATGAACCCTGCCAGGGCCGTGCGGGGGTCTGCGAACACTTGCTCCGCCAGGTCGACGAAGTCGTTTGGCAGTTCGGTGTCAGCATGCAGAAAGCAAAGCCGATCGCCGCTGGCCTGTTTAGCGCCGAGGTTCATCTGGACGGCGCGTCCGCGCGGTGCGTCTTCGATCACGTGTGCTCCGTATTGTTTGGCAATCGTAACTGTGTCGTCCTGGCTCCCTGAGTCTACAACAATGACGTCCAATGGCTCAGGGTCGAGATGTTTCAATCGTTCCAGCGTGGCCGGCAACGAGCGTGCCTCGTTCAGCGTGGGAATGATGATCGAAACGGTCATAACCAGCTTTGTATATGAATTCAGAGACGGCACACCAACCAATTCCCCGTGAGGTGTCGAGGCGATCGAGATTACCGCGAATTAATACCCGCCAGAACGCCGTAGAAGTTAATCCTTTCGGATGATTGGGTGGCCACGGAAACAACGCGCGAGGCAGGTATTCGGCATCGGTCTGATCGTGCTGGTACATCTGATTGTGATTGTCGGGGTCATGTCGATACGCTGGGAGGTTCCACGACCGGATCAAACAGACCTGATCGAAATCGTTTTCGCCACCGAAGAAGCACCGGATCCCGTAGAGGAGATCGCCGAAGCAGATGCAGGTCTTGAGCGCCGCAATATTCGGGCTGAGGTTGCATCGCTGGAAGCGGCGACGCCGGAAGCCCCTCGCATTGCGTCTGATTTGGCGCAACGCGGCGCTGAGATTCGCCCGCAAACGTTGACCGCGGATGACCCACGTTCGAACGCCGCGGCAGCGGAGATGGCAGTCATCCCGCCCGATCGTCTTGCGGCGGTGCTTCAGCAACTCGACTGTCAGCGGTTTTCTTCGGAGCGCGAAGACCGATGCGAAACGGGCGACCCATTCGCGGTCGCGGCTGCATCTATGGCGCGCCAAACCGCCGCCCCACAGGCCCCGATCCTGATGGGGGATTTCGGGCCAAAAACCTTGCTTGAGGGATTCATGTCGCAGAAGGACAGAGATCCATATCTGATGCCGGGCATGTCGGCTGATTTGTTCACCGAAGGGATGGCCAAAGGCAGCTATAACGCCCAGAGAATCCGGAACGGCAAAGCGCCGATTTGGGATGATGAGATTGAACGCGCATTGAGGCGCACGGACTAGTCAATCGACTTGTTGGACGAACTGATACTCTGACAAGAAATCTCGCAACTAGTTTCCCGACGATCGCGCTGAGTATTGGCGAAGCGCTGCGAGCGCTCTCGCTTGATCCTTTTTTGGAACACTTGCCCACGCTTCCAACATGTCTGCAGCAAGGTCACCGGGGCTATGATCGAGCAAGAATCCGGGCGAGACCTGCAAGTGTGGGGCAAAGCGCTGCAGCCAGGTCGCTGATAGTCCGCGTTGTCCATTCTCGAGCAACGAGATGACCGCCGCAGTGGTACCAACTTTTGCCGCGAGCTCTTCCTGTGTGAGGCCGCGAAATTCTCGCCACGACTTGAGGTGATTGCTTGGTTTCGGATCCATCACAGGTTTGCTCACGTCTCGCGCACAGGAATGCGGACAATTTTTTCGGGATCGGGTTGTGGATTTAGCACATCCTCAATGGCGCGACCAAGTTCTGCATAACTGTCCAATGCAATATCGATAGGCTGAACGAAAGTCTGCCCATATTCGATCTCGCCAGTATTCTTATTGATCCGTCGTCGCTGTCCGATCACGGTTTGGCCCGGCCCGGCGCGAAATTCGACATGAATCTCAAGCCAGACTTCGCCTTCGGCATCATCACTGCGCCGACTGTGCGTCTGCGGGCGCAGATAGCTGAGATTTGAATGACGTTCATCATGCGATTTATAAAGCGCGAATCCTTGCTCTGCCGTCGCATAGAAAATCTTCTTTTCCCACTGTGAGGATTCTTTTGGATTGTTCGGATTGAAAATGACGACATCATCTTCCAGGCCGGTTGTTTCGTAGAGATTGAGGCCAATCGTGAAGGCGTGGAAGAATACCGCTCTCGAATTGCTGATCAACAAGTTCGGACGTTCAACTGATTCATAGAAGATGTCGTCATCTACCAGGCTGAGTTTTGGAACTGAGCGTACCTGGTGGCCAATGTCGAAGCTGAGACTCTCCGCACCGAGGACCACTTGCGGTATGTTGCTTATGTGAACGCGCATAATGCCACCATCTTGGTTCTTTTTCATGCTCAACACTCCCGGTCAAAGTGTATCAATTGGCTGCGTTCGTCAATTTTCTGCGAGACGCCTATGCGGTCGTCGACGCTTTGGATTTCTGATCTGTTCGAGCCTTGACGATGTCGAGCAAAGTCGTGCGTGAGGCATAGGCCACGAAGAGATCCCCCGAATCCGCAAATACGATTGGCAATTGCAAGCGTGCCGCTTCCGCCGTGATCGCCCGTTTCCATTTCGCAGTGGTCTGATGGCCCGATAAGATCACCGCGTTTGACTGGCGGGTAATTTCAGGGTCCCAACACGTGTCCTCGACGAGGGCGTACTGCAAGTCGTAATAGAACGTATCCGGACTGATATTCTGTAGCATCAGGCCGGCTTCGCGAAAATCCGCCAGGTTTTGCGAAACGTATTCTTGGTCGCCGGTGCTCTTTTGCGCGAACTGGCGATAGAACCAGATCGGGTCGCGGCGCAGAACGGCTTTCAATCCACGAACAGCAATCTTCAAACCACTCCGTGACAGCAGGGTTTGTCGGATCATGCGCTTCAGCCATTGCGGCTTAATCACATCCCAAATCGATGGGTGAAAAAGTGGATTGGAAAATATCGTGAACGTGATTTCCGGATTGAGCTGCCCGAGCCGATAACAAATCGAGTTGGATGTACCTAGTCCAAGCAAGGTCACATCTTTAAGCCCCAGCTCCTTGATCAACATACTGAATAGCGCTGTTTCGGCCGCGACCGCGGAGCCGTTCTTGACCTGGTCTTTGGTCAGCAAAGGCGCCGGCAGACCCGGCAGGTTTCCAAATCCTGGGCGGCGGCAAAAAATGACCTGATATCCTGCCGCCCATAACAGATCACAAAAAGCGCGAGATGGCGGAATGGGAAAATCTATCGAGTTGATGATCAAAAAAGTCGGGCGGTCTGACACGCTCCCCCGATCAATCATGATTTCAATTTGCAGCGATGTGTCGCCGATGGAAAATGGCTGCACGCCGCGATGGTCAGCATCGTCTTGATGCCATTCACTTTTGGCTATGTCTGAAATCCCACCGCGCATGACTCGCTACGCTAAAGGGCATAGCGCCTGCTGTCCATTTTGATTTTGCAACATTTTTAGCGGTGATTTCGGCGATCAGAGCTGTGTGAATCCGGTCAAAACCTTACTTGTCTAAGGCGCGCTTCAGGCAGTCTCTTGCGGACTCCAATTCACGGTTCAGAGTGTTTCGGTTCTGCGCCGATCCGGCCCGGCCAGTGCGCAACGCGTCATCAATTATGTACAGCCAAGCCTGGCAATCGACTATCTCGTGTTCAGCCGTTCTCCATTTTGGCATGCCTTGATGGTCGTCTGATTGCACTGTTGCCCTCCAACAGAACCACTGTTGCACATTGCAACAAAAGATCAAGCATCTGGTATCGCATTACAATGAGCAGATGGGCGGTACGCGTTCCAAGTCATCGCGATCGATCCCAATATCTTCACGAATGAACTCAATCAAAGGCACGATGGGTTCGGCGTAGCCAACGCGCCCGTCGGCGCTAAGACGATTGGCATCGACGCCCATATGAATGGCGATCACCTTACCGCTATCGAGGTCGAAAACCGGAGCCCCAAACGCGCCTTTCAGAGTCGCATGCCGATAGGTGATGCCGTCACTGTTTGCGACATCAAGTCCGCTGGTGACCAATAAGGTCAGTTCCTCAACCTCGCCTTGAGTGGCCGTCAATCCGTCTATCCCGAACAAGGCGAACCGGCCTCCGGTTGACGTGCCCCATGGATCGCGGTCGCAATCGAAGTCGGTCGGCTGCAGCGGTCGCAATCCGAATGGAAGGTCCTCGGTCAGCGCAAAGACATTGAACACCGGTTCCGCCGCCAGTTCTAAAGGTGTCCGCCAGGTGGGCTGCGATTGCAGACTTACCGGATCGGCGTCTTGCAAAGTCGGAAATGTGACTTCAATCGTCTCGGCGCTCGGGCTGTCCATCCCTGACGGCTGCATTTCGTCGGGCGTGAGATAGCGTTGCTCCATAATGCGGTGGTCGATCGTCTCATCTTCGAGATTGCTGTCGGTCGGCGCGGCAGGCTCCGGTACAAGGAAAGGCTTTTCAATGATCTCTGATTCAGCGCGATCCACGTCGCCGATGAAGGCGCGAGAAAACGTTTGCCCATCGAACGCGTCTGCGCCGTCCGCCCCGCGGGCATCCGTCGCTTCGAGAAATTCATTCAAGCGACGATCTTCCTCGATCAGCTCGGCCTCGCTCTTGAACCGCGGCGTGACGACGTATGGTGTTCCTGACCAATCCGGATGGATCACTGCACCATCAATGAGAATCCCGGTTACAATTTGACGTCCTCGTTGAAGCCGGACCACGGCGCCCGCGAAATTTGCCGCGATGGGAAACCACCCGCCTTTGGTTTCGAACGGGTCCCGTCCCGTTGCCGGCGCGCGCAGGGCAATATCAGAGGACAGTCGAATGTAAGCGCCTTGCAACTCATCATTTGTTTCCGTCAGGATTTCATAGGCTTCGACAGCAAAGTCTTTGGCGTCCTCCGCCTGCTGCCATTGCAAGACTGAAAATCCGGCGAGCCCGGCCATCGCGACGGCGACAGTTGAAACGCCGAAAAGCAGGCCTCGGCGACGATTTCGAGCAGCGCGGTCCGCGGCATCTGCAGCGGCTTTGCTGGCTGAGACAAAGTCAATTTGATCGTCCGAGATTTGCGGCGCGCCATGCGGGCGACCTGCCATCCATGCCGCCGCAGCGTCGAGTTCATCGCCGCGCAGCAGCAAGTCGTCTGTCTGACCGCGACCGTCCCAGCGACGCGCTAATGCGCCGAGGCGCGTGTGCTCGCGGATCCAGTGATGATCAACGCGCAAGGCTGCGGAGAGTTCTTTCAAAGCCACCGCAAACGATTTGTCGCCATCGAAGAACACGTAGTTCAGTTGGGACAATTCCTTTGGCACTTGCTCATCAGGGACCGGGCGCCACACCACGGGTAAGAGGCGCTTCTTCAGACGCAGGGTTTCGGAGACTTCCCAGCTGCAATTCTGTGAGGTGAGACTGTCTGGGGAAAGGATGTAGACAATTGTATCTGCGCTTTCGATCAGGCCGCCCAGGCGTTGTTCCCAGGGTTCACCTGGCGCGATATCTTCTTGATCGATAAATGCTTCGAACCCGCACGCTTGCAGGGCATTGACGAGTTCCAAGGCAAATTTTGTGTCTTCACGGGAATAGGACAAAAACGCCTTGATCGGTTCTGGATCGCGTCCTGCGTCATACGGCATGGTTTTTCTCCCTCGGCCGCCCCAAGGCAGAGAATAGGCCAGTGAACACATTCAGGAAAGGGGCGTCGCTTGGGCGTGGCTAGTCCGCGTGGGTTTCGGCGAGGCTCAGTAAATGAGCTTCTAGCTTTCGACTCTGCTTCTGCAGATTGAATCGCTCATGGGCGAGCGCACGACCCGCCTCTCCCATTTGAGCGGTCGCGTCCGCTGCCATCATCATTTTGCGCAGGTTGTCTGCCAGCGCGTCCGCGTCACCTTCATCGCAAAGATACCCTGTCTCGCCGTCACGGACACATTCGACAATGCCCGAGTGTCGGGTCGCGGCCAGCGCGCAGCCAGAAAGCATGGCTTCAATGCACACCAGAGGAAGGCCTTCGGCGTCCCCGGACGGAGCGCGTTTTGACGGCACACAAGCGATTCGCGCTTCGGCCCAATGTCTCGGCATGTCGTCCGCCGGCACCCATCCTGCCAATTCGACGGCGACGCCGGATGAGGCCAATTTATCATGCAATCCTTGTTCGAATGCATCGCGCTGACCTTTTGGTTTGTTGCCGCACAGACGAACCGTCCAACCGTCTAGTGCAGGGCCAAGCCGCATCAGTGCATCAATCAGGGTGTCGATGCCTTTCTTTGGAGACCAGCGTCCAGCGAAGACTAGGAGGTTCCGTTTGCTGCCCGGCTTAAACTTATCCGGATCCGCAGTATTGTGATGCACCACCATTTTTTCATCCGGCGCGCCTTTGGCAAGGAGTTCGCGACGAATAAAATCAGAACATGGCAGGATCAGCTGGGCGGTGTCCCAGAGTTTTTGGCGGCGGCGATTATAGACGCGGAAGAACGAGTCCTTTGTGTTCGACGTTTTGGTCGCATCGCCGCCATAATAGGTCACAGCGAGCGGCAAATTCAGCTTCTCAGCCAACGGCAAGGCGTAAGCCCCGGATTTGCCGAAACTGGCGTGAATGGCGACAGGATTGAGATCGCGCAGCGTTTGTTCGAGTGTTTGCGATACGCGCCCGAATTGTTTGAAACCGGCAGCGCCACCGACGCCATGCAGGGCGCGGAGATCGATCGCTTGTGCGCCGTCAGGAACCGGGCCGTTAATCGTGTGACCGATATAAACCGGGCGAAGTGTTTCAAAGGCAGAATAGCCGCGTGGGATGAAACTCTCGGATGGCGTGAACATTTTATCGCAATAGGCGAGAATTGTTTTGGGTTCAGTCATCGGCTTGTTCCTGCTGAAACCAGGCCCAGGCACTGGTTAGAATGGAGTCCAGGTCCGATTGCGTCGGCGTCCATCCTAACACTTGTTGAGCTTTGGCCGCACTCGCGACCAGTCGCGGCGGATCGCCCGGGCGCCGGTCAGCAAAAATCCGCGGCACCGGTTTACCTGCCGTCCGGGCGACGGCGTCTGCCAATTCCAGAACGCTATGACCTGTGCCGGTGCCAAGATTAAATATCTCGCTGGTGCCGCCGCGCGCGAGATAGGAAAGCGCTTTTGCATGCGCGTCAGCAAGGTCGCTGACATGCACATAGTCCCGCACGCAGGTGCCGTCAGGCGTGTCATAATCACGGCCGAGAATATTGAATGTGAATGAGCCATCCATGGCTCCGCGAATGGCGAGAGGAATGACGTGGGGTTCGGGCTCGTGGCGTTCGCCCGTTTCACCATCAGGATCGCACCCAGCGGCATTGAAATATCGCAGGATCACCGACCGCAACCCATGCGCCTGGCCGTAATCCCGGATCATCTGCTCGCAGATCCTCTTGGTCTCGCCATATGGATTGATTGGGTTTTGCGGTGTCGCTTCTGTGATGACATCGTCACTCATGCCATACGTGGCGCAAGACGACGAGAATACCATTTGCGAGACGTGGCTTGCCTGCATCGCATCAAGCAGACTCATCGTACCCGTAACATTGTTGCGGTAATAAATTTCCGGCTGTTGCATCGACTCGGCGACGTAAGCGTACGCTGCGAAATGTGCGACGGCGTCCGGTTGTGCCTGTTTCAGGCAATTCTCCAAATGGTCGGTGTCTAGAATGTCGCCTTCGATCAAAGGACCCCATTTGACCAGATCTTTGTGCCCACGTGAGAGGTTGTCATAAGTAATGACGTGCCAGCCCGCATTTGCGAATGCTTTGGCGCAATGACTGCCAACATAGCCAGCGCCGCCCGTGACAAAAACCGTTCCTGGCATCTTGGATGCGCTCCTGCTCGCTCAGGAATGCTGAGTAGTTTGATGCAGCGGAGGCGTCAATTTTACGGCTGTATTGTCGTTTCAATAGGCATGATCAAAGCACCAGTTGAGTTTGTGTGACCAGGCAAACTTTCTTGCCATCTGGGTCTGTGACTTGCGTTTGCCAGACGGACAAGCGCCGGCCAATTCGGACCGGTGTGGAAATCCCCGTGACCAAGGTACCGGCGGGGGGACCGCTGAGAAACGATGTATTGCTGTCAATCGTCGTTGTCCCTTTCGCGCCTTCAGGGATTGCGAGCCAGGCACCGGTGGCGCCGAGAACGTCGCAAAAACTCATCATACAGCCGCCATGCATGGTGCCGCCTGCTGTGCAAAGCTCTTCGCGCACGAGCAATTCTCCCACCACCCGTTCCTTGCTGGCTTCAATCAGTTTGATGCCAAGCAGTTTGGAATAAGGCTGGGCTTCCGCAATCTGGGCGAGTGGATCCATTTGGACCTCCATATTTTGGCAAGAGTTTAGCGCTGAAATATTGTCGCGAAACCCCGGACGCCACGGCAGCTTGTCACGCGCCTCACGCGTCTGTGAACAGAAAAATCGTATTGTTTCTCGATAAACACGCGACAGGCGAATTAATCTGCGTTAAGACACCTGAACTGAACGCAAGAAGGGAGGCGTTGGTGATGAAATCAATCCTTAAAACTAAATATTCTTTGGTCGGCGCAAGTGCGGCACTGGCTGTGGTTCTGGGGGGCTGTGTGGCTCTCGATGAGGCTGCAACACCCGAGACAACAACCGCGGAAGAGACCACGGAAACAGTTGAAGAAACTGTCGAAGTTGTGGTCGAAGAAGCAAAAGAAATGGTCGAAGAGACCGTCGAGGTCGCTGAAGAAATGACCGCGGAAGCCAAGCTCGCTGCGATCCTCGCGGCGCAGCCGGATGAAGTCCAGGCCCGTTATGGCGCGCGTAATCCCGCCGAAACCCTGGCTTTCTTTGGCATTGAACCCGGTATGGTTGTCGCTGAAGCGTTACCTGGCGGCGGCTGGTACTCGAAAATCCTGCTGCCATATCTTGGCGAAGACGGCGTCCTGGTCGGCGCCCATTATCCTGATGAGCTTTGGCCGAATTTCGGCTTCGGTGATGAATGGGTGGCAACGCGGATTGAAGGCACCGCCAAATGGCCAGAAGAAGCCGCAGGATGGGGCGTTGAAAATGGCGCCAAGATTAAATCTGTTCAGCTCACAAAAATGCCGGAAGCGGCAGATGGAAAGTTGGATGCGATCCTGTTTATCCGGGCGCTCCACAACCTGAATCGCTTCACCAATGATGAAACGCCTTATATGGGCGACACGCTGGCGGAAGCTTATCGTGTGCTGAAGCCTGGCGGAATCGTTGGCGTGGTGCAGCACCAAGCCCCGGATGGCAATAGTGACGACTGGGCCAATGGCGGCGCCGGCTATCTTAAGAAGGCGGCTGTGATTTCTGCCTTTGAAGACGCCGGGTTTGAGTTGGTTGCATCGAGCGATCTGAACGCCAATCCGAATGATGTGCCAAATGAGGAAGAGTTCGTCTGGCGCTTGCCGCCAGTGCTCGTCGGGACCGAAGAAGACACGCCTGAGCGTGCTGCCGTCGAAGCGATTGGTGAGTCCAATCGCATGACTCTGAAATTCCGTAAGCCTGCATAAGCACAGCTTGCGAAATGGGTGGCGCGGTCTCCCCTTGCCGCGTCACCGCTTTATTCGGCTTGGCAGTCGGATCGGCATGGCGTAGATCACGCGCTGGAATCGAAATGAGACTGCTATGACTGGATATCGCCTGTTTGGGGCTGAGACCTCTCCTTATTCACTGAAAGTGAGATCATTCCTGCGCTACAAGGGCGTGGACTTTGAATGGATTGGCCGCAGCAAAGCCACGGATGAAGAATTCGCAGCCCTGGCGCGTGTGCCGACGGTACCGCTCTTACTGTCGCCCAACCGGCCCGCCAATCAGGATTCGACCAGCATTCTCGCTACCGTAGAAGCGGATCACGCTGAGCCATCCGCGGTTCCAGACGATCCCGCATGCGCGGCATTGGCGTTGATCCTGGAAGACTATGCGGATGAGTGGCTCAACAAACTGATGTTCTTCAACCGCTGGGGCCAGAAACCTGATCGCGAATTGGCAGGCGAACGCACGATGGAGCAATTGCTCGATGGCGAGCTGCCCCGCGCCAAGAAGAAGACACGCGACCAAATCGTCAAGCGGATGCGCGATCGCTTGCCTCTGGTCGGTGTTGAGAAGAAGAATGAGAAGATACTGAAACCAAGTTTTGAGCGGTTCTTCCTATTGCTGAACGCTCACCTGGAGAAGTCCCTCTTCTTATTTGGGGGACGCCCGTCGGCCGCTGATTTTGCGATTGCAGGACAAGTCACGCAGCTCTTGCTGGATCCTACCCCAGGCGATTGGCTGCGCGCGCAAGCGCCGTTCGTGACCGCTTGGAGCGAGTTTATGGATTCGCCAAAAGCGGGCGGCCCATTCAAACCCCTGAGCGAACTCGAACCGACATTGTTGCCATTGTTCAAGGATGAGATTGCTTTGACATATCTGCCATGGGCAAAAGCCAACATGGATGCCGCAGAGGCGAAATCAGAGCGGGTAGATTTGAAGCTTGATGGCAAGGCTTATGAACAAGTCACGCAGCATTATGCGGCGCGCGCCTTCAAGGCTGTTACATCGGCCGTTCAAGGTGCTAAAGAAGATGCTGGATTGCAGCGCTTTCTGGATGCTGTCGGCGGCGCGGCGGTGTTTGCTTAAGGCGCATCATCCGGACGGCTTTCGTCTTGCCAAAGTTCGAAGTTCGCAACGACAATTCGACCGCGTGCAATATCCACTACGGGCACGTCTTCTTGGGTAAACGGGATCAGAACGGGTTTTCCAGGGCCGACGCGCTGGATCTCAATTAGATCTCCAGCGCCATGATTGAGCACCGCTTTGACGCGGCCGATCCGCTCTTCGCCGCCAGCAAAGACATCCATGCCAATCAAGTCATTGATATAGAATTCATCCTCGTCCGCATCCGGGAGCGCGTGGCGTGGCACGTATAAACGCGTGCTCTTCAAACTGTCCCACTCTTCTTTTTGCCGAGTGTGTTTCGGGGTGACGACAAAATGATCCTTCGCGGGACGGGCGCGGGAAGGATCGATGAGCGTATTGCCGCCTTCATCGAGAAATGGCGCGTAATCGAACACCGCCTCCGGATCTGCGGTAAAGCTTTTGATGCGGACATCCCCACGTACCCCGTGTGCACCGAGAATGGCTCCGATCACCACCAATTCTGTTTTTGCCTGCTTCATGGCCGCTCTGGTAGACCCAGTGTTTACAGAATGGAAGCTTCCAATTTCGTAGTGTCCGCTCTAGGAGTGCGCGCTGACCTTTTGAAGAAAAAGACCATGACTGAAAAATTGCCGATCTCGATAGATGATGTGCGCGAAGCCGCGAAAGTAATCGATGGCCAGATTGAGCGTACGCCGATGCGTCATTCCAAGACGCTGTCTGAAATCACTGGCGCGGAAGTCTGGGTGAAGTTTGAGAACCTGCAATTTACGGCGGCTTTTAAAGAACGCGGCGCGTTGAATAAGCTGGCGCGTCTCACCGACGAACAAAAAAAGGCGGGTGTGATCGCAGCATCAGCTGGCAATCATGCACAAGGCGTCGCTTATCATGGCCGTCGTCTGGGTATTCCAGTTACCATTGTGATGCCTGTCACGACGCCGTTTAACAAAGTCGAGCATACGCGAGCCTTTGGCGCCCGCGTGGTGTTGGAGGGGCATACGTTTGACGAAGCAAGCGCCCATGCACAATCGCTGCGTCAGCGCGAAGGTCTGACCTGGATTCATCCGTTTGATGATCCGGAAATCATGGCCGGGCAGGGCACGGCAGCGCTCGAGATGCTGGAAGACCAGCCCGATCTGGACACATTGATTGTGCCAATTGGCGGCGGTGGATTGATCGCGGGCATGGCGACGGCGGCGAAAGCGCATAATCGATTTCTGCGTGTTGTCGGGGTTGAAGCCGCTATGTATGCGGGTATGCGGGCCCGTCTTGAAGGACGCGAACCGAAGACTGGCGGCGCAACGATTGCCGAAGGCATTGCAGTGAAAGATGTCGGCGCACTGACGGAACGCGTTGTGCGAGAACTGGTCGATGATGTTGTGCTGGTTGAAGAGGAACATATCGAACGCGCGATTTCTCTTTACGTGGATGTCGAAAAGACCGTGGCCGAAGGGGCCGGCGCTGCGGGGTTGGCGGCGATGATCGCGCACCCATCGAAATTTGCCGGACGGCGCGTTGGCTTGATTCTATGTGGCGGCAACATCGATTCCAGACTCCTGGCATCGGTTTTGACTCGCTCACTGGTGCGCGAGAACCGCCTCGTAAACATTCGCATCATCGGCGATGACCGCCCAGGATTGCTGGCTTTGGTGTCGAAAGTCATTGGCGACGCCGGCGCGAACATTATGGAAGTCGCGCACAATCGCATTGCGCTGGACGTGCCGGCGAAAGGTGCGGAGTTCGACATTCTGATGGAAACACGTGACGCCCAGCACACGCAGGAAGTTATCGATGCGCTCGGCCAGGCTGGTTATCCGCCGCGCACGAATTAGCCCAATTGACTGTAAATTTGAACACAAGACCGTAGCCAGATCGCGAATGCGCCATATAACAATTCTGTAACGACGAAGGATCGGGGCAGAATTATGCGATACATGTTGGCCGCGCTTGGGGCAGTAATGGCGTTCTCAGGTGCCAATGCGCAAGGCATTGAACAAACCAAAGGTGATTTTGAAGACAAATTCCGACAATTGGACGAAGTACTGCCGAGCCCGAACGTCTATCGCAACGCAGCGGGCGAGCCCGGCCATGAATATTGGCAGCAGGAAGCGGACTATTCGATCAAGGTAAGTCTCGACGAACCAGCGCGCCGTCTAACAGCGTCGCAAACCGTGACCTACAAGAACAATTCACCCGATACGTTGCGTTACTTGTGGCTGCAACTGGATCAGAATCGGTTCCGTGAAGACTCGATTGCGGAAATGACGCGAACTTTCGCTGCCAAAGTACCTGGGTCGGTGAATGCGAGCGAGGCCCTGACGCCGCAAATCACTTTAAATTCTTTGCGCCGGATGCAATCGCAAACGGACAATGAGTATGGCTATGACATCACGCGCGTTACCGATACCCGCGGCAACGCCCTGAATAACACGATTGTCGGAACGCTCATGCGGATTGACTTGCCACGGCCATTAGCGCCAGGGGCGTCGACCCGGTTCCAAATCGACTGGGCTTATAATCTGGTCGAACAAAAAGCCATGGGGGGACGCGCGGGATATGAGCATTTCCCTGATGATGCGCGCGACGGCGGCAATGACATCTTCCTCGTGGCGCAGTGGTTCCCACGCATGATTGCCTATTCCGATTATGAGGGGTGGCACAATAAGGAATTCCTGGGCAGCGGCGAGTTCACGCTCGAATTCGGTGATTATAATGTCGAGATTACGGTGCCGAACGATCATATCGTGTCTTCGACCGGCGTTCTGCAGAATGACCGTCAGGTCCTGACGGCGACGCAACGTTCGCGCTTGGCCGAAGCAGAATCAGCCGATCGGCCGGTTTTCGTGGTGACACCTGAAGAGGCCGAAGCGAATGAAAGTTCCAACCCGACCGGCACCAAGACCTGGCGATTTGAAGCCGATAATGTGCGAGATTTTGCCTGGGCGACATCCCGAAAGTTCGCGTGGGATGCGCAAGGCTTCAATCAACCCGGCGCCGAGTTTGACACGGTTTTGGCGATG
>JBCCGB010000007.1:0-228978 GCA_039029475.1 Pseudomonadota bacterium | reverse complement strand
GAGTGGGAATAGGGGTTCGACCCCGTCCACACGAATCGCGACCCATCACGACTCGCGTGACCGACATCATCGGCTGAGATGTCTCACGTGCCGAGTGAAAAAAGTTTATTTTCGCCCATTTGTCTGCATAACCAACCTATGCGGGTGGACGAACGG
Source organism: Pseudomonadota bacterium (assembly GCA_039029475.1). GTDB lineage: Bacteria > Pseudomonadota > Alphaproteobacteria > Caulobacterales > Hyphomonadaceae > Henriciella. Next base: position 228,822 of record JBCCGB010000007.1, on the reverse strand, counting down.
TATCTGCGCTATGGTTTGGCGTTGGCTTTTGCTTTGGCGGGCATCTTTGCCTTTCTGGTGCGAGGCGATGCCTGGCCGTTTAAAATGGAGGCGCTACGTCTCGCGCCGCACGCCGCCCCGATCGCGCACCAACAATTGGAGGGTGCGCTTTCGGAAGACCTGTATGATGCGCCCCTGATCACGCAATTGAGCCACGACCTCAATCGTGAGGATCCCTTTGCGCCTTTGCCGTTCGAAGCGATGTTGCTTTTGCAATTGGAGCGCGACCCGGTCGACCCGCGCCTCGCGACAGAGTTGGCGCAAGCGGCGCTCCAGCGAGAGGCGCGTAATCTGTCAGCGCGTTTGTTCCTCTTGGATCAGGCGGTTATCGAACAGCGTTGGGATGACGCCTTCGCGGCGTTTGGAAGAGCTTATGATTTGTGGCCGTCAGAATCGGTTGAGTTGCGCCAGATGATGTATGAGTCCTTGACCGATGATGCCTGGGCCGATGCTTTCATGGCGCGTCTGCAGAATGATGACGCATGGGCGCAAACATTTGTGAGGCAATTGCCAGTGGCGAGCGTCAGCACCGACGTCGCCATTCAGCTGCATCGACCATTTGTCGAACAGCATGGGCAGTTGCTCTCAGACTTGCAGCGCGAGAAAAGCCTGCAGGATGCGCATCAGGCCTGGCAAGCTTTGCGACCTGAGGAAGCTGCGTTGGACCGCTTCGGCAGAATCGACTTCGAGTTCCAGAACACGGAGGCGCTGCGTCCATTCGGTTGGAGCCTGAATTCAAATTTTGCCGAGATCGATAGACGGCAGGGCGGCTTGCAGGTCGAATATCGCGGCCGGCAAACGCCCAGAATAGCAGAACAGATCATCTTCATTCCACCTGGCGATTATCAACTTGTATCATCCCTCACGCTGAAACCATCCGAGCCTGCCGGTGACATTGCATGGGTGATGCGCTGCATCGACACCGGCGAAGAAGTGGTCAAAGCCTCCGTGTTCGATCCGGTCTTTGATGACACGCAGAGCGGGGTCGAGTTTGAGATTCCGGAGTCGTGCCCTTACCAGATTCTGAGTTTGCGCGGCTATCCAGGAACGTTCACGCGACGATTCAGCCTGCGCATCGGGCGTCTTGCGTTAGAGCCTTTGGAGGCAAAGCCATGACCGGACGGCGGCGCCGACAGACGCATCATCAGATCATGCCATGGTTGAAAAGGCCTGATTTTGAGAACTTGCAGATCTCGCGGCGATTGCGCGCTGCGGCGGTTCCGGCCTTGCTCATGGTCTTTACTGTTTTTGGTGGCGCGAATGGCGAAGCGCTGGGCGTGCACGGATTGTTGTTGCTGCTGAGTGGATGTGTTTGCGCGATTTGTGTTCTGCTCAAACCGCGCGAAAACCCATCCGCGGCTTGCAAATGGCTGTCTCGGTTTCTGATTGCTGGTCTGGTCATCGGCGTGCTGCAATTGATTGCTCTTCCCGTCGGTGTTTGGCGCCTCTTCGGTGTGCGATCGGTGATTGAGCAGGGCTGGCAACTATTGCAACTCGATCCGGGACTGCAATCGATCAGCGTCGCGCCGCACCGAACAATTATGGCGATGTCTTATTTGCTGATTCCGGCAGCCTTCTTACTGTCCATGCATCGTCTGGGCTGGCACGCCGTAGCAGCCTTCCTACCCTGGACAATTGCAATCCTTGGGGCGGCGAGTGCTGGTCTGGGGTTATTGCAAGTGATGTTGCCGAATATCCCGGAATTGTATCTGTACGTTTATACCGCACGGGGGGCGCCGGTTGGATTGTTCGCGAACATCAATCAGCAGGCCATGTTCCTGCTTATGTGTCTGCCATTCACCGCAACATTGATTGCCAAATACGCAGCGCGTCGAGACCGCACGGATCAAGACTCCGCGCTGTTGATTGCCGCCTATGGACTGGCCGCGATGCAGCTTGTCAGTATTCTGGCTGCAGGGTCGGTCGCGGGGTACCTGATCCTGGTGCCCGTCTTGGGCTTCTTTTATGTGATTTCTCAAACCCGCAAGCGCCGCCTTAATCTGATGCCCATGCTGCTCGGGTCGATTGTCTTGCTGCCAGCCGTGTTGCTCGTGGCGTACAGTCCGCAGCTTTCTGGACTCGGGGTCACATCCATTACAAATGATGGCCCGATGTCGCGGATCGCGTTGGCAGATGTCGGGCTTGATATCTTCCAAGATCATTTCTGGTTTGGAACCGGATTGGGGACTTTCGAACCCGTCTTCAAGACATATGAAGATCCCGATCTGGTGACGCTGACCTACGCCAATCACGTCCACAATGATTATCTGCAATGGGGGATAGAGACCGGCTTACCAGGACTTCTCCTGCTGGCGACGTTTATGGTCTGGCTGGTTGTAAAAATGATCGCCGTCTGGCGGGCGCCAAACGATTCATCGACGCTTCTGCGCCAAGCGGCCGCGGGCGCTGCGATTGTGCCGGTGCTTCATAGTCTCGTGGAATATCCTCTGCGTGCACCCGCTCTGCTCGCCTTGGCCAGTGTGTGTGTGATCCTGATGGTCTTGCCATACGTGTCTAGGCGGGGTTCAGGGCGGGGTGCGAAATCTGGCCAAACCTCAAATCAAGGCGCACCGAATCAATTGGTTCTCTGAACGCAAAATGGTCTGCGCTCGCCTCACACCAGAGACACGTGAGATGGGGCATTGTTCTGGCTGTGTTGTAGAAACCCCAGCATTCTGCACATCGCCCGCGGAAAAACGGCTTTCGCATTGCTTTTCGTCAGTATTTCAGTAAGGGAGTCTTGGTAAACGCAGCCCAGAACGGGCCGGGGACGCTATGATTAAATATCTATTTGCCGCAGTTTTAGCGATATCTTTGTTCGGCGCTGCCAGTGCTCAATCCGAGCGCGTGGCCACGACGAGTATCAGCTATGTTGTGACCACCGGGTCGAGCTCGCATCACAGTCACTACAAATATAGCAAAAAGCACAAGCACCACAAAAAGAAGAAGAAAAAGCGGCATAAGGACAAGAAGTGCGAGGCCTATGGTCACAAAAAGTGGATGTCCGGCTGGAAGAAAAAGAAAAAGTACTGGGGCCATCATGGCCATGGCGGCAAGCATCATGGTTGCAAAGATGATGATGATGATAAGCCCGCAACCTGGTAACGCGTTGCCGACACAATGACGAAGATCCCGTGAAACAGCGTCCGCATTGTCGGGCGCTGTTTGAGTCTGGGCGCACCCCTCATGACAAGAATGAGGGCCCAAAAACGGATCATGTGCCCGTCTTGGCTCGCAAAAAAAATCACCAACAAAATCAGGCTTCAAACCTTGATGACACAAATTTAAGGCCCCAGCACAGGCGTTGTGAGTATCGTCTTAGGAGGTTGTTAAGGCCCTGCACCGATTTTCAGTAGAGTTAATTTTCGGGCCGACTTTGTTAATGGGATTGGGCAAATGAGCAGGAAATCGGTGCGCTGGGGCGCAGATATTGGCTATCAATCAGCCATCAAGACCTTCAAAGGCAATGAGTCGCTGCGCAAGCACGGCTTGAAAGGCAAATTGGCCGAAGGCGATCTCGGGTTCAGCCGTGGACGGACACGCAAGATTGCCCAGGAAGACGCAGCGGACGCTGTGCCCGCCTCTGAAGCCATCACTGAAGATCAGTGGAGTGAACGCGAACAAGAGATTGCCGAGCGTGCCGGCGGCGTGCGCCGCGGTCTGGAAACCTGGATGAGCGGCACGATGGCAAGCGTCCGGAACTTCATCCAGGACTGCACGCCAGCAGATATCCACCCGGAACATTTGCGTGAGGTGATCAAGGCCGAAGAGAATGAGTTTCGTCATTATGAAGTCGACGATGCCGAATCGGCGCGCGATCATCATGATGCGACCGTGATCGAATTGCAGCATTTCAAACAGCAACATGGTGACCGAATCGGCAAGCGTACGCCGGACATCAAGAAGAATGTCGAACAGACCCTCGCCATTCTCTTGCTGATCATGATTGTAGAGGGCTGTTTCAACGCGCTGCTGTTCAAGGATGCTCAATCTTCAGGCCTGCTCGGCGGCATGATGGTGGCCTTCGGGATCAGTGCCGTGAACGTCATGACCGGCGTGCTCGCAGGCTTTTTCGGCTTGCGTTATCTCAACCATCCAGAGCGTGGCTTTCGAATTGCTGGCGGCGTCATCGCTGCGTTGTTAATCTCGTTTGGCATTATGTTGAATTTCTTCATCGCGCATTTCCGCGATGCTGTGGAGATCGCTTTGCATGCTGCTCAAGATGCTGGATCCTTGGCCGGATTCTCCATGTTCGACATAGCGCCAGGCACGGTCATCATGGGTATGTTCCCGAACATATTCGCCCTCAACTCGCTCGTCGCCATTGCCTTGTTGCTCATCGGCCTGACGATTTTCGGCATTGCTGTCTATGAAGGCTATGACCGGATTTCGGATCGCTATCCGGGCTATGGCCGGGTTTGGCGAAAGGAACGATTGGCTTACGAGCAGCGCCAGGCCGTACGGAACGGTGTGCGCGATGATCTGTCTGACTATTTTACCCGCTGCCGGTTCTGGTTCGAAACGCAACATCAACGGCACACAGCGGCGAAGCGAGAGATTGAGAAGTCTCTGAACGCATTGGAAGCCCATCGTGATCGGGCGGTCGGGATTGCGGCCAAAGCGGGTGATCAGGAGCGATCGCTGAAGATTGCTTATCGTCAGGCGCATCGACGGGCACGCAACAAATTCCGCGACAAGCTCGGAGAACAGGCTGCCATTCCTGCCTATTTTGATGAGATTGTGACGCCGAATTTGCCGGGCTTCGATCTCAGCAAGGAGCGTGAACAAGCCAATGATGCAATCAAGCGGATTGAGCAAAATTTGACGGCTCTGAACCTCACGCGCGAATGGCTCGAAACCCATATTCAGAGTGTCCAGAAAGGGCTCTCATCCATCCAAAAACAGGTCAATAAGGAAGTCGCAAAAGCCCGCGATGCGCGTCTTGCGCGTGAGCAGCAAAGCGATGCCCGATCGGCCTGAAAGGAAGACGAACCGGAGGTGACCGATGCCCCGTCCTAGAGAAAGAGGCCCCTGGTTTTGGCGCAGTGCCATTGGGGTCATGTTGCTGACCGTAATTGGCCTGTTTTCGGTCGCGGCGTTCAATGCCGCGCCGGCGCTTGATCCTGAAAACGAGTGCCGCATGGATCGCAATGATCCGGCGCACACGATCCTGTTGATCGATCAGTCAGATCCTTTTTCCGAGAATGACCTTGCCTGGGTCGATGAGTTGATTGATGCCGAGGCCCGTGCTCTGCCACGGTTCGGGCGTTTGACAGTTGTCTTGCCGAACAGTGCGCAACCTTTCGATCCGAAAACGCTTTATGCGCATTGTTCACCCGGCAGCGTTGATGATGCCAATCCGATCCTGCAAAACCCGCGCATGATTGACGACACGTGGCGCGAGCATTTCTACAAGCCATTGTCTCAGACCGTCAGCGAGACGCTGCAAACCACCAGCCAGCCAAGCTCGCCTTTGTTCGAGGCGCTCTATGCGGTGGGTGATCGCGCCGACTTTCAATCCAATCGTAGCCATCGTCGCCTGGTCATCGTGTCAGATCTGATGCAGCACTCCGATGGATTTTCCTTCTATCGGACAGGTGCGAACCTTGCCGCCTATGGCGAGACCTCAATTGCCGCGCAATTGCCGAATTTCTCGGGTGTGGACGTGGTCGCACGAATTGTCCCGCGCCAAGAATATGATTTGCCAATCAGTGAGCTGAAAGCGTTCTGGCGCACCTATTTCGACAAGACAGGCGCCGTCTTCGGGTCGACCAATTAGAGCCGGTTGATGGCGCTGACGGGCGCGTCAAGCAAGTATAAGTCGCCAAAGCGTTGAACTTGTCCGCTGATTGCGACCGGGTCGGCAACATAAGGCAGCAAGTCCTTATTATGCCCGAACCCGCCAGACGTCATGATCATCAAGGCCGCCTGCTGCTGGCGGTCTTTGATATAGAAGGCGGGCGGGATTCCGCCGCGAATGCAAAGGCTGGCGCAGGATTTGTGCACTTTTCCTTCTGACGGACGCATTGCGCCGAACCAGCATTTGCTGTCCAGGATTTCGCCATTGAACGTTGCATCGAAAAGCGGTTCCGGCGTCGGAAAGGCAAGGTTTTCCACGTCGCCGTCTGCATCTTCGTGAATCCAGTCCAGGCCATCGATGACCGCGATCATGGCGTGTTGTCCGCGTTGGATCAGCGACCCCTTGATCAAGACCGGCTTGCCCGCCAGGGCACCAATTTTGGCGCTGACCCCGCATTTCCCCTGGCAACCGAGCAGGGCGGTACGCGGTGTGCCATCGAGATCGCGCGTGCGCAGCATGCCATAAGGCTCGGCCGTGGCGATGCCGCGCCATTCGCGCACGTCGCCCATATTCCAGGTGCCTGGTCCGACCGGGCGTTGCAGCGCCGCGACACCACTGGCCAAAGCGGCGGTTCCGGCGAGCAGGCCAAGGCCGGCGCCGAAGAAAAAGCGGCGATCGACTTTGGGGGTCTCGGCCCAGCCGATGAAGAAATCGTCTTTGCTCATTTTGTGGCTCCGATCTGGCTGGGCGCTTGCTGTGTGCCAGGGGCGTTGGGCTGCGGGTTCACATAGACGACATCGTCAACGATCCGCGTTGCATATGTAGCGATCTTTTCTGTGAATGGCGGAGGCGATTGACCGTCTTCCATCCGGTATTGGAACCCATGCCAAGGGCAGGTAATGCATCCATCGACGATCTTGCCTTCCCCCAGGGGGCCGCCCTGGTGACGGCAGACATTGGACACGGCCGAGATTTTGTTGCCATCACGGAATACTGCGATGGCTTCGCCGGCGGCCGGTCGAACAATCTTGGCGCGCGCCTCTTCCATGTCGGCAACGGCGGCCACTTTCAGCCATCCATCCGCCTCTGGACGGGCCGACCGGCGGAGGCTGGCGAGCCCCGTGCCAAGATGCAACGCCGCGACCAAGCCTGCGCCTGCCGCCAGCAGCGCGACATAGGCCGGGCTTTTCTCAAATTGAATGGCTCCAAGCGCGACATGTGCGATCAACAGCGCGTACGCAACATACACGCCCATGTGCAGCGCTTTCCAGAGCCCGGGGCCGAGATTGGCGTTCCAAAAATCATGGCTGGTCGCGGCCATAACGAACATGATGAACAGGGCGCCAAGGCCGAGCACTTCAAACGGGAATCCAGACAGGCTGTCATATCGTGGATTGGAGATGAACAGTGAGACGAAGGGATTGGTCTCTGCGAAGCCATGATACCAGAGCATCACCAATGCGGCATGGACCAGAGCGATCAGAAAGGTTGTGACCCCGAGATGCCGACGATTGTAGAGAAACGGTTTGAACCGATCGGTGATCCGCGCCAATGGTCCGATGCAGAGGATGAATGTGAGCATTAGGAATGCCAGCGTCCCCGTCGCCCGCATCAGCGCCTGGATCGGTGTGAAACTGTCGCCATCGGGTTGTGTGCTGTAGCTGATCGCGATGAAGCCAATCAGATAGACCAGCACGCCGCCCAGCATCCACGTGTCAAAGCGCTTCTTAAACGGCGTCCATTGGACGGCTTTGTAATCGTGAGACATTAGCGCGTGTCCTCGATCAGTGTATCAGGCAGGGCGTCATTAATAGGGGCTGCAGGACGGTTGAGCACCGCCAGAGCAATGATCGCGAACATTAAAGGGCCGAGCAGAAGCCAAAGCAGGAGGTGCGATTTTCGATGCGCGCGTTTCATGATACCGGCGGCTCCTTTTGCAGGAAAAGCTTGCTGATCATGAGTGGCCACAGGCCGACAATTCCGGGCAAGATCAAAAGCCTGACTCGAAACGGCATGCCTTTGCCCTTGGCAGCAGGGTCGATGCGACCGACGCCGCCACAGAGGTAGATCAATCCGACCAGAAGACCGAGTAGCAAATAGAGCCCAATCGCGATCACCAGGTGTTCGGCAGCGGTCTCACTCATCGCCCGACCCCTGCATAAGCAACACCGGAAAGGTCGCACATTTCGCGACTAAAAGTGGTGAGATCATCGGTATTGAAATCGCTGAGCTTTGAATGGCCACACGCGCGCGCCATGACTTTCATCAGATCCGTCGAAGCTTCGAAGAAGTTCTTCAGGCGATGGGCTGATTTCTCGATTACCAAGCGTGAGACCAGATGCGGTTTCTGCGTGGCGATTCCGACCGGACAATTATTGGTGTGACAGGCGCGCATGGCGATACAGCCAATGGCTTGCATCGCCGCGTTTGAGACCGCGATCGCATCGGCGCCAAGCGCCATGGCTTTGACGAAATCGCCGGGTTTGCGAAGGCCGCCGGTGATGATCAGGGAAACGTCGCCGCGGCCCGAATTGTCCAGATGTTTCCGCGCGCGGGCGAGGGCAGGAATGGTCGGGACGGAAATATTGTCTCTGAAGATGATCGGGGCCGCGCCCGTGCCACCACCGCGGCCGTCCAGAATGATGTAATCGACGCCGACTTCGAGCGCCGCATCAATGTCTTTTTCAATATGTTGCGCAGAGAGTTTGTAGCCAATCGGAATGCCACCCGTGCGATCCCGCACCTCATCGGCAAAGTCCTTGACCTGGCTGACTTCTGTCCAGTCCGGAAAACGCGGTGGCGAAATCGCCGCTTCGCCTTCGTTCAGACCGCGCACCAGCGCGATCTTGCCTTTGACCTTGTTGCCGGGCAAGTGGCCACCGGTGCCGGTCTTGGCGCCTTGTCCACCTTTGAAATGGAAGGCCTGGACCCGCTCGAGTTTATCCCAGGAAAAGCCAAAGCGGCCCGAGGCAAGCTCATAGAAATAGCGCGAATTAGCGTCCTGCTCTTCTGGCAGCATACCGCCTTCACCCGAACAAATACCAGTGCCGGCAAGCTCCGCGCCGCGCGCGAGCGAGACTTTAGCAGGTTCAGACAGAGCCCCGAAACTCATGTCTGACACAAACAGCGGAATATCCAGATGGAGTGGCTTCTGCGCGTTCGGGCCAATCACGGTCTTGGTGTCGACGGGTTCATCGTCCAGCAATGGCATTTTGTGCAATTGCGCGGTGATGATTTGAATATCGTCCCATTGCGGCAACTGATCGCGCGGTACCCCCATGGAGTCTGTAATGCCGTGATGGCCAACCTTACTCAGTCCGTCGCGGGCATATTGCTGGATGAGGCCATTGGTCGGTTCCGGATGCGGGGCGTGGCTCGGATCCTGATACAGGCCGAGATAATCGTCGCGTTGATAGGGTTGTGGGTTGGCGTGACCCCAGGCATTTATCTCATCGGCATCGACGAGCACCTCGCCATTTTCGATCCAGGCCTGGAATTTTGGCAGGGCTTCCGAATTCTCATATTCCGATACGCCACTATCCAGCCGGTAATCCCAATTGTGGACGCCGCAGATCAGGTTGTCATTCTGATCGACATGACCATCCGACATCAAGGCGCCGCGATGCAGGCAGCGTCCATAGAAGACCGAGACCGTATTATCAAACCGAACAACAACCAGGTCGACTTCGCCGATAATGGCATATTCCGGCTGGCGGTCTTGCAGGTCATCCCATTGGGCGATGGCGGTCTTATTCATGTGAGTGCTCCCCTCTCAAACTTTGTCCGGCGTGTATCGAGTGCGGCCCTGACACACCATTCACAAGACCCCAAAAAATTGTGATCGACGTTTTATATGTCATACATAGATAATTCCGATAGGGCAGCCAAAAGCAAGCGAGGGGTACATAAATGTCTAAGAGCACAACCACACTCATCTGGCATAAGGTGGCTGAGCCCAATGAAGTGGCAGAGGGCCGCGTGAAATCTGCGACGGCCGGGACACAATCTGTGGCCCTGGTTCATTTCAAGGGACAGTACGCTGCGATGGACAATAAGTGTCCGCACCAGGGGGGACCGCTTGGAGAAGGGTCTATCGAAAAAGGGATTGATGATGAATGCTGGCTGCGCTGCCCCTGGCACGGCTGGGACTTTGATCCGCTGACCGGTAAACCTCCGGGCGGACATGAAGATACCGGACAGGACATGTTCGATGTCGATATCCGCGAGGATGGCGTCTATGTCGGCGTCCCGGCATTGCCGCCACGCGCACGCACGATTGCCGATGTGATGGCGGAGACGATGACCAATTGGGGCGTGACCAGCGTCTTCGGCATGGTCGGGCATTCGAATCTCGGCCTCGCGGACGCCTTGCGTGTTCAGGAAGCCGAAGGCAAACTTAACTATTATGGCATTCGCCATGAAGGGGCCGCGGCCTTTGCCTGTTCCGGTTATGGCAAGCTGACGGGGCATCCTGCGGCGGCTCTGACCATTGCGGGGCCCGGCGCAACCAATCTTCTGACCGGTCTTTGGGACGCGAAAGTTGACGGCGCGCCGGCTCTGGCCCTTACGGGTCAGGTTCAGGATCAGGTCGTCGGTGTACATGCTTTCCAGGACATTGATCTGGAAGCGGCGTTCGAAGCCGTGGCAGCGTTTTCCGAAACCGTGCACCTGACCTCTGATCATGCCTTGCTGATGACTCAGGCGATCAAGACCGCGATCCTGCACCGTGGGGTCGGGCATTTGGTCTTCCCGGACAATGTCCAACCGAAACCGGCGGCAGAGGACGCGAAAGCCTACGGGCCCTCCGGCCGTATGGCGGATCTCACAGTCGCCCCTTCGCCGGCATCGGTGAACGAAGCGATGGCGCTGCTGAAAGCGGCGAAGCGGCCAATGATCATCGTTGGGTATGGCGCGCTTAACGGCATGGATAAGGTCATCGCACTGGCCGACCAACTCGGTGCACCCGTGGCCACCACGTTCAAAGCCAAGGGACAGATTGGCGACGCGCACCCCTTGGCGGCAGGGGTCATGGGACGCTCGGGGACCCCGATTGCCAGTTGGTTCATGAACGAAGCTGATTTGTTGCTGGTCTTCGGATCGAGCTTCTCTGATCATACCGGCATTTATGAGGGTGCCCCGACCATTCAGGTCGATACCGATCCGATGCGGTTGGCAAAACGCCATCCGGTGACGGTGCCCGTCATGGGCGATGTCGGCGTCACCGCGGACCTGTTCCGTTCGGCTCTGGCCGATGGCGGGCAAGCGGCCATCGATTTGCGCCGTGAGGTCGCCGCGCGCTGGACCCTCTGGCGGGCCGAAAAAGCAAGCCGGGTCGAGGAAGATCGCGGTAAGGGCGTCTCGGCTGCGGCACTGTTCGAAGCGCTCACGCGCGCCGCCCCAGCGGACGCGATTTTGCCAGTGGATGTTGGCAACAACACTTACTCTTTCGGCCGATATTTCGAACCAACAGGAGACCAGAGAGTATTGATGTCCGGTTATCTCGGGTCGATCGGTTTCTCTTTCCCCGCGGCGATGGGGGCATGGGCTGCAACGCAGGAAGCCGGACCTTATAAGGGTCGAAAAGTCATCTCTGTTTCCGGCGATGGCGGTTTCGGCCAGTATGCGATGGAATTCACCACAGCGGTCAAATACGGCATGAACATCACGCATGTTCTGATGAACAATTCAGAGCTCGGGAAAATCTCTAAAGAGCAGAAAGCCGCCGAGTTTGAAGTCTGGCAAACCAGTCTGGTCAATCCGAGCTTTGCAGGCTTTGCGCGGTCCTGTGGCGGCATGGGCGAGCAGGTGAAGTCGCGTGATCAGCTCGACGAAGCCCTGGCGAAAGCGATCGCGCACAATGGTCCCTCCTTGGTCGAAGTGTTCACTGACGCGGAGCTGTTATAATGAGCCGCGACGAAACAGGGCACATAATGGAAGGCATGACCGGTGGCACCTCGCTAGAGCATTTGCCGTTTGGATTGGATGAACCGGTGGCGCATGCGCTGGAAGGCCTTGCCATCTGTATTGACCTGATCGGTGTGGCGCTGATCCTGTTCGGATTTTTTGTGGCGCTGTTCCGGCTATTGGCTGGTTTGCGGCACGGCATCGGGCTGACGCGCAATCTGGGAAATCTCAATGCCGCGCGGACCATACTCGGGACGTACATCCTGACCGGATTGGAATTCATGATCGCCTCGGACATTGTCCATACCGTGATCACGCGTGAGCTGACCGATTTGATCTTTGTGGGCTTGCTGGTCCTGATCCGAACCGCGATTTCCTTCTTCCTCGGCAAGGAATTGCACGAGCTGCAGGAGCCTCCGAAGGCCGCGTCACCTCAGGCGTGAAACGTCGCGCTCTTGATCAGGGCGAACACGTCACGGTCGATCTTCAGGTCGAGCGCCTGAACGGATTTGCGGGTGATGACGGAATCCAGTCTCTGGTCACCAACAGCAAGTGAGACGGTTTGAAAGGCCGCACGCGGTGCGTCTGCGATCGCTGTGACCTGGGCGGGGATCATGTTCTGAATACTGATCCCCACAGGCCGTTCAAGTGCAATCGCGACATCGCGCGCTGGCACTTTGATGCTGATCTCAGTGCCGGGTTCCAGATGCAGATCGGCTGCGAGCCATAAGACAGCTTCGCCGATCCGCACGGCGACGAGGCCGCTTTCAGATGCAGTATCGACAGTGCCGCGCAGAATGCTGGCAGCTTCATACGGATTGCGCCCGGCTTCCAGGCCATAGCGACTGAGCACTTCATCAGTCGGGCCGCTGGCGACGATCTGGCCGTCCTCCATCATCAGGACACGTTCAGCAATGCGGCTGACTTCATCGACATCATGGCTGACATAAAGAGTCGGCACCGCGAACTGGGTTTTGAGGGTTTCGAGGAAAGGCAGCAAATCACCTTTGCGCGCCGTGTCGAGCGCGGCCAGAGGTTCGTCAAGCAGCAACAGACGCGGACGCGTGAGCAGCGTCCGCGCCATCGCCACGCGTTGGCGTTCGCCGCCGGACAGGGTTTGCGGGTTGCGTTCGAGCAGGCCAGCCACATCCATGGCCGCGATGATGTCCTGTTCGGGATGCCCGGGCGCGCTGAGATCCGCGCGCTGACGGGCATAATCGAGGTTGCCACCAACGCTGAGATGCGGGAACAATTGGGCATCCTGGAAGACGACTCCGACGCCGCGCTTATGAGGGGGTGTCCATCGCCGCGTCGTGCTGTCGAACCAGGTCTCGTCGTCAAACACGATGCGTCCTGCATCTGGCTGGATGAAGCCTGCGATCGCGTTGAGCAGGCTGGTCTTGCCACTTCCACTCGGTCCGAACACGGCTGTGACGCCGTTGAGGGGAACCGCACCGGTCGTGTGCAAAGCGAAGTCCGAGAATGCGGCTTCGATCGCGAATGCGAGCTCAGAGTCGGACATGGGCAGGGAATTTCCGGTTGAAGACAAAGACACTGAGCAAAGTCAGAAAAGAGACGATCAGCAGGATCAAAGACAACGTATGGGCGTCAGCATAGTTCAGGGTTTCGACATGTTCGTAAATCTCGATCGAGGCGACCCGAGTGCGGTCAGGGATATTGCCGCCGACCATAAGAACAACACCAAACTCGCCCAAAGTATGGGCAAAGGAGAGCACGATGGCGGTGATAAATCCGCGGGCTGACATGGGCATGGCGACTGAGACAAATGCATCCAATGGCGCTGCACGCAAACTGGCGGCGGTTTGCATGGCTTGTTTTACGGGCCCCTCGAAGGCGGCCTGAAGCGGTTGGATCATGAACGGGAAAGAATAGATGGCCGAGCCAATTACCAGACCCGCAAAGGAGAAGCTCAGCGTATCGCCGGTCGCTTGAAGCCAGAAGCCTCCCAACACTGAATTCGGGCTCATCGCGATTAACAGGTAGAACCCAAGCACGGTTGGCGGCAATACCAATGGCAACGCGACAATGGCTTCGATCGCGGGCTTAAGACGTGACCGCGTCTGCGCCAGCCACCAGGCCAGCGGGGTGCCGATAATCAGCAGCACCAGCGTGGTGACAAAAGCGAGGCGTGCGGTCAGCCAGAGCGCGGAAAGATCAGGCATGTCTATTCGCTTTCATAGCCACTGCGCCGGATAATCTCGTGTGCGGCGTCGCTTTTTAGATAAGCGAGAAAGGCGCGCGCCGTGGGGTTATCCGCCCCGCGCGTCAGCAAGACGGCATCCTGCGCGATCGGGTCGTGCAGCTGTGGTGGCACCAGCCAGACACTGCCTTTGCGCGTCTCGGGTAAGGTCAGGACTTGTGCGACTGAGACGAAGCCGAGCTGGGCGTTACCAGTGCTGACAAAGGCGAACGCCTGGCCGACATTCTCACCGAACACGAATTTGGAGCGTAATTGTGTGTCGAGGTCGAGCCGCTCAAGCAATTGAACGGCGGCGAGGCCGTAAGGCGCAAGGTCTGGATTGGCGAGCGCCAGGCGGACCGTCTCGGGCGCAGTCAAAGTGTTCGCGCTGACTTCAGGATCGGTGGGGCTCCACAGCGCCAACTTGCCGATTGCATAAGTGAACCGGGACGCAGGTGCAGCGTGACCGTTTGCGATCAAATGCTCTGGGCGCGCCTGATCTGCCGCCAGAAAGACGTCATATGGCGCGCCATTGATGATCTGAGCGTAGAGTTTGCCCGTCGAGCCGGAGACCACGTCAATGTCGAGACCGCTTTCGGTTTCGAAATCTGTCTCAATCGCGGCAAGCGTGGTCGTGAAATTGGTGGCCACCGCAATCGTCGCCGATTTGTTTTGCTCGGGCGCTGAGCAGCTCGCTAGCAGGGGTGCGAACGCAAGAAAAAAGCAAATGAAAAAGAACGGGTTGATGGCGGCGTCTCGATACGAATTTCAGGATCCAAGTCCTATTACCGACCGCGCGTCCTGTCGATTCCTCAAAAAAAGAGCCGGCACCCAATATTATTGACGGGCACCGGCAAGGGAGGGGGTATCGAGAGACGGTTTTGCTTATTCGGCCGGCACCATCTGAGGCCGTTTCTTGGCGGCGCGGCGGGCCGACTTGATCGCCTGAGCGCGGGCTTCCTGTTGATCGAGGCGCTCGAGATAATTCGGGTGCTCTGTGCCCATCCAGCGATCCCACCAGGTGAAATAGAAGCCGAAATTTCCAGTGCCGCGCTCATGATGCATGTCATGATGTGTCACCGTGGTCAGCCATCCGAGGACGGGCATCCGCGCCCAGCTGCGTGGGAAGACTTCATATCCGCAATGTGCCAGCGCGTTTTTGAAGATCATGATTGTGAGCACGATGTAGAGCGCCAGATTGTGCGTCGGGATCAGCATCAGAGCCAATGGCACATACATATATTCAATCACAGCTTCTCCGGCGGCGAAATTATAGGCCGTAAACGGGGTCGGATTGTGCGAACGATGGTGCTGCATATGGGTGCGCTTATAGAGTTTTGCGGTGTGCATCGCCCGGTGCGTCCAGTAGAAATATGTGTCGTGCAGGATGATCAGCAGCGGGATCGAGACCCAGAACCAGATCATGCCATAATCGGCGAAATCATCATATTTCTGGAACAGACCGATATCCGCCGCTTCGAAAATGAAAATATCCATTGCGACGAAGACACAAACGGTCTTGAACGAGCTCTTCAACTCCATCTGAATCTGCTTCGCACGGGGCGTGGGCTTGCGGATTTTCCGGGTTTCGATGAACCGGTGGAGGAAAATCCAGAGTCCAAAGAAAGTGACCAATGTTCCCATTGCATAGCGCGTTGATTCAAATTGGATCCCGCCCAGAATGCGGGGCCCGAGATGCTCTGTAACGAATTGTATGAATTCCATTTTTTGTCTCCTCGTCGTTCGATGAGGTCAGACAATCACAAATCGCTCAGGGTCTCTCTGCAGGCGCGAAATTGAGGCCACAATTTCAAAAATGAGGATGGTTTTTCAAGATTGCGCAGCGTTTTCGAGCGCTTCGGCGCGAAAAGCGCTCGGGGTCGTGCCTATGTCGGACTTGAACGCGCGATTGAACGTCGCCAATGACGCGTATCCCACGTCCATGGCGATGGTCAGGATTGGCGTGCGCGCCTGTTCCGGGTCCGCCAGGGCGGCTTTCGCTTCGGCGAGCCGATACTGGTTCAGGAAAGACGCAAAATTGCGATAGCCAAGGCCTTTGTTGATGAGCGCGCGAAGCTGGTGTTCCGGGACATTGAGCTTGCTTGCGAGATCGCCAATTCCAAGCCCTTGTTCACGGTAGAGGAAATCGTCTTGCATCAAGGCGACAAGGCGTCCGTGCGTGGCGGTATCCTTCGGGTCGATACGCGGCGCCTGAATGACGGATGTCTGGGTTGGTTCGAACAGGAAATACTCAGCTCTCAGGGCCAAGAACCACCAGGCGGCAAACAGAATAACTGGTAGCGCCACGCCGGACCGGCTCGTGGAAAGCCAAGCTGGATCGCTCCGGTCTCCGGTCTGCATGGAATAGACAATCTCGCCGACCACGATCAGGGTCGCGGCAATCGCCGTCGCGATCGTATACCATAGCCGCGTTCGGCGTCGTGCTTCGATCAAATCATCCCGCCAGCCGAACAAGGCCCGCCACAACAGATGGAGGATAATGCCCGCTGATACGAGCCGCATTAGAATGTCGAAACCGATCCAAAGCGGGGGATTCCCGATGAGGTAGTTGATGCGGCTTGGTAAGCCGACCAACAGATAGACAGCCAGGCCACCCCAATGCAGACGGCGAAGTTTAAAATCATCTTCAAACAATGACAGACCAAACCACCAGACAAAAACCAGGTTGGCGGTGTCGATCAATCGGAGTGTCTCGTATAGCGGGCTGGGTGGTCGAATTTCGGCGGGCGCGGTCGACAGCAGCATTGCACCCAAGGTGAGCCCAAGAACGATCACGATCCGTCCTTGGATCATGTGACGTGCGTCACGCCAGGCCAATACCGCCAAAAGGAAAAGCAGGGTGACCGCCGGAATTCGAAGGATAACGTCCAAGAACAGCATCGCACCCAGTCCTGCCAACATTCGGCGCGGCGTCAAGCGCCGCACTTGCCTCTAGCCAAGCCATCCGGTTGTGCATAACAGAGGGAAAAGTCTCAAACAGAACAAAAAGCTACGCAAATGCGCCTCTCTCGTTACTTCATACCGGTCTCCAAAGACGTCCCTTCGGATGCCACCATAGCCAGTCATAAATTGATGCTGCGCACCGGCATGGTGCGCCAGAATGGCGCCGGGATCTATTCCTGGCTGCCCCTCGGCTTTCGGGTGTTGAAAAAGATCGAACAGATTGTCCGCGAGGAAATGGATCGTGCGGGCGCCATTGAAATGCTGATGCCAACGCTACAACAGGCGGATTTGTGGCGCGAATCCGGGCGCTATGACGATTATGGCGAAGAGATGCTGCGCATCACCGACCGGCACGATCGCGACATGCTTTACGGCCCCACGAATGAAGAGATGATCACCGACATCTTCCGGTCTTTTGTGAAAAGTTACAAAGCCCTGCCGATGAATCTTTATCATCAACAATGGAAGTTCCGCGACGAGATCCGTCCCCGTTTCGGGATCATGCGGGGCCGCGAATTTCTGATGAAAGATGCCTACAGCTTTGATCTGTCAGAAGCCGATGCGCGCGTCTCCTATCAGAAGATGTTTGCCGCCTATCTCAACACATTCGCCCGCATGGGCATCACAGCGATCCCGATGCAAGCCGACCCGGGACCGATTGGTGGTGATCTGAGCCATGAATTCCTGATCCTGGCTGAAAGCGGCGAAAGTGAAGTCTATTGCGACAAATCCGTTCTGGACGTGCCGGCGCCCGGCGCTGATTTCAACTTCGATGACCTCAGCGCCCTGGAATCGGAAATGAACAAGCGCACGCAGTATTATGCGGCAACAGATGAGAAGCATGATGAAGCGGCATTCAATGCGTTGCCCGCGGACCGTCAGATCAAGGCACGTGGGATTGAAGTCGGCCATATTTTCTATTTCGGCACCAAATATTCTGACCCGCTGAAAGCGGAAGTCCAGACCAAGGATGGCGATCTGGTCACCATTCATGGCGGCTCTTATGGCATTGGCGTCTCGCGCTGCGTCGGCGCGATCATTGAGGCCAGTCACGATGAGAATGGCATCATCTGGCCGGATGAAGTCGCCCCGTTTGGCGCTGGTATCATCTCGATGAAGCCAGATGCCGAAGACGTCGCGGCAGTCGCCGATGAGGCCTATGTAAAACTCGTCAACGCTGGGAAGGACCCGCTCTATGACGAGACCGCAGACCGGGCCGGGCCGAAATTTGCGCGTATGGAACTGATCGGTCTGCCGTGGCAGATCACAGTTGGGCCACGCGGCGTCAAAAGTGGAACGGTTGAGTTGAAACGGCGCGCCACGGGTGAGAAGCACGATCTCTCGCTTGAGGCCGCGATCAATAAAGTCATGGGAGCCTAGAGGGCAGGTGGCGACTGATACCGCACCTTGTTTTGTCCATAATCTGCCAGTAGCGACGATGTCATGAGCCGCGCCACACCCTTTGGACAAGTCGAACGCACGCTCGCCTGGCGGTATCTGCGCGCGACCCGGGCCAATGGCGGCGTTTCGGTGGTCTCGATCGTGTCCTTTATCGGTATTCTTTTGGCGGTTATGGCGCTGATCGTGATCATGTCCGTGATGAGCGGTTTTCGAGCCACATTGCTGGACGCGATGCTGGGCGGGCAAGGCCATGTCTTTGTCTTCACGCAGGATGAGCCTGCAACAAATGTCGATGATCTGGCACTGAAACTTGCAAACCTCCCGGACATTGATGCGGCGATGCCGATCATCGAACAGCAAGTTCTGGCCACCACAGATCGTCGCCAGAGCGGCGCCATTGTGCGTGGCGTGCGACAGCAGGATCTCGACAATTTGCCGTTTCTGGAAGGCGGTGCGGCTGGCGCTGAGGCGTTCGGTTTTGGCGCAGGTAAGAATGGTGGCGATGTGATCTTCGTCGGTCGCTTCCTCGCAGCAGAACTGGGGCTCTATCCGGGTGAGAAACTGACTTTGATCACGCCGAACGGCATCAATGGTCCATTTGGCAATACGGGCGCGCGCAAAAAGACTTATACGGTCGGCAATTTCTTCCAGACCGGCAGCGTCGAGCTCGACCAATTGTACATCCTGATGCCTATTGAACAGGCACAGCTGTTTCTGGGGCGGCGTGGGGTTTACGATAAAATCGACTTGAGACTGCCGGATGCGATGCAGACCGAGACGGCCGAACGTGCTGTCCAGGCCGCGATCGAATATCAATTCCCGACCCAGAGCTGGAAAGTGCAACGCGAAGCCTATTTTGGTGCGCTGAACACGGAGCGATCGATGATGATGATCATCATGCTGATCCTGATCGTGATCACGTCCCTGAACATCATCACCGGCGTTGTCATGCTGGTGAAGAACAAGACCCGCGACATCGCCATTTTGCGGACCGTCGGCACGTCTCGCGGATCCGTGATGCGTGTCTTCTTGATGATCGGCGCGCTGTTGGGGCTCACTGGCGCATTGATCGGCGCAATCCTCGGCGTCATCGTGGTGCTCAACATCGATGTCGTGATTGATGGCATCAGTTTTGTTCTGCAGAGAGATCTGTTCCCGCCAACGGTCTATGGGCTGGACGGATTGCCCGCAGTGTTGAATTGGGCCGAGGTCACGTTCGTCACAGTGTGGGCGATGGCGATGTCAATGCTGGTGACGATATGGCCAGCTTGGGCGGCGGCGCGCCTCGATCCGGTTGATGCACTGAGGTTTGAATGATGACCGCGGTTCTGGAACTTCGAGACATTGTCCGCGAATACAAGTCGGAAGCGGGTGTACTGAAAGTGTTGGAAGGCGCCAATCTGGTGCTTAATCCCGGCGAATTGGTCGGTCTGGTCGGCCCCTCAGGATCCGGCAAATCGACTTTGCTTCATACGGCTGGCTTGCTCGAAAAACCAGAAGGCGGTCAGGTCTTTCTCGAAGGCGAAGACTGTATGAGTCTGAATGATGCCGGGCGCACCCGGTTGCGGCGCGAGAAGCTTGGTTTTGTCTATCAATTCCACCATTTGTTGCCGGAGTTTGATGCCCGCGATAATGTCGCTATGCCTTTGATGGTCGGCGGCATGGCACGTCGAAAGGCCCGCGAAAAGGCAGACCTATTGCTGGCCGATATGGGACTTTCTGAACGGGTGAAACATCAACCGGGTCAGATGTCCGGCGGCGAGCAGCAGCGCGTGGCGATTGCGCGCGCTCTGGTCAATGATCCACGTCTGGTGATTGCCGATGAGCCAACAGGAAATCTTGATCCGGCGACCACCGAACGGGTGTTTGAAAGCCTCATCCGCATGGCGCGCGGAGAGGGCGCTGCGGTGCTTGTGGCGACGCATAATATGGCGCTGACGCAACACATGGATCGTGTGCTGACCCTCAAGGATGGGAAACTCACAGATTTTGCGGGCTGAGACATAAGTTCTTCTTTTGTTCTTGTCGGTTTTCTGCTACGAATAACACTCTGAGGCACGCTTGCGCAGTTCCATTCTGGTTTCGAGATCCAGAATCGACGCAGCCTGATTGCGGTGCTGGAAACGATTCAGGAGCGCGCTTTGGGGCAATCGCCATTCATTCATTTGTCGGTTCGAACCTCATTCTCTCTGCTTGAGAGCATGATCACGACCAAAGGTCTCACCAAATGGTGCGTGGATCAGGCCATGCCGGCCGTCGCGGTGACCGATCGCAACAATATGTTCGGTGCTCTGGAACTCGCGGAGAGTCTGTCCGGCGCCGGCGTGCAGCCCATCATGGCGGTGTGTTTCGACGTTACAGACGGGGCGCATCAGGAAACCATCACGCGGCTTACTCTGTATGCCCAGAACAAGGTTGGTTATGAGCGACTGATGGCGCTTTCATCCTTTTCCTATCTGGATGCGGAAGACGGGGTCCCGCGCATTCACAAACGCTATCTTGATGAAAAGACCGACGGCCTGATTGTCCTGACGGGCGGTGCGGAAGGCGAAATCGCTAGGCATCTCTTGCGCGGCAAGATGGCTGAAGCGAAGACCGCGCTTGAAACCCTGGCGCGGCAGTTTCCAGGGCGCTGTTATGTCGAGATCACGCGGCACGGATCGCCAGAAGAATTACAAACCGAGCCGGGTCTTCTGACCCTGGCCTATGAGCTCGATTTGCCGATCGTGGCGACACATGATGCGCGGTTCATGAAAGCCGATGATGCCGGCGCGCATGATGCGATGATGTGTATCGCCAACAGCGCTTATCTTGGTCAGGAAGATCGACCACAGGTTCAGGGCCAGCAATATCTCAAGACCGAAGCGGAAATGCGGGATTTGTTCTCGGACTTGCCGGAAGCCATCGAAACGACCGCAGAGATCGCCAAGCGCTGCGGTATTCGAGCGACCAAACACAAGCCGATCCTGCCGAATTTTGGCGATGGGTCTCGGTCCGAGATTGATGAGCTGAAACTACAAGCAAAAGACGGCCTGGAGGCGCGACTCGCGGCGGCGCCGCAACTTTATGCTTCGCGCGAAACTTATTTCGAGCGGCTGGATTATGAGCTCGGCATTATCGAGCGTATGGGGTTTCCCGGCTATTTTCTGATCGTTGCCGACTTTATCAAATGGGCCAAGGAACAGGACATTCCAGTCGGGCCGGGACGGGGATCTGGAGCAGGGTCATTGGTCGCCTGGGTGTTGACCATTACCGATCTTGATCCGCTGCGCTTTGACTTGCTGTTTGAGCGCTTCCTCAATCCGGAACGGGTCTCGATGCCCGATTTCGATATCGATTTCTGTCAGGAGCGGCGGGGGGAAGTTATTCGCTATGTCCGCGACAAGTATGGCGCAGAATCGGTCGCCATGATCATCACGTTCGGAACGCTGCAAGCCAAGGCTGTGGTGCGCGATGTCGGACGCGTGATGCAAATGCCATATGGCCAGGTCGACCGTTTGGCCAAGCTCATCCCGTTCAACCCAGCCAAGCCACCAAAGCTCTCCGAAGCGATCGATGATGAGCCGAAATTTGACGAAGAAATCAGCCGCGACCCGCGTGTCGGAGAATTGCTGGATACGGCGTTGGCGCTGGAGGGCATGTACCGAAATGCTGGCACCCACGCTGCCGGCGTGGTGATCGGTGATCGTCCGCTGACTGAGCTGGTGCCGCTTTACAATGATCCGCGCGCCGATTTGCCGGCGACGCAATTCAACATGAAATGGGCTGAATCCGCGGGCCTCGTAAAGTTTGACTTTCTCGGTCTGAAAACGCTTACCGTGATCGACCGGGCGCTGAAATTCATTCGCCGCGATGGGCAGGATGTCGGACCGGACTGGTTCAGCCTGGATGACCCTGAAACCTATAAGCTTATGGCTTCCGGTGAAACGCTGGGCGTGTTCCAGCTCGAAGGCCAGGGCATGCGCGACACGCTGCGCAAAGTTCGGCCGGGCAGCCTTGAAGACGTGATTGCGATCATCTCGCTCTATCGCCCCGGTCCAATGGACAATATCCCGGTCTATGTGGCCGGTAAGGATGACCCGAATACGATCAAGTATCAGCATCCCGATCTCGAACCGATCCTGAAGGCGACTTATGGTGTGCCAGTCTATCAGGAACAGGTGATGCGAATGGCGCAGGAGATTGCCGGCTACTCGCTGGGCGAGGCCGACTTGCTGCGTCGCGCCATGGGTAAGAAGAAGATCGAAGAGATGGTCGCTCAGCGCCAGCGTTTTCTGAAAGGTGCGCATGAGTTGAAAGGCATTGAAGCGCCCCTCGCCAACGATATTTTCGACACAATGGAAAAGTTTGCTGGCTATGGCTTCAACAAGTCTCACGCGGCGGCCTATGCGTTGATCGGGTACCATACCGCTTATCTCAAACGGCATTTCCCGGTTGCTTTTCTAGCGGCATCGATGAGCCTCGATTTGCACAATACAGACAAGCTGGCGGCCTTCTTCCAAGAAGCCAAACGCCTCAAGATCCCAGTGATTGCGCCAAATGTGAATGTCTCGACCGCGGATTTTGATGTCGACGGTACCTCGATCGTCTATGCGCTTGGCGCGCTGAAAGGGGTCGGTCCGGAAGCCATGGCGAACCTGGTACGAGAACGGCAGGCGAATGGCCCGTTCGAATGCTTGCATGATCTGGCCGAGCGGGTGGATCCAAAGGACATTAATAAGAAATGCTTTGAACAGCTTTCAAAAGCTGGCGGCTTCGATGCGATGGAGCCGAACCGAGCGCGCGTGTTGAAATCCGCGCCAATCCTGGCTGCGACCTGCGCCTCATCTGCAGAAGACCGTGCCGGCGGACAAGGCGGTCTGTTTGGCGAGGCCGAGCCCGCTATGCGCGCCGATTTGCCAAAAGCCGCCGCCTGGAACATGCAAGAAAAACTGGATCAGGAATTTGCTGCGATTGGCTTCTACTTTTCCGGCCATCCGCTGGACGATATTCTCGACAGCCTCGAAGAAGGCCGCATCACCTATGCCATGAATATCGAAGAGTCCGCGGTCGACGGTCGACCGATTGAATTGATTGGCGTGGTCCGCCGACGGGTCGAAAAACCGGCACGCAATGGCGGCAAGTTTGCCTTTTTGACCTTGTCGGACCCGACCGGAGAAGTGGAATTAATGGTCATGCCCGAACTGCTTTCGGACATGCGCGAGCAATTGGAACCAGGGTCCGCCGTGGTCATTCTGACCGAAGTGCGCCGCCGGGAAGATGAAATCCGCTTGTCGGCGCGCCGTGTGCAGCCGATTGAACAGGCGCGCATTGCCAAAAAGGCGCCGGCGCTTTCCGTCAAGCTCGAGAAAGGCGCCGACCTGACGGGTCTTGCGGCGATCGCGGCGCGTCTGAAGGGCGCCTCCGGGCAGGATCGCGGTGAGATTTTTGTCCGCATGCCGATCGAAGATGGACGTGTCGTCACCTTGCGCTTGCCAGACACATATCCAACCGGAATTGAGGCGCTCCGCGCCTTGAAAACGGCGCCAGGAGTGGCCCGGGTTGATCATGAAGCCGCGTAAGCAGTTCCTGATCTGATCTTGTCCGGTTGCACATGCAGCATTTTCATGTATAGACGCGCGCAATAACCCCCGATGCGTGGTCCTTCCGGTGTCGGTCCTCAAGTGAGGCTCGATAGGGATCATGCCGGTCAACCGGACAAGGAAAATTAAGATGGCATTGCCTGAATTCACGATGCGTGAACTGCTTGAAGCTGGCGTTCACTTTGGTCACCAAACACACCGCTGGAACCCCAAGATGAAGCCCTTCATCTATGGTGCGCGTTCCGGCATTCACATTATGGATCTGTCCAAGTCTGTGCCGCTCTTGCATCAAGCGCTGGTCAAGGTCCGCGACACCGTTTCTAAAGGTGGCCGCGTGCTGTTCGTTGGCACCAAGCGTCAGGCGTCGCAACCGATTGCAGAAGCGGCTCAGCGTTGCGCGCAATATTACATGAACCATCGCTGGCTCGGTGGCACGCTGACCAATTGGTCAACGGTTTCCAATTCGATCAAACGTCTGCGCGAACTTGAAGAAACCCTGGGCGGCAAAGAGCAGTCTGGTTTCACCAAGAAAGAGCTGCTCAATTTGGAGCGTGATCGCGAGAAGCTGGACAAGGCGCTTGGCGGGATTGCCAATATGGGCGGTCTGCCAGATCTGATCTTTGTCATCGATACGAACAAAGAAGCGATTGCGATCAAGGAAGCCCGCAAGCTCGGCATTCCAGTTGTCGCTGTGGTCGACACCAACTGTGACCCGGATGATGCTGATTTCGCTTTCCCGGGCAATGATGATGCGGCTCGCGCCATCTCGCTTTATTGTAACCTGATCGCTGACGCCGTTATGGACGGTCTCGCCGAATCATCGGCAGGGCTCGGCATCGATTTGGGCGAGGCGGAAGACATAGAAGCCCTCGTGGAAGCAGATGTTGCTGCTGCGGATGCTGCTGAAGCCGCGACAGAAGAAACCGCCGAAGTCTCAGAAGATAAGACAGAAGCTTAAACACCTTTAGGGTTTGAACAGAAGGAAGACTAGGATGGCTCAGATTACCGCTGCCCTCGTCAAGGACCTGCGTGACAAGACGGGCGCAGGTATGATGGACGCTAAGAAAGCGCTGGTTGAGAATGATGGCGACGTAGAAGCCGCTGTTGACTGGTTGCGCGCAAAAGGCCTGTCTAAGGCCGCGAAAAAGTCTGGTCGCACAGCGGCAGACGGCCTGGTGGCTGCTGTTGTTTCCGACGATGGTAAAACCGGCTCAGTTGTCGAGCTGAATGCCGAGACAGACTTTGTGGCGCGCAATGAGACGTTCCAGGGCGCTTTATCCGACATCGCCAAGCTGGCGCTGACCACGGAAGGTACGACTGAAGCGCTGGCCGCTGCAGCCGCGCCTGACGGTGACGGCACAGTCGAAGACATGATCAAACGCCTCGTCGGCACGATTGGCGAGAACATGACCCTGCGCCGCGCCGCGCAGATCAAAGCTGACTCCGTCTCAGCCTATATTCACAGCTCTGAAGCACCGGGTATGGGCAAGATTGGCGTTCTCGTTGGTCTGAACGGGGCTGGTGACCTGGCCGATGCGGGTAAGAAGGTTGCAATGCATGTTGCGGCGACGTCGCCTGCGTCTGCAACGGTTGCCGATCTCGATCAGGAACTGGTCGCGCGTGAGAAACAGGTTCTGACCGAGCAGGCAGAACAAAGCGGTAAACCCGCCAATGTCATCGAGAAGATGATCGAAGGCCGGATCAAGAAGTATTACAAGGAAGTTGTTCTGGTTGAGCAGCAATTTGTCATGAACCCTGATCAGACAGTCGCACAGTTCATCGCGGACAGCGGCGCGGAGCTTGCTGGTTTCATCATGTTCAAGCTTGGTGAAGGCATTGAAAAGGCAGAAGACAACTTCGCAGAAGAAGTTGCGTCTATGACCAAGTCATAGAGCCTCAAAAAATAAGTGCTTTTGGCTCCCGGCGACCGATGACAGGTCGCCGGGAATCTTTTATGGGCTGTTGCAGCACGGGAGACGCATGAATGACAGGTGAAACCGAGACCGGAAACGACTTGAAATTCAAGCGTGTCCTTTTGAAGATTTCAGGCGAAGCCCTGATGGGCACGACTGATTACGGCATCGATATGCCAACCTGTCTTGGATTTGCTGAAGAAATCGCCGCGGCCCGTGACCTCGGCGTCGAAATCTGCCTGGTCATTGGGGGCGGTAATATCTTCCGCGGGATGAAAGGGGCCGCGCAAGGCATGGAGCGATCGCAAGCCGACTCCATGGGCATGCTGGCGACCATCATGAATGCCTTGGCCATGCAGAGCGCACTGGAATCCATCGGAGTTCAGACCCGGGTTCAATCTGGTATTCGGATGGACGAGATTTGCGAGCCTTTCATTCGCCGCCGCGCCATTCGGCATATGGAAAAAGGCCGGGTTGTGATTTTCGCGGCCGGAACCGGCAACCCATACTTTACGACTGATACAGGGGCCGCCTTGCGTGCCGCCGAGATGCATTGCGATGCGATGATGAAAGGCACCCAGGTGGATGGCGTCTATTCCGCCGATCCAAAGACCGACCCCAATGCCGAACGGTATGACACGCTGACTTATCAGGACGTGCTGGCGCGCAACCTGAAAGTGATGGATGCATCGGCTGTCAGTCTGATGCGTGACACCAACATACCCATTGTGGTTTTCTCCTTACATAATAAAGGAGCATTACAGGACGTGCTGACCGGTAGAGGTCCGAGCACAGTCATCTCCGGATCGTGAGGAAGATAAAATGAGTTACGACAAAAAAGACCTCGAGCGCCGCATGGACGGCGCCATCGCATCTTTGCAAACCGAATTGCAGGGTCTGCGAACAGGACGCGCCTCGGTCAATCTGCTCGATAATGTGCAAGTCCCGGCTTATGGCTCGAACATGCCACTCAATCAGGTCGGCTCGGTGTCGATCATGGATGCGCGCATGATTGCGGTAAATGTCTGGGACAAGGGCCTCGTCGGCGCCACCGATAAAGCGATCCGTGAATCCGGCCTTGGACTGAACCCTGTCGTTGATGGCCAGACCTTGCGTATCCCGATCCCGCCGCTGAATGAAGAACGCCGTGTCGAACTGACCAAAGTCGCGGGCAAATATGCTGAAGCAGCGCGGGTCGCCGTTCGCAATGTGCGTCGTGACGGCATGGATTCCCTCAAGAAAATGGAAAAAGACGGCGATATCAGCGAGGACGAACACCGCTCGCTTTCTGATGAAGTTCAGAAACTGACGGATAGCTTCGTAAGCAAAGTTGATGACGCGCTGAAGGTCAAAGAAGCGGAGATCATGCAGGTTTGACCTCGGTCCCGACAGCCTCCCAGACCGGGGAAGGCGGGCCGCAAGCCAGCGATTTTCCCGATCATGTTGCCATCATCATGGATGGAAATGGGCGCTGGGCGAAAGCGCGCGGTCTGCCCCGTGCTGTCGGCCATGAGCGCGGTGTTGAAGCGCTGCGAAGAACGGTTGAGGCGGCCCAGGATATCGGCCTCAAAAACCTCACTGTGTATTCGTTCTCGACTGAAAACTGGCGTCGCCCTGCGGCCGAGGTGAATGCGCTTTTTGGCCTGCTCAAGGCTTATGTGAAACGCGATCTCAATCGCCTTGCATCAGAGGGGGTGCGCGTGCGCATTCTCGGCACACGCCAGGGCCTGCCAAAAGACATTCTCGATCTGGTCGAGCGCGCGGAACAACGCACGGCCTCGAACGATGCCTTTAATCTCTGTATTGCGTTCAATTATGGTGGACGCGAAGAAGTGGTTCGTGCAGCGCGCAAGCTGGCTGCCGATATCGCGCGAGGCGCATACGCCGATGCCGATGTTTCGGAAGAGACGTTTTCGACTTATCTCGATACGTCGGACGTGCCCGATCCAGACATATTGATACGCACCAGCGGAGAATATCGCCTCAGCAATTTCCTGATCTGGCAAGCCGCGTACGCCGAATTGGTGTTCATGGACGTGCTATGGCCAGATTTCGGAAAGTCGCAGCTCTTGGAGGCGATTGAAATCTACCAATCAAGAGAGCGTCGGTTCGGGGGCCTGGCCTCGGGAGCTGCCTAAAATGGCGATTCAGCGCCAACATGACGGCCAGAAAGGCGATCTCGGCCTGCGTCTGGCCTCAGCGGCAGTGCTGATCCCGCTCGGCCTTTTCGTCGTTTGGTCTGGCGGGGTCTGGTTGGCGGTGTCGTGCGGCCTGTTCGCGGCCTTGATGGGATATGAATGGGTGCGCATGACGGCTTCGCCGTCGATGAAGTCATTTGTATCGCTCGCGATTTTTCCGTTCATCGCGGCCAGCGCAGGCGCTGAGCTTGTCGCGATATGGCTACTATTTCTGAGCGTGCTGATTGCCAGTTTTCTGCATCCGGTGGCCAAGAAGCGCGGCGCCGAAGCGTTTGGAATGCTCTATGTCGCTGGCATGCCATTGGCCTTGTTCCTGATGCGTGAAGGCCCATGGGACGGGGGCTCTGCTGCCTTGATCTTTATGGGGATTGTCTGGGGGTCGGACTCTGCGGCCTATTTTTCCGGACGCGGTTTTGGTGGTCCGGCCCTGCATCCAGACTCGCCGTCGAAAACCTGGAGCGGTGCCATCGGAGCGGTTATTTTCAGTACATTATGCGGAATATTGGCAGCGCGACTCACAGGTGGCGACGTTTTGATCTGGAGCTTTGTCGGGGCGGCCATCTCGGTCGCAGCGCAGCTTGGGGATCTGTTTGAGAGCTCGCTGAAGCGATCCTACGGGATCAAGGATTCCAGCGGCATGGTGCCTGGACATGGTGGATTGCTGGATCGTGTCGATGGATTGGGCATGGTCTGTGTGGTTTTTGTTCTGGTATTTCTAATTGCCCCCGCACTTGTCGGCGTACTAGGTCTAGGCGGATGAGCGCCGCAAGAATGATTTCGATCATGGGATCGACAGGATCGATCGGGACATCGGCATTGTCGGTGATTGCGCATGCCAACGCACAATCTTCCGATCCTGTCTTTGCCATCGATACTTTGGCGGCTGGCGCCAATGCGAAGCTGCTGATTGAGCAAGCGGTCCAGTTTCGTCCGAAAAGAGTCGTCATTGCCGATGAAGCGAAGTTTTCCGCGGTGAAGGACAGCCTGGCAAAATACGATATCGACGTGGCTGCCGGAAAATCGGAAGTCACGGACGCGGCGAGACGTCCGGTTGATCGGGTTCTGGCCGCTATTGTCGGGATTGAGGGCTTGGCATCGACGCTTGCCGCCATTGAGGCCGGGAACTCTGTCGCCTTGGCGAATAAGGAAAGCATGGTCTGCGCCGGGCCACTCCTGAAGCGTCTGGCGCAACAACAGAATGTAGCAATCGTGCCAACCGATTCAGAGCATAATGCGATGTTTCAGGTGATGGATCGCCGAGAGGATCTGTCCCGCATCATTCTGACGGCGTCGGGTGGACCGTTTCGGACAACCAGCCTGGCCGATCTCGAAACCGTTACGCCGCAAAGGGCCCTGGCGCATCCGCGATGGAATATGGGGCGGAAAATCTCGATCGACAGCGCGACCTTGTTCAATAAAGGCCTGGAATTGATTGAGGCCTGCTACCTGTTTGATGTTCCCGAAGCGCAGATTGAGGTGGTGATTCATCCGCAATCGATCCTGCATTCGGCGATTGCTTATCGCGATGGCTCGGTTCTGGCGCAAATGGGCACCACGGATATGCGCACACCGATCGCCCACGCGTTGACATGGCCCGAACGGCGCCAGCCGACTCCGGTTGAGCCGCTGGATCTGATTGCGCTTGGGCAGCTGGATTTTGAGGCGCTTGATTCAAGCCGGTTTCCCGCAGTGAAGCTGGCCAGAGAAGCTGTGACAGCCGGGTGCGGCGCACCAACAGTATTAAATTGCGCTAATGAAGGCGCTGTAGCTGCATTTCTTGCGGGCCAATGCCGATTCCTCGACATAAGCTGGGTCGTCGAAACCGCTCTTGAACGGTTTCTTAATGGGCCAATGGCTTGTCAGGATTGCGATAATTTCGATTCCATCCTGGCAATTGAAGCTGAGGCGAAGAGATTAACCGGCGCATTGCTTGAAGAAGTCGAGTGCCAGAAGCAGGAGCGTAGAGCGTGACGGAGATTCTGGCGCAAGGCCCGATCTTTCTGCTATGTCTGGCATTCCTGCTCGGCGTTGTCGTGATCATTCACGAACTCGGTCATTATTGGGCGGGCCGCTGGTTTGGTGCGGCCGTGGACTCATTTTCTATTGGCTTCGGTCATTCAATCTTCGAACGCAAAGACAAAAAAGGGACACGCTGGCGGGTGAACTGGATTCCGCTTGGCGGGTTCGTGAAATTTGTTGGCGAAAGCCAATTGCCAGGCGATGTCGGAAAAATCGAAGAGGGCCCGCAAGGAAAGCCCTATCCGCAGCTCAGTGTTGGCGCCCGCTCGGTTGTCGCATTGGCCGGTCCTGCCGCAAATTTCGTCCTGGCTGTCCTGCTATTTGCGTGTTTCTTCGCCTTTCGTGGCACCGAGCAATATGACGTCTACGCTTATGAAGTCTCGGAAGACTTTCCGGCGGCGGAAGCGGGGATGCAGGCTGGAGACATTATCCGAGCCGTGGACGGCAACACCGTGCGCCAGATTGCCGACATGATTGTCATCACCAGCATGTCATCAAACCGCCCGCTGGAATTCGAAGTGCAACGGGGCACAGAGCTCTTATCCATGACGATCACGCCCCGGCGGGTCGTTCGGGAAAATCAGCTCGGCCAAATTGTGCCTCAGGGCACCATCGGTATTCGACCCGCCCCGGTTATGGAATCTGTCGAATTTCGCCGCTATGGACCCATCACCGCGCTTGGCAAAGGCGTGGTCGAAACCCGTGATACGGTCGAGCACACAGTTTATATGCTTGGCCGCATCATTACTGGAAAAGAACCTTTGGGCTTGATGAGCGGTCCTGTTGCGATTGGGGATGCCGGGCGCAGGATCGTCAATCGGACCATGGGCGCAGAGCAGGTTCCATTGACCACAAGGATCAGTGCCCTGGCTTGGTCGACCCTACAGCTATGCGCGCTCATTTCAATCGGTATTGGCTTCTTCAACCTGTTGCCATTGCCTGTCCTTGATGGAGGACATCTTGTCTTCAATGCTTATGAAGCCATGACGGGAAAAGTAATGCCCGAAAAGGTGCAGGAAATGGCATTGATGGCTGGGCTTGGTCTGTTATTGACCATGTTCGTTTTCATCACCTGGGGTGACGTACTGGAAACCGGCCTTTTCAACGGCCCCGCAGGCGAGTAGAGCGCCTGTCAAGGAGGATCAAGAGATTGATGCGTAAAGTAATCGCTGCAGCTCTTATGGCAACAAGCGCCCTGGTCGTGACGGAAGTCCCGATGATGGAGTCGGACGCGCAGGTTGCCGAAACCATTCGGCAAATCCGTATTGAAGGCAATCAACGGATCGAAGACCGCACTGTGCAGTCCTACCTTTTGGTGGCGCCGGGCGATCCTTTCGATCCCTCGCGTATCGACTTGTCGCTGAAAACGCTTTTCGCGACTGGCTTGTTCGCGGATGCTTCATTCGAAAAAGCGGGTTCAGACCTGGTTGTGCGCGTGGTTGAGAACCCGATCATCAACCGGGTGCTGTTTGAAGGCAATCGTGCCCTGAATGACGAGAAGCTGCGAGAAGAAGTGCAGGCGGCGCCGCGCGGCATCTTTACCGCGGCGCGGGTGCAAGCTGATGTGCAGCGCATTCTTGAACTTTATCGACAATCCGGCCGATTCTCCGCGACCGTGGAGCCGCAATACAAGCCACTGGACCAAAATCGCGTTGATCTTGTCTTCGTGATGACCGAAGGCCCGGTGACAGGCGTGCGGGCGATCAACTTTATCGGCAATGAAGCTTACACGGATCGCCGCTTGCGTAGCGAAGTTGTTACCAAGCAGTCGCGGTGGTGGCGATTCTTCAGCTCGAATGACAATTACGATCCAGGCCGCCTCGAATATGACCGGGAATTGCTGCGGGAATTCTATCAGAATAAGGGCTATTACGATTTTCGGGTGATTTCGGCGGTGGCGGATCTGACGCCAGACCGCGAAGACTTTTACATCACCTATACGATTGATGAAGGTGAACAATATTCCTTCGGTGAAGTCGATGTCGAAACCGCTCTGGACAAGCTCAGCGCCGAAGCGCTGAAGCGAGCGGTGCCATTTCAGGATGGCGACCAGTTTCGCGGCGATCTGATTGAAGATACAATCGACACGTTGACCTATGCCGCGGGGATTGCGGGCTATGCGTTCGTCGACATCACGCCGCGTCTTGAAGCGGATCCAGAAACGCGCAAGGTCAATGTCACATTCGCGATCGACGAAGGTCCGCGGGTCTACATCGAGCGCATCAATATTAACGGAAACACGCAGACATTGGACCGTGTCATCCGACGTGAGTTGCGTGTCGCTGAAGGCGATGCGTTTAACCGTGTTCTGCTTGATCGTTCACGCAATCGCGTGCGTGCACTTGGATACTTCGAGGAAGTGGAAATCACTGAAAGAGCCGGGTCGCGTCCGGACCGGACCGTGGTCGACCTGGATGTGAGCGAAACCGCGACAGGTGAGCTTTCATTCGCGGCGGGCTTCTCTTCGGTTGATTCCTTCTTGTTGGATTTGAGCGTTACGCAGCGCAACCTGCGTGGACGTGGCCAGACCTTTGTGGGCCGGATCTCGGCCTCTGATCGACAGCAATTCGTCGATGTCAGGTTCCAGGAGCCGCGTTTCCTGGACCGCAACCTGTCGGCAGGCGTCGAAATCTTCTCGACCCGATCGGATTTCCTCGATGTCTCCGACTTTGAGTCGGAAACCATCGGTGCAGGATTCAATTTCGGCTTCCCAGTGTCCGAGAATACCGGTCTGCAATTGCGCTATCGCCTCCAATCAGACGAAATCAATGTTGAAGATCGCAATGTTGTGATTGAGGACGCCACGGGTTTGCTGGCATTGGAAGAGCAGATCTTCGACAATAACACGCCCGATGATCCGACCGATGATATCACCATTAATGTCCCGTTCGATGCGAACACGCCGCCATTTCCGGCCGGAACCTCTGTGGTTGACCAGTGTTCGACATCCTTCCTCGCAAGATCGTCGATTTGTCAGAGTGAACGGGCAGATATTACCTCTTTGATTGGCTATTCTTTCAATTGGGATCGCCGTAATGACCCGATTGCGCCGACAGGCGGGTTCGATTTCTCGCTGAGCCAGGACTTCGCTGGTATTGGCGGAGACGTGCAATATTTGCGGACAGAGGCCACTGGCGCCACATATCGCGGTATCTTTCCGGGTGTCCGCGCCAGCGTCCGCCTCTCGGGTGGCGTGATCGAGCCGCTTGGCGATGATGACAGCATCCGGATCAATAATCGCTTCTTCCGCGGCGGGTCGTCTTTCCGCGGCTTTGATGTGGCGGGTCTTGGGCCGCGCGTGATTGACACGCTCGCCGACGCTGAAGGCAATGTGATTGATGTCAAACCGCTGAATTCGCTCGGCGGTAAAGTCTATTATCAAGGCACGGGCGAGATCACCTTGCCGAACTATTTGCCAGAGGAATATGGCATCCGCACGAAACTGTTCGTGGAAGCCGGATCCGTTGGCATTCTCGATGATGCTGATATCAGTGATCCGGTCGTCTTTTCGACCGCAAGCGGACAGTACAATGGGATACCGGCGGGAACGCCGGCTGTCCGGCAGATTAAGGACGGGTTAGGGCTGCGTGCTTCAGCCGGTCTTTCAGTGGGTTGGGATTCGCCGTTCGGACCGATTCAGTTCGACTTTTCACAAATCCTTCGCAAGGAAGAGTACGACCGCACGGAAACATTCCGTTTCAGTACTTCGACCCGTTTCTAATAGAGTTCTCAACAGGAGAGAGACTTATGTTCCCCCTCAAATCCATCATGGCAGCCTTTGCGTTGCTTTTCACAGCCCAGATTGCGCTGTCACCAGCGGCAATGGCGCAAGGCACGAATGTGGTCGTGATTGACCGCGTGAAAATCTATGCAGAGAGCCAGGCCGGGCAAGACCTACGCAATAAGGTCGCATCAATTGAGTCGACCATGCAAGGCGAGCTCAAGCCAACCGCTGATAAGCTTCAGGCAGACGGCGCCGCGCTCGACACCAAGACCCAGGGTATGACCCGGGAAGACATTTTGGCAAACGCGACCCTGAAAGCCGAAGTCGAACAGCTCGCGCGTGAGGCGTCTGTATTCAATCAGCGCCGCCAAATCACTGCGAATGAGCTCGCACTGACAGAACGCGCCGCGCTGGTCGAGTTTAACAATGCTTTGATCCCGGTACTTCAGCAGGTGATTTCCGAAACGGGCGCCAATGTTATTCTCGACAAATCGCAAGTTGTGTTTGTTGACGATGCGACAGATGTTTCTGCATCCGTCATCACAAAGTTGAATGCTGCGACGCCTACGATTAATGTGGTGCGTCAGAGAATGCCGACGCAACAACAACAATAACCGTCTTGGGGGGCTGATGGCGATCGATCAGCGCTTTTACAACTCACTGGGTCCGCACAAGCTGCGGACCCTTTTGAGTATTTGCAATATCTCTGCTGACGTTTCTGAAGATGTTGAAATTAAAGGGATTTCTCCCGCGGAAACGGGGCGGGAAGGGGATCTCTGCTTCGTCGAAGGTGGGCCGCGCAAAGCCGGAGCGACCTCCGCTTTGGCCAGCGCATGTTTTGTGCGCGAAGCGGCGGCTTCTGGGTTACCAGACTCCGTCATTCCGATCGTCGTAGAACGCCCCCGCTATGCCCACAAACTGGCGAGCGAAGCTTTGTTCGAGCTCAAGGATTGGCAGGATTCCGGCGATCAAGCCGCGATTCATGCCAGCGCGAAGATCGCGCCATCCGCGACAATTGCTGACGGTGCGGCGATTGGCGAAGCGGCTCGGATCGGGCCTGGCGCGGTGATTGGTCCGGGCGTTCAAATTGGTGCGCGATCTGTGATCGGGCCAAATACAGTCATTCGCTGTGCGTTGATTGGGAATGATGTTGCGATCCATGCTGGCGCGATCATTGGCGAGGCTGGATTTGGCGTCACACTCGGCCCGCAAGGCGCTGAAGACGCACCGCAATGGGGACGTGTGATCGTTCAGGATCATGTCACGATCGGCTCGAACACATGTATCGATCGCGGCGCGTTTGATGATACGATTATCGGCGAGCGGACCAAAATCGATAATCTCGTCCAGATCGCTCACAACGTGATTATTGGTCGAAACGTCACAATTGCGAGTTTTACCGGGATTTCCGGCACCGCTTCGGTGGGCGACGGTGTCGCCATGGGCGGTAGGGTTGGCATTGCGGATCATATAAATATTGGCGCCGGCGCGAAAATTGCGGCATCTGCCGGAATTATGAGAGACGTTCCGGCTGGAGAAACCTGGGGTGGCATTCCCGCAAAACCCTTGCGACAATATTTCCGTGAAGTGTCCTGGGTCGAAAAACAGGTTGCGGCGAAGAAGCCGTCGAAATGAGCGTGTCCATTCATCCCACCGCCGTCGTTGAGACGGGGGCGACACTCGGCGAGAATGTCACGATCGGCGCTATGGCCTATGTCGGGCCGAACGCTGTATTGAAAGATCATGTCACCTTGCATCCAAAAGCCACGGTGATTGGGCATACGCTGCTGAACGAGCGCGTTGAAGTCTATCCAGGATCCATCCTTGGAGGGCCGCCGCAAGTCTTAGCGTATCGAGAAAGCGATGAGTCACGACTGGAAGTCGGCGCAGGTACGATTATGCGTGAGCATACGACATTGCACACAGGGTCGCCTGAGCATGGCGGACTGACGAAGATTGGTGAAGAATGCCTGTTCATGGCGCACACGCATGCGGCTCATGATTGTGTGCTTGGGAACAAATGCGTGATTGCCAATAACACTCACATTGGCGGACATGTGACAGTCGGCGAACAGGTCTGGTTCGGCGGCGCTGTTGCTGTTCATCAATTCTGTCGGATCGGTGATCACGCCTTTGTCGGTGGCGGTGCGATCCTGGTTGCGGATGTCATTCCGTTTGGATCCGTTGTCGGCAATCATGCGCATCTTGCCGGGCTGAATGTTGTTGGACTGAAACGTCGAGGATTCTCACGCGAAACCATTCGCAGTCTGCGTTCTGCCTATCGTATGCTCTATGCGAAAGAGGGGACATTTTCCGAGCGACTCGAAGACACCGCGGCCGCGTTCTCTGAGACGCCGGAAGTCATGCAAATCGTCAACTTTATTCGCGACAATAAAAGCCGGTCATTGTGCTTGCCGCGTTAGGAGCCGCCCTTGGCACCCCTTGGAATAATTGCAGGTCTTGGTGATCTCCCCGTTCAGGTCGCTGCCGCGGCAACAGAACGCGGTCAGGGCGTTTACGTTTTGCGGTTGAAAGGCTTTGAAGAACCAGCGTTAGAAGCCTATCCGGGAGAGGTTGCAGGGATCGCGCAACTCGGCAAAGCGTTCAAAGCTTTCCGGGCGGCCGGATGTCAGCAAATCTGTTTTGCCGGGATCGTAAAGCGCCCCGATTTTCAATCCCTCAAACCCGATTTGAAGGGCGTATCCCTGCTGCCGAAAGCAATAGCTGCGGCCCGTGAAGGCGATGATGCCTTGTTGCGGTTTTTAATCGGCGTGTTTGAGGATGAAGGGTTTGAAGTGATTGGCGCCGATCAGGCGGCGCAATCTCTCACCGTCACAGAGGGCCTGCTGGCCGGACCGGAGCCGTCAGAGGCGCAACTCGCGGATCTTCGAAAAGCCGCTGAGATCGCCTCTCAAATGGGGCAGCTGGACATTGGACAAGGGGCGATCGTGGCAAATGGCCTGGTGCTTTGTGTCGAGGCGCAGGAAGGTACCGATCAAATGCTGCGGCGCTGCGCGACGCTGCCTGCGCAAATCATTGGTTCAGATGCCGCGCGCCTTGGCGTCTTGGTGAAACGTCCGAAGCCGCAACAGGAGCGGCGCATCGATTTGCCGACCATCGGACTTAACACGATTGAGCTCGCCGCTCAGGCGGGTTTGGCGGGCATCGGGTTTGAGGCGAATGGTGCGCTGATGCTGAATGCGGAGAAAATTCAAGCGCGCGCCAACGCATTGGGCATGTTCCTTTACGGATTCCCAGAGGATTGGGCGTGAGCGCACCGCGCGTATATTTGGTTGCTGCGGAACCGTCTGGCGACCTGTTGGCGAGAGAAACGGCCGAAGCATTGCGGGCTCAAAACCCGGAAATCGAGATTGATGGCATTGGTGGCCGCGAATTGGCGAAGCTGGGGATCGAATCCCCCATCGATATCGCGCCGCTTTCTATCCTTGGCCTGTTTGAGGGCCTGAAAGCCTATGGCACCGTTATCAAGCTGGCGGATGAAGCGGCGGATGCGATCATTGCTGCGAAGCCGGATGCTGTGGTTCTGGTCGACTCCTGGGGGTTCATGCTGCGCGTCGCACAACGCGTTCGGGCGCGTAATCCAGAGATTCATCTGATCAAACTGGTCGGACCGCAAGTTTGGGCGACCCGTCCCGGGCGGGCCAAAACACTGGCGGCGGCGGTCGATCACTTGATCTGCATCCATCATATGGAAGCGCCGTATTATGAGCCTCATGGGCTGCCGGTGACGATCATGGGCAATCCGGCATTGAGCCGAACCGAGCAGGGCGATGGCCAAGCACAGCGTCACCGGTGGAATGTGGCCACAGATGACAAATTGCTGCTCGTGCTGCCCGGCAGCCGGCCCAGCGAAATCAAGCGGGTCGCACCAGACCTGGTCGAGGCCGCCTGGATTATGAAATCAGAAATGCCAGAGCTCAGCGTGATTTTGGCGCCTGCGGCGTCTGTCCGTGACCAGTTCATGACCGCCTTTCCCGGTGTCGAGAAATGGGCGCGCGTGACCGAAGATCAGGATCGCGCTGTCGATGTGATGGCGGCTGCCGATTATGCGCTCGCCTGTTCTGGAACCGTCACGTCTGAATTGGCGGTGCAAGGAACTCCGTTCCTGGTTGGATACCGGACCGGCTGGATTACCTGGGCGCTGGCACGATACTTTCTGTTCAAGCCAAACCATATCACTTTGCTGAACATTGCTGCCGACGATAGCGATATTGCGCCGGAATATATTCAGAGCGAGCTAGATGCCTCGGTCTTGGCGGCGGAAGCGACAGCCATGCTCGTCGATGAGGGGCGGCGCCAAGCCCAGATCGACGCCCAAAACAAAGCACTCTCCCGGATGGGAGAGCGCGATGAGGCGGCGGCTCACATTGCTGCCAAGACGATTCTAGAAGTGATTAGCGGTCGCTGATCGCCACAAAGTCGCGCATCGCTGCGCCGGTATAGATCTGGCGCGGACGACCAATGCGCTGACTTGGGTCTTCGATAAATTCGTTCAGCTGAGAGACCCAGCCGACTGTACGCGCGAGCGCGAACAGGACCGTAAACATCTCGGTTGGGAAGCCCATCGCATCGAGAATGATCCCCGAATAGAAATCGACATTTGGGTACAGTTTTTTCTCGCGGAAATAGTCATCCTCAAGCGCCAGACGTTCCAATTCCTTGGCGACGCGCAGGATTGGCGTGTCGACGCCAAGCTCATCCAGCACTTCATGCGCAGTTTTCTGCATCACGGTCGCGCGTGGATCGTAATTCTTGTAGACCCGATGACCAAAGCCCATCAGCCGGAAGCTGTCAGACTTGTCCTTTGATTTTTCGATGAATTCCGGAATGCGATCGACGGTGCCGATTTCGCGCAACATATTCAGACAGGCTTCATTGGCGCCGCCATGGCTCGGTCCCCAAAGAGACGCGACGCCTGCAGCAATGGCCGCATAAGGGTGCGCGCCTGAAGATCCGGCCAGACGCACAGTTGAGGTTGAAGCATTTTGCTCGTGATCGGCGTGCAGAATGAAAATCTTGTCCATGGCGCGGGCCAGGGTCGCGCTGGTTTTGTATTTCTCAGCCGGGACAGAGAAACACATGCGCAGGAAATTCTCGCCATATGACAGCTCGTTGATTGGATCGACGAATTTCTGACCTTGGGTGTATTTGTAGATCCGAGCGGCCAAAGTCGGCATTTTCGCGATCAGGCGAATATAGGCGAGGTTACGTTCTTCGGGGTCTGAACTGTCCATCGCGCCAGGATAGAAAGCGGACATCGCGCCGACTGTACCAGTGAGCATTGCCATTGGATGACTGTCACGGCGGAAACCGTCAAAGAACCGGTCCATTTGCGTGTGCAACAATGTGTGTTGCGTGACCAGGCCGTTGAATTGGCGGAATTCAGCCTGGGTCGGCAATTCTCCATTCAGCAGCAAGTAAGCGACTTCCAGGAAGCCTGAATGTTCCGCGAGTTGGTCAATCGGATAGCCGCGGTGCAGCAGAATGCCTTTTTCGCCATCGATAAAGGTGATTTGGCTTTCGCAGGATCCTGTCGACGTGAAACCGGGGTCCAATGTAAAAACGCCTGCTTCGGCATACAGGCGTTTCACATCGACAACATCAGGACCGTGCGTGCCGCCCATAATTGGCAGCTCGATCGTCTTGTCATTGATGTTAAGCGTTGCGGTCCCAGTTTGTTTTGTCTTGTTGATCATATCAGCCCTCTTACCTCTTCTCTCCGTATGCCAGCCTGTCAGCCCGGCAGGTGTGTTTCAATTCTCGCCAGAACTTCGTCGCGGCCGAGCCAATGCATGACTGGCGCCAGATCTGGTGCCGGCAGCCCGCCGGTCAATGCGGCTCGCAAAGGCGGTCCGACTTGCCCCATAGATAGTGTGTGCGCCGCACAAAACGACTCCAACACATTCTGTAACGCTTCAATAGTCCATGAATCTGATTGGTCTAGTGCCTCACGGAGATCTAACAGACGATTGATCCCGTCTTCGCGTAATGCCTTCCGGGCTTTCTTGTTTAGATTGTCAGCGTTACTATCCCATAAAAATCGACAAGATTCAGCCAATTGAGGCAGGGTTTGCCCTCTTTCCTTCAGGGCTGGTAAAGCTTGCTGCAGGCGCTCAGTGAGGATTTCTGTCGGGT
Source organism: Pseudomonadota bacterium (assembly GCA_039029475.1). Classification (GTDB taxonomy): domain Bacteria; phylum Pseudomonadota; class Alphaproteobacteria; order Caulobacterales; family Hyphomonadaceae; genus Henriciella. Next base: position 188,922 of record JBCCGB010000007.1, on the reverse strand, counting down.
CGGTCAGTTTCGCAATTTCGGGCAGAACAAGCTGAAGCAAGCGCGCTTCAGCAATGTTCCGGATGAAATGGGCATTCACATCGCCGAGTTTTTCAAGGTCCAGGCGCCCCGGGGCCTTGTTGATATCGGCCAGGTCAAAAACCGCCGCGGCTTCGTCCAGGGTAAAGATTTCCTGATCGCCATGGCTCCAGCCGAGGCGCACCAGGTAGGACGTCATCGCCTCCGGCAAATAGCCCATATCGCGATAGGCAAGGGTTGAAAGAGCGCCATGCCGTTTCGACAATTTGGCGCCGTCTGATCCATGAATCATAGGCACGTGGGCAAATTCCGGCACCGACCAATCCATCGCCCAATAAATCGGCAATTGGCGGAACGTGTTGCGGAAATGATCATCGCCGCGCACCACGTGTGTGACGCCCATATCATGATCATCGACCACCACAGCCAGCATATAAGTCGGCGTGCCATCGGCGCGGAGCAGGATCAGATCGTCGATTTCCGATGTTCTCAGTGTGACCTCACCCTGAACGTGGTCGATCACTGTCATCTCATCCTGATCCGGTGCGCGCAAGCGTACCGTGAACGGGGCATCCGGCGCCGCCGGAGCGCCGCCATCGCGCCAGGGAGAGCGGTATGGCGCCAACAAGGCGTCGGCCTCGGCGCGAAGGCGCTGCTGCTCGGTCTCGCTCAGGCCGTCCTGTTTGGCAGCTGCGCGTTTGGCTTCGCCTTCGTCGCGGCGCGCCTGCAATTCTTCCGGCGTTGCATAGCACCGAAAGGCGTGGCCGGTTTCGATCATTTCGTGGGCGCAAGCAGCGTGCCGACCGGCATTTGCGCTCTGAAAGGTTGGCGGCTCCGCGGGTTCAAGCCCCAGCCATGCCATGCCGTCCAGAATCGCTTGCGTCGCTTCATCGGTGGACCGCTTTTTGTCAGTATCTTCCACCCGCAACAGGAATTTTCCGCCATGACGCCGGGCGAGCAGGTAATTGAAAAGAGCTGTTCGGGCGCCGCCAATATGCAGCATGCCGGTGGGCGAGGGCGCAAATCGAGTAATGACCGTCATAGACTAGTTTTTCGTCCGTGGATTCAAGCTTCTGGGATTAGCTTCCCCGCTTCAACACGCTCTGATAAAGTTTCGCAAGGGGCGGGGAGGAAAGATGCAGCGATTTGCGCTGTCCGCGGACCTGTTTGGGGAAAAAATTCAAACGCCTTTGCTGCTTGCTTTCGGCATGCTTGCCGGGACGACGTGGTATTTTTCAATCGATTTTGAACCGGGTGGCGAGGTCGTTTTCTGGGGTGCTGCCATGGCTTGCCTTGGCCTCTGGTGGGGCCGTTTGAAGGGCATTTCCGGAGCGCTGATGGTGTCGTTGGTCGTGCTATCTGGTATCGCGATCGGCATCGCTTCAGGCAAGATGGCAACGGGCCGCTCCCAGCAGAATGTCATTGTCAGCCCGATCGGGCCGGTTCTGATCGAAGGATGGGTGAAAGCGGCGCAACCCGCGCGCAAGGGGGTAAGACTGGTGCTGCAAGTCCAGGCCATAGACGGCCTGGACAGCGCGCGCATGCCGCAGACGGTTCGATTAACGCACATCTTGTCATTGCGTACGGAACCGGGCCGATTTGTGCGCTGTTGGGCGGTGCTGCGCCCGCCGCCCCAACCGGTCATTGAAGGCGACTATGATTTCGCGCGGCAAGCCTGGTTCACCGGACTGGGCGCGGTGGGTTATGTGCAAGGGCGCTGTCGTGGAGGCGCGCTCGGCCCGCCACGCAAATGGTTGCAACGTACGGCCATCAGAATTGCGAAATGGCGGCGACAGCTCGCCCAGCATGTCCGTATCGCAGCGGGCGACCGGGCGGGCGGATTCGCTGCAGCGTTGGCATCCGGCGACCGCAGTTTCATGCATACCGACGATCAGGATGCATTACGTGCGTCGGGACTGGCGCATCTGTTGGCGATTTCGGGTTTGCATATGGGAATTGTTGGCGGGTTGGTCTTCCTGCTGTTCTGGCGGGCGCTGGCGCTCATCGAGCCATACGCCATTCGGTGGTCTGTAAAAAAGCCCGCCGCTTTGGCGGCGCTGTTCGCGTGTGCCGCTTATTTGACAATTTCCGGCGCCAGCGTCGCAACACAGCGTGCATTCATCATGTCCGCCGTGATCTTTGGAGCGGTGTTGATCGACCGCACCGCGCTAAGCATTCGATCCTTGTCCATTGCCATGATCGCGGTTCTGCTTCTTGCGCCATGGAGCGCGCTAACCCCCGGTTTTCAAATGTCTTTCGCGGCGACAGGGGCGTTGATTGCGACGTATGAATCCTGGCAGAAACATCAGCGTAACCGGCTCGAGCGACGATCAAATCGTCTGATATTTTGGTTCAAATCCCTGCTGGTCACATCCACCGTGTCCAGCCTTGCGACGATGCCGTTTGCGATGTTTCACTTCCAGCGGATCGCCGGGCTGGGACTTCTGGCCAATCTATTCGCGATGCCGATCATTTCATTGCTCAGTGCGCCATTCGCCGCGGCCGCTTTGCTGCTGGTGCCTTTCGGCGGCGACACACTTGCTTTGCGGGCATTCGGCGGATCGCTTGAATGGGTGCTGAGCATCGCCCATCTGTTTGCAAACTGGGGGGGCGACCGCGCGATGGCTTTCCCGGCGATGCCGTCGTCAAGTCTGGCTTTGTTGGCCGCCATGATTGCGATCTATGTTGCCGTGGATGACCTGCGCGTGAAAGTTCTGAGCGCCGCAGCCCTTTTGAGTGCGTCTGCTCTGGTTTGGGGCATGACAGCCAAAGACCGCATTCACTGGGCGCCGTCGGGCGAGCTGTTCCTGGAATTGCGTTCAGGCGCCGTCCACCGCATTGAGTTGATCGCGGGTGAAGGTCTGGGACCACTCAGATTTGCAGATGCGCCTGTCGCGTCAACGTGCCCTCCTGACACTTTCTGTGAGACGGGGGTTTCGTGGGCGCGGTTTCGATATCGCCAGGATATGCGTGGACACATTTCCCTCACCATAGCGCTCGGATCGGGAACAGAGCGTGTGACGATAGACTGGCAAAGCGTCGTTCGAGAAAATGGCGTGACGCTTGAGCGGCGCGGCGATCAGCTCATCCGTCTGCAAAAGCCGAAATGCGGTGGTCGCCCATGGCGGCGTTGCTCGCCGCCATAAGACGATCAGCTCAAAGCCTAATCATATTTCCGGATAAGCGCGACCAGACGACCTTGAACCTGAACCCGATCTGGTCCGAAAATACGGGTTTCATAGGCCGGATTGGCCGCTTCCAGCGCGACTGACTCGCCCTTTTTGCGCAAGCGTTTGAGGGTGGCTTCCTCATCATCGATCAATGCGACAACAATATCGCCTGAATTGGCGCTGTCCGTGCGTTTCAGGATGACGATGTCGCCATCAAGGATGCCAGCATCAATCATTGAGTCGCCTTTCACCTCGAGGGCATAATGCGCATCGCTATCGGCAAATTCCTCTGGAGGTGTGACACGGTCGACCTCGTTCTGAATGGCCGTGATCGGCACACCAGCTGCAATGCGACCAAGCACAGGAATGGTGTTGCGTCCCATTTGCGGTGTCTGTGACCCGACCACGCTTGGGCGGAAGGCCTGGCGTCCCCGTGGGGGCGCTGCCGGGGTTGCTGAATCCGGCATTTTCAAAACTTCCAAAGCGCGGGCACGATTGGCCAGTCGGCGAATGAAGCCGCGCTCTTCCAGGGCCACAATCAAGCGATGGATGCCTGATTTCGAGGCCAGATTGAGGGCTTCTTTCATTTCATCAAATGAGGGAGAAACGCCATCATCTTTGATGCGTTCATGGATGAATAAAAGCAGCTCTTTTTGTTTGGTTGTGAGCACGAAATTTCTCCGCAATAACGAATCTGTTCCTGTTATGTTTATTCTCGTTCTGTTCTTTTGTCAAATTCATGTCGAAGCATGCTCATAATATGCGTGTCCCAGACCTCATCATGGATGGGAGTCGACTCGCGGCGGGTGCCTTCGAGCACCAGGCCAGCACTCTGATATGAGCGAATGGCAGCTTCATTGTGAGAATAAACAAGCAAATCAACACGATGCACCCAATCGAAGGCAAAGGCGTAGTTGACGATCAGCGTCATCATCTCCGCCGCGAGTTGTTTGCCGCGGTGGCTTGGCGCGATTGCGATACGGCCCAGTCCTGCTGTACGCAATCGGCGGTTCAGGCCGATCTGGAAATGCCCAATCATGTCCTTCTCATCCATCACCGCCCAAACCTCACGCTGCGGGTCGCGTTGGCGGTGTTGCTTGATCAAGGCTTTGAATTCACGCTTGCTCAACGGCCATGACAAGGCCGCACCCGCCCATTGCAAGACGTCGCGTTCGGTCGGAAACCAAGAAAACAGAGGATCGATGTCGCGGGCCTCAAACGTTCTGATCGTCAGGGTCATTTGGCCTGTCTTAGTGCCTGAACATGGTTTTCGCGATCCGCGCGCTTCATCAGGCTTTCGCCGATCAAGAAGCGCCGCGCCCCAATCTTGCGCAATCGGGAAATATCGCCCGGATCGCGAATTCCACTCTCTGATACAAATTGCCGGTCATTCGGGATCAGTCGGGACAATTCCTCGCTGGTTGCCAGATCCGTCTGCATGATTTTCAAATCGCGATTATTGATGCCAATCAGTGAAGAGGGCAGATCCAGCGCGCGTTCGATTTCTTCGGCATCATGGGTCTCGATCAAGGCGTCCATTCCCAGATCCAGGGCAGCTTGAGTCAAATCCAGAGCGAGGGCGTCATCGGTGCATGACAGGATCACCAGAACGGCATCAGCGCCATGGGCGCGCGCTTCAGCGACCTGAAGGGTGTCGATCATGAAATCCTTGCGCAGCATAGGCAGAGAAACGGCCCGGCGAATGGCGCCAAAGTCTTCGAGGCTGCCGCCAAAACTCGGCCCATCGGTGAGCACCGACAAGCAGGCAGCGCCGCCGCGCTCATACTGGGCTGCAATCTCGCACGGGTCGGCGCCCGGCAGAATGTCACCGGCGCTCGGGCTTTTGCGTTTCATCTCACAGATCAGCGCATTTTCATCATTGGCGGAAATCTCTGACAAGCGCGTCGCGAAGCCGCGCGGCGGCGCCTGGGTCTGTGCCATTGCCAGCAAAGCCTGTTCGCTCTGTTGCTGTTTCAGGACAGCGATTTCGTCGCGTTTATAGGCGATGATCCGATCGAGCGCAGTGCTCATATCGTTTGTCCCTTCGAGGCCGCGATCAGGTTTGCCAGCGTGCGCGCGGCGGCGCCGGAATCAATCGCTTCGCTGGCTTTCGATGCGCCGGTTTTCAAATCGGCGGCATGACCCAGCACATGCAGGCCTGCGGCGGCGTTGAGGATAACCGCATCGCGGAACGGGCCAGGGCGTCCGTCGAGCAATTCGCTGATGGCCAGGGCATTCTCTTCGGGCGGTCCGCCGGCCAGCGCACTGAGCCGGTTGCGAGACAGGCCGGCATCTTCTGGCGTGATGGTCTTTTCGCTGATCTTGCCTTGGTCAACCTCAACAATATGGGTTTCGCCAGCGATTGAGAGTTCATCGATGACGGTGCCATCTGAATCGGCGCCGTGTACGACCCAGGCGCGCGTCACGCCAAGATCGCGCAAGGCTTCAGCCATCGGGGTCAGCCAGCGCTGTTCATTCACGCCGAGCACATGATGAGTCGCGGAAGCCGGGTTCGACAGCGGGCCCAGCAAGTTGAAAATGGTGCGAATGCCAAGACTGGCTCGGACCGGTGCGACATGCCGCATGGCACTGTGATGTGAGCGCGCAAACAGGAAACCAACACCGGCCTGGTCGATGCAATTGCGGAAGCGATCCTCGGTCAGATCAAGTTCCACGCCAAGCGCTTCCAGCACATCCGCGCTGCCGGTCTTTGGCGGCACTGAGCGGTTGCCATGCTTTGCCACCTTGCCGCCAGACGCCGCGATTATCAGGGCACTTGCCGTTGACGTGTTCAAACTGGTCCATCCAAGGCCACCGGTGCCGCAAGTGTCGAGGGTGGGACCTTCAAGTTGGATTTTGCGAGCATTCGCGCGCAAAGTCTTCGCCCCGGCCAGAAGCTCAGCGCCCGTTTCGCCACGCACCGCGAGCCCCATCAAAAAGGCGCCAATTTGCTCAAGTGGCACGTTTCCTGCGAGGATCGCCGCAAAGGCGTCATCCAAGGCGGTTGACGAAAGAGCTTGTCCAAGCGCCAGCGTTTTCAAGCTTGCGGAGATCGAATGTGTATCCATCTATGCGGATATATAGAAGTGATAGTTTGTGCCTAGAGGGTTTTGGGCGTAATTCTGAAGCCGTGAGCGGTAAGAGGGATGAAGACGTGAGGCCGACTGTAAAGTGGGATCTGCATGGCTTTATCATGACGTGCCGCAATGATTGCGTAGCCACAAAAGAGGGAGAAATCCCTGCTGCGCTGAGCGAGCTGATTGCGGGCAAAGCGTTTCAGAAACAGTTGAGCACGTATGATGTTGTGATCCTGGGTCGCTGTGCGCATGAAGCGATGCCGAACACACACAACCGCACCCGTGTCATACTGTCGAGCGCTGCGACTGCGCTGGAGCACAAGGAAGGCGGCTGGTGGTGGAACCCGTCTCAGATGCCGATGGAGAACATGCTGCGCATGGTGGCGCCAACCGGCGCCAAGGTTGCGATCAATGGCGGGCGCACAACGTTGATCTATTTTCTTCAGAACGAGTTGAACACGTTGCATATGTTGCGCGCGGAAAGCGTCGCAATCAAAGATGGCGTGAAATTGTTTGCGGTCTCCGACCGTCGGGTCTCATTCGATGATATCTTGCGCAATTCAGGCATGCAGTTGATGGAACGCAAGCTGATCGATCTGAAGGCACCGATTTCGCTCAGCACCTGGCAGCGCGACTAGAACACTTTCAAGAAATTGCGCAGCAAAGCATGACCATGTTCGGTCAGAATGCTTTCCGGGTGAAACTGGACCCCAAAAACTGGCCGGGATGTGTGCCGCACGGCCATGATCTCACCATCCGCCGTGAAGGCGTCTGCAATCAATGTCTCAGGCAAATCGCTCGGCTCAATCGACAGCGAGTGATAGCGGACGACATCATAAGTTTCCGGCAAGCCATCAAAGAGCGGCCCGCCATCATGGCGGATCTGGCTGATCTTGCCGTGACGGATTTCCTGCGCCGTGACGATTTTCGTACCTTCGGCGGCCCCGATGCTCTGATGACCAAGACAAACGCCGAGAATTGGCAGATCGACGGGCGCCGTCTGAACCAGTTCGACGCATATGCCCGCTTCATTAGGCGTGCAGGGTCCTGGCGAGAGAACAATCCCATCCGGGGAAAGCGCGAGTGCGTCTGTGGCGCTGAGTTGATCATTCCGGATGACCCGAGTCCGGGCGCCTATCTCTTCGAGATAATGCACCAGATTCCAGGTGAAGCTGTCATAATTGTCGACGACCAGGATATGTTTTGCTGCGGTCATTGATCGAACTCATATCGAGCGGATAGGGCGGCGGCCTTTTTCAGGGCATTGGCCTTGTGCACGGTTTCATCAAACTCATACTGAGGATCGGAATCAAGCACCACTCCGCCGCCAGCCTGAATGTGCAATTGCCCATCTTTCAAGACCGCGGTGCGCAGCGCGATACACGTGTCGAGATCGCCATTCCAACCAAAATAGCCGATTGCGCCGCCATAGATGCCGCGGGCATTCTGTTCCAACTCATCGATAATCTGCATGGCACGAATTTTTGGGGCGCCAGACACCGTTCCGGCCGGCAGTCCGGCGAGCAGAGCATCGACGGCGGTTAGACCCTCGCGCAAATCCCCTTCAACATGCGAGACAATGTGCATGACATGGCTGTAGCGCTCGACAATGAAGCTTTCGGTCACTTCGACACTGCCATAGGCCGCCACCCGACCCACATCATTGCGGCCGAGATCCAGCAACATCAGATGTTCGGCTATCTCTTTCTTATCGGCAAGCAAGTCGGCTTTGCGCTCGGCATCGATCACAGGGTCGCCTGAGCGCGGTCTTGTCCCGGCAATCGGCCGGATCGCCACGCGACCATCGCGCACTCGCACCAGAATTTCCGGGCTCGATCCGACCAGGCGGACGTCGCCGAGATTCATATGGAACATGAAGGCGGAGGGGTTTAGACGGCGCAAGGCGCGATAGAAGCTGATCGATTTGCGCTGAAACGGCGCGCTGAAGCGCTGACTTGGCACGACCTGAAATATATCGCCCGCTTTGATGTAGTCGCGCGCCGTATCGACCATGTTGAAATATTGGTCCTGACCCGTGTTCGATGTGAAATCGAGTGGCACGCTCTCGCCGTCGCGGGGGGAGATGGGTGGCAAGGATTCAAGAGCGGTCTCGACGCGATCCAGCAAGGCATCGGCTTTCGCTTCTTCGCCGGGTGCGTGCCGCCCAACCAAGATCAGTTCCTGATACAGGTGATCGAAAATCAGCACCACGCCTGGAATCATGAGTAAAGCTTCAGGCACGTTCAGGGTGTCCGGTTTGGTAATCGTGACCGGTTCGACATGCTGGATGAAATCATATCCGATATAGCCAAAAACACCGCTGGCCATTGGCGGTAATTCTGAGTCCGAAGCGGCCTCAGCCAGGCCCGCTTCGGCAAACTGTCGAAGCGCGTCGGTGGGCGTTCCATCAATCCGTTCTGCCCCCTCAAATGAGAGATTGTCGGAATGTTCGCCTACTCCGTTAAGGACGCGCATCCACCGTTGCGGATGCAAACCGATAAAGGAATAGCGACCAAGGCGCTCGCCCCCATGAATGGACTCAAACAGAAAACTGCCAGGCTCGTCCGCACCGAGCTTCAACATTGCTGAAACTGGCGTTTCCAGGTCTCCGGGGCGGCGTCGGACCCGTAATACGTCGCGCGTCATTGTTCCGTCACGAGGCTTCGTTTGTAGGCCTCAAGCGCACCCGCATTGGTCTCCAGATCGACGTTTTCGGCAATGCTGATCAAATAGGCTCGGAACAGATCTTCAGAAATGCCGGACTGAATATCGAGCGCGCTCGCCTGTGCCAGTAAATTCAAGGTTTCGCTTTCCGGGCGATCAATGCTGTCGACTTGCAGGATGATCATCTGTCCAGAAATGCCCTGGATCGAGAAGGTTTCACCGACTTCATTGGCCGAGAATAGACCGGTCATAAGTGGCCCAGGTAATTGGAATTCAGTGTTTTCCCGTGTCACCGGACGCGGCAGCGTATCCACGGCGGCGCTATATTTTTCCGATTCCGCGATCAGCGAGCTGGAGCCGTCCGCAATGGCGGCCTCGATCTCTGACGCGACGGTTTGCAATTGTTCACTCTCGCGCTGCTGACGCCACGCAGTGACCAGACGGTCGCGAACCTCTTCAAATTCCGGCAGGCGTTCCGGCACGATGCTGTCGACGCGTGCAATCCAAGTGGTCTCGTCTTCGCCAAATCGCTCTGTGTTTCGGCCTTCCGCCTGGGCGTAGACCATTTGCAGCAGGCCAGGCGCGGTGACCAGAGGCAGGAACCGTCGACCCGCTTGTGTGACGCCGTTGGTGTCGACTGGCGCGAAGGACAAGACCGGCGCGCCAAGCCCTTCGGCAATCCCTTCCAGATCCGCACCTGTTCCGAGCAAGTCATCAAATTGCGGAAGGGCATCATAGAACAGGCCCACCGCAAGTTCGCGCGCCAGTTCGGCCTCAATTTCCTCGCGGACATCTTCGAGCGGCGTGGCAACCCCGTCGATGATATCTTCCAGGCGAAGAACAACATAAGTGTCGCCAACGGGTTGCGGGCCATGGATGGAACCAACTTGCGCGCCGCGGGCAAAGACCTGATCGGCCAACCTTTCATTGGCGATGATTTCTCTGCGGCCCGTTTTGAGCTGCGTCGACGTGGCTGTTTCGATTGCTTCTGGGGCCGCGCCACCGGCAATTCGTCCCAGCGCTGATCGCGCGGATGCTTCGTCGGCAAAGGCAAATTCGGTGAATGAGCGGCTGTCCGGTCCAGTATAGCGTTCCGCCTTGTAGGCATCGTAATATGCGGTGACGTCAGCCTCCGACACGTCCGTCTGAGCGACAAAATCATCGGCGCTCAATTGCAACAGGCTGACACCGCGCCGCTCTGGCTCGCGCAAGGCTTCTTTTCGCTCGTCGTAAAGCGATCGCAGGTCTTCTTCGGTCGGTTCAGCGATCGGTGGCAATTGTGATTGCTCCAGGATGAACCAGGAGGCAGATCGCAGCTCTCCTGTATACGCGGCCTGCAGGCGGGCCAGCGCACTCGGGACGCGCAATCCGGCGCTCGGTACCGCTTGTAATCGATCTATTGTCATGCCCGATTCGACATCGGCTTCATAATCGGCTTCGCGAAACCCATTGGCATCCAGCAATTGGGAATACCGCGCCGGATCGAATACGCCAGTCGTGTCCTGGAATATCGGATCGGTTCGGATGTCCTCGACGATGGCCTCGGTGGTTGCCGAAATCCCTTGCTTATCGGCATAGGCGGTCAACATGGTTTCCCGTGTCAGATCTGCAAAAATCTGGTCCAGGATGCCGCGCTCCATAGCCTGTTCCTTGGTCAAGGACCGTCCGCGCTCATCGGTTTGACTGCGCAGAACACGTTCCAGTGTCGAATCAAGTGAACGATCAGAAACCGCGCGATCGCCGGCGCTGACCAGATTGCTGCCAGACCCACCCGCAAAAATATCTGTGACGCCCCACGCCGCCATCGCAATGATAACGATGACAAATATCCCGCCAGCAGCAGGAGAACGGAGCATGTTTCGCAAAGGGGTCAGCATGAGTTCAGACCTTTTCCATCCGGATCGCTTGTGACTTTCAGCACAGCTTGCTAGGCGAGCGCACAAACTTGTTCAAGATGGTGACTGGTATGGTACGCACACTGATTGCAGGCAACTGGAAAATGAATGGCCTGAAATCCTCTCTTTCTGAAGTCGATAAAGTGGTTTCGGAACTCGGAAATTTCCCTGACAAAGCGGATTGCCTGATTTGTCCCCCTTCGACACTGGTGGTGCCGATGAGCGATCGCGCCGGGGCGCGGCTGAAAGTTGGGGCGCAAAGCTGCCATCCAGAGAAACTCGGTGCTTTTACCGGCGATCTGTCCGCTGAACAGCTGCAGGATGCGGGCGCATCGCACGTCATTGTTGGCCATTCCGAGCGCCGCTCTGAGCATGGTGAACGCAGTGCCTATGTCCAGGAACAGGCGCATGCCTGCCTGCGCGCTGGCATCATCCCGATCATCTGTGTGGGTGAAAGTTTCGCCCAGCGGCAACGCGGCGAGACCAAGGACACAGTGGTTCGAATTTTGCGCAAATCGCTTCCGACCCTGGGATCAAGCGATTCTCTGGTCGTCGCCTATGAGCCGCTTTGGGCCATCGGGACGGGTCTGGTGCCAAGCTCAGAAGAGATCGCAGAGGTTCACCTGGTGATCCGCAACTTGTTGATCGAGCTGTTTCAAGACCGGGGCGATGATGTTCCGATCCTCTATGGTGGCTCGATGAAACCCGGAAATGCCGCCGAAATCCTGGCGATTGAAAACGTCAATGGCGGTTTGATTGGCGGGGCCAGCTTGAAGGCTGACGATTTCATGGCCATTTATGCCGCAGCTGTGGCAGAATAGTTCGTCCCGACACTGACCCTAAGGGGTTGGCGGACGGCTCAGAAAAGCGTAAGGGCCGCCGCTTGAGATTCAGGAAACAGACATGACCAATGTAATCCTCGTCGCGCACATTCTCGTCTCCATTGTTTTGGTGGTTGTGGTGCTGATGCAGCGCTCTGAAGGCGGCGCGCTGGGCATTGGCGGCGGCGGCGGCGGTGCTGGCGGCGGTCTGATGTCAGGATCGGGTGTGACCGGCGCACTGGTGCGCACGACGATCATTTTCGGGGCGATCTTCTTTATTTCAAGCCTGACCCTGACGATTATCGCGACCAATGAAAACGCTGATGGCCGAACGGATGTGACCCGCGAGCTGGTCGACAGCGTGGCCCCCGAAGAAGATTCAGACGGCATTAATCTCAATGATTTCGATGATGTCCTGAGCGGCGATGGCGCTTTGCTGGATGATCCTCTGGCCGTAACCCCGTCCGAGACCTCACCAACCGAACAACCCGCACCTACGGGTGATGATCCGCTGGCTCCCGAGGCCGACCCAGAATAATCTCACAAAATCCTGGCTTAGCCCTATCGGGCTCGGTCGCGAATCAGGCAAACTGCATTCCCATGACTCGCTACATTTTCATTACTGGCGGCGTGGTGTCTTCCTTAGGCAAGGGTATCGCTTCCGCAGCACTTGGGGCGTTGCTGCAAGCGCGGGGCTATAAGGTCCGGTTGCGCAAGCTTGACCCGTATCTGAACGTCGATCCCGGCACAATGAGCCCGCGCCAACATGGCGAAGTGTTCGTCACCGATGATGGCGCCGAGACCGATCTGGATCTTGGCCATTACGAACGCTTTACCGGGGTTTCTGCGCGCCAATCCGACAATATCACCACGGGCCGCATCTATTCGACCATTATTGAGAAAGAGCGCCGCGGCGATTATCTCGGCGCAACCATCCAGGTGATCCCGCACGTCACCAACGAAATCAAAGACTTTGTATTGTCGGATGCCGGCGAGGACGTCGATTTTGTGCTCTGTGAAATTGGCGGAACGGTCGGTGACATTGAAGGCCTGCCTTTCTTCGAAGCGATCCGCCAGCTCGGCCAGGAACTCGGGCCGGAGCGTGCCTGTTTCATCCATCTGACGCTGCTGCCTTATATTCCAGCCGCCGGAGAGATGAAGACCAAACCGACGCAGCACTCGGTGAAGGAACTGCGTTCGATTGGTATTCAGCCGCAAATCCTGCTCTGTCGTTGCGACCGCCCGATCCCGGAAAATGAGAAGGGCAAGATTGCCAGCTTCTGTAATGTCCGCCCCAGCAGCGTCATTGAGGCCCGCGACGTTGGGCATATCTATGATGTCCCGTCGGCGTATCACCAGGAAGGCCTGGACAAGGAGGTGCTTGAGCATTTCCGGATTGATGACGCGCCCGCACCGGACCTGTCGCGCTGGGACCAGATCGCCCAAACCGTTCACAATCCAGATGGCAATGTCTGTATTGGTCTGGTGGGCAAATATACCGATGTCCCGGATGCCTATAAGTCGGTGATGGAAGCGCTGCAGCATGGCGGCCTGGCCAATAATGTCGGGGTTGAAATCAAGCTGATCAATTCCGAAGAATTTGATGATGAAACGGCGCCAATCGATATTCTTGAAGGCGTGCATGGCATCATTCTGCCCGGTGGCTTCGGCGAACGCGGCGCGCGCGGCAAGATGCGCGCGGCTCGGTTCGCGCGCGAGCGCCGAGTGCCGTGTTTCGGCATTTGCTATGGTATGCAGCTGGCTGTGGTTGAAGCCGCCCGAAACCTGGCCGGGATTGAAGGCGCATCCACATCTGAGTTCGGTCCGACGAATACGCCGATTGTTGGATTGATGTCGGAATGGACCAAAGGCAATGAACTGGTCACGCGTGACGAGAATACCGATATGGGCGGCACGATGCGCCTGGGCGCATATCCGGCGCGGCTCAAGGCGGGCTCGAAAGTGGCCGAAATTTACGGCGGGCTCGATATTTCTGAGCGCCATCGTCACCGGTACGAAGTCAACACCGCCTATGTCGAAGCCTTGCAAAAGCACGGCATGACATTTTCAGGCATGTCACCCGATGGCGTCTTGCCGGAAATCATCGAGATGGAAGACCATCCCTGGTTCATTGCGGTGCAATATCATCCAGAACTGAAATCGCGCCCGATGGAGCCGCATCCTTTGTTTGCGAGCTTTATCGACGCGGCGATGACGCAAAGCCGGTTGGTCTAGACTTCACGCGACATTCGCGTGAAATGTGGTTCGGCGTACTCGGGGACGAGCACGGAGAACGAATATGAAACTGAGACTTTGCCTGTGCGCGAGCGTGGTGGCCTTGGCCGGATTTTCTGCCTGTACCGACCAAACGGGAACGACGATCTGCCGACCGGGCATGAATGAATATCAGACCATGGGATCCCACAATTCCTATAAGCGGGCCATTCCGCCGATCGAATTGGAACTGATCCGGGCACAAGCACCGGAATGGGCGGAGGCACTTAATTATGCACATATTGCGATCTCGGACCAGCTCGACCTCGGTTTGCAGCAAATCGAGCTCGATGTGTTCCACGACCCGGAAGGCGGGCTCTACGCCACCCCGCTTCTACCGCAATTAAGCCGCCAGGGGTTTGATGCAGCCGGCCTGACGGCGCCAGGGTTCAAAGTCCTGCATGTTCAGGACGTCGATGCGAGATCGAGTTGCAATCCGTTTATCGCTTGCCTGGAACAAATCCGGGATTGGTCCGCGGCGAATTTCCGACATGATCCAATCCTGATCCTGATCAACGCAAAACAGGCGCCGATTGACCTGCCGAATGCAACCGTGCCGTTGGCATTTGATGCCGCAGCTTTCGATGCGCTCGATGCAGAAATTCGCAGCGTGTTTGGGCCCCAGGCCTTGATCTCGCCGGATGATGTTCGCGGCGAGCATGCGACCCTGCGCGAGGCCGTGACAACAGCAGGGTGGCCATATCTGGATGACGTGACCACGAAGGTGTTCTTTGCCCTGGATGAAGGACCGGAGGTGGTCGATGTCTATCGCCGCGGGCGGGATTCGCTTCAGGGCCTGGCCATGTTCGTCAATTCTCATGACCCGACCGCCGCGGACGCCGCTTATTTCACGATCAACGATCCGCGCGCGGACGGCGAGACGATTGCCGAACGTGTCCGTCAGGGTTTTATCGTCCGCACCCGCGCGGACGCGGATACACGCGAGGCGCGCACCGGCGACCGGGCGCGCCTGGACGCGGCTTTGGCCAGTGGAGCGCAGTATATCTCCACGGATTACTATTTGCCGCGGACAGAGTGGAGTGAATATGTGGCCGAATTGCCGGAGCAAGTGGCAGATCGGCCAAATCCGGTCGCCAACTGCGCGATGCGGTAAGTCACCGCAACTTCCCTCTTGTCGGGGCAGGGGCTTGCCTGTATACGCGCGGTTTGAATTTCACGGGGCGGAGGCCTCGAAACCCGTTTTGGAGCAAGCAAATGGCTGTCCCTAAGAGTAAGATTACCAAATCACGCCGTGGCATGCGCCGGTCGCATGACCGCCTCAAAGGCAATACATTTATCGAAGACCAGGAGTCTGGTGAGCTTCGTCGTCCGCACCATATCGACCTGAAAACCGGTATGTATCGCGGCCGCCAGATCCTCGAACCAACCGAAGACTAGCGTCGGATCGAAACTGATTTGCAAAAGCCCTCGCAAACCTGCGGGGGCTTTTTTTATGGCTGGAAGACGCGGTAGAATGGGGTGGGCGTTAGAGTGTGCACGGTCTGCTTTGGGGCAGGAGGAGACACTGCATGAGTGTCGTCGTTGCAGCGAGTTTAGGATGCTGAGCTTTTCAAGCATCTCAGCAATCACGCCTTTTCCGATGATCTACTCGTCGCGAGTTTTAGCCGAACCAATAGCCAAGGAACGGCGAAAACACCGACGGCACCAACAATGGCGTAACCGAAGTATCTCCAAAGACTCTCGATAATGCCGGACGGTTCACCCAAAATCAAAGCTGGAACGTCAAGCGCGAGTAAGGTCAGGATCAAAACACCGAGCATCAACACAAAGCGTATACTGCCCATGAAGAGCGAGCGCTCTTTGATTTCATAACCTACTTTTCGGTGCTCGATCGGTGAAGCCAGCAGTACACCGGTAAGGAAACCTAGAACGCTGACAAACTCGGTTGGAAGGTCAGGCGCGGACCGCCCCGTCAAAACCAAGGTTGCCAACCAAACCAGAGCGCTAACACTTACCGCAAGACCGGCCTGGCCGATCAGACCAAGCGAAGCCCATCGTTTCCAAAAAACGTCGAATTTTTGCGCGGCAAGAAACGCTATCCCGCCACCCAGAAGCCAACCAAGCGCGATATCTTCAAAAAAGTGAACGCCGAGCACCGGGCGAGAAACACCGATCAAAAGTGGGATCAGCAAAAGCAGCCCGCGCGCGAATATCGAGTCAGTGCGAGTGACCAAAAAGCCGTAAAACGCCGCTGCCGCCATGGCATGACCAGAAGGGGTTGAAAACTCTGCAGACAATTCCGCTGCGCGCATAGGCGAGACAGCCCAAAAGTCTAAATAGGACCCGTCCGAAACGAAAGGTCTTGGATTCTGGATCAACGTTTTCAGGAGATGGTTCAGGATCATGGAGACGAGCACAATGATCGACGCACTCACTGCCATGCGCTTACCAATGAAGCAAAATATCAAGGCGATGACGATGAGATATCCCTCAACCCCGCCCATGAACGTAATCGCCTGAAATACCTTAGTTAAAAACTCGGGCCTGTGATCCGCGATCGTCGTCAACCACGCCTGATTGAAGTCTAATTCCATAAGCTCAACAGGTAGCGGCCAAAAGCACAGCAATCAACTTAGAAGCAGACCAGAATAGACATAGCGTCTGCTTTAGGGCGCTTTAGGCCGCGCGGCCTTTGCCCCCTCCGACGCCGCGTACAGACGTAAATCCTGTACCTTCTCGGCCATGCCCTTGCTCTTTCCACCATAGCGCACTAGACGCTGCCGCAAACATGCAAAGGACCCCGCCATGAGCGAAATCGTTGATATTCACGCCCGCCAAATTCTCGACAGCCGCGGCAATCCGACCGTCGAAGTGGATGTCACGCTCGAAGATGGGTCCTTTGGCCGTGCCGCCGTGCCATCCGGCGCCTCGACCGGTGTTCATGAAGCGCACGAACTGCGTGATGGCGGCGAAGCGTACAAGGGCAAGGGTGTGATGAGCGCCGTCGATGCGGTGAATGGTGAGATCGCCAATGAACTGACCGGCATGGAAGCCACCGAGCAGCGCCTGATTGATGGCCTGATGATGGAAATTGATGGCACAGAGAATAAGAAACGGCTCGGGGCGAATGCCATTCTCGGTGTATCCATGGCAACGGCGAAAGCCGCAGCAGAGAGCTGCAGCCTGCCGCTCTATCGTTACATTGGCGGCACCAATGCGCGCGTCCTGCCGACGCCAATGATGAACATCATCAATGGCGGCGAACATGCTGATAATCCGATCGACATCCAGGAATTCATGATCATGCCGGTCAATGCAGACAGTATCGCTGATGCCGTCCGGGTTGGTTCTGAAATCTTCCACACGCTGAAAAAGACGTTGAGTGATGCCGGGCACAATACCGGTGTCGGCGACGAAGGCGGGTTCGCTCCCAATCTGTCGTCCACTCGAGATGCGCTCGATTTCATCATGAAGTCGATCGAGGCAGCAGGCTATCAACCCGGCGAAGATGTTTCCCTGGCGCTGGATGCAGCGTCAACGGAATTCTACAAGGACGGCAAATACGTTCTGGCAGGCGAGGACAAGACGCTCGATGGCGAAGGCATGGCGAAATATCTGACTGACCTGGTCGATGCCTATCCGATCGTCTCGATCGAAGATGGCATGGCCGAAGATGATTGGGACGGTTGGGGCATTCTCACCGAAATGGTCGGCGATCGCTGTCAGCTTGTCGGTGACGATCTGTTTGTCACCAATCCAGAGCGTCTGGCGATGGGGCTGACCCGCGGTGCGGCCAATTCAATCTTGGTAAAAGTCAATCAAATCGGCACCTTGTCGGAGACGCTTGATGCCGTCGAGCTGGCGCATCGACATGCTTATACGTCCGTCATGTCACACCGCTCCGGCGAAACCGAGGACGCAACCATTGCCGACCTCGCCGTGGCAGTGAATTGCGGGCAGATCAAAACCGGTTCGCTGGCGCGCTCAGATCGCCTCGCCAAGTACAATCAGCTGATCCGGATTGAGGAAGAGCTTGGTGCGTCGGCGCTCTATGCCGGGTCGGCGTTGATCAACGCCTAAAATTGCGCCGAACAGGCGACGTGCAGAAATTCACATGCTATTCCTTGCAAGACTCGTGAGGGGACGACCATGCGTGTTTATTTGATTGCAGCGCCAGAAGACGAAGCAGAAGCGGAAAAGCTGGCAGAATATCTCAAAAGATTTGGCGTGTTCATCCGCGCCGAATATGGCCGGATGTCCTATCCGCAGGCGCATACCGGCGAATACACGCTGGCTTTATGGTCGCGCAATGCGATGATGTCATCGCGGCAGATGATGCTGACCAATCGAGCGATTGATGCCTGGGAAAATGGACAGCTGGTCATGGCCCGGCTCGAGCATGGACTGAACCCGCGTGGGCTGGGTGATCTGGAAATGGTTGATCTGACTTTTCCGGCGGCGCGTCAGCATCGCTATCATGATGTTTTGAATGCTTTGCGGGCGATGGAAGATGATCGCCGCGAGGCGTTGAGGGCACAGGAAATTGCGGCGGTTGAAGCGCCGGTCGCGGAGGCACGGAGGTCTCAGGATGTCGATCTCTCGGCAGCTGCGCCAGGCGTCTCTAACGCGGACCTGATGACGTCAGTCCCCGAGGCGCCGCGCGAGGTGGTCGTTGCGTCGCCGGCAAAATCGGCATCTCGAGGTTTTCCGGGTCTTTTCTTGGGGCTGGTCTTGGTGTTGGCGCTGATTGCCGGGGCCGGATATTGGGTCTTGAGCATGCCGTCCGATGACCCTCAGGCCGTGGTCGAGGATGTCTCACCTGTCGAGCCCCCGCCGCGACGCGCCCTTGGGGAAACGCAACCGACACCTAGCGCAGAAGCGCAACTCACAACGGTCCGCAATGAAATCGCGGCGCTGGAAGATCAGGTGGCGTTGGAGCGCCGGACCTTGACAGACATGGCGGCGACAGACGGCGTCAACGGCGAAACCCTGATCCGACAGCGCGAAGTGATTGCCCAACTTGAAGCGAATCTCGAGGAAAAACAGATCATCGAGCTCGAATTGTCTGACAGGTTTGAAGCGTCTGCTGCAACGCCGCCGCCGACCGAGCCGACCGTCATTGAGCAAGCGAGGCCGTTGAATGGGCCGGTCCTCTGGACCGCCTTGGGCGCGGTTGTCTTGCTGGCAATCGCGGCTCTGTTCGCGCGTCGCAGGAGGCGTCCTGAAACCGCCGGAAATGCGCCGGTTGCAGAAGCCCAGGAGGACACGGAAGAGGGGTCCGCGCCCGCCGCAACGCCTAAGCCTGCACAGGTGCTTGGAGAAGGGCATGATGCATTTGTGTCCTATTCACATGCCAATGCTGAGACGGTGCTGCCAATCGTGCAGTCGATCGAAGAAAACGGCATCACGGTGTGGATTGACCGCGATGAAATGCGCGCCGGGCAGAATTGGGCGGGACAGATTGTCCGCGCCATCAAGTCGTCAGATCGATTTTGCCTGATGTGCTCGGCGCAGGCGTTTGAATCAGATCATGTCCGGCGGGAAGTATACCTCGCTGACAAGTACGGAAAGAAAATGGTGCCGATCCGACTCGACGCGACCGAAATGCCTGAGGATATCGAGTATTTCCTGATTGGTCGGCAATGGATCGATTTGTTCGAAGTGGCAGAAGAAGACCGACTCGATGCCATTCAGGCGCTGCTTTCAGAGTCAGAGAATTAGCGAAATCTTTACCATGCCTGGGTGATTCTTTCTGCGCATGGGAGTGCGCGTAGATGACTTCAAAATGGGCCGCTGGGGCCATGTCGCTGACTGTTGCCTATTTTGCTTACCACGCCTTTGCGGGGCAGCAGGGGCTTGGGGCATGGACCGATAAACAGACCGAACTTGCCGACAAGAAGGCCGCTCTGGCGCAGCTTGAGGCGGAAAATGCTGCACTGCAAAAAGACATAGCTCGGCTGACTCCGGGCCAGGTCGATCCTGATCTGGTCGAATTTCTCGCTCGCCGCGATCTCGGCTTCGTGTATCCGGGTGAATTGGTGTTACTTGACCGCGCTGTCAAAGATGCAGAAATGCATAACTGATAAGACTCGACGTTGCGTCAGTCATCTGCGTATTTAGTGCAAAAATATCACATTCAGGGAGCCTATATGGCCAAAGCCGCGACCCCCAAGCGACGAAGCTCACCGAAGCTCAAGAAGGACGAAGCGCTCAAATATTATCGCGATATGTTGCTCATTCGCCGATTTGAGGAGCGTGCCGGACAACTTTACGGCATGGGCAAAATTGCCGGTTTCTGCCACCTCTATATCGGGCAGGAGGCGGTTGTGACGGGCATGCAAGCCTGCCTCAAGGAAGGCGACCAGGTGATTACCGGTTATCGCGATCATGGCCATATGCTGGCTTGCGATATGGATCCACGCGGTGTGATGGCTGAACTGACTGGACGCTCCGGTGGATATTCGCGCGGCAAAGGCGGCTCGATGCATATGTTCAGCCGAGAGAAGAATTTCTTCGGCGGCCATGGCATCGTCGGAGCACAAGTGCCATTGGGCACCGGGTTGGCGTTCTCGAACAAGTATCTCGGCAAGGACAATGTCAGCCTTGCCTATTTCGGCGATGGCGCGGCCAATCAGGGACAAGTCTATGAAGCGTTCAACATGGCGTCGCTGTGGGATTTGCCGGTCGTCTATGTGATTGAAAACAACATGTATGCGATGGGCACGAGCGTCGAACGCCACGCCTCGGAAACTGAATTGTACAAGCGCGGTATCTCGTTCGAAATCGAAGGCGAAGAAGTTGATGGCATGGACGTCTATGCGGTCAAGAAAGCCGGCGAACGGGCCGTCAAATACGCCCGGTCGGGCAAGGGCCCGTATATTCTCGAAATGAAGACTTACCGCTATCGCGGTCATTCCATGTCTGACCCGGCTAAGTACAGAAAGCGCGAAGAGGTCGATGATATTCGCAGCCACAATGACCCGATTGATGGGCTGAAGGGGCAAATCATCGAACAGGGGATTGCGACCGAAGACGATCTCAAAGCGATCGACAAGGAGATTCGCGCCATCGTGAAGGATGCGGCTGACTTCTCACTCGAAAGTCCGGAGCCTGATCCGGCCGAGTTGTGGACCGACGTCCTGCTCCCGGTGGAGGCATAGACATGGCTGTAGATATTTTGATGCCGGCGCTCTCGCCCACCATGGAAGAAGGCACGCTCGCCAAATGGCTTAAAGGTGAGGGCGACAAGGTTGAAGCGGGTGACGTGATCGCTGAAATCGAAACCGACAAGGCGACGATGGAAGTCGAAGCGGTCGACGAAGGCACGCTTGCGAAAATCCTCATTCCGGAAGGCACTGAGGGCGTGAAGGTGAATGCCGTGATTGCTGTGCTGACTGAAGATGGCGAGGATGCGAGCAGCGTTTCAGCGCCGTCCGAAGCGCCGGTCGACAAGGTCACGCCCGTGGCGGAGCCGGAAGTGCTTGAAGCGCAAGCTGCATCAGATGCGCCGATCGCTGCTGTGTTGATCAATCCCGACATCCCAGAAGGCACAACGTTTACCAAAACCGTTCTGCGCGATGCCTTGCGCGATGCAATGGCCGAAGAGATGCGCCTGGACGATACCGTCTTTATTATGGGCGAAGAAGTCGCTGAGTATCAGGGCGCTTATAAAGTCACGCGCGAATTGTTGCAGGAATTCGGGCCGCGCCGGGTGGTTGATACGCCCATCACCGAGCATGGGTTTGCCGGGCTTGGGGTCGGCGCTGCGTTTGGTGGACTGCGCCCAATCGTCGAATTCATGACCTTCAATTTCGCCATGCAGGCGATAGATCATATCATCAATTCGGCGGCGAAGACGCTGTATATGTCGGGGGGGCAGATGGGGTGCCCGATCGTGTTTCGGGGCCCGAATGGGGCTGCCGCTCGGGTTGGCGCGCAACATAGCCAGGATTATGCCGCCTGGTATGGCAATGTGCCGGGCTTGAAAGTCGTGGCGCCTTGGGATGCCGGATCGGCCAAAGCCTTGCTCAAATCCGCCATCCGCGATCCTAACCCGGTTGTGTTCCTGGAGCACGAGCTGCTTTATGGCATCGAATATGACGTCCCCGATCTGGAAGATTATACACTGCCGATCGGCAAGGCTGCGGTCATTCGTGAGGGAACAGATGTGACGCTGGTCGGCTATTCCCGCATGGTCGGGTTTGCGATGGATGCGGCCGAACAGCTTGCCGCGCAGGGGATCTCAGCCGAAGTCATCGATCTGCGGTCGATCCGTCCACTCGATATGGATACGATTGTCGAAAGCGTGAAGAAGACCAATCGCCTGGTGACGGCTGAAGAAGGCTGGAAACATATGGGCGTTGGCGGCGAGATCGCAGCAGGCGTCACCGAGCTGGCTTTCGACTATCTCGATGCGCCGCCGCAACGGGTCACACAGAAGGATGTGCCGCTGCCTTATGCCGGCAATCTGGAAGATATGAGCCTGCCCAATGTAAATGATATCATCGCCGCAGCGAAAGCTGTCTGTGAAGGGATGTAGGAGGACGTCATGAAATCAATTTTACTGTCTGTGGGGTTGAGTGCGCTGACTTTGTCAGGATGCGTTTATGTTGATGCGGGCGAAGGCGGCATTGTCGGTGAGCCTTATGTCGAAGACTATGATGTCTATGATCCGGACGTGGCCGCGATCGAGGCTGTGATCCAGGACTATTTTGACGGGCAGGGCGAGGCCAGTCTTGAGCGCTTGCAACGCGCGTTTCATCCCAATTCATCCATGTTTGGCGTGGTCACCAATGATGACGGCGAAAGCGACTTGCGCGTCTGGCCGAAAATGTATGATGTCATCGAAGGCTGGGCTCAGAATGAAAACCCGCCCGGCGCAGGCCGCGATGGCGAAGTTCTGAGCATTGAAATTGTTGATCAACGCTTGGCTGTCGCCACGTTCCGCTACGCGGACCGGTTCTATGACGCTTTTTCTCTCGTGAAAATCGACGGCGAATGGAAAATCGCCGCCAAGACCTTCATTCGGCAATAGGAAGGCCGCTCAATGTCGATCAATATTACGATGCCTGCGCTCAGTCCGACCATGGAAGAGGGCACACTGGCGAAATGGAATGTGAAGCCCGGCGACACGGTTGAGGCGGGTGATGTGATTGCCGAAATCGAGACCGATAAGGCGACCATGGAAGTCGAGGCGGTGGATGAAGGCACGGTCGCACAAATCCTGGTCGAGGAAGGCACAGAAGGGGTCAAAGTCAACGCCGTGATTGCCGTTTTGGCTGAAGAGGGCGAGGATGCGTCAGCGGTTTCCGCAGACGCGCCAGCCGCGGCGCCAGCGCCGAAAGCGGACGCTGTACCGGCAGTCCCTTCTGAGGCGCCGAAACGGGTTGCGTCCACACCTGTACAAATGCCGTCGCTTGGCGCGGGTGATGATCGTATCAAAGCCAGTCCGCTCGCACGCCGGATCGCGGCGCTGAAAGGCGTTGATCTTGCGGCGCTGAACGGCAAAGGATCAGGACCACATGGCCGCATCGTCAAAAAGGACGTGGAGAATGCCCAACCCGGCGCCGCGGCCTCAGCAGCTGGGGGCGTCCCGGCAACTCCTGACGGCTTGATCCTGCCGCAGATCCTGGACGACCGGGTCTATGCGCCAGATTCCTATCGCCTCGAGCCACTCGATGGCATGCGCAAGACGGTGGCCAAGCGTCTGACCCAAAGCTTCATGCAGGTGCCGCATTTCCCGCTCAATGTCGACATCGCGCTCGATAAGCTTCTGGCGGCGCGCAAAGGCATTAATGAAGCGGCGCCGGAAGGCGTCAAAGTGTCGGTCAATGACATGCTGATCAAGGCGTCTGCCATGGCGCTCATGGCAGAGCCGGATTGTAATGCCAGTTATAGCGACAATGGCATCGCCTATCATCACAGCGCCCATATTTCGGTCGCGGTTGCGATTGATGGCGGCTTGATCACGCCGGTCATTCGCGATGCTGAGAAGAAAGGCCTGGCCGAGATTTCAATCGAGATGAAAGATCTGGCCAGTCGCGCCCGCGAACGCAAATTGAAACCGCAGGAATATATGGGTGGAACCTTCTCAATTTCGAACCTCGGCATGTTCGGAATCAAATCCTTTGCTTCCATCATTAATCCGCCGGAGGGCATGATCATGTCAGTCGGCGCCGGGGCGAAACAACCGGTTATCGGCGCCAATGGCGAGATTACGGCCGCGACCATGATGGGGGTGACCCTGACCTGTGATCACCGTGTCATTGGTGGGGCCGAAGGCGCGCGCTGGTTGCAGGCATTCAAGCGCTATGTCGAAACCCCGGAAAGCATGCTGCTATAGGAATAGGAGGCCGGAATGGCTGATTTTGACCTGATCGTAATTGGTTCAGGCCCAGGCGGCTACGTCTCGGCCATTCGCGCCAGCCAGCTCGGCATGAAGACGGCGATTGTCGAGCGTGAAAATCTCGGCGGCATCTGTCTGAATTGGGGATGCATACCGACCAAGGCCTTGTTGCGGTCGGCAGAAGTCCTGCACCTGGCCAAGTCAGCGGCGGCTTATGGCCTGAAAGTCGACAAGGCGGATTTTGATCTTGATGGCGTGGTCAAACGATCACGGGGTGTGGCGGCCCAGCTCTCCGGCGGCGTCAAGCATCTGATGAAGAAGAACAAGATCACCGTGATTGAAGGGACGGCGCGGCTGCAAAAAGGCACCGACGCGCCAAAGGTCATCGTCAAGGATGCCAAGGGCAAGGATACCACCTATCAAGCCAAGCATGTTCTGCTCGCCACCGGGGCCCGCGCCCGCGCCATTCCGCAAGCCGGGCTTGAGCCAGACGGCAAACTGGTCTGGACGTATCGCGAAGCCATGGTGCCGGATGCACTGCCCAAGCGCTTGTTGGTGATTGGATCCGGCGCGATCGGGATTGAGTTTGCGAGCTTCTATAATGAACTTGGATCCGATGTGACCGTGGTCGAGGCCGTCGACCGTATTCTACCTGCCGAGGATGCCGAGATCTCGGCCTTCGCGCATAAATCCTTCACCAAGCAAGGACTGAAAATCAAAACCGCGGCGCAGGTCAAAGGGCTGAAGAAAAGTAAAGACAGCGTCACCGCCGAGGTGTCTGTTGGCGGCAAGACGGAGCAGATCGAGGTCGATCGAGTTATTCTCGCCATCGGCATTGTCGCCAATTCCGAAAACATGGGTCTGGAGGAACTTGGCGTTAAAATCGACCGGACACATGTGAGCGTCGATGGTTTCGGGCGCACAGGTGTGAAGGGCCTTTATGCGATTGGCGACCTGACGGGGGGGCCTTGGCTCGCGCACAAAGCCAGCCATGAAGGCGTCATCTGCGTTGAGAAAATTGCTGGCGCGATTGATGAAGCGCATCCGTTCGACAATTGGAACGTTCCGGGGTGTACCTATAGCCATCCGCAAGTGGCCAGTGTGGGTCTCACTGAAGACGAGGCCAAGCAAACCGGCAAGAAACTGAATGTCGGCAAGTTCCCGTTCATCGGCAATGGCAAGGCGATCGCCCTCGGCGAGCCGGAAGGTTTGATCAAGACCATTTTCGATGCCGAAACCGGTGAATTGCTGGGCGCTCACATGGTCGGCGCCGAAGTCACTGAATTGATCCAGGGCTATGTGATCGCGCGGCAAGGTGAGCTGACGGAAGAAGATCTGATGCACACGATTTTCCCGCATCCAACCTTGTCGGAAATGATGCATGAAGCAGTGCTCGCAGCCGAAGGGCGCGTGGTGCATATGTAAACTGCGGGTCGCACTATTGTTTCATTACATGCCGGTAATTTGAGGCATGTCAGGCAGAATATTTCTTCGTACTTGGGCTTTCTGGTTGAATATACCAATTCAAAGATTTTGCCGTGTGAGCGCTATTTCTGTCATATTTTTGCAACTGTGCGCGATGGAACTCAGCTGGAATCTCCGGATTCGGCGTTTCTGGGCTGTCATTTAATTGACAAAAACCGCGGACGAACGAAGTTTTTCGAGTCCGAACTTTGTGCTTCCAAAAAACAACACAAGAAGTCGGGCAGTCATAATAATAAGAGAGGATAAAATATGGCTGAAGTGAAATCGCGCAATCGCTTACTTTGCGGCGCGGCTTTGTCTTGGGCATTGGTGGCGTTCGCACCAACAGCCTTAGCACAAGAAACCGGCTCGACGGACGATGCAGCGGCGGATGATCGCGTTCTTGATACGATTGTTTCGATCGGCTCACGGATCCCATCGCGTTCTGCTTTGGACACACCGGCGCCTGTCGACGTCTTGCCTGGCGATGAATTCGTGAACCAGGGGACGAATGACGTTTCCGACATTCTGCGAACCGCGGTTCCGTCTTACAATGTCAACACGCAACCGATCTCGGACGCGGCGACCATCATTCGTCCAGCGAATGTTCGCGCCCTGTCGCCTGACAATGTCCTGATCCTGCTGAACGGCAAGCGTCGTCATCGTGGATCAGTGATTTCATTCCTTGGCGGTGGTATTGCGGACGGGGCGCAGGGCGCAGACGTCAGCGTTATTCCATCTCTGGCGCTTAGCCGGGTGGAGATTCTCCGCGATGGTGCGTCTTCTCAATATGGTTCGGATGCGATCGCAGGTGTGATCAACTTCCAGCTGCGCGAAGACAGCAGCGGCGGGACCGTCGAAGCCGTCTATGGATCGACCTATGAAGGTGATGGCGACAATTACCGGATTGCCGGCAATATCGGTCTGCCGCTCGGCGAGAATGGTTTCGTGAACCTGACCGGCGAAGTATCCGACACTGATGGCACCGTACGATCCATCGTTCGGGGTGATGTCGCGGCACTGATCGCCGCCGGAAACACAGCCGTGGCTGACTTCCGCACCATCAACACCTATACCGATCAAGTGCCACAATATTGGGGCGCGCCTGACGTCAAAGACAATTTCAAATTGTTCTTCAATTCAGGCATTGATCTGAACGAGAACACCGAAATCTATGCCTTTGGTAACTATGCTCAGCGGACCGTTGAGGGTGGCTTCTTCTTCCGGAACCCAACCAATCGCGGTGGCGTTTATCGCGGTCCTACCGTTGATCCGTTGACCGGTCTGGCCGATCCAACGGGTGTCGCATCGATCCTGGTCGGCGACCTGGACGGTGTCGGAACGGGCGGTGCTTGCCCGGCGGGTATTCCACTGACGCAGGGTGGTGGTCTGATTGCAGACCCGACCATTCTCGCGCAGGTCACGGCAGATCCGAACTGCTTCTCGTTTGTTGAGAGCATTCCAAGTGGCTTCGTTCCACGTTTTGGCGGCGACAATACAGACTGGTCGATCGCCGGTGGCGTCCGTGGTGTCTTCGATCTTGGCACGGGTTTGAACTATGATTTCAGCGCCGTTCGTGGCTCAAGCAAATCGGAATTCTTCATCCGCAACACGATCAACGCATCGCTCGGGCCGAACACCCCGCGCGACTTTAACCCGGGCGCATATCAGCAGACCGAAACCATTCTTGATGCCGATTTCAGCTACGCGCTGCCGGTCTCTGGTTTGGCATCTGATCTGAACATCGCGTTTGGTTCTCAGTATCGTGAAGAAGAGTTTGAAATCACCGCAGGTGATCCAGCGTCATTCGCGCTTGGACCGCTCGCGGATCAAGGCTTCTCGTCGAGCTCGAATGGCTTTGGGGGCTTCACCGCGTCTGACACGAATAGTCAGTCAAGCTACGCCTTCTATGTCGATCTCGAGGCCGACGTGACGGATCAGCTGACCTTGCAAGGCGCTGTACGTTTCGAAGACTATGATGCGTTTGGTACGACAACGGATTACAAACTGGGCGCCTTGTTCCGCGTCACAGACAGTTTCCGTCTGCGCGGTACGGTTTCGACCGGGTTCCACGCGCCAACCGCTGGTCAGGCGAACGTGACCAACGTGACGACGCAGAATGTCGGTGGCGTCCTGGTCGACCAAGGCACACTTCCATTGTCGTCTGCGGCCGGTCAATTGGCAGCTGACTTCATTCAGAACCGCGATGGCGGACGTCCTGATCTTGGCACCGAGTCAGCGCAGAACTTCACCTTCGGTACTGCATTTGACGTTGGCCCAATGACCTGGACCGTCGATTACTTCAACATCGAAGTGACGGACCGGATCGCCTTGTCAGCAAACGTCAACTTCCTGGAAGCGCTTGACTTCACGGGGTCGCAGAACGGTCTTGGACCATTCACCTCAGTGAGCGACGGCCTGACCCAGCTGGGCAATGCTGGCGTGATCGATCGCAACGCCTTTGTAGGCTTCGAGGATCTGAACGAGTTCCGTTACTTCTCGAACAGCTTCGACACCACGACATCCGGCGTCGAAGTGGTTGGGACAATGCCATTGGAAATCACCGAACGTGGTGAATCTGACCTGGCGCTGTCATTTGCTTACATTGATACGAAAGTCGATGACCGCGGGTCCATTAACCCGATCAGTGCGGGTCGTGTTGACGCGTTGGAAGAACTCCTTCCCGAGCTGAAAGGGTCCTTGACCTTCAAGCACGCTCAAGACAGCTGGCGGTTCCTGACACGTGCCAACTATTTTGGCGAGTGGGAAGACACGGGCAATGGCACGGGTGAGCAAGGCGCGGAAGTCAATGTCGATGCTGAGTTCGGATACTATCTGAACGACCAGATCGAATTGATCATTGGTGCTAACAACATCTTCGACAATTATCCGGATGAGAACCCGAACGCTCTGTCGCTCGGACAGCTCTATCCAGAAGCCGCGCCTGCCGGCTTCAATGGCGGATCTTACTACCTGAAAGCACGCTATACTTGGTAGGTGTCGACCGTCATAATTCAACGAACAAGCCGCTCGAAAGGGCGGCTTGTTTTTTTGCGCGAGAGGCCTGCGTGCGCGATCTCGATTGACCAATTCAGCGGTGCAGGTCAGTTTGCAGCGATGAGCAAGGTGGCCCCCAAATCCCCGACCGAAACACACCTTCATGTGCGTGGAGAGCTGTTGACTCCTGTGCCGGAAGGCGGGCTGTGGTGGGCGTCTGAGCAGACCCTGATCGTATCGGACTTGCACCTGGAAAAAGGCTCAAGTTTTGCTGCGCGTGGACAGATGCTGCCGCCTTACGATACGCGGGCGACCTTGAGCATTGTCGAATCTCTGGTCCGCGCGTTCAGGCCTCAGCGCGTTATCTCTCTGGGAGATAGTTTTCACGACCGCAAAGCCGAGGCCCGGATGGAGGCAGAAGATGCCAACCGGGTTCGCGCCCTGACGCGTGACACGGACTGGATTTGGGTCGAAGGCAATCATGATCCCGATCCGCCAGCGCATCTCGGCGGCCGTGCAAGTAAAGTTCTGCGCATCGCTGATTTGGTCTTTCGGCATGAGCCGACCGGAGAGAGCGGAGAAATTGCCGGTCACCTGCATCCGTGTGCGAAAGTTCTGAGCCGCGTGAGAGCTTTGCGGCGGCGCTGCTTCGCGACCGATGGCGAACGATTGATTATGCCTGCAATGGGCGCATTTACCGGCGGATTGAATGTGCTGGATGAGGCATATTCACCCTGCTTTCCGGATGGTGGTATGATGGTCTTTGCGATGTCACGCGAAGCGGTTATTCCGGTCTCCTCGAAGCGCCTGATTCCAGATCGGCGACGTCCGGACCTTGGCGTTTGGCGCTTAAACAAACAACCTTTGCAAAAGGGATAGGCAAATGGACGGCATCGATTTCGCTCAGCTCTGGACTGATTATGGCGATGAGATTTTGGGATTTGGCGCCAAAGCCGTTGGCGCTTTGGTGGTCTTGATCATCGGTTTGCGCGTGGCGGGCTGGCTCGGCCGCTTGGTCCGCGGTATATCGATGAAACAAGAGAGCATCGACGATACGCTCGGCAATTTCTTTGGCTCCATGGTGCGCTGGGCTGTGACGGCAGCTGTGTTCATCGCCGTCCTACAAGTCTTTGGCGTCCCTGCGACAAGTTTTGTCGCCATTCTCGGTGCTTTGACCTTGGCCATTGGCTTGTCCTTGCAAGGCGCGCTCGGAAACATTGCGTCTGGCGTCATGATCATGATTTTCCGCCCCTACAAGCTTGGAGATTATGTCGAGGCCGCTGGGACGGCAGGCACGGTCAAGGACATCAACTTGTTCCAGACCGTTCTCGCGACTCCGGACAATGTCCAGATTATGGTGCCGAACAGCCAGGCCATTGATGGCGTGATCAAGAATTTCAGCGGCTATGACACGCGCCGCGTCGATATCACCTTTGGCATCGATTATGGCGACGATATCGACAAGGCGATCAGTGTCATCAAGCGCATTGTCAATGCCGATGACCGTATCATGAAAGACCCTGAACCCTTCGCGAAAGTTGTCAATCTGGGCGACAGCTCGGTCGATATCGCGACGCGCAACTGGGTTGCGGCGTCGGATTACTGGGACGTGAAATTCGATTTGACCAAACAAGTCAAAGAAGCCTTTGACGAGAATAATATCTCAATCCCGTATCCGCATCAGGTCGAGATTGTGAAGGAAGTCGCATAAATTGTGACAGACCCGGCGCTCGAAACTCTAGGCGAAACGGCAGCAAAAACGGGTAAGCTGCCAAAGGAGAAGCGTCATATTCTCCTGCGCCTGCTCGGGATTAGCTGGTGGGGCTGGATCAAGCTCGCACTGCTTTGCATTCTGGTCGGGTTTTTCGTCATGGCGAGCGAGTTTGACCCGGCTTCACCAGACGTCAATGTCGCCGGCGCGGTACAGAGTTTCCTCAACTCGGTTGGCGGGTTGGCCGCCTGGGCAGCTCGAAATTTCTGGAAGCCGGCTTTGGCGGGCGCCACGATTGTGCTGCCAATCTGGTTGGTCTGGCGGGCGATTTCGCTGCCGTTTCGAAAATAGACGATCAGGCAGCTTTAAAATTGCCCTTGGGTGACGCTTCCCGTTGCGCCAATTCGGTCTACAGTCTCAACCGTATAAGAATTCGGGAGAAGACGTCATGGATATCAACCAACTCATGTTTCGCGAAGGCCTGATGGAAGGCGAGCGCGTGCTGGTCACAGGGGGCGGTACCGGGCTCGGCAAGGAAATGGCGGAAGGCTTTCTTAAGCTTGGCGCAGAAGTCCACATTTGCGGGCGTCGTGGCGGGGTCTGTGAAGACACGGCGGAAGGGTTGATGTCGGCCCATGGTGGCAAAGTCGTCCCGCACGCGTGTGACATCCGCGTTGCCGACGCGATCAATGACATGACCGATGAAATCTGGACCAATCACGGCGCCCTGACCGGGCTGGTCAACAATGCCGCCGGCAATTTCATCTCACGGACAGAAGATCTGTCCATTCGCGGCTTTGATGCGATTGCCAATATTGTCTTTCGCGGCACATTTTACATGACCCACAATATCGGCAAACGCTGGATCGATGAAGGCAAGCGCGGCAATGTCATATCCATTCTGACCACCTGGGTCTGGAATGGCGGTCCGTTTGTGGTGCCTTCGGCGATGTCGAAATCGGCTGTGAATACGATGACGCAATCGCTGGCCGTAGAATGGGGACGCTATGGCTTGCGATTCAATGCGATTGCGCCGGGCCCATTCCCGACCGAAGGCATGACCAAACGCCTCGCCCCCCAAGCCGAAAGCACAGAAGACATGAACCGCGATGGCACGAACCCGATGGGGCGTATCGGGAAAATGCACGAACTCGTCAATCTCGCTGTATTTTTGATGGGCCCAGGGGCGGAATATGTGAATGGCCAGACGATTGCGATCGATGGCGCATCTTACAATGCCAATGGCGGCAATTTCGCTGGATTGGCGCAATGGGGCGATACCGAATGGCAGGCCGCGCGCCAGGCCATTGAGGCCACCAATGCTAAAGACAAAGCCAAACGCACGGTCTAAGACTGCGCTCAAATCAGGAGAGATAGAATGACGGATCGATTTGATTTGGCCGGACGGGTCGCGCTCGTGACCGGGGCTTCATCTGGACTTGGGAAACATTTCGCCGGTGTGTTTTCGCAAGCCGGCGCTAAAGTCGTGCTGGCAGCCCGGCGCACCGATCGGCTACAGGCGCTCGCTGCGGAGATCGAGGCGGCCGGTGGGGAGGCGCTGGCCGTGGCTATGGATGTCACCAAAGCCGATACGATCCAGGCTGCGTTGGACGCCACCATCGCGCGATTTGGTCGGCCCGCCGATATCATCGTCAACAATTCCGGTCTCAGCCGCGAAGACTGGTTCACGACCATGGACGAAGACGATTTTGATCTGGTCATGGACACCAATACGAAAGGCGTTTGGCTGGTCGCTCGCACGTTTGCGGGAGCCTTGGTCAAGGCCGGACAACCGGGCAGCATGATCAACATCGCCTCGGTCGCCGGTAAGCGGGTGGGTTACACGATGGCGGCCTATTGCGCTTCAAAAGCCGCGTGCGAGCATATGACCCGCGCCATGGCGATTGAGATGGCGCGCTATGGGGTCCGGGTCAATGCGATTGCGCCGGGTTATTTCGAGACTGAGATCAATGATACATTCCTCGCCTCTGACGAAGGGCAGAAAATGCGTAAACGCATTCCGATGCGCCGGTTCGGTGAGCATGAGGAGCTGTCGGGGCCGCTTTTGCTGCTGGCGTCGGAGGCCGGCAGTTTCATGACGGGCGCAACGGTGGTCGTTGATGGCGGGCATATGTGGGGCTCGCTTTAAGACTGACATAAAATTCGCTTCATTAAGACGGCTTTAGCCCTTCCGGGTCTATTCGGAAGGCTTGATGGAGGCGTCTATGAGTGCTGCACGACGAAAAAAGTCCCATGAAACGGGCGATGCCAAAATGAAAATGGCGGCCATCAAGTCCGTCAAAACGATGGACAAACCAGCTGCGGTGCCTTCACCGGCCAAGGCGCTGCAATCGCAGCTGGAGCAGCATTATCAGCCGCTCAGCCGGCGCATGTCTGTGATCTTGATTTCCGTCATGGTCGCCTTTGCCTTCATTGGCGGTTGGATTGGCGGATCAGGGGCGATTTCCATCGTCTAGTCCGACGCTGGCCATGTTAAAAAAATCCTTTATGACGACCCTGGGGACAATTCCGGAGCGATTTCAATGACCATTCGTAAAGCTGTGCTGCCTGTAGCAGGATTTGGGACACGGGTTCTGCCAGCGACCAAGGCTATTCCGAAAGAAATGCTGCCCGTCGTTGATCGACCGGCTTTGCAATATGTTGTCGATGAAGCGATTGAAGCGGGCATCGAGCATATTGTTTTCGTCACGGGACGTGGCAAAGGCGCGATCGAGGATTATTTCGATCTGTCTTATGAGTTGGAGACAAATCTGGCGGCCAAGGCCAGCAAAGCCGATATTCTTGCCGACGTGCAGAAAACCCGGTTACCGGCAGGGGGCGCAAGCTTTACCCGTCAGCAAGAAGCGTTGGGACTGGGGCATGCCATCTGGTGCGCCCGGGACATCATTGGACATGAGCCCTTCGCGATCCTGTTGCCCGACGTTATCGTAAAAGCCGAAAAATCCTGTTTGGCGCAAATGGTCGAGGCTTATAATCAAACCGGCGGCAACATTATCGCGGTAGACCCTGTGCCTGAGGAGCGCGTTTCGTCTTATGGTGTCATCGCACCAAAAGGCGCGCGTGATGGCCGCTTGATCGAGATGAGCGGCATGGTTGAAAAGCCGCCGCGTGAAGAAGCGCCGTCCAATCTCGCGATTACCGGCCGCTACATCCTTCAGCCCGAAATCTTCGGTCTTCTGTCTGACCAGGGCGCCGGCGCCGGCGGCGAAATCCAGCTCACAGATTCCATGGCACGATTGATGCAGATGCAGAATTTTTACGCATACGAGTTCGAAGGCGCTCCTTATGATTGCGGGTCTAAACTTGGATATTTCGAAGCTGTGCTGGCGCATGCGCTGGACCACCCCGAAACGGCGGCTGGCGCACGCGAGCTTATCGCAAAGCTTTAAGCGGATCGACACAGGGCGTAGGTCTCGTTCAACATGAGACGTCGCTTGCCCACCCGTTCAGATGTGATCGCGGCTTCGAAGCGCATTAAGGGGCTGGTCGAAACGACGCCCGTATTGCGGTCTGCTGCGCTCGATGAGATTGCCGGTGCAAACTTGCTGATTAAGGCTGAATGCCTACAGCAAACCGGCAGCTTCAAATTGCGCGGTGCGACCAATAGATTGCTGCAAATCCCGAAAAAGCAACGCGCCGCGGGTGTGGTTGCGTTTTCTTCCGGAAATCACGCGCAAGGCGTGGCGCGGGCGGCAAAACGCCTGAATATGCCAGCTTTGATCGTCATGCCGACAGATGCCCCGGCAGTCAAAACCGATGGCGTCAAAGCGGATGGCGCAGACGTCTACCTGTATGATCGCAATTCAGAAAGCCGGGAAATCATTGCGGCTGAAATCGCGGACCGGCGCGGCGCGATTCTGGTGCCGAGTTTTGATGATCCGATGATTATTGCCGGACAAGGGACGCTCGGGCTTGAATTCGCCGCACAAGCCAAAGCCATGGACACGGAAATGGATCACTTGATCTGTTGCACGGGCGGCGGCGGCCTGGTTTCGGGCATTTGCCTGGGCCTGAGCGGGGTCAGCCCGGAGACGCGGGTCTGGACGTCGGAGCCTGAAGGACATGATGACTGGAAACGATCGCTGGAGTCGGGTGAGGTACAAACCAATCCAAGAGGATCGCGCTCAGTTTGCGACGCCATATTGACGCCGCAGCCTGGTGAATTGACCTGGGCCATTGGCGCTCAACATCTGACCGGCGGATTGGTGGTGTCTGATGCTCACGCCTTTGAAGCGATGCGGCTTGCTTATCGGCAGTTGCGCGTCGTGGTCGAACCTGGCGGCGCTGTCGCTCTGGCGGCGGCTTTGTTCCGGCTGCCGGAAGCGGCGAGAGGCAAGACGGTCGGTGTCGTACTGACGGGCGGAAACGTGGATTCCAGACTGTTCGCGCGCGTGCTGAACAGAGATATCTAGCTTTCCTTCATCAATCTCGCTTTTTGCCGCTGCCAATCGCGTTTGGCAGTGGTCTCACGCTTGTCGTGCGATTTCTTACCGGTGGCGACTCCAATCAGCAATTTCGCCAGTCCGCGCTCATTGAAGTACAGTTTGAGCGGAACGATTGTGCGTCCGGATCGTTCGACCGATTGGGCTAATCGGGTGCGTTCGCGCTTCGAGACCAGAAGCTTGCGCTTGCGGCGTGGCTCATGATTGAACCGGTTGGCGCCTTCATAAGTGGGAATATCGGCATTGATCAGCCAAAGCTCCCCGTCTTCGACCGTGGCATAGCTTTCGGCGATATTGGCCTTGCCATTGCGCAGGGATTTAACCTCGCTGCCGGTCAGCATCAGACCAGCCTCCAGCGTGTCTTCGACGGCATAGTCGAAGCGCGCGCGCCGGTTTTCGGCGACAAGGCCGTCAGAACGACCTTTGGATTGAGCCTTTTTTGCCATGATTGATTATAGCCCAGCTGCGGCCATTGCGTCATCAATGCGCTGACAGGTCTCGGCATCCGGCGCGACAATGGGAAGGCGGACTTCATCAGAACACATTCCCATTTTGGCCAGCACATATTTTGCCGCGCCCGGAGACGGGGAAAAGAACATCGCTTTGTGGATGTGAATGAGGCGCTGATCGAGCTGTTGCGCGGTTTCAAGGTCGCCGGCATCGAAGGCGGCATGCATTTTCGCACATAGTTCTGGCGCGACATTGGCCGACACTGAAATACAGCCCGTGCCGCCCATGGCCCGATGACCAAGGCTGGACGGGTCTTCGCCCGACAATTGGGTAAATTGCTCACCTTGTGTCAGAGCCGCATGCATGGATACCCGGCCGAGATCGTTGCTGGCATCCTTGATTCCGATAATATTTGGCAGTTTTGCCAGGCGGCCGACCGTCTCAGGCAGCAAATCCGAGGCTGTTCGCGATGGCACATTATACATCACAATGGGCATAGAGACCGCGTCATCAATGGCTCTGAAATGCGCTTCCAGACCGGCTTGATCAGGTTTGTTATAATACGGACAAATCACCAGGGCGGCATCCGCTCCCACGGTTTTGGCATGCTGGATCAATTCGATCGCTTCCCGGGTCGAATTTGAGCCAGCGCCCGCAATGACGGGCGCCCGCCCCCCCGCGACCTGGATGCAGAATTCGACCACTTCGCGATGTTCCGCGTGTGACAGGGTCGCTGATTCGCCGGTTGTTCCGCACGGCACCAGAGCGCCAGATCCGCCTGAAATCTGGCTTTCAATCAAATTTGCGAACGCGTCCCGGTCAATGGCCCCGTTCTTGAATGGGGTAACGAGCGCTGGAATGGAACCATGAAACATCTGTCAGATACACACACTTGGGTTGAACCCGGCACGAAAGTGCCAGAGTTTGGTCATATACGGCCTATAAACCTGAATCAGAATGTATCAACGGTCAGGAACGTAAGGATACTGAAAAAGACTATGCGTAACCGCTTCATCAGTCTGACTTTTCTATCTGCAGCTCTCAGCCTCGGCTTTGTCCCGCTGGCGGTGGCTCAAATGCCGTCTGCACCAAGTGTTAAGCCCAATCTGGTGGCCGCATCAGATGTTGTGGCGACGCGCGATGCGGCGCTGCTTCGAGACGGTTTGCAAGCCGTGGATCGCGGCGATTGGTTCGAAGTCCGGCAGGCCGAATCACAGATCCGGGACACCACGGCACGGGATGTTCTGACATGGTATCGCGCCCGCCGTGATGCACGCATGTTGTTCGATGAAATGGACCGTGCCCTGACCCGTCTTGGCGGGTGGCCTGAAATTAACACAATCCGGGCCCGCGCTGAAGAATTTATCGGTGGCTCGACGCTTGATGCCCGTGCCCGCGTGGCCTGGTTCGAGACACACGGCGGGGCCCGCACCGGCGCCGGCCATATCACTTATGCCCGCGCCCTGGAGCAGCTTGGCCGCGATGATGAAGCCTTGCGCGAAGTTCGCGCTGCTTGGCATGGCCGCACGCTGACAAAAGATGTCAGTCAGCGCACTTACGCGAAATATAAAGATCAACTCACCCAAGCCGACCACCGGCAACGCGCCGATTTCCTGCTCTGGACGCGCCAGACCACGGCCGCGGCCCGGATGAAACCCTTGCTGACACCAGATTGGAAGACTCTGGTTGATGCACGGTCGAAACTGATCAGGCGAGCCCGCGGGGTCGATTCCGCGGTGGATTCGGTTTCACGCGAACTGCAAACCCATCCGGGGCTGCTCTATGATCGCGCCGAATGGCGCCGCCGGGCCCGTATGACCAATCGCGTTGTGCCGCTGCTGCGGCAGATTGATGGTGACAATGTTCCAGCCGCTGGACGTAGCCGGTTGTGGAAAGCCCGCCACCCGCAGGCGCGGGTCGCCCTGAAAGAGGGTGATTTTCGTCTGGCTTATGAATTGGCCGCACCGCATGGCATGAGCGCCGGGCGCGATTTTGCCGAAGCAGAATGGTTGGCCGGATGGGTGGCCTTGCGCCATCTCGGTGACGCGCCACGGGCGCTGCAGCATTTTGAGGCCTTGCAGAACGGTGTGTCGACACCGATCAGCCTGTCACGCGCGCTGTATTGGAAGGGACGGGCGCATGAAGCCATGGGGCAGGACGCGGACGCGAATGCCGCTTATGCCGCAGCTGCGACCCATCGTTTCTCTTATTATGGCCAGCTTGCCGCCGAAAAAGTCATGCAAGACACCATTCAGATCTCAGCGGGCTATACGCTGAGCGAGACGGACCGTCAGAATTTCAACAATCGCTCCCTGGTGCGCGCCATGCGCCTGTTCGCCGAAAATGGCTGGGACGCCTCATTCCGTAAGTTTGCATATCATCTCGATGATCAGCTGACGCGTCCTCAGGATTTCGATCTGCTGGCCGAACTCGGCCGGGAATATCATTATGTGGACATTGGCGTGCGCGGGGCCAAAGCCGGTCTCGCCAAAGGCGTTGTCGCACCGGATGCCGCTTATCCAGTGGTTGAGTATCCTTTGTTGCGCGAGCCGCAAGTCGAACGCTCGCTCATGCTGGCTTTGTCGCGACAGGAAAGCGAAATGAACCCTGCTGCG
The DNA here is from genome assembly GCA_039029475.1 of Pseudomonadota bacterium. GTDB lineage: Bacteria > Pseudomonadota > Alphaproteobacteria > Caulobacterales > Hyphomonadaceae > Henriciella. The sequence continues at coordinate 150,997 of JBCCGB010000007.1, read as the reverse complement.
ATCAGCCACGCCAATGCGCGCGGACTGATGCAATTCGTGCCGCGAACCGCGAAGCTCGAAGCGCGACGCCAGGGATTGCCGTTCCGAACCAGCTGGCTGACCGATGATCCAGGCTATAACATGACCCTGGGCGGCGCCCATCTGGACACATTGCTGGGCCAGTTCAATGGCAGCTATATCATGACCGCGGCGGCCTATAATGCCGGCGCCTCTCGTCCACAGCGCTGGATTGGCGAGTATGGCGATCCACGCGCCGGAGAAATTGATCCGGTCGATTGGGTCGAGTTCATCCCGTTCAGCGAGACCAGGAATTATGTCCAGCGTGTGCTTGAGAATACGCAAGTCTACCGGCACCGTCTGAGCGGTGAGCCTGAACCAATCCGCCTGTCCTTTGACCTGCAACGCGGACGTTTTGGGAACAATTAGACGCGGGTCTACCAGGAGCGTGTCAGAAACGAGCACGCCCTGATCCGATCGCGGCGCGTCCGTTAGCGTCTAGGCCGTCGCCGTCTTTTTCTTCCGCGTGGGCGCTTTCTTTTTGGGTTTTGGTTTTGTCGCCTTCTTGGCGCTGGCCCGCCGTTCGTCCTGGCGTTTGAACGTCTCAGCGAGGAATTTTCCGGTCCAGCTCTTCTTGATCTTGGCGACATCTTCCGGCGTGCCCAAGGCGACAATCTGGCCGCCGCCATCCCCGCCTTCAGGCCCCAGATCGATGATATGGTCAGCGGTCTTGATGACGTCGAGATTGTGCTCGATCACCAGAACCGTATTGCCGGTATCGACCAACTCATGCAGCACTTCCAGCAATTTGCGAACATCATCAAAGTGCAAGCCTGTCGTCGGCTCATCGAGAATATAGAGGGTCTTGCCAGTCGCCCGTTTCGACAATTCCTTGGCCAGTTTTACACGCTGCGCTTCACCGCCCGAAAGGGTCGTCGCTTGTTGACCAACTTTGATATAAGTCAGTCCAACCCGGTTCAATGTCTCCATTTTTGAACGAATGGCAGGCACCGCGGAGAAGAATTTCTCTGCTTCTTCAACCGTCATGTCGAGCACATCTGCGATCGACTTGCCTTTATAGAGCACTTCCAGGGTCTCGCGATTATAGCGCTTGCCGTCGCATGTTTCGCAAGTGACATAGACATCGGGCAGGAAGTGCATCTCGATCTTGATGACACCATCGCCCTGACAGGCCTCGCATCGTCCGCCTTTGACATTGAACGAGAACCGTCCGGGTTTGTAGCCGCGTTGCTTTGATTCTGGCAGGCCCGCGAACCAGTCGCGGATCGGGCCGAACGCGCCGGTATAAGTGGCCGGGTTCGAACGCGGTGTGCGCCCGATCGGACTTTGGTCAATGTCGATGACTTTATCGAGATGGTGCAGGCCCTCAATCGTTTCATACGGCGCCGGCACTTTCGTCGCGCGGTTGAGTTTGCGGGCCAGGGCCTTGTAGAGTGTCTCGATCACCAGGGTCGACTTGCCCCCGCCCGAAACACCCGTAATCGCTGTGAACGTGCCGAGCGGGAAAGTGGCTTCGACATTTTGCAGATTGTTGCCGGTCGCGCCCTTAATCGTCAGCTCGCGGCCTTTCTTATTGACCCGCCGGCGATCTGGAATGGCGATCTCTTCGCGCCCGGACAAATATGCGCCGGTCAGCGATTTCTTGTCCGCAATGACTTTTGCGGCGGTCCCCTGGCTGACCACTTCACCGCCATGAATGCCTGCTCGGGGGCCCATGTCGATGACATGATCGGCGGTCAGGATCGCGTCCTCATCATGTTCGACCACGATGACCGAATTGCCGAGATCGCGCAGGCGTTTCAGTGTTTCCAGCAAGCGCTCATTGTCGCGCTGGTGTAACCCGATACTGGGCTCGTCGAGGACATAAAGCACGCCGGTCAGTCCGGATCCAATTTGGCTGGCGAGACGAATGCGTTGGCTTTCCCCGCCCGACAGTGTGCCCGAAGATCGGGACATTGAAAGATAATCGAGCCCGACCGCGTTGAGGAAGATCAGTCGATCATTGATCTCCTTGAGGATGCGCCCGGCAATTTCCTGAGATTGCGGGCTGAGCGTGTCATTGACTTTGGCAAACCAGTCACCGGCTTCGCGGATCGAAAAGCCCGCGGCGTCCGAGATGTCCAGTTCAGCGATACGTACCGCCAGGGCTTCCGGGCGCAAACGTTTGCCCATGCATTTCGGACACGCTGCAGCGGATTGGTATTTGGCAATCTCATCGCGCGCCCATTGGCTCTCGGTTTCGCGAAAGCGGCGATCAAGATTGGGGATCACGCCTTCAAATGTCTTGGTGACTTCATAGCGGCGCAGACCATCATCATAGACAAATTCGATCTCTTCCTCGCCGGTGCCGTTGAGAACGACATTCTGCACTTTTTCGGACAGCTTGTTCCATGCGGTTTTGAGGTTGAAGCCATAATGATCCGCGAGCGCCTGCAAGGTCTGGGTCTGATAGGGCGAGGCCTGCTTGGCCCAGGGCGCGATCGCGCCATTCATCAGATCGAGATCCTTGTCCGGCACAACCAGGCCGGGATCAATCTTCAATTGCTGGCCAAGCCCATCGCAAGACGGACAGGCGCCGAAAGGGTTGTTGAATGAGAACAGGCGCGGTTCGATTTCGGGAATCGTAAAGCCCGACACAGGGCAGGCAAAATTGGCGCTGTAAGTGATCCGCTTTGGCTCAGTTTCACCGTCTTCGATGTCGGCATATTCTGCAATCGCAATCCCATCGGCCAGCGGCAATGCGGTTTCGAAACTTTCGGCCAGGCGCTGTTCCATGCCGTCGCGCACAACGATGCGATCAACGACCACGTCAATGTCATGCTTGTATTTCTTGTCGAGCGTTGGCGGCGTTTCAAGATCGTAAAACTCGCCGTCGACTTTGACGCGCTGAAACCCGTTTTTCAGAAGTTCGGCAAATTCCTTGCGATATTCGCCCTTGCGCCCGCGGATCATCGGCGCAAGCAAATAAAGCCGGGTGCCTTCCGGCAGCGCCATGGTGCGGTCAACCATCTGGCTGATCGTCTGGCTCTCGATTGGCAGGCCAGTGGCGGGTGAGTAGGGGATGCCGACCCGCGCCCACAACAAGCGCATATAGTCGTAAATCTCTGTGACCGTGCCAACGGTCGAACGCGGGTTTCGGCTGGTGGTTTTTTGCTCAATCGAGATGGCGGGCGACAGACCCTCAATGCTCTCGACATCCGGCTTTTGCATCAATTCGAGGAATTGCCGGGCATAGGCTGACAGACTCTCGACATAGCGCCGTTGGCCTTCGGCATAAATCGTATCGAATGCGAGCGAGGATTTGCCGGAACCGGACAGGCCCGTCACAACCACCAGCTGATTGCGTGGAATGTCGACATCGACGCTTTTGAGATTGTGTTCTTTGGCCCCGCGAACGCGGATGAAGGGAGATTCTAGGGAGGGCATGCGAATAGCAACCTGATGATTTGTGTTCTTGCAAGTCGTGATGTGTGTCGTGAGTCCATTTTGACCACAAGAACGTATTAAGAACATTTGTGCGCGAAGCACAATCTTAAACCTTTCCGGCTATGGAAAACGCTTGGGGATGTAACGACCCGCGAGAGTAGAATGGAAATATTTGGGTTAGTGGTGGACACCGGGGCGATCATGCCTTTGGCCACAGTCTATTTCTTACAATTTGCTGCGTTCACCTTGCTCGCTTTTATCGCTCGAAAAGGCGACGCGTTGAATTGGGACAGCGATCTTTTGAAGAGCGCAGGTGTGAACTGGCTTTTCATCGCGACCAATAGCCTGCTGGCGCCGTTCGTCCTTGCCCTGGTTCATCTCGCAGATGCCGGGTTCAGAGGATCGGGTGTGCCGCGCATTTCGGAGGAGTTCTGGCTGTTTGCGCCCGCCATCGTGCCCGCCATCCTGGCATTGATTGTGGCTGATTTCGTTGACTATTGGAGCCACCGTTTGCGCCATGTCTCGGTCTTGTGGCCAATGCATGCGGTGCATCATTCAGATACGCAGATGCATTATCTGACCTGGTATCGCGCGCACTTTGTCGAAATGATCGTAATCCAAGGCGGATATGTGCTGCTCGCCACGTGGATGGGGGCCTCGCCGGCCGCAGTTGTCGGTGTCGTTTTGTTTCGCGCCTTCCATCAGCAATACGTTCATATGAATGTCGACTGGACACATGGGCCGCTCAAACACGTGCTCGCGTCGCCGCGATTCCATCGCTGGCATCATGCCGATCACCCGGCGGCGTGGGACAAGAATTTTTCCAGCATATTCCCGCTCTGGGATCGGTTGTTCGGAACTTATTATTGCCCGGGTCCATGCAAGGAGCCGCTCGGCTTCCCGGGCAATCCTGGTGAGAATTATCTCAAGCTTATGCTGTTTCCGTTCAAAGAATGGGCCCGCATGATCGCGGCACAGGTGCCAAGGCTGAAGCCTGGCAAGGCGTCCTCAAGTTCTAATTGAGTAAAATTTCCCAACCCGCGTTGGGGCCAAATTGACGTGGTTTGGCTATTTTGGATCCGACAAAACGGACAGGTGTGACAGTGACCGAGACGATGATCTCAAACTCTATGGCGGCCTTGCAGGGCTATCTGATCCCGTTTGTCCTGTTCACCCTGATTGGTTTGATCTGTGCCGGCCGACAAGCGGTGCAATGGTCGAGCGCTCTGTTGCGCAGCGTCGCCGCCAATCTGGCAATGCCGCTGTTGAATGCCCTGGTCGGCCCAATGATCATGATCAGTGTGGCCTTGGTTCATTCTAGTTATGAAGGCCTTGGACTCCCCGAGACGCCTTTGGCATTTTGGGACCAGTTGCCGGTCTGGGTCAGTCTGGTGGCCTGGGTGATTGCGATCGATTTCTGCGATTACTGGAACCACAGGCTGCTGCATACCAAAGGCTTCTGGGATATTCACGCGGTACATCATTCCGACGAAACCATGAATTGGACGACCAGCGGGCGCATTCACGTGCTCGAACTGGTGGTCATGCAGACCAGCTATATCCTGCTCGCCAGCTGGATGAACCTGCCGGCCCAGGGCGTTGGCGCGATTGTCGCCTTGCGGTTATTGCACAATAATTGGGTGCATACGCGATACGACATCCATCTCGGACCATTGACCAAGATCATCGCCACACCACGCTTTCATCATTGGCATCATGCCGATGATCCGGCGGCGTATAATACCAATTTTGGCAACACGTTTTCGCTTTGGGATGTGGTGTTCGGCACGTATCGGGTGCCGTCGGCCTATACCGGGAAATTCGGCTTCGAAGGCACGCCCGGGAACAATGTCGCGAAATTGATGATCTGGCCTTACCTGCAATGGTTGCAGCCGCTCGCGCGACAAGAACATAGTGAGAACATATCATTGACACCGTGATCCTTTGTGGATAGATGCAAAGACCGCGCGACAGAAGGCGATTCGCCGCTGTAGAGCGCGTGACCAGTATCGGAAGCCAAGAACGGAGAACGGAAGATGGCAGGATCAGTGAACAAGGTTATTCTCGTCGGCAATGTCGGCCAGGACCCCGAAGTGAGACAGTTTCAGAATGGCGGCCAGGTCTGCTCATTCTCGCTCGCGACCTCAGAGAATTGGAAAGACAAGAATACCGGTGAGCGCCGTGAGAAGACGGAATGGCATCGTATTTCTGTCTTCAGTGAAGGCCTCATTCGGGTCGTTCAGAGCTATGTCAAAAAGGGCTCCAAGCTGTATATTGAAGGCCAGCTCGAAACCCGTAAATGGCAGGACCAGAACGGCCAGGATCGATATTCAACCGAAGTCGTACTGCGCGGCTTTGGAGCGACGCTGACCATGCTGGACAGCCGCAATGGCGGCGGTGGCGGCGGTTATGCGCAAGACTCTGTTGCCTATGGCAACCAGGGACAGGCGGGCGGTCCGCGGCAGATGGACGGGCCAGCCCAGGATTTCAGTCAGGATTTTGACGACGAAATCCCATTCTAGACGGCTGCGCTAAGCGGCAGGTCTGAAAATCTCGACCAGGTTCGAGGTTTCACTGCCGCCGACGCGCAAGGCGCCGCCAATCACATAAATCTCATCGTCGACCGCGACGGCGCCAAGCCCATGACGGGGATGCGGCATATCGGGTAGGGCGGTCCAGGCATCGGTGCCTGGATCGTAGGCCCAGGCCTCCGGATAGACGCCGCCACCTCCTTCAAAATATTCGCCGCCAAATGCATAGAGACGGCCACCAAGACTCGCAGCGGCGAGGCCGCCCTGGCCTTGTGGCATCGGCGCGGCGGTACGCCAGCGGTCTTCCTGAGCATCATAGACGTCATGCGCTGGCGTGTTGCCGCCAGCCACAGTTCGTCCGCCGACAATATGCCAGTCAGCGCCAATCACGGCGGCGGCGGCGCTGTTGCGCGCTGTCGGTAGAGGCGCAGCCCGCTGCCAGTCGCCATCGAGCTCGTTCAGGACAAAATGATCGCCAATGTCGCTATGGTCATTCCAGGTCCGGTTGGTCGCACCGACCGGCGCCCGTCCGCCACAGACATGCAAATGGCCGTTCAAAACGCCTGTGACGCTCTCGCCATTCGGTTGTGGCAAAGTTGGCGCGTCGGTCCAGACATCTCCGTCAAACCGCCAGACGCCGGATTGCATCACCCAGCCAGCTTGTTCCGATTGCGCTTGAAAGCCACCAATCGCGAGCAGCGCGCTTTGAAAGCTGATCAGATTGGGATGATGGCGCGGCGTTGGCAGGGCCGGAAGATCCGTCCAGGTGCCGGTCACCGCATCCAGCGCGATGTGACGGTCCGTGACGCCGGATATCGAGGCACCGTCAGAAATGAAGCCGCCAGCAAGGTGAATCCGGCCTTGGTGAAGGGTGGGATAAATCTCTTGAACAACGATCGGAAGTGCTGGCCCAGCGCGCCAGGATTCGATGATTTCGGACGCGCCGGACGCCGGATTCGGGGCGGCCGAGCAGCCAAATGACACGGCCGCCGTTCCTGTGAGCAGAATTCCTCTGCGAGTCATTGAAATGTTTGCCATTTTTTGAGCTCCCAAACAGGCTGTTTCAACCGTCATAAACGTGCAGTCAGCGTTTGTAACCACCCGCTCATCCTGCTAGTATTTTCCTGAATAGAGACGGGCGATTCGGTGCCCGATCTGGCAATAAGAGGCAAAGCCCCGTGAGCGACGAAACGACACCGCCAGAAGACCCTGATATGCCACCAATTCCGTCGGATGACGGGATTGATCCGATCAGTATCGAAACCGAGCTGAAACGCTCATATCTCGACTATGCGATGAGCGTCATTGTCAGCCGCGCGCTGCCGGATGTCCGTGATGGTCTGAAACCGGTTCACCGGCGCATTCTCTACGCCATGCAAGTCAATGGCAACACGCCGGACAAGCCGTACAAGAAGTCGGCGAATATTGTCGGTGCGGTGATGGGTAATTTCCACCCGCACGGCGATAGTGCGATTTACGACGCTTTGGTGCGGATGGCGCAGCCTTTCTCGATGAGCCTGCCTCTGGTCGATGGCCAGGGCAATTTTGGGTCGATCGACAATGATCCGCCCGCGGCGATGCGATATACTGAATCGCGGATGGAAAAGGCGGCGCAATACCTGCTCGCCGATATCGACAAGGACACCGTCGATTTCCAGGAAAATTATGACGGTTCGCAGCAAGAGCCGATGGTTCTTCCGGCCCAATATCCTAACCTTCTGGTCAATGGCGCCGGCGGCATCGCGGTCGGCATGGCGACCAACATTCCACCGCACAATCTCGGCGAAGTGGTCGACGCGACGCTCGCAATGATCGACAATCCTGTCATTGATGATGAAGAATTGCTGGAAATCATTCCAGGTCCGGACGTCCCCACGGGCGGTCTGATCCTCGGACATGCCGGTGCGCGCAAGGCGCTGCTCGAAGGGCGTGGTTCTATCATCATGCAGGCGCGGTCTGAGATCGAAGAGATGCGCAATGGCCGTCAGGCGATCATTGTCACCGAGATCCCATTCCAGGTGAACAAAGCGTCCCTGGTTGAAAAGATCGCCGGAATGGTTCGCGACAAGCGGATCGAAGGCATTTCCGATCTGCGGGATGAGTCCGATCGACATGGCATTCGGGTCGTGATCGAGATCAAGAAAGATGCCAGCGCCGACGTCGTGCTCAATCAATTGCATCGCTATTCGCAGCTGCGGACCAGCTTCCCAGCCAATATCCTGGCTTTGAATGCCGGTCGCCCCGAGCAGTTGAATATCCGCCAAATCCTGCAGGCCTTCATCCGCTTTCGCGAAGAAGTGGTCGCGCGCCGCACCAAGTTTGAACTGAACAAAGCCCGTGATCGGGCGCACGTCTTGGTCGGCCTGGCTCTGGCTGTGGCCAATATTGACGAAATCATCGCGATTATCCGTCATGCGCCAGACCCGAACACCGCGCGTGAACGCTTGCTCGAAAAAGCCTGGCCGATCATGGATATGGGGCCGCTGCTCGACCTGGTGGCCGACCGTCGCACGCGGTGGGAAGGGGATGATTCAATCTTCCTTTCTGACGAACAAGCGCGGGCTATTCTGGCGCTGCAACTGTCTCGCCTGACAGGGCTTGGCCGCGATGAAATTGGCAATGAAGCCAAAGGTTTGGCCGATAAGATTGCGGATTATCTCGACATCTTGCGGTCGCGGCCCCGCGTGCTCGATATTATTCGCGGCGAGCTCAACGAAGTGAAAGACAAATTCGCGGTACCCCGTCGGTCAGAATTCACCTTCGGCGGCGCCGATATGGATGATGAAGACCTGATCGAGCGCGAAGATATGGTCGTCACGGTGACGCATGGCGGATACGTCAAACGCACGCCGCTTTCGACATATCGCACGCAGCATCGAGGTGGGAAGGGCCGGTCCGGCATTTCGATGAAGGATGAGGATTTCGTCACTCGGGTGTTCATGGCGAACACGCACACCGAAATCCTGTTTTTCTCGTCTGAAGGCATGGTCTACAAAGAGAAGGTCTGGCGTCTGCCAATTGGCGGGCCGCAATCGCGCGGCAAGGCCCTGGTCAACATCTTCCCGCTGTCCAAGGATGAGCGCATTGAAAGCGTCATGCCATTGCCAGATGATGAGGAAAGCCGGGCCCAATTGGACGTCATGTTCGCGACGCGATCGGGCACCGTTCGCCGCAACAAGCTGTCTGACTTTGTCCGCGTCAATCGCAACGGCAAGATTGCGATGAAACTGGATGAAGGCGACGGCATTGTCCGCGTGCGGATGTGTTCTGAAGATCAGGATGTCATGCTAACGACCGCGCTGGGGCAATGTATTCGTTTCAAAGTGACGGATGTGCGGGTCTTCGCGGGTCGAAACTCAACCGGTGTTCGCGGCATTCGCCTCGCAGATGGCGACTTTGTCATCGCTATGGGCATCCTGCGTCACATTGATGTGACCAGCGCGGAATCGCGTGCCTATCTCAAGCATGCGACCGCGATGCGCCGTGCCGCGATGGGCGAAGAAGAAGAGATTGGCGATGCGATTGCAGATGATGATGCGGATGACGGCGATGAAGAGGCGGCCTTGTCTGCTGAACGCATCGCTGAACTCGGCGCTGCTGAACAGTTCATTCTGACGATTTCCGATGACGGTATGGGCAAACGCTCATCTGCTTACGATTACCGAGTCACTGGGCGCGGCGGCAAAGGCCTGGTCGCGCACAATATCTGGGGCAGCAATAAAAAGACCGGGCATATCAAGCAGATCGCTTCCTCCTTCACGATTGATGATGATGATGAGGTGATGCTGGTCACTGATGCCGGGCAGCTGATCCGTACACCCGTCGACCAAATTCGCATCGCCGGACGCGCGACATCGGGTGTCTGGGTTTTGCGCACCAAGGAAGATGAGCGCGTTGTCTCCGTGGCACGGCTTGCAGACAATGGCGAAGACGATACAGAAGAGTCCTAGGAACGCCTGGAAACACTTCGATTGACCAACCGGGCGGACGGAGGAAGACAATGGAGCGTGTAGGGCTGTATCCCGGGACATTCGATCCGGTGACGATGGGACATTTGGATATCATCGGACGAGGCATGAAGCTCGTCGATCGATTGATTATCGGGGTTGCCGTCAGTGAGGCCAAACGTCCGCTCTTTCTGCTCGAAGAACGCATTCAGATGATGCAGGAAGAATGCGGCGCTCTGGAAGGGCCGGGCCTCGCCAAGATTGAGGTGAAACCGTTTGATACGCTGCTCATGCATTTTGCCATGGAGCAGGAGGTGAACGTCATCGTCCGCGGATTGCGCGCGGTTTCGGATTTCGAATATGAGTTCCAGATGACCGCGATGAATGAGCAACTGAATCGCGAGATTGAAACTGTCTTCCTTATGGCCGATGTACAGCATCAGGCCGTAGCGTCGCGATTGGTCAAAGAAATTGCACGTTTCGGTGGTGATATAACGCCATTCGTGACGCCTGGCGTCAAAGAGCGATTGCTGGAGAAGTATAGAAAATGACTCTGAGAACCCTGCTAAGTGGCTTAGCTGTAATGGGATTTGTGGCTTGTGCGGGGGCGCAGACAGTAGAACAGGAACCGGTCGTCTACACGATGTCCGATGTTGATGCGGCGCCTGAAAAGTGGCGCGCGGTTGATCCCGAAAACCTGGTCATCATGGAGACGAGCAAAGGACAGATTGTCATTGAGCTGCTGCCGGTCGTTGCGCCCGCCCATGTCGATCAGTTCAAGGCTTATGTCCGGGCCGGACTTTATGATCAGACTGAGTTTCACCGGGTGATCAGAGGGTTCATGGCGCAAGGTGGTGATGTCGAGAAAACGCATGGCGCGGACAAGATGCTGGAGCAGATGGAAGCAGAATTCACGTTCCGCCGCGATCCGGCATTGGTGCCGATGGACACTGTCGGTCCGGCTGATTCTGCCGATGGCGGTTTCCATCTCGGGTTTCCAATGGCGACGCAACCAGGCTTCCTCGCTGAAATGTCCAAGGACGGTCTGGTCGAGAGTTGGCTGCCGCACTGCCCGGGCGTGCTTTCAACGGCGCGAACAGATGATGTGAATTCCGGCAATGCTCAATTCTTCCTGATCAGTGATGAGGGCCAGCATCTGGATTATAAATACACAGCCAAAGGCCGTGCATTGACCGGGCTGGATGTCATTCAGGCGATCAAGCTCGGACCGAGCCCGAACGGATTTCCGATCGCCAATCCAGACGTGGTCATGTCAGCGCGTCTGGCCGCCGATATGCCAGAAGCGGACCGTCCGAGAGCGTTCGTGCAGCGCACAGACACAGAGGAATGGCAGACCATTCTCGCCAATGCTGATTCACGACGTGTGAAGCTGTGTGACATTCCAGCTGTACCGGCGGTCGTAGAATAGGGGCCTGACCTGACCGATCTTTCGGCCTTCGACTTTGATCTGCCAGAAAGCCATATCGCGCTGCGTCCTGTTGACCCACAGGATGCCGCGCGACTGCTGGTCGTGCACGCAGATGGCCGCCTCGTCGATGCGCAGGTGCGCGACCTGCCGCAATATCTGAACACCGGTGACCATCTCGTTTTCAATGATACGCGCGTGATCCCAGCCGCGCTGTCGGGCACCCGCCCGGCGCGCGATGCGACAGGGTCGGATGTCGCGGTCGACATTAATCTGGTCGAACAGCAGTCTGAGACGGATTGGCTGGCATTGGCGCGCCCTGGCAAACGATTGCGGCCGGGCGATCAGATCGAGATTTCGGACGACCTGTCCATCACGATTCTTGACAAGCGCCCGGACGGCGAACTGGTCTTGCGCTTTTCCAAGTCGGGGGCGGCGCTCGATGCCGCGATCGATGCGGCGGGCGCCATGCCACTGCCACCTTATATTGCCCGTCGTCGCCCCGCCGATGCGCGGGATCGCGAGACGTATCAAACCAGCTTTGCCGGTGATGATGCGAAATCCGTGGCGGCGCCGACGGCCGGACTGCATTTCACCGGCCGGCTTCTGAAGGAGATTGAAGCCGCAGGCATACAGCGCGCAGACGTGCGTTTGCATGTTGGCTTAGGGACGTTCGCGCCGCTTAAGGCTGAGCAAATTGAAACCGGTAAGCTGCATGAAGAATGGCGGCATCTGTCACCTGAAATCGCCAAGAAGCTGAATGACGTGCGCCGCGCCGGACAAAAATGCGTGGCCGTAGGCACCACCGCTTTGCGCACTTTAGAAAGTTGCGCGCGACCGGATGGCACGATCGAAGCGGCGTCCGGACCGACGGACATCTTCTTGCGCCCTGGCTATGAATTTCGCGCCACAGATGCGCTGGTCACCAATTTTCATTTGCCGCGATCAAGCCTGTTCATGCTGGTCTGTGCGTTGATGGGAACGGACGTGATGCAAGCCGCTTATGGGCACGCGATCGCCAATGACTATCGCTTCTATTCATACGGAGATGCGTGTTTGCTCTTGCCCTAAGCGGCAAATCGACCGCCGCTCCTGGCATAGGCTTGAGAGCCATGGGTGAGGACGTCATCTTGCTCGACAACATCTTCCGGACGCAGATCGAATTGGCCTCGAAGCTCGGCATAAAGCGGCGCGAAATCAGTATCCACAGTCGCACGAAACAGTTGGTCGTAACTGTCGATGACAAAATAGGTCTGCTGGAAATCATCGATGCGGTAATCGGTGCGCATCAGTCGCTTCAGGTCAAACCCGATCCGGTTGGGTGACGGGTCTTCGAGGCTGAACTTGCTTTCAGCCGGCGATGATACGATGCCGGCGCCATAGATGCGCAATCCCTGATCGGTGCGGATCAAGCCAAACTCGACGGTGTACCAGTATAAAGCCGCGAGATTTTTGAGTGAAGCATGCCGCAAACTGCGCAATCCGCCTTTGCCATAGGCTTCCATGTAATCTGCAAAGACCGGGTCGGTCAGCATTGGCACATGGCCGAACACATCATGGAACACGTCAGGCTCCTGGATATAGTCCAGCTGGTCAGGTTTGCGGATGAAGTTGCCAGCCGGAAACCGGCGATTTGCCAAATGGTCGAAAAAGACGTCATCCGGCACTAGGCCGGGGACAGCAACCACGCGCCAGCCGGTCAGAGCTTCGAGCTCGTCTGACATGGATTCGAAATTTGGAATGCCCCCGCGATGCAGATCGAGCGCTTCGAGGCCTTGCAGGAATTCTGGTGCTGCACGGTCCGGCAAGACCTGCATCAAGCGCTCATACAGCGTGTCCCAAACCGCGTGTTCATCTGGCGTGTAATCCGACCAGCCTTGATCAATGGTCCAGTCTTCATTGGCATTAGCGGGTTTCGCAAATTGGTTGTTCATGCAACTAATATAGCAAGTGAGTCTCGATATGTCTTGGGGCATATTGCCAGATGTGATCGAAATTGGAGGTCAATCCGTGATCAAACTGTACGATTATTGGCGGTCTTCCGCCTGTTATCGCTTGCGAATTGCGTTCAATCTGAAGGGCGTCGCGTTTGAAAGCGAAGAGGTCAACCTGCATCCGGACGTGCTGGCGCAAAATGCACAGCCGTATCGCGAACTCAATCCACAGCAACGGGTGCCAACCGTGATCATCGATGGCCAGGTTCATTCGCAATCCATGGCCATTCTGGACTGGCTGGAAGAGGCCCATCCGGAACCACCCTTGCTGCCCAGTGAGCCGCATGACCGCCTGCGCGCGCGCGCTTTCGCGGATATGGTGGCGTGTGACATTCATCCGCTCAACAATTCCAGCGTCCTCAAATATCTTCGAGAAGATCTGGCGGCGTCACCCGAGGCGATCAAGTCCTGGTACAGCACCTGGGTGGAGCGTGGATTTGAAGCACTTGAAGTGCATGCGCGCAAAACGACGAAGATGTTTCTGTTCGGCGATCAGCCTGGGATTGCGGAAGTTTGCCTGATCCCGCAAATCTATAATGCGCGCCGGTTTGAACTCGACCTGTCAGCCTTTCCAACTTTGATGGACATTGATCGCAAGTGTCAGGACGTGGCGGCGTTCCAGAGCGCGGCTCCCGAAGCGGTCAAACCGGCCTAATTGCGTTGCGCTGATTTCAGCACATAGCCCTGATCGGTGACTTCGAACATTTTGGCGATGTCTGGATGGCTGACCCGCGTATCGGTTTCGTCCGGAACCAGATTCTGTTCGGAGACATAAGCAACGTAATGCGTGCGTTCATTCTCGGCGAACAAGTGATAATAGGGCTGATCTTTTGACGGACGGACCTCTTCAGGAATAGATTCATACCATTCGTCTGTATTCGCAAATACAGGATCAACATCGAAGACCACGCCGCGGAAATCAAACAGGCGATGTCGCAGGACCTGACCGATTTGGTATTTTGCTTGGCGCATTGGAATGGCATTCGGCAGGTCAGGGACCTCCCGAGGCTCTGTAACCGGTTGTGTCTTCGCGGGTTTTTCTCCCCCGAACAGGCGCATAAAGCGTTTCATGACGTTCGGTCCGTAGCTCCTAGGATAATTGTGTGCTACAGCTTACGCCAACATACAAGATTTGGTCAGCACATGACTTTAAATAAAGTGCGAGATGACCGGAAGCCAAATGGCCGATCCGGATCTCGTAAGCGCCGGAAGCCGCCGCTCTATGCGGCGGTGGATTTGGGGACGAATAATTGTCGATTGCTTATCGCCGCACGCCGCGGTGATAGCTTCTCTGTGCTTGATTCCCACTCTCAGATTGCGCGTCTCGGTGAAGGCTTAGCGACGACCGGGCGAATGTCCGATGCCTCGGTTGAGCGGGCCATGGACGCGCTGCACAAGATTGCGAAAAAGCTTAAAGCCAAAAAGGTTGGCCATGTCCGCTGTATCGCCACCGAAGCCTGCCGCCGGGCCGAGAATGGCCCGGCCTTTATTCAACGCGTGCGCGAAGAAACCGGCCTGACATTCAAAATTATTGGCCCGGAAGAGGAAGCGCGTTTGGCGCTGATCGGGTGTCACAATCTGATCGAACCAGACACGGACCGGGTCTTGGTCGTCGATATTGGCGGCGGATCCACGGAGCTGTCTTTCGTTGATGCCGGTCCGGCGCATGATGGCGGCTTGCGGGGCTTGTTGCAAAAGCCGCCAATTCTCGGATGGCGCAGCCTGCCGGTCGGCGTCGTCACGCTGACCGAAGCGTTTGCACACTTGCCGGAAGAAGAGGCCTACCCGCAAATGCTGGCGCATGTGATGGACCTGATCGAAAAGTGGAAGCGAACCCCTGAAATCCGCGACGTGTTTGCAAACGGCAAAGCGCACGTGATTGGAACGTCCGGCACCGTCACCTGTTTGACCGGCGTGACACTTGGCCTGACCAAGTACCGACGCGACAAAGTCGATGGCGCCTGGATGACGCGTGAGGCGATGCTCGGCACAATTGGAAAATTGCGCGATGCCGGTACCGCGAACATGCACAAGTTTCCAACCATCGGCACAGATCGCGCCGGGTTGATGCTGGCGGGCTGTGCCATCGTCGAAGGAACCTGGTCCTTGGCCCCGCGGGGCGATATGCGGATCGCGGATCGCGGATTGCGCGAAGGCCTGCTCCTGTCGATGATGCATGGGCCAAAACGCAAGAGCCGTCGACGCCGCCGGCGTGGCAAAGGCGCAAGCCCGGAAGCGACGCAAGGAGCGCCAGCATGAGCGATGATGGCAAGCGCCGCTGGAAAGGGCCAAGTGGGCAGAAGAAATCCTCTGGTCGGCGCACAGGTGAGCGCAAGGTGATCGCCTATCGGGCCAAGTCCGAGAGCTCCAAGAAATGGATCGAAAGACAGCTGTCTGATCCGTATGTTCAAAAAGCGCAGTCTGAAGGCTATCGCGCGCGCGCGGCCTACAAAATCCTCGAGCTCGATGCTCAAATGAAGCTGCTGCGCGCCGGATTGCGTGTCGTTGATCTTGGTTGTGCGCCTGGCGGATGGCTGCAAGTCTGCGTTCGCAAAGGCGTGAAGGAAGTCGTCGGCATTGATCTTTTGCCGGTCGAGCCCGTGCCGGGCGCATTCATTGTTCAAGGCGATGTCAGCGTGCCGGATGATGTCGCAGAAATGATGACGGGTCTGAGCGGGCCACCAGACCTTGTGCTGTCAGACATGGCCGCGAACACGACCGGGCACAAACAGACAGACAGTCTGCGCACGGCAGCATTGGCCGATATGGGGCTGGATTTTGCCATCACCCATCTGGTCGCCGGGGGCGCGTTTTGTTCGAAAGTGTTTCAGGGTGGGGCGACGCCTGAAATGATGGCGCGTCTGAAACAGCATTTCAAAACCGTCAAACATATCAAGCCGCCAGCAAGCCGTGCCGGTTCGCCAGAATTGTTCGTTGTTGCAAAAGGTTTTCGCGGTCATTGACTGAGCCACAGGAAGAGCAGGAACCGGTCTTTCCCGATGTGCAGGCCAGCGTGCGGAATGCGCTGATCCTGACCTGTCTTCTCGCCATCATATATGCCGTGGTTTTCTCATTTTTCGGGCAAGTGCATCAGACCGATGGGGTCAGCCTTTTGGCCAGCCTGGGCCTGGGCGGGGTCTTGCTTTTCCTAAGCTATGTCGATCTGCGCACAGGTCTGTTGCCCGACATCCTGACCTGGCCATTGGTCGCGCTCGGCCTTGGTTATGCCGCGCATACCGGCGCGCTGGTTTCCGCTTTAAGCGGCGCTGTGATTGGGTACGCTCTGATCGCCGGGCTCGCATTGATCTGGCGCCAGACGCGAGGATATGAGGGCATTGGTCTCGGGGATGCCAAGCTGCTCGCGGCCGGCGGGGCCTGGATTGGTGTCTTCAGCTTGCCTTTTGTGCTGCTCATCGCGTCGGCGACGGGGTTGGTTGCGGCGTTCACGGTGTCGCAAAAGTCACACTTGGATCGTCATCGTGTCGCAATTGTTTTCGGGCCATGTCTGGCGCTCGGGATCTGGATCGCATGGTGCGCGCCGCCAATTGCGGTTTCATAACCTTCCGTGGCCGGATGATGGCAATCGTAAGCGGGGGCCGAGAACATTGATATATGGACCCGAAAACGGGTTTTGTTCCGGCGCGACACTAAAGTCCTGATACGGAAGAAAAGTGATTAATTTCAGTTAACTAATACGTCAGTTCTGTGACTGATGCTGTCACATAACCGTAGTTTCAGTGCAAAAAAACCGTCACTCCATTTGAATAGTTCGGCCCTGAATCAGGCGAGGGGGTGATTCCCTTGTTCGAGTTCGATTTCGCAAACGTATTCGGGGAATACAAATGAACCTTCGTATGACAGTGAGCGCTATGGCGCTGGGTTTGATGGCAGCCTGTTCACAAGGCGGTAGCATTGCTTCACCGGGGACGACCGCCCCAACCACACCGCCGACGACCGGCGGTGGCGGCGGTGGTGGTGGCGGCGGCGGTAGCACTGCAGCGTGTCCGACCGGTTTCACGCAGGACGCAGCTCAAACCGGCGGGCTGACCACATGCGTTGTTTCAGGCACCATCCTCTCTGACCTGACCTTGCCATTTGTCTCTGGCACAGCTTTCCGTCTGGATGGACGCGTGGACGTTGGTCAGGATGTCGGCGGCAATGGTGCGGGCGGGGATCCGGCTGTGCTCACCATCGAAGCCGGGGTCACAATTTTCGGCAATAGCGGGGACGACTATCTGGTCGTGAACCGTGGCTCTCAGCTGATCGCTGATGGCTCAGCAGCAGCCCCGATCATTATGACCAGTGACGAAGACCTCGATCGACAGAATGATGCCGATCCGGCGAATGATGATGGCGGCAACGCGACCGGCGAATGGGGTGGTTTGGTCATCCTCGGCCGGGCGCCGATCAATGATTGTAACACCACGGTTGCCGCGCAATCGGTGGGCTGTGAAAACCGCATTGAAGGGGTCGAGCCGGTGGCGCTGTTTGGCGGTGACCAGACAGGTGATAATAGCGGCATTCTCGAATATTTGCAGGTGCGGTTCGCCGGCAATCCATTGGCTTCAGGCGACGAGCTCAACGGCATCTCGTTTGGTGGTGTCGGCGACGCGACCCAGGTCAATTTCGTACAAGTCCACAACAATTCCGATGATGGCGTCGAATTCTTCGGCGGCACGGTGAATGTGCGCTACCTGGTTCTGACCGGCAATGATGATGACTCTGTCGACACCGATACCGGCTATCAAGGTAAGATTCAGTACGCCGTGATCCGTCAGCGCAGCACCAGCGGTGACAATCTGTTTGAAGCCTCGTCTACGACCGGTCCCGGCGTGCCACTGGCCGAGCGTTCAAATTATCAAATTTCGAACTTCACCGCGATTGGCTTTGAACGCGGCAATGCGCTGCGCCTGAATGAAGGCAGCGTGGGCCAATATATGAATGGCATTGTTGTCGACGAGGCTGAATGCTTCCGCTGGCAGGATGCCGGCAATGACAATGCGACCTTCGAAGCAGCGGAAGATCCAAGCTTCAACTCGGTCTTGTTTGATTGTTCATCCCTGACCGCGGCCAATTCCACCGCGAACGGTACCACGGTGGCACCGCTGGCACTGGCAGCAGATGCCAATAATAGCGAACAGCCCAACTCGCTCGCCGGCGTTCTGCCCGGCGCCAACGAATCTGGCGTGACAGCGTTTGACGCCTCCACGGTGGATGCTTTCTTCGATGCCACCAATTATATTGGCGCGTTTGCACCAGCAGATACCGAGACCAGCAATTGGGCGGCGGGCTGGACGTTTGCGCTGTTCTCTGATCCGGCCTGCCCAACTGGGACGACGGATTCAGGTGTCGACATCAACAATCAGAATGTCTGTCAGGTCAGCGGTGTGATCACCGAAGATCTGCGCCTGACGCGTGGCAATGTCTATGAGCTGATTGACCGCGTCGATGTCGGGATTGATCTCGGCGGCGACGGCGCTGCCGCGGGCGGCGATGCGGGCAGCCTGACGATTGAATCGGGCGTGACCGTATTCGGCGATAGCGGCGATGACTATCTCGTCGTCAATCGTGGCTCGCAGATCTTTGCCAATGGCACAGCCGGCAATCCCGTTGTGTTCACTTCAGAAGATGACCTGACCAATTCGCAAATCGATCCCACCAATGCGGTCGGTGAGTGGGGCGGTGTGGTCATCCTCGGCCGGGCCCCGATCAATGATTGTAACACCACGGTTGCGGCGCAATCGGCGGCGTGTGAGAACCGCATTGAAGGGGTCGAGCCTGTGGCGCTGTTTGGCGGCGCAACGCCGACCGACACGAGCGGCACATTGCGCTATGTTCAGGTCAAGCATGCGGGTAACCCGCTGGCCTCAGGTGACGAACTCAATGGCATCTCGTTTGGCGGCGTCGGTGACTCCACAACGGTTGAATATGTGCAGGTCCACAACAATTCCGATGATGGCGTCGAATTCTTCGGCGGCACGGTGAATGTGCGCTACCTGGTTCTGACCGGCAATGATGATGACTCTGTCGACACCGATACCGGTTATCAGGGCAACATCCAGTATGCGATCATAACGCAGCGCGCGACCAGCGGTGACAACCTGTTCGAAGCGTCGTCCACGACCGGCCCGGGCGCACCATTGGCTGAGCGGTCGAACTATAACATCTCGAACTTTACGGCGATTGGTTTTGAACGTGGGAATGGCCTGCGCCTGAATGAAGGTACGGTGGGTCGCTACATGAATGGTGTGGTTGTCGACGAAGCTGAATGCTTCCGCTGGCAGGATGCCGGCAATGACAATGCCACGTTCGAAGCGGCGGAAGATCCAAGCTTCAACTCGGTTCTGTTTGATTGTTCATCCCTGACCGCGGCCAATTCAACGGCGAACGGTACGACTGTTGCGCCACTGGCTCTCGCCGCTGATGCCAATAATAGCGAGACCACAAACTCGCTGACATCGACCTTTATCAATGGCGCGACCGAAGATGCGGTCACCGCATTTGACGCCGCATCCGTCGACCCATGGTTCGAGACCACTGACTATATCGGGGCGGTTGAGAATGCGAGCGACACCTGGTGGCAGGGTTGGTCTTGCGGGCTTGAAGCCAGCGATCCTTGCTAAGCGACCCGTTAAGCGAGCCGAGGCGCCCAGAACCGGCGTCTCGGCTTCATCTATTTCTTTGTTGGCGAGAGGCCTCAGGATACTTCAAATGAAACGCTCACTTTCTAACATGCTCTTGTTCTCTACTGCGCTCGCTCTGGCCGCGGCGCCAGCAACGTTTGCTCAGGAACAGTCCGAAGATCAAACCACCGAAGCCTCAGATCCGATCGAACCCGCGCAAGACGAACGCACGTTGCAAACGGTCGTCGTCCGAGGGGCCTTCATTCCGGAACCTCAGAGAGAAACCTCGCAAGTCGCGTCCTTCCTTTCAGAAGAAGATCTGATCCGGCAGGGCGACGCCAATGCAGCTCTGGCCCTGACCCGCGTCAGCGGCCTGAGCGTGGTCTCGGACAAGTTCGCTTTTGTTCGTGGCCTTGGCGATCGGTATTCGTCGGCTTTGCTCAATGGCTCTCCGCTGCCCAGCCCGGAGCCCTTGCGGCGGACGGTGCCTCTGGATCTGTTCCCGTCTAACATCCTGGGCGGCGCGGCGGTTCAAAAAACTTATTCAGCCAACTATCCAGGTGAATTTGGGGGTGGGGTGATTGATCTCAAAACCATCCGTATTCCGAGCGAGAACTTCCTCAATGTCAAACTCGGCACCGGCTACAATACTGAATATTCCGGCAATGATGGCCTGCTTGTGCGCGGCAGCGACAGCGACTGGTCAGGATTTGATGATGGCCTGCGCGATCTGCCTGGGCCGGTTGCCAGCCTGGTCGCACAGGGGATCGATCTTGACGATCAGGATGATGCCTTCGTTGAAGCGATTGGCGAGAGCTTCGTGAATTCGCCTCTGACGGTGATCCAGTCCAGCGACCTCGATCCTGACTTCTCTGGATCAATTGATATGGGACGTGCCTTTGATATGGGCAATTTCGATGTCGGCGTGGTCGGTGTCATTGGCTTTGACAGCGGTTGGACGACAGAAGAATCGATCCGGCAGACTGCACGCCTGACCAGCACGGAATTGCGATCTGATCTGCGCACAACCGAGACGACCTATGATGCCACGCTGAACGGGCTTGGCTCGGTTGCGGTCGGCTGGGACACGAATGAGGTCCAGGCGACCGTGTTCTATGTTCACACCACCTCCAAGGAAGCTCAAATCAATCAGGGCGACCTGCAATCCGAATCCCTGCCGGTTTTTGAGGAATCATCCGGCTGGTTTGAGCGCGAGCTTTTATTCACGCAACTTGCCGGCGAACATGAGTTTGGAAATCTCGATTTCAACTGGCGTGGCTCTTACGCCTTTTCTGGCCGCGACGCGCCTTATGAGCGGACCTTGACCCGGTTCCTCGAACCCGATGGCGTCGTGCGCTACACCGCGACAGGCAATAATGCGATTTTCTCCTTTTCAGAGCTGGAAGATGAGAATTTCGCCTTCGGGGCGGATGGCGGCTACACATTCCAGCTGGGCGATTTCCGCGAATTGGTGATCACCGGTGGCGCGGATTACTCCACCACGGAACGCGAGTCCAAGATCCTGAATTTTGAATTCCAGGGCGGCAACTCGTTGGATGACGAAACCGCGGCGCTACGTCCGGATTTCCTGTTCTCACCTGACAATATCGATCCAGCTCGATTCGTGATTGATATTCGCGATCGCGATGTCGATTTCTACACAGGTGAACTCAACATCGCTGCCGCCTTCTTGCAGGGGCAGATGGACATCACCGAATTCATTAATGCGACCGTTGGCGTGCGGTATGAAGAAGCCGAGCAAAGCATTGTCACGACCAGCCGGTTTGGCGATATCGGATCAACCGCCAACCTCGAGAATGATTATGTCCTGCCGGCCGCCACGCTGACCTGGAATTTCGCTGACGATCTGCAATTGCGCGTCGGCTATTCTGAAACCATTTCGCGGCCACAATTCCGGGAATTGTCGCCCTCGATCTTTAACGATCCGGATTCAGACCGGATCTATCAAGGTAACGAAAACCTACAGGACACCGAGTTCACCAATTATGATGCCCGGCTAGAATATTATATGGGCCGCAATCAATTCGTGACCCTGGCCATGTTCTACAAGGAAGTGATCAACCCGATTGAGGAATTCTCATTCATCAATCCGGGCGGGGCGCTGCAAACCTCCTTCATCAATGCGCCGAAAGGCGAGTTGACGGGCGCAGAATTCGAGTATCGAACGCGCTTCGAAATGCCGATTGATCAAGCCTGGTTCAATGATCGTGACTGGCTGTTCTCGGTCAATTACACTTACACCGACACGGAAATTACCGCGACGGAGAGTGATCTCGTGGCCGGCCCATTCAGCGCCATTCCAGTGCCCGGCAACCTGTTCGGGCTGGATGGCGCGAAACTGCAGGGCACACCAGAGAACATTCTCAATATGCAATTCGGTTGGGACAATGATATTGAGCAGGCGACCCTGCTGCTCAACTGGGTTGATGAACGCATCCTGCAGCGTGGCCGCGCCGATGGCACATCTCGCATCGCTGATGTGATCGAGGATCCAGGCATTCAGCTCGATTTTGTTTATCGCCGCGACATTCGCTTCAGCGGAAAGGATTTGACGCTCGGCTTGAGCGCACGCAATCTGCTCGGCGAACAGCATGAAGAGTTCCAGCTGAACGGCGGCGAGCTCGGCCGGACCGAGTTCAACACCTATGAACGCGGTACCAGTCTGTCCGCCAGTCTGACGGCCAAATTCTAACGCAAACGCAGCGCTGTCACAAAAGCGCCAATGTGAATGTCTAGACCAAACCCTCACGCACACTGTTAACCGTGTCGTGAGGGTTCATACCTAAAAAAATCGTATACGTGACAAAGCCTAAGGCTAATGCGTATGATAAACGTCTGAGCCAGGGTGATTGGAGAAGTGGAATGGCAAGTGCCGCCGATACGGCCCTTGAAAAGCTTGTCAGCGTCGAGCGACCGGTACGTCTGGTGGTCGAATGCGCGCTGGTGATCGCGCTTGCCTTTCTGGTGGCTCGGATTGGCTGGCTGATTGTGTCGCCGTCCAACTCCGTTGCATCTTATACCCAGCGGCCCTTGCCAGCGCCGATGCGCGGCGCGTCAAGCACGCTGGCGGTGGCGACAGATCGCACTTTGCTGGTGCGAACCAACCCGTTTCAGCAAGGCGAGGATGAGGTTGTCGTTCAGGATGTGCCCGAAACCAATCTCAACCTTAATCTCGATGGCTTGCGAATGTCGACGGAAGGCGGAGAGGCGGGCAATGCGATCATTCGCACGCCGGATGGTATCGGCAAGAATTATAGTGTCGGCGACGAAATCCTGGCCGGGGTGACGCTTGAGCGCATCTTGTCTGACCGTGTCATTATCAATCGCGATGGTGCCAATGAAACCTTGATGCTTGGTGGTCGCGGTGCCGGACTGTCGGTGATTTCCGATGATTCCCGAATCAGCACGCGGCTCAACAATGATGACACCGAAAGCGCCTCATCTGCAGCGTCTCAATCAAGTGTTATTGAGGCGCAAATCGCGGCGCCGGAATTGTTGCTAAGCAGCGTCAATGCTGGCCCGGTGCGGGTCAATGGTGCGATTACCGGATATCGCCTTGATCCATTGGGCAGCCCTGAAATCATGCAGCAGGCCGGCCTCGCTCCGGGCGACGTATTGCAGCAAATTAATGGCGTATCGGTCGCGCAACTGGATACTAGTGATGTTATCGACCGAATTTCTTCGGCAGAAACAGTAGAATTGAGAGTAAACCGCAACGGATCGGAACAAACCATTCGTTTAAGGTTCGGTGAGTAGGATACGAATCATGAAGAAGCTGATTGCAGCATCTGCCTTGGCCTTGAGCCTCCAGAGCTTTGCCACTGCTGAGATGAATTCTCCGCAGGCAGAGCGGCATGTGCTGAGTCTGAACGACGTTGATATTACAGCACTTATTGATGATGTATCGATCATTACCGGGTACACGTTCATTCTGCATCCGGACGTGCGTCGAACCAAAGTCACGGTCATGTCGCAAGCGCCAATGGATACTGAAGAAGTGTTCCAGGTGTTTCTGTCGACCTTGCGGGTACATGGCTTTGCCGCCGTGCCGGCCGGAAAAGGCGTTTATCGGATTGTGCCCGAGCAAATGGCGATTGGCGACGCCTCGTCACGCAATTCTGGCCCGAATTCATTCATCACCCAGGTCTTCAAACTGAATAATTTCAGTGCGATAGAGGCCGCGCAAATGGTCAAGCCCCTGGTCGATGCCCAAGGGCAGGTGGTCGCCAATGCGCGTTCAAATACACTGGTTCTGGTCGATTATTCATCGAATATGCCGCGACTGCGTGAAATCGTGCAGGGGCTGGACGAGAATGATCGTACGAAAGTCGAAACCGTCGAGTTGCGCAATGTGCCGGCGCGCGAAATTGAAGGCATTCTGACGGATTTGCTGTCGGACCGCGATGACAATCCGAACAACCGGTTTGAGGTGTCAGCGGCAACGACATCTAATTCTATTGTTCTGAAAGGCGATGAAGCGACGGTCGCGCGGGCGATGCGTGTGGCGCAAGAGCTCGATCAGACCGATCCAGTGCGCGACAGTTTGCGGGTTCTTGAGCTGCGCAATTCGAATGCCGAAGACATTGTTCCGATTTTGGAGCGGCTGGCCGAAACCATGGCAGAACAAGCCGCCCCTGGCGATACGCAAGCCCCCGGCGCGACCATTGCGCATCACCAACCAACAAATTCGCTGGTGATCAGCGCATCCCCAGACACCATCCTGGCCATGGAACGCGTGGTTGAGGCGTTGGACAAGCGCCGCGCCCAGGTTCTGGTCGAGGCGATCATTGTCGAAATGTCGGACGATACCGCGCGCAGCCTTGGGGTTCAGTTCCTGCTGTCGGGTACAGGCGAGTCCTCGGTTCCGTTCCTGAGCACGAATTTCTCGCGGGAAGCGCCCAATCTGCTGGAACTGGCTGGCGCGCTGGTCAACCCGGATGTCTTCGGTGGCACCAACCCGCTGACCACAGGGGCCATTGAGTCTTTGCTCGGCGTGCAGCCGGCATTCGGCGTTGGCGGGCGCAGCGGCGACACCCTGTTCGGCGCGATCCTGACCGCGGTTGAAGCCGATACGAACTCGAAGGTGCTGTCCAAGCCCTTCAACCTGACGCTCGATAATGGCACGTCCGAGCTTCTGGTTGGTCAGCAAATCCCTATTGCCACGGGCGAAACATTGGGATCAGACAATAGCAATCCGTTCCGGACCGTGACGCGTCAGGATGTTGGTATCAAGTTGAACGTAACGCCGCGAATCTCCGCAGATGACACCATTCATTTGGACATCTTCCAGGAAGTCTCCAGCGTTTCAGAAACGCTGAGCAATGGTTTGGATGATTTTGCCACCAATATTCGCCAGATCACGACAAATGTCCTTGCTGACAATGGCGAGATTATTGTCCTTGGCGGTCTGATCGAGCAGCAGAATTCGCAAGTGAATACGAAAGTCCCGGTGGCTGGTGACATTCCGGTGGTTGGAAATCTGTTCAAATCGGAAACGAACACATCGGTGCGCACCAATTTAATGGTCTTCATTCGACCAACCATTGTCCGCGATCGTGAAGATGCCCAGGCCGTCACATCCCGCAATTATCGCTATATTCGCGCCGAAGAAATGCTGCGCGACGGCGGTGAAGAAGGGGTCTCCGAGCTGGACGGATTCATTTCTGAAGTCCTTGGCGTCAATCCCGCGGAAACGCCTTCCCTGCGCGGACGTTCGAATTAATCGGTCGGTCCACACCACGAATTGATGTAACTATAGAGAGTGTCATTGACGAATACTGATCTGTCTTACGCCTTTGCTCGTGATAAAGGCCTTGTCGTCCTTGAAGGCGAGGACGACCAGATCAGAATTGGTGTTCGCAATGGCGCCGATCCATTCGCGCTGATCGAGGCCCGCCGGGTCTTGCGACGCCCGATCAAGTTACAACCCATGGGGCCGCAGGATTTCGAGCGGGCGCTGACCGAACATTACGCGCGCGAAGGCGTATCCGGTGATGAAGCCGAAGCCGCCCTCGACAGTCATGGCGGCCTGGCCAGCCTGGTTGATGGCATTCCGGAAACCGCAGACTTGCTCGACGGAGATGATGACGCACCGGTTATTCGGTTGATCAATGGCTTGATTTATGAAGCGGTCAATCGCAAAGCCTCGGATGTCCATATCGAGCCGCATGAGGACAATCTCTCGGTCCGTTATCGTATTGATGGCGTCCTGCAGGAAGTGCTGACGCCGTCGCGCCGTCTGGCGGCGCCGCTGACCAGCCGGATCAAGGTCATGGCGCGTCTTGATATCGCCGAGAAACGCATCCCGCAGGATGGCCGTATCTCGCTCTCGATTGGCGGGCGCAGTATCGATGTTCGGGTGTCCACGCTGCCAAGCCGTTATGGCGAACGCGTCACCATGCGCCTGCTCGACACCCGCAATGCGCTGCTTGGATTGGATGAGCTGGGAATGGATGAGGTCACATTGACCCGCATCCGGGACATCCTCGCGCAACCGAACGGAATCACACTGGTAACGGGGCCCACCGGATCCGGGAAGACCACGACGCTGTACTCAGCGCTATCGGTTCTGAACAATGGCGAACGCAATGTGATGACGCTCGAAGACCCGATTGAATATGGGTTGGAGGGCATCTCGCAGACGCAGATGCACCACAAGGTCGGACTGACCTTTGCCGCCACGCTGCGGGCCATTCTGCGCCATGACCCGGACGTTGTCATGGTCGGCGAGATTCGGGATCTCGAAACCGCGAAAGTGGCGTTTGAATTTGCTTCGACCGGACGTCCTGTCCTGTCCACCGTGCACACAAATAGCGCCGCTGGTGCCATTCAACGGCTCAGAGACATGGGCATCGAACCTTATGTCATAGCCGCGACGTTGAAGGCGGTGATTGCGCAACGCCTGGTGCGGAAATTGTGTGAGCATTGCCGTAAACCGCATCAATCGACCCCTGACGAATTGGCGATGTTTGGCCTCGACGCTGCGGATGCGCCGCAATTCTGGCGGCCGGTTGGCTGTATGGCGTGCGGCAATAGCGGTTATAATGGACGGCTGGGCGTATATGAGCTGATCACCGTCGATGCCGGTTTGCGCGACCTTATTCGCGCTGATGGATCGGAAGACCAGATCGAGCACATGGCCCTCGATCGCTATGACAATCTATTCCGCAATGCGGCCCGCTATGTCAGAACCGGTCAAACCAGCGTCGAGGAGGTGCTTCGGGTCTGCCGCCGTGAGGAGGAACGCTAGCCATGGCGGTCTTCGATTATGTTGCGATCGGCGCAGATGGCAAACGTGCGACGGGTGTGATCACCGCCGATTCGGCCCGTTCGGCCCGCAAGGAATTGCGACTCCGACAGCTGTCACCCCTTGATGTCAAAGAGACCCGGCAGAAATCTGCCGCTCGGATGGCGGGCAGCGGGTCTTTGTCCGGCAATGACCTGGTCTTGACGACCCGCCAATTGGCAATGCTGATCAAGTCCGGAGCGACGGTTGAAGAAGCTCTGGGGGCGATTGCCGGCGAAGCTGAAAAGCCCGGCACGCGCCGCGTTTTGATGGGCGTCCGCGGCAGCGTTCAAGAGGGCTATTCGTTCTCGGAAGCGTTGAGCCAGTCGTCGAAAGCCTTTCCGCCTTACTATCGTGCCGTGGTCTCAGCCGGGCAGTCTTCTGGTCGTTTGGGCGATGTCATGGATCGCCTGGCGACGCATTTGGAAAAGTCGCGCAAGCTTCGCAACAAATTGCTGTCGGCCCTGATCTATCCAATGGTTTTATCTCTGGTCGCGTTGATCGTGGTCGTATTGTTGCTGATTTTTGTCGTGCCGGCTGTGATTGAGCAATTCGAGACGCTCGGCCAGGATCTGCCGCCTTTGACCAATGCGGTCATCGCGGTCTCTGATTTCATGCGCGGCTGGGGCTTGTTGATCGTGCCGCTGATCGCCGTAGGCATTTGGATGACGCGCGGCGTGTTGCGCACGCCGGCCATCAAGCTAGGCCTGGATCGCTTTGTCTTGCGTCTGCCTTTGCTCGGTAAAGTCATCAAAAGCGCCAACGCAGCGCAATTTGCGCGGACCTTCGCAACTCTGTCCGGCAGTGGCGCGACGGTCCCCGACGCGCTGATTGCGGCGCGCGGGTCAGTTGGCAATGAGGTGTTTCGACAAGCCGCAAACACGGTGCGCCGCCAAGTCGAAGAAGGGCAGCCGCTTAATCGCGCCATGCGCAGCACGGAAGTGTTTCCGCCGATGCTCGTCCATATGGTGGCAAGTGGTGAGCGCGGCGGTGATCTGCCTTCGATGATGGGGCGCGCCGCGGATTATATGGAAGAAGAGCTAGACAGTAACGCAACAGTAGCATTGGGCCTGCTAGAGCCTTTGCTTATCGTCATGTTGGCCGGGGTCGTGGCCTTAATTGTTTTGGCCATCATGTTGCCCATTCTGCAGCTTAATACGATGGCGATTGGTGCCTAAGGAGATTGTAAAATGATCGACAAGCGCAAACACAGAAAACGCAACCGCCAGCGCGGGTTCACACTCACTGAAATCATGGTTGTGGTGTTCATTATCGGACTGCTGTCGACCGTGGTTCTGATCAATGTCACAGGCGCGATGAGCCAGGGGCGCACAACCAAGGCCGCAACCGATATTACCCGCCTTTCGGGGGCGTTGCAGTCCTATAGCGGCGATATGTTTACCTTCCCGACGCAACAGCAAGGGCTGGAGGCGCTGGTCTCCAAGCCGGACAATGCGCCTGATGGGAATCGCTATCGCCCCGGTGGCTATATTCAAAAACTGCCAAATGACCCTTGGGGGCGACCTTATATTTATGAAGTTCCCGGCGATGATAACCGCCCTTACAATCTCTATTCCTTAGGTGCTGATGGCCGCGAAGGCGGCGAAGAAGACAATGCCGATATCAGCATCTGGGATATTTAGAGCCTGAACAAGCAAGGCGAATTCGTGGCACGCGCAAAACGATTAGAACGGCAAGCCGGCATGACTCTCGTCGAAGTCATGACCGTGTTGTTCATTATCGGTTTGACCGCGGGCCTGGTGACATTGACCTTACCCGAGCGCCCAACGGAGGAGCAGGCCAGTGCGCAGGCCTTTGCGCGCGTCCTGAGAGAAGCGCAGGAACACGCTATTATGGCCGGGCAACCGGTCGGGCTGAAGCTCAATGATCGCGGTTATGCCATGTTACAATGGCGCCGTGATGGCTGGCGACCGCAACGCGGCGCGGTGATCTTGCCGCGGGGCATGGACATACAGTTCCAGACCACAGACCGAGTGGCGCCGGAGGGCTGGCCTGAAATCGTTTTTGATCCGACCGGCATCGTCCAGCCCACGTCGTTTCAATTGCGCGCGCGCGGTGTGCGCATCGACATCATGCTCGAAGAATCCGGTGAGGTCCGCCTTGTCGAATCCTAAACAGGCATCCGAGTCGGGCTTCAGCCTGGTCGAAACCGTCGCCGCGATGGGCATCCTTGCGCTGGCGGCGATACCGCTATTGCAGGTGACCACCGATGCCACGCGCAATGCCGCGAGCCTGGAATCCCGTCTGCTGGCGCGCACGGTGGCGGAAAATGTCATGGCGCGCGCGATGGCAACGCGTGAGGTCATTGATGCCGGTCTGTCTGCCGGTCAGGAGACACAGATGGGCCGCACCTATAATTGGGTGCGAACCGCCAGCCAGGCGCAGCAAGGCGACTTGCAGAATCTGCGTGTGGAGGTGCGGCCGGCTGAGAGCGAGCAGGTCTTGGCCAGTTTGATCAGCCTAAAATACATTCCCCAGGATCTGCCGGGCGCGGTCACTGCGCCGCCAAATGACGGTGACGCATCATGAGTCACCAACCGGACAATCAAAGCGGTTTTACACTCGCGGAAACACTCGTCGCATTGTTTATCCTGGCAATGGTCTCTTCAGCGGGAGCGGCGCTTCTGATCAGTGCGACATCGGCCAGTCAGCAAGTGCGTGAACGCGAGATTGAAGCGCGAACACTGGATATTGCCCAGGCGCTTCTGCGCCAGGATATTGCCGCCTTGAGCGATCGCACGCTTCAACCCGCAGATGGCTTCTCACCGGCCGGAAACCTTTATGGTGAGGCCCCACGCGGCGAAGAGCCATTCCTGCGCTTTGTTCGCAATGGCTGGCTCAATCCTGGCAGCGTAGAACCGCGCAGCACGCTGCAATCGGTCGAGTACCGGTTGCGCAATGGCGCGCTGATCCGAGAGGCGACTCTGCGCCCGGATGCGACGCGCGGGACGCCGGTTTCGTCACGGACATTGCTGGAAGGGGTGTCGCGCATTGAGCTGGGATTCGTGCGCGGCGATCAGCGCTCGGATTTCTGGTTAGGCGACGCCATTGTCGGGCGATCTATCTTGCCCGATCTGATCGAGATCGAAATCACGTTTGAAAATGGCACGCAATTGTCGCTGGCCGCCTTGACCGGGGGGCGCGCATGAGCACGAAGATTGATGCACAACGCGGCGCCGCCTTATTGACCGTGTTGATGATCGTCGCGGCGATGTCCGTGGCGGCCTTGGCCATCACCCGCGCCGTTACCGCCGCGACGCAGCGTTCGACGGCCTTGGATTCGCAAGCGCAACTGGCTTTATACGCCGCCTCCGCCGAAGAGGTCGCCAAAGCCCGATTGGCAGAAGTCCTCGCACCGCTGGAGAATAAATTGTTCGCTGAGCTGCCCGGGCTCGGTGAACCACAGATTATTCCGGTCGATGGCGGGGCCTTCACCGTGACCGCGCGCGACGCCACAAACTGCTTTGATATCAACACATTGACCTCGGTTGGTGAAGGCGGCTTACTGGTCGGAGACACGCACGTTCAGCGGGTCTATCAGGGCTTGCTTTCAGCCTCGATCGAAGACGGTTATGATTCAGACTTCGTGGCGCTGGTTTCGTCATTGACCGATTGGATGGATTCCAATTCCGTCCCGGCGAATGGCGGCGCCGAAGATTCCTATTATCTCAGTGAAGTGCCGTCTTATCGGACCTCGGGTCAGAAGCTCGTCAATATCGAGGAATTGCGTGCCATTCGTGGCTACACACCGGATATCCTCTCACGCATTGCCCCTCTGATCTGTGCTTTGCCGTTGCGCGCGGCGACGCAACAACAGCTGAACATCAATACGCTGACCGAAGCGCATGCGCCTTTGCTGCAAGCGGCGCTCAGCGATACACTGCCAATTGACGATGTGCGGTCGGTGATTGCAAATCGTCCGCAAGGCGGCTGGCCGGACATTGAAAGCTTGCTGGAAGACCCGATCGTTAAAAATATCGATCCGGCGCAGATTGAAACAGATCGACTCAGCATTGTGTCAAGCCTTCTGGAAGTTTCGGCCAATGTGTCCTATCGCGGACACGACATGACCATGCGTTACCTGTTTGAAGCTGTTCCGGGTCGGCCGATCCGAACCCTGCGTCGGGAGAGAATTGGCTAGTGGCTCGAATCTACGCTCTTCTGAAGCCGGACGGTGATTTGCTGATTGCCCATCCGCGTGGCGGCAATTGGAAAGTTGATCAGGATCGACGGGGAATCGAGAGCCGCGGTCGCAATCTGACTGTATTTCTGAATGGCCTTGATGTGCTCGGCCTCAGCGTCGCCATTCCGGCTCGGAATGATAAGGAAGCGCGGCGCGCGGCGCCATTTACGATCGAAGATGAGCTGGCTGAAACCGTCGAGGAAAGTCACGTCGCGCTGGCTGATTATGATAAGGACAACATGACCAAGCCGCGCGAAGTCAATGTTGTCTCCGCCGCGGCCATGACGCAGTTGATCCAATCCTTGTCCGAGCAAGGTTTCGACGAGGCTGAACTCGTAGCTGCGCATAGTTTGTTGCCTCCCGGCAATATCCTGTATGAGGCGCCGGGGCTGGTACTGGGGCGACTGGCGGGGCGCGGATTTGCGCTTGATCCAGCGCTTGGACGCGATGTTCTGATCGGGATTACCGATGCGCATCCCGAGATTGAGATCCATGGCGCGCAAGTGGCGAGAGCGATGGGCCGTTCCGCGCAAGGCGCCGGTGCAGGGTCACTCGAGGCTTTGCTCGTGCAATTGGCGGGTTGGGCGGAGTCCGGGCGCGCTTTTGTCCGGTTGCGACAGGGCGCGTACGAAGCGCGCCGACAAGTCGACATGGCTGGATTTGGACGCTGGAAGTTCCCGGCAGCGCTCGCAGCGGTCGCGGCGATCGGCTGGTTCGCGTCCGTCATCCTGGAAACCAATGCGATGAATGCACGGACCCAGGGCTTGGAAACGCTAACCGAAGAATTTGCCCGCGTCGGTTGGCCGGAATTGAACGGCGATGTGCAACAAGCTTTAGCCGCTGCGCGCGCTTCTTCCGGGGAAAGTCCGCAAGGGTTTGTCAGTCTATTGGATGCCACGGCCTCGCTTTATGACGCGATCGGACAGGTTGAAGGCAGCGAATTGCGGACCATCCGCTATGACCGCGTGCGCCGCCAGATGACCGCGTCGGTTTCGTTTCAGAGTTTCGCCGACGTCGACCGTTTAACCGCTATACTGAGTGGTGGTGGACTGACGGCCCGGTCCGGCGATGCCCGTCAAAGCGGTTCCCGAGTGATTGGCGACCTGACGCTGGAGGCCGGCTCATGAGCCAGTGGTGGCAGAATATGGCGCCGAGAGAGCGGCTTCTGATTGGGATCGCGGTCATATTGACCGTGCTGATCATCGCCTGGCAATTTGTCTTCGTGCCGACCATGAATGCCCGTGCGGAGGCGCGTGCCAATCTTGATGAAGCCGATCGGGTGCTGTCGCAAATCCAGGAAAACTATGTTCTGAAACGGGCGCAAGGGGCGGCCAATGCCAATAATGCTCGTATCACGTCAGGCAATATTGAAGACTTCAAGGCGGCGGTCACCGGGTCTGCGGGCGATATCGGTCTGGCCATCGCGCGGTTGCAGGGCAATGATACCAGCAGTGTTCGACTGGTGTTTGAAAATT
This sequence comes from Pseudomonadota bacterium, assembly GCA_039029475.1. Lineage (GTDB taxonomy): Bacteria > Pseudomonadota > Alphaproteobacteria > Caulobacterales > Hyphomonadaceae > Henriciella. The sequence continues at coordinate 118,047 of JBCCGB010000007.1, read as the reverse complement.
CAGACCCGAGACTGGTCTTTTTATGGCTTGAAGACATTCAGGCCAAACATTCGGCACAAGTGACGCGTTTTAATATGGAGCAGGCTGGAAACGGCCTGGTGCGCGTCAATGTCGATTTGGTCGCTGGAGGTCTGTGATGCGAAAACTGCTCTTATTGGTCTTGTTTGTGATCATGCTGGTTTTTGGCGTTTTTGCCTTCACGCCGCTGGGCTTTGTACTCAGCCAGTCCGGCGCGGGTGGATTAGGCGCCGGGTGGGCGAAAGCGGATGGGACATTGATGCGGGGCCGGATCAGCGGGCTTTATGTCGGCACCCAGCCGATTGGCGATGTCAGCCTGAAATTGCGCCCCCTGTCGCTTTTATCACTGCGTCCATCATATGACATTCAATGGGGCGGCGCTGGCGGGCAGGGCACAGCGGTTCTGACTCTGTCGCGGCAAGCGCTGACTGGCACCGATGTTCGGATGCGCCAGGAAATCGGTGCCCTGGAAGGGCTTGATCCTGCAGTGCGGGCAATGGGCGGCAGTCTCGATATCAGCAATGGCACGTTTCGCCTGACGCAAACCGGATGTGAAGCGGCGTCCGGGCAATTGTCGACCAACACTTTGAGTACGCTCGCGGCGCAATATGGTCGTCAGTTTGGTGAGATTTCAGGACCGATCAGTTGCGACAATGGCGCGTTCGTTCTGGCCATGGAAGGCACGTCTGAAGCCGATGACCGGGTCGTGATCGACGCCCGCGCGGCATTGACAGGGCAGGGTGAGTTCTCGACCCGGGTTCAGACCCGGGATGCGCAAATCATCATTGCCCTGACGCAAATCGGGTTTGTTCGGGAAAATGGCGAGTTCGTTTATCGGCAGGCACGGGGCATAGGAATACAATGATGAAAACACTTACGTTTCTTTCGCTCGGATTTGCTGTCGCCCTCGCGGGCTGCGCTTCGTCTTCCGGCACTGCTGAGGATCCTCGTGCGCAGATGATGGCGATGCGACCGGCGATTGACAGCGTCCCGTCCTCCGGGCTCGGACCCCAGGAATTGCAAGCCGAGGAATGCGGTCTATTCCTCTGGAGCAAGACTGATGTGTCGAAATTTATCTTCTTTTCCAAAGCGTTGTCAGGCACGGCTCTGTTCGCTCAGGGCGAAACGCCGGTGCGCATGACCCAGACCACAGCCGGAGGTGATATTTTCGGCCAGTTCAATACGCGTATGGAATATGTCACCACAGACAATCGCGCCGTCGAGCTCACCCTGGTTCCCGGCGAGATGCTGGAAGGGGGACAGCGCATAGATCGCGGCATGTTGAGCCTGGCCGATAAAGAGGGTTGGCTGACAAAACTGCCTATTCTCGGCGTGCGTGCCTGCAAAGCTGGATGAGCAGGCTCGCGATTCGATCCATTCTCACGCAAACATCGCCTGGCGAATTCCGGGCCTTGGCTTGCGCCGCAGACGGCCAGCCGATGCGGCTCTTCTGTCAACGCTGGTCCGGGATCGGGGATCGTGTCCGATATGGCACGGTGAGAGAGGCCCATTTGCGCGCCTTCGCGGAAGAGATGCGCGGCGCATTCTGCGAACTTGATACAGGCGAAACAGCATTCCTGCGTTTGCCGTCGCAACACGGATTGGCAGACGGACAGCGCATCCGCGTGCGGGTCGAAAGCGAAGCGCGATTTGAAAAACATGCCCGTGTCACGATCACAGACTCGCCTGTGACGTCCAAATCGGGATTTGAGGCCTGGTGCGAGACGCTGGCGCCCGATCCTAGATTTGAAATGACAGAAGCGGCCGATACAGTCGCAATGGTGTTTGACCAGATCAACACCTCGCCCACGACCCTGTCCGGGGGCGGCAAACTTCATATCGAACGCACAAGGGCGTTGACAGCATGTGACATCGACACCGCCGGACGCCGCGATAAAGGCAGTGCCGGGGCGCGCGCTTTGGCGATCAACCGGGATGCGATCAGAGTGCTGGCGCAACAGATTGCCTTGCGCGGGCTTGGGGGGGCGATTGTGCTGGATTGTGTCGGCCCGTTAAACGCCGCCGCCGGGGATAAATTTCGCGAATATGCGCGGCAGGTCTTCGCGCAATTCGGGCTCGACGGCGCGCGCATTCTCAAACCCTCACCGCTCGGCTTGCTGCAAATCTCTTTGCCTTGGCAATGGATGCCGATGGCGGACATGCTGGCGGGAAATCCCGCGGAATCAGAGTTGCTGGACCTGTTCAGAGATGTGCAAAGACAGGCTGCGGCCGAGCGCACAAAATTTTTCAGCGTGGCTCTGGGACATTCTGTCTGGTCAGCCTATTTAGAGCGCAAGCAGGAAGCGGATCAGGCGCTTCAGGACGGATTTTCGGGCCGGGTCTCAGTCACCCGCAATGAAACAGATAAGAATGAGGTACGGGTCCAGTGAGTCAAAAGAAATGCCCGGTCTGCGAGACCCGAACCGTCAGCGCTGAATTCAAGCCCTTCTGTTCGAAACGGTGCGCGGACGTGGATCTGTCGCGATGGCTGAAGGGCGGGTATGCCATTCCAGGGCGCCCGGCCGATCAGGCCGATGAGGTGCCGGGTCAACCAGATCCTTCGGATGCATGAACAAAGGCTGGCACAATCACCGGTGCCGATCTGTCAGAGGCTTGCGGGCGGCCATAAATCGCCGCCATGGCCGTGCGCATGATTTCCGGGTCCAGGGCTGACTCGCTTTGCAGCATGGCAATGAAGATTGTGTCATTTAACGGGTCGACCCAGAAACAGGTACCGAGCGCGCCATGCCAGTAGAAAGTGCCCTTGGGCGCCGCCATGTTCGCGACTGCCGGATCTTCAATCGTGCCGACACCCAGTCCAAATCCCAGGCCCGCGCCCGCGCCATACACGCGCTGCCGCCCGGGACGGTCGCGATATCGGATGGCATTGGTGCGGAAGTTTTCTAAAGTCTTGGCGGACAGTAATGCTGGCGGGTCGATAGATTTCTGATTCAGCAGCGCCGTCAGAAACAGAAAATAGTCGCGCCGCGTCGAGAACAGGCCGTGACCGCCTTCAGAATAGACCGCGCTCTGTGCTGCCAGAGTCGCAGGGGCACTCGGGCGATATTGTGCGCCATGCTCGGCGCGAGCGGTGATGTCGCTGATCCTGTGCAGGTGGTTTTCCGGAACGTGAAAGCCTGTGTCATGCATGCCCAAAGGGGCGAATATTTCTTGTTCCAGAAAGTCTGCCAAGGTCCGACCCGAAATGCGTTCGATGATCGCGCCCTGTAAATCTGAGGCGAGGGAATAATTCCATTCCGCGCCCGGCGCGGCGATATAGGGATAAGCAGAAATATCTTCGACAAGCTGATCCGTATCCGCGGCAGCGGGAACGCCGGCGGCCAACATTCTCTCATCAATAATGCCGCCCGAAGGCTGCCAGTAGGCCAAGCCCGCTGTATGGCTCAAGAGCTGACCCATGGTCGGCTTTTGAATGGCGCGATAGGTGTAGAGCGTGCCATCTTGATCAGCATCGGCCAGCGTTTCTGTGGCGTCGAATTCCGGCAGGAATTTTGTGATCGGATCGCTGAGCTTGAAATGACCGCGCTCCATCAAGATGAGCAGACCAATGGCCGTGACGGGTTTGGTCATCGATCTGATTCGATAAATCGTGGTGTCGCTGGCGCGCGCCGATTGCTGCTCGCCGACGGGGCCATAATCGCCTTCGACGATCAGCTTGCCGTTCTGCCACAGACCAAAGGACAGATTTGCGACCTGACCCGCCGCCACATAAGCGCCCAGTCGTTCTTGCAAATCATGGCGCGCGCCCACGCTGATCTTCAGGGGGTGCGGCTCGGCCTGTCGTTCCGCAAAGGCGGCGAAAGCCAGGCCGAACATCAAGAATGCGGTTAAGGAAAAAACCAGGACGAAAACGACGATCTTATCCACGGTTTCACCTCAGCTAACAGAGCGCGGCGCGTGCACAGGCGGGGACACGCTCAGATCCACTCTTGCGGCTTTTAAAGATCGGTCATCGTCCTGATGTCTCAGATTGAAGAAGGGGGATGTGAATTCGTCACACAATCGGGGCTTGCCCTTCGCAAGTGACTCAATTAGGGAGCCAAAAAGGGAGCTCCCCACATGAATATCCGACAAGCGATCACCTTTGACGACGTGCTGCTGCAGCCCGGCGCGAGTGAGGTCACTCCGTCCGAAGTCGATGTTTCCACACAACTCACCAAGTCGATCGGGCTTAACATTCCGCTCATTTCGGCCGCGATGGACACCGTCACGGAAGCCCGTCTGGCAATCGCCATGGCGCAAGCCGGTGGCATTGGCGTCATCCACCGCAATTTCTCGATCGAGGAACAGGCGGCGCAGGTCACGCAGGTCAAGAAATTCGAAAGCGGTGTGGTCATGAACCCGGTCACCATCGCCCCGTCTGCCAGCATTGCAGAATTGAAGGCGTTGAAAGAACAAACCGGATTTTCAGGTATTCCGGTGGTCGATGCCGGCAAGCTGGTCGGCATTATCACCAATCGCGACATGCGCTTTGCGCCAGATCTGAACCAGCAGGTTGGCAGTCTGATGACTCGGGAAGTGGTCACCGTCACCATGGATGTGCCAATCGACGAAGCGCGCACCTTGCTGCACAAGCATCGCATTGAGCGTTTGGTGATTGTCGATGCTGGCGGAAATTGCATCGGTCTGCTCACCGTGAAGGATATGGACAAGGCCGCGGTGAACCCGAATGCGGCCAAGGATGATGGCGGGCGGTTGCGGGTGGCCGCGGCGTCGACGGTCGGCGATGCCGGGTTTGAGCGCACCCAGGCGCTGATCGAAGCCGGCGCCGATGCGGTGATTATCGATACCGCCCATGGTCATTCGAAAGCGGTTGGCGAAGCGGTCTCTCGCGCCAAGAAAATCTCCAATGCGGTCCAGATCATCGCCGGCAATGTTGCCACCGGCGAGGCCACCAAGGCGCTGATTGATGCGGGTGCAGATGCCGTCAAAGTCGGTATCGGTCCGGGCTCGATCTGTACGACGCGGATCGTCGCGGGGGTTGGCGTGCCGCAACTGACTGCGATCGAGGATTGCGCCAATGCAGCGCAAGCTTCCGGCGTGCCGGTGATTGCCGATGGCGGGATTAAATTCTCCGGGGATTTTGCCAAAGCTCTGGCGGCGGGCGCTTCAACGGCGATGATGGGCTCGATGTTTGCCGGAACCGAGGAAGCGCCGGGCGAGGTCTTCCTGTATCAGGGGCGGTCTTACAAAGCCTATCGCGGTATGGGCAGCCTTGGCGCGATGGCGCGCGGGTCTGCGGACCGCTATTTCCAGAAGGATGCGGCGAGCGACAAATTGGTGCCGGAAGGCATTGAAGGTCAGGTCCCGTTCAAAGGCCCGATTGGCCCGATCGTGCATCAAATGGTTGGCGGATTGCGGGCCGCCATGGGCTATGTCGGCGCGCCGACGATGGCGGAGCTGCACAAGCGTGCGGAATTCGTCCAGATCACCGGTGCTGGCCTGAATGAAAGCCACGTCCATGATGTCCAGATGACACGCGAGGCCCCGAACTATTCGCTAAGCCGGGGCTAACGGCGTCCGCCACATCGGTTCCATCACCGGGCTGTCATCGCCATCAATATGGAACACGCCCATGCGCTCAAAGCCATGGGCGGCATAGAAGCCGGTATTGGCAGGATTTGAATTCTCAAGATAGACCGGCATCTGCGCGGCATCGCAGGCTGCCAGAACCGGCGCCAGCAAGCCCTTACCGACGCCTTTGCCGCGGGCGGCTTGCGTCGTGCCAATCGTAAACAGGTACATATGCGGATCTTTTGGGTGCCAATCCTGCATCAATTCGGACAGCGCCATGCCGCGCTTGATGGCGCCCGGCGTGCCATGGCGCAATTGACCCAGAGCGAATTTCAACAGACCAAACTGGCTCGGCGCCGCGTCGACGCCCGGGGGCATCCACATGGTGGCACCGCCCGAGGGATGTAGAAAACAGGTGCCGGACGGCAAATACATCTCGCGCGCCATGACACGAAACATCGACCGGATCGAGTTTGCTTTGCCAAACACATATTGGTTGACCGGGTCATTGGCGAAAGCCTCGCCCGTAATGTCAGCGACGGTTTTCCATTGCGCGACCGTCGCGCGTGTGAGGTCAGAGCCGGTTAGATCGATGTCCATTTTGAAAGTGTCGAAGGGCTGGCACAAAAAGGCAAGGGCGACGGCTGGATTTCATCCATTCATGCCGCGCTTTCGCACAGGCGGGATGAGATCCTCGCCGGGCGGTGGGGGCGGGGAAGCATCGCCCGCGCTCCGCCATGCCGGATTTGGCTCGGGGCCCGTGGCGACTGGCATGGGTCGGACAGCCGGCCGTCTCAATCCGACGGATTGCGGCGGCGACTATCGTTGACCCCATGTTCGTCCATCGCTTTCACTGGCCATATTATCTCCAGGTCCCGGTCTATGTCTGGCCAATCCTGTTCTTCAATCTGTGGCGGGTCGATCGCTGGAGTGCTGCCACTGGCAAACGCGTCTTTGTCGTGCCTGATGAGTATGGCTACGCTTGGGTGCCGTATCATGAAGGCATGGAGATCCGGTATTTTGTGCATAATCTTGGCGAGACGCGGTGCCCGGAACCGTACGTAGAGATTGACTGGACCGAGGCAGAGTCTGAACACCCGACCTACCTCTTCTCCGCCGACGCCAGCGCAAGCTGGGGTCCAGGGACCGCGCTCACCCCGTGTTCGCAATGTTCGATCCGACCTCGGGCCTCAGGGGGCGCGGACGCTTTCGAGCCAAGTGTGTGGCGCGATCCGGGCTGGGGCGGGTTCAATTCCGCAACCTTCTCGTCTTCCGTCTGCTAAACGAGACGCCGCCCGCCCCACCAGAACCGATCTCAGGTCCCCCAATGCAGGTGCATTGCGGGCCGCACGTGCTGGCATTTGCGGGTCATCCACGACAACATCACGGCCTCCCTCAATTCCTGATTGACTCTCTCCCAAAAAAGAACAAAAACAGAACAAATGGGACAGGCAGACTTACACGCCCTGCAGGCTGCAGGCACACTTTTACCCACACAACCGGTGCTCGCTATGGGCGCGCGCGTGGCTTTGCGCAAAGGACGCATTCATGAAGTTATCGGCGCCGGGGCGGATATGTTCGCCATCCTGGCCGCAGCTGAACAGGCCGAAACTGTGCTCTGGATCGGCCTGTACCGTGACATAGCCACACTCTGTCCAACCGGGCTGCAGGCCTATCTCAAGGTCGAGAACCTGATCCTGATCGAGGCGGTGTCGCGCGGTGAATTGCTTTGGGCCGCGGACCAGGCGCTACGGGCTGAAGGCGGGTTTTGCGTCATCCTGGAAATGCCGGACACAGTGTCCTTGAAAGAAAGCCGGCGATTGCAGCTCGCGGCAGAGCAGGGCGGCGGCATTGGTCTTCTTATCCTGCGCGGCGGGGTCAGCACATCAGCAGCCCAGACCCGCTGGCACTGCGCGCCGATAGGGGCAGAAGCCCCGACCTGGGACTGGTGCTGTGAGAAAGGCAAGAATGGCGAAACCGGCCGCTGGCGCGTGACTTATCAACGAGGGCAGAATGCCAAGGATACTCTCCATATGGCTGCCACAGCTCCCGCTTGATCGGCTCGCCCGGCATGGTGACCCACGCCTGACCGGAGCGTTTGCTGTGATTGCGGAAGAGCGCAATGCCTGGCGCCTGACGCATGTGAATGACCTGGCTCTTGCGGCTGGGGTGAAAGGCGGACAGGCGCTCGCTGATGCCCGCGCCATCTGTCCGGAATTGCTGACCGAACCCAGCGACCCAGTGCGCGAAGACTTGCTCCTGCGGGCCTTATGGCGCTGGGCGGATGGCCTGTCGCCGCGCGTCTCTCTGGATGCGCCGGACGGCTTGCTGCTCGACATTACCGGCTGTGCCCATCTGTTTGGTGGCGAAGCCGAGATGGGGCACGAAACCCTGACCCGCTTGCATGATTTACAGCTTCAGGCCCAGATCGGCATTGCCGATACCAAAGGTGCGGCGCAGGCTTTGGCGCGGTTCGGGGCCAGCGAGGTCTCGCTGGCCCCGCCCGGGCAAAGCGCAGAGACCCTGGCGCCTTTGCCGATTGCCGCCCTGGCTTTGCCGGACAAGATGGTCAGCGAGCTTGCCCGCGCAGGTCTGACTTCGATTGGTCACTTACAGGCGCAGAAATCGGCTGAGCTCGCGCGCCGCTTTGGCTTGCGCCTGACCCAGAAGCTCGGCACGGCCAGTGGCCTGACGCCGGACCCGGTGACACCAAAAGCCGCTGATCCGACTTATGCCGCCCGGATGACCCTGCCGGAGCCGATTGGCTTTTTGGAAGATCTCGAAAACGTCCTGCAACGCCTGGCGACGCAGGTCTGTGGCCGCTTGAACATGGATCAACGCGGGGCCCGGCGATTTCAACTCACTGTTCGCTGTGTCGATACAGGCGACCATCATCTCGGCATTGGCTTTGCGCGGCCTTGCCAGGACCCGGACGCGGTGCTGCGGCAATTCTCGCATTCCCTGTCCAGATTGGAAATTGAGTATGGCGCAGACTGGTTTCGCTTGTCTGCCGAACATATCGAACCTATCCGCCTGAAGCAGAGCAGTTTTGGCGAGGATGCCAAACGCGCCGATCAACGCCTGATCCTGATCGAGACACTTGGCAATCGCATTGGTTTTGATCATGTCCGGGTCTTTCATGCCCGCAACAATCATGTGCCCGAGCATGAGTTCGAGCAGATTGAAGCGGCCGGTGTTGAAGCCCGCTGGCCGCCAGCCCCTCGCGCCCGACCCATCCGTCTGTTCACGCCACCGGAATTTGTTCAGATCGAGACCCCAGGGCGCCCGCCACGGGCCTTCAAATGGCGGCGTATGTCATTCCAGACCGAGGTCGCCAAAGGCCCGGAGCGGATCACCCCGCGCTGGCATCGCGAAGAGGATTTGCGGACCCGCGATTACTGGCGCGTCCAGACCGATCAAGGTCGCCGGCTCTGGTTGCTGACGTATCCCGGTGAGACGCAAGAGGATTGGTATGTCGCAGGAGAGTTCCCGTGACTTATGTCGAACTGTTCGCGATCAGTAATTTCACGTTTCTGACCGGCGCTTCACATGCTGAAGAGCTGGTCACCCGGGCGCGCAAGCTTGGCCTTGGCGGTCTTGCCATTGCCGACAAGAATACACTTGCCGGAATTGTCCGCGGGCATAGCGCTGCGAAGGAGCTTGGTCTGCGTTATCTGGTCAGCACCCGGCTGGTCCTGATGGATGGGACGGAAATCCTTGTCTATCCAAGAGATCGCAAAGCCTTTGGTCAGCTGTCGCGCCTGCTCACGCTCGGCAAGCGCCGGACGGTGAAAGGCCAGTGTGAACTGGCGCTTGAGGATGTGCTCGATCATTGCGCCAATTGCATCCTGGTCGGTCTGAGTGGTCCTGAGTTCGGCCAAACCTTGCGCGCGCTCAAGGCGGCGTTTGATGATCATGTCTTTGTCGGCCTGGTGCCAGCCTATGATGGTGATGACCCGGATCGCTTCGCGGCGGCCCAGGCGCTGGCGGATCGGATCGGGCTGGACACAGTCGCGCTCGGCAATGTCATCATGCATGCCGCATCACGCTTGCGGCTGGCGGATGTCCTGTCCTGCATCCGCGAGAAAACCACGATTGATAAATTGGGCCGCCGCGCCTTGCCGAATGCGGAGCGACGGATCAAGTCGGAATTCGAAATCCGGCGCCTGTTTCAGGCCTATCCGAACGCCGTTGCCAATACGGCCCGCATCGCCGAAGCCTGTCCGTTCTCGCTGGATGAGCTGCGCTATGAATATCCAGATGAGATCAGCGATGGTCTGGCCCCGAATGATCGCTTGCGCAAACTCACCGAAGAAGGCCTGGTGCGGCGCTATCCAGATGCCGTGCCCCTGAAGGTGCGCGCCATGGTCGAGAAAGAATTACGCCTGATCGGTGAGCTTGATTATGCCCGCTATTTCCTGACTGTGCATGATGTTGTGATCTTTGCCCGCTCGAAGGGCATTCTCTGCCAGGGGCGGGGGTCAGCTGCGAATTCTGTCGTCTGTTATGCGCTTGGCATTACCGAAGCCTCGCCAGACATGATCACCATGGTGTTCGAGCGCTTCATTTCCGAAGCCCGCAATGAACCGCCGGATATTGATGTTGATTTCGAGCATGAGCGCCGCGAGGAAGTCATTCAGCACATTTATCAGAAATATGGCCGCCACCGTGCGGGCCTCTGTTCCACAGTCATCCATTACCGGTCACGCAGTGCCATTCGTCAGGTCGGTCAGGCCATGGGGCTGTCAGTGGACGTCGTCTCAGCGCTGTCGAGCCAGGTCTGGGGTGTGTCTTCATCTGATCTCGAAGATGAGCGGGCAAAGTCTGCCGGGCTTGATCTGGAGGATCGCCGCCTGCGCCAGACGCTGGATCTTGCCAAGCAGATTCTCGGCTTTCCACGGCATCTGTCCCAGCATGTTGGTGGCTTTGTGATCACCAAGGGGCGGTTGGATGAGCTCTGCCCGATCGAGAATGCCGCCATGGCCGACCGCACCGTGCTTGAATGGGACAAGGATGACATTGAAGCGCTTGGCATGCTCAAGATTGATGTTCTGGCGCTTGGTATGCTGACCTGTATCCGCAAATGCTTTGACTTGCTCGAAATGTGGAAAGGCGAGCGTTACACGCTGGCCACGCTGCCGCAGGAAGACCCGGTCGTTTATGACATGCTGTGCGAAGCGGACACGGTGGGTGTGTTCCAGGTCGAATCGCGGGCGCAGATGAACTTCCTGCCGCGCATGCGTCCGCGCAATTACCAGGATCTGATTGCCGAAGTCGCGATCATTCGCCCGGGTCCCATCCAGGGCAATATGGTGCATCCCTATCTGCGCCGTCGCCGCGGTGAGGAAGAGATCATCTATCCGTCAGAGGAACTGCGCGAAGTTCTGGAACGCACCTATGGCGTACCCCTGTTTCAAGAACAGGCGATGCAGATCGCCATTGTCGCGGCGGGGTTTACCGCGACAGAGGCGGATGCCTTGCGCCGGGCTCTGAATGGCTTTCGCCGCCAGGGCGCTGTCGAGGATTTCAAGGAACGTTTCCTCGCGGGCTGTCTTGAGCGCGGCTATGAAAAAGAGTTTGCCGAGAATTGTTTCAAACAGCTGGAGGGCTTTTCCAGCTATGGCTTCCCGGAAAGCCATGCGGCGAGCTTTGCTCTGCTGGTTTATGTGTCTTCCTGGATCAAGTGCCATCACCCGGACGTGTTTTGTTGCGGCTTGTTGAATGCCCAGCCCATGGGCTTTTATGCGCCGGCGCAAATTGTCCGCGATGCGCGCCAGCATGGTGTGACGGTTTTGCCCGTCTGCGCTGAACACAGTTTCTGGGACAATGTTCTGGAGCCGCTGCCGAATGGTGGTTTTGCTGTGCGGCTCGGCTTTCGTCAGATCAAGGGGTTTGCCGAAGATGATGGGCACTGGATCGCGGCAGCCCGCGGCGCAGGGTATGGCGATGTCGAGGCGATCTGGCGCCGGGCCGGGATCGGGCGCGGCGCCTTGACCAAGCTTGCCGGTGCCGATGCCTTCGCGGTCTATGGCCTGGAGCGCCGCGATGCGCTGTGGTCGGTCAAAGGGCTCGGTGCGGACCGGCCTTTGCCCTTGTTTGAACAGACCGGGGAGGGCTTGCCGGAAGAAGCGGCCGATCTGCCAATGCTCAGCCTGCATGAAAGCGTCTTCGAGGATTATGTCGCCACCCGCCTGACTCTGCGGGATCATCCGGTCAATCTGTTGCGAGACAGGTTGCCACGCTTCGCGCCCGCAGAGCGCCATCGAACCACAACAGATGGTGCCTGGCTGGCCGTGACAGGTCTGGTCATCACCCGCCAGCGGCCCGGCACAGCCAGCGGTGTGATCTTCCTGACCCTGGAAGATGACACCGCGGTTTCGAATGTCGTGGTCTGGCCGAAAGTGTTTGCCAAGTTCCGCAAGGAGGTGATGGCCGGGCGCCTGTTACATGTCCGTGGCAAGCTGCAGCGCGAAGGCACTGTCACGCATGTCATTGCGACTCATATTGTCGACTATTCCTATCTTCTGGACGGGCTCGGCTATCCGGAGTTTGCAGGCGACAGCATCGATCCCTCTCGCGACAATGCCGATGAGGCCAAACGGCCTGTGGCGGATATGCGGTCGGGTCCGAAAAGCGAGAAACGCCGCGCGGTGGTGGATGCAATTACCGCTGAGCTACAAGAGGCGCACCGGGCCAGGATTGCCGCCGGCGCGCGACATCCGCGCGAACAAGCGAAGAAGCTGTTCTACAGCCGGGACTTCCATTGAGGTGGACTATTCGGCTGCCGGACGCACATCGCGCTCAGGCTCCGCCCAGTCAAACTCTTTTGGTGCCGCCGGAAGCGGTTCGGATGACCGCCCGCGCACCCGCGCCACCATGCGCTTGCGCCAGCGCCCCATCTTTTCGGGAGCCGCGAGCCAGACCGGTGTGACGATCAAAGTCAGCATCGTCGAAAAGCCGAGGCCGAACACCACAGCCGTCGCCAGAGGCACCCACCATTCAGCGGTCACACCGCCAAAGCTGATCGCGCCCTCGCGGAAATTCACATTCATCATGAAGACCATTGGCAACAGGCCGCAAATCGTTGTCAGCGTGGTCAACAGGATCGGGCGTATGCGCTGCGCCGCCGCCGCAATCGCGGCTTCTTCACCGGTGCGGCCATCGCGCTTCAGGCGCTGGAACGTATCGATCAGCACAATATTATTGTTCACGACAATGCCGGCGAGGGCGACCACCCCCGTGCCGATCATCAGGATGGAGATGTAAGGCAGGATCAGCTGAATGCCGATCAGAACGCCTGCGGTCGACAGGATCACGGCGGACAGCGTCAGCACGACGTGATAGAAGTTATTGAATTCCCAGAGCAGGATAATGCCCATCAGGAAGAGCGCCGACAGCGCTGCAATGCCGAAAAAGGCTTCTGCTTCAGCGGCGTCTTCATCGGCGCCTTCAAACCGGATATCGACCGCCGGGTCGATATTGGCGGCAGCGATCAGGCCTTTGAGTTCTTCAACTTTCGCGGCGCCTTCGCCCTGCACGATGGCATTGGCCCGGACCAGTACGATCCGCTTGCCATCCCGGCGTTCAATCTTGGTGACTTTCTGAGCTGGCTTGCGTTCAACAAATTGCGATAGCGGTACCTGACCATTCGGCGTTGCGATCCGGAGTCGATCGAGGGCTTGAACGCTGCGCTCGCTTTCGGGCAGACGTACGCGAATGTCGATTTCATCAAGGGCATCATCTGGGCGATAGCGCCCGACCAGGATGCCATTGGTGACCAATTGGACGGCTGCGCCGACCTGGCTGACATCGACACCAAACTTGCCGGCTTGAGCGCGATCAACTTCCAGCTGGTACTCGATACCAGGCAATGGACGACTGTCTTCGACTTCGCGTAGACCATCCATGGAATCGACCAATCCTCTGACTTGCGCGGCCGCGATGTTGAGGGCCTGGCCATCATTTGAGCGCACAGCAACCTGGATATCCTTGCCAACGGGTGGCCCTTGTTCAAGCTTTCGTACCTCGGTCCGAAGGCCGGGAATGCCGACCAGGGCGTCGCGTATATTCTGCTCTGTCACGCGTCCATCAAAGCCAGATTCGCGATCGGTGAGATTGATCAGGATGCGACCAATCGTATCCTGCGGCGGCGCGCTGACGCCATCGAAATTGAACGATCCTGACCCTTCGCTGCCGGAGGTTGAGGCCATTGACTCAATGCCGTTCAGAGGCAGCAGGCGCGTCATCGCGCGGTCGACAATCTCATATTCCTCATCGGCAGAGAGATTGCCCTGCGCCTGTACGAAAACATAGAGCTGTTCAGGCTCGACATCGAGGAAGAGTTCAGATTTGTGGGTCGTTGATCCGAACCACATAAAGATCGCAACGATCAGCGCGCTGGCGCCGAACGTAACCAGGAAGGGGCGCTTGATCAGGGCGGACGTGGTGCGCGCGTAGCGACCGAACCAGCCTCTTGCCTTCAGTGGGTCGCCGGCGACGCCAGACACTTCGACCAGACCATTATTGTCATTGTCGTCGGCGCCGCGACCGCCAATAACCGATCCGAGGACCGGCAGAAAAATCAATGCCATGACCAGGGATGCAACGAGTACGAAGATCAGAGTGATCGGCAGATAGGACATGAACTTGCCGATCAAGCTGTCCCAGAACAGGAACGGGAAGAACGCTGCCAACGTCGTTGCAGACGAAGCAACGATCGGCCAGAACATTCGTTTGGCCGCCATCGCATAAGCTTGTTTGCGGTCCAGCCCTTCGGCCATTTTCCGGTCGGCATATTCGACCACGACAATCGCGCCATCGACCAGAATGCCGACAGCAATGACCATTCCGAACATGACCATCATGTTGATCGTGTAGCCAAACATTCCGAGCATCAGGAAGGCCATCACGAATGAGCCTGGAATGGCGAGGCCGACCATACCCGCAGACCGTAAACCGAGTGCGGCGACGACAATGATCATGACCAGCACGACCGCAACTGCGATCGAGGCCTGTAACTGACCCAATTGCTCATCAATCATTTCGGACATGTCAGAGGTCAGAGTCACATTGACTGTGTCCGGCCAGGTTTCCTGCGAGCGTTCAACGATTTCTTGAACTTCGGCCACGGTGTCGAGAATATTGGCGCCCGTGCGTTTGACGATTTGAATTGAAACCGCGGGCTGACCGTTGAACTTGGCGTATTGCGTTCGGTCTTTGAACGTCCGGCGCACAGTGGATACGTCAGACAGCGTGATCGAGGCATCGCCCGCAGACTTGATCGGCAAATCAAAAGCATCCTGCGCGGTCTTGATCAGTCCGGGGACTTTAACCGGAAAACGCCCTTCGCCCATGTCGATCCGCCCGGCGGGAACCAGACGATTATTATTGGCAACGGCGGCAAATATTTCCTGATAGGACAGGTTATAGGCTTCAAGCTTGGCGGGATCGACTTCGATCTCCAGCACTTCCTCCCGGTCACCATTGAGGTTGGCTTCCAGGACGCCTTCAAGCCCTTCCAGTTCATCCGACAATTCCAGCCCGATTTTGTACAGGCTGCGTTCTGGCGCATCACCATAAAGATTGATCGCGAGGATTGGAAACAGAGCCGCGTTGATCTCGGTGATGATCGGTTCACGGGCCTCTTCGGGAAACTCGCGCTGCGCCAGGTCGACTTTTTCTTGAACATCAAGAACGGCTTGATCCTGGTCGAAAGAGACATCGAATTCGACAATGATCTGTCCGGCGCCTTCCAGGGCGAAGGAGTCGATTTGCTTGACGCCTTCAATCCCTTGCAGTTCGCTTTCGACAGGCCGAACCAGAAGCCGCTCCGCATCCTCCGGCGACACACCTTCCAATGGAATCGTAATGCCAACGAAGGGAATCGGCACATCCGGATCCGCTTCCTTTGGCAGGTTGATATAGGTCATCGTCCCGGCGATCAGAGCGACCAGCAAGATCGCCAGAACCATGCGGGCACGACCAATGGCGCCGTCAATGAGACTGTTCATGGCCTACAACCCCTCAATCAGTTGGGGTGAAACTTCGACCCCTTCTTTGAGAAAGTCCTGTCCGGCTGTCAAAAGGTTCACACCCGATGGAATGCCGCTGATCCAGATGCCATCCGGGGCATCGTCAACGACCGTGACTTCCGCGAATTGCACCACATTGGACGTGTCTACATAGCGCACACCGACCCGGCCATCATCATGCAAAACCAGAGTGGCAGGGGTGGTCAATACCGCGGGCACTTCGCCGAGGCCAAGCTTCACCGAAGCGGTGAGTCCGGCGGGTATGCTGGTATCGCTATTTGGAATTTCGACCTCGACACGGAATGTACGGGTCTGTTGGCTGGCTGTGCGGGCGACAAACCGAACTGTTCCGCGCGCTGTTTGGCCGGTGGCGAATGCGACATCTACCGGCTGTTCCGGATCGATCGCACCGAGCTGATCTTCGGTCGCATCGACGGCGACGATAATCGGATCGAGATCGACGACGCGGCCGCATGGTGCGCCGACGGAGAGGAAATCGCCAAGCTCAGCTGTGCGTGCCTCGAAGACACCTGCGAAGGGCGCAGTGATACGTGTCTTGGTCAGTTCGATCTTGGCAGCGGCAAGGGCCGCTTCTGCGCCATCAAGGGCGGCTTTGGTGGCCGCCGCGCGATTAGATGTCGTCCAGCCTTTTTCCTGTAATTGTCTTTGCGCGTCATAATCGAGGCGCGCGGATGTAACTGCGGCTTCGGCTTCCGCAATCCGTGCGGATCGACTTTCAACATCCAGACCGCAGAGTAGGGTGCCCTGACGAACCGTTTGCCCCTCTTGAATTCGGGCATTGGTCACCGTGCCCATGGTTTCAGATCGGACCGTGACTTCGCGATCTGGTTCGGTGCTGCCTTTCAACGAAACACTGACGCGATGCGGCACCAGGGTGGCCGGGCGGACGATCACTTCTGGCAGAACCGTGTCAGCGGGTTCGGACCCGACATTGGCCGTCGTGACGGGGGTTTCCGCGGGCGCGCGCGTCACGCCGCGAAACACAAAATAGGCGAGCAGCGCCAGCAAGATGAATCCGGCAGTGCGGACGGAGGTTGGAAAGGAGGGCATTCGGGAGGCAGCCTTTCTTGAATGCGCGGGCGTTTTCGCCACTTTTTGTTATGGTTAACCGCCATACCAACGAAAGATTTCAAACCTGAGAAAGCACGCTGTAAAACCTGACGGTTGCGTCAACATATAGTTCATTTTTCGCAGAATCGTTAGGTCAAGAACTGACGCGCGCGTTTTTAGCGCACCACAACCCTCAAAAGCCTATTGAAATTAGAGGTTTACCCAAAAGCTTTGGACCACCCGAAAGCGCCCAAACCGCTTAACGCAGGCGTTTGCCCATGCGCCGATCGGCTTCCTTGAAAATCCACTCGACATCGAGCGCCTTGGCCCAATCCGGCATCGCTTCGGTGCGTTCGACGGGCGTCGCCTGGCCTGAATTGGAAACAGGTTTGGGACGGCGGAAGGGGATGATTTTGGAAGCCATGTACCACGCCGTGCAAAACCGATGCCGAAACAGGTTGGCGCTGCGGTGAGGCTTTACCTTCGAGCGCAAATCCGCATTGTGGCGTGATCAGGAAACCCCCGAGCTCGATGGAACGATTTGCATGACCGATACCCCTGTTTATCCCGTGCCTTCAGACTTTGCGTCTAAGGCCAATCTGACGCCAGAAAGATACGCGGAACTGTATGCCGCATCGATTGCCGATCCCGAAGCGTTCTGGGCGGAGCAAGGCAAGCGGCTCGACTGGTCTAAGCCATATTCCATCGTCAAAGACGTCTCCTGGGACCGGTCGGATCTGCATGTGCGCTGGTACAGCGATGGCGAACTCAACGTCTCTTATAATTGCATAGACCGCCATCTTGCCGCCCGCGGCGACAAGGTTGCGCTGATCTGGGAAGGTGATGACCCCGCTGACGATGCCAGGGTGACGTATCGACAATTACACGCCGCAGTGTGCCGCTTCGCCAATGTCCTCAAAGATATGGGGGTGAAGAAGGGTGACCGGGTTACAATCTACATGCCGATGGTACTCGAAGCGGCCTATGCGATGCTCGCTTGTGCGCGGATCGGGGCGGTCCATTCGATCGTGTTTGGCGGGTTCAGTCCGGAAGCGCTGGCGGGCCGGATCACCGATTGCGACAGTCAGTATCTGATCACCGCTGATGAAGGTATTCGTGGTGGCCGCATCGTGCCCCTCAAGGTCAATGTCGATCAGGCCTGCGACCTTGCCGGCGATATGGTGGAGAAAGTCCTTGTCGTGCGCCGTACGGGCAATCCAGTGAATATGAAGGATGGCCGAGACATTTGGCTGCATGAAGCAGGTGCCGATGTCAGCGCCGATTGCCCACCTGAACCAATGAATGCCGAAGACCCGCTCTTCATTCTCTATACGTCGGGATCGACCGGCAAACCGAAAGGCGTGTTGCATACGACGGGCGGCTATCTGGTCTGGGCCTCGATGACGCATGAATATGTTTTCGATCTGAAAGAAGATGACGTGTATTGGTGCACCGCCGATGTCGGTTGGGTCACCGGGCACAGCTATATTGTCTATGGCCCGCTCGCCAATGGTGCGACCTCGATGATGTTCGAAGGCGTACCGACATATCCCGATGCGTCTCGCTTCTGGCAGGCCTGTGACAAGCATGGCGTGACGATTTTCTATACCGCGCCGACCGCCATTCGCGCGCTGATGCGTGAGGGCGAAGGGCCGGTAAAGTCGACCAGCCGCTCGACCATCCGCCTGCTGGGCTCTGTCGGGGAGCCGATCAATCCGGAGGCGTGGGAATGGTATTACAAGACCGTGGGCGACAGTCGTTGCCCGATTGTCGACACCTATTGGCAGACCGAGACGGGGGCCTGCATGATGGTGCCGCTGCCGGGTGCCACGGACCAGAAACCCGGCGCCGCGAGTCACCCATTCTTCGGAATTGAGCCAAAACTCGTCGACGCGGAAGGTGCGGAACTGACCGGCGCGACCGAAGGCAATCTCATCATCACCAATAGCTGGCCCGGCCAGATGCGCACCGTCTATGGCGACCATCAGCGCTTTATCGATACTTATTTCGCGACCTATCCTGGCAATTATTTCACTGGCGATGGCTGTCGCCGCGATGAGGATGGTTTCTATTGGATCACGGGCCGGGTTGACGATGTCATCAATGTTTCAGGCCACCGCATGGGAACAGCCGAGGTTGAAAGCTCTCTGGTCGCGCATGATGCTGTGGCAGAGGCCGCGGTGGTCGGTTATCCGCACGACATTAAAGGTCAGGGCATATATGCCTATGTCACGCCGGTTGCCGGGGTTGAAGCGAGTGACGCGCTAAAGACAAGCCTTGTCCAACATGTGCGCACAGAAATCGGCCCGATCGCCTCGCCTGATCTTATTCAATTTGCGCCCGGCTTGCCGAAGACCCGCTCCGGCAAGATTATGCGACGTATCTTGCGCAAGATTGCTGAGAACAGTTTCGACAATCTTGGCGACACATCAACCTTGGCAGAACCGGAAGTCGTACAAGACCTGATCGATAATCGTCAGAACCGCTAGGCATCGTCGCCTTTCTCGTATCGCTCGGCAATCTGAGCGCCCATTTGGTTCATCATTTCGAACAGGGCTTCAGGATTGCTCTGGCGTTGTTGAGCGGCTTCCAGCTCCATGCCTTTGGCATAGATCAGCTCTGGCGTCTGGTTGGTGATCGCCTCGAGAATTTCCCTGGCAAGATCCGCGGGATCGTCGCCGCCATCAATGTTTGCATCGGATTTCCCGCGCGATGATCCATCAGCGGTTAAGGCGTTGCGCGAGACATTGGTGGCAACGGAACCTGGCAGCACATTGGTGACATGAATATTATGCCGAACTGAAACTTCGGTGCGCAAGGAATCCATATAGCCAATCAGCCCATGCTTCGCCGCCGCATATGCGGTCCGCAAAGGCGGCCCTATCCGGCCCGCGACGGAACTGATCGCGACAATGTGTGCGCCGCCGGCGGCGACCATGCGCGGCAATTGCAGCTGGGTCAGCCAGATTGGCGCAATCAAGTCGATATTGATCAGATCCGTATAGACTTGGGGATCGGTCTTGATCGCCAGACTGCGCTGGCTGACGCCGGCATTATTGATCAGAATATCGACTTTTCCCGCCCAGGCCCATGCCTCGTCGACAAGGCGCGGGAGCTGGTCATAGTCGGTGACTTCGAACGGCAGCACCAAAGCGGCGGTCGGCAAATCATCCGCCACGCTTTGCAGGGCCTCGACGCGGCGACCAGACAAGATCGTCTTTGCCCCCGCCGTTGAAAACGCGACGGCCAAGGCTTTGCCAATTCCAGATGAGGCACCGGTGATCCACACCACCTTGTCGCTGAACTTCCCCATGTCATCCTCCGATTTGTGTTCGCATTGCGATCACTATCAGCGCGAGAACAGAGAATGGCTAGAGGGCGCTGACTATTCCGTCGCGTATCGCGCTCAGAATTTCAGCTTCAGCGTGGCGCCGCCAAAGTGAATAAGGCCTTCCTCTGCCAGTTCGACATCATACCCGATCCGGGCTGAACCCATCACCGAGTCTGTGCTTAAGGAAATGCCGGCGAGCAAGGCGTCTGAAAACGAGTCCTGTGCCAAGATGTCAAATGTTTCCTCACCATCCAGGAACCGGGCCGTTGTGGTGTACGGGGTTGAATCGATTTCACCGCGATAGCCCAGCGAAACCTCTGGAATGATGACAGCGGGGTTGCGTCCGCCAATCGGCAGACGGGCGCCAAGGTCAAGCACAGCCGATGCACTGGTGCGGTCCGTATCTGCAGCATTCAGTTCGAGCGCCAGGCGTTCTTCGTCACCGGATTCGGAATAGCCATCCTGCTGCAATTGAAAGTAATCGATGGAGAGGTGCGGGCGCGCATAGAATTGCCCGCGTTCAAACACGGAAGACACACTCGCGCTTGTCATCATACTGGTGCCGGCCCAATCGCCACGTTGCGTATACGTGATATCTTCCAGATCAAGTTCCCGACGGCTGTTGAAATCAACGGTGCTGATTTGACTGGCAATGGTGAAGTCGAGCGCGCCGATTGAGTCCTTGGCATAAAGACCAATGCCAAACGCGCTGGTGGTGACGGGGTTTGCGCCGCCTGTCTTTTCCTCGAAATCGCCGCTCGAATAGTTGATGTAGAGACCGCCAATGTCGAGAAAGCCGAGGCGGCTATCCAACCCCGCTGCGAATCCAAGCCCACTGCCATTATAGCCTGGCACGTCAGTGTCGGCCTCAACATCGATCATGGTGAAATATTCCTGGGCCCAGAACCCAATCGGTCTTTCGGCGTCACTGGACAGCGTCTTCATGCGATTGCCGAGCGCCCCGAATGCCGCACTCGCTTGGGAGGACAGGTAACGCGTGGCGGCGTCGGTGCGCTGTGGAAGCAAGAGGTCATAAGTTTGCAGAAACGCGTCTTCCTCGGTGATCTCTGCCAGCGCGGCGCCTAGATCACTATGGGTGCTGAACACTTCCAGGACAGCGTCATAAGCCGCAGATTGATTGAGGTCTAAGCCCAATTGCTCAGCGCTCTTGAGATTGAATTCAAGATCGAGTGTGTCGCGCGTGTCATCGTTCACAACCAGTTCTACAGCATAGATGAACGGCGCGTCCTGAATCAGGGTTTGATCCAGACTGCCATCATAAATCAGCGTACCGGCATCGATGATTGTGTAGGTAAAGTCGGTTGATGATATGCTCTGCAAGTCGGGGCGAATGGTGACGCCGTCGCCGAGTGTGGCGGTATCGGCGACGGTCAGCGTTGCGGCCGAATGCGTGCCATTCGGATCAAGATCAATCGTCAGGCGCGAGTCTCCTGTGATGGAGAGCGAGGCCAAACGTGCCGCCATCCCTTCCGTGAAATGTAGGTCGGACTCCGCGACCTCGAAATGGTCGAGCGTGCCATCGCTAATCAATTGCCCGGTGAAGATCGAGTTGCTGAGATCGAAGCTCGCATTATCGCCGCCAAAAGATACGTCGCCAATATATGAAGACCCTGTGATGGAAAGCGTGTTGTCGCCGTCGGAAAACGTCACGTCGCCTTCATAGTCTGTCGCCTGCAAGTTCATCGTCGCATTGCCGAGGCCAAACGATGTGTCTCCCGCGATGCTCCCGCTGGTCGAGACGAAGGTGTCGTCGCCGGACCCGAACAGGATGTCACCGGCCATAGCCGGCGCGACAACATCATCTGCGTCAATCACATCATCGCCATTCACGTCTTCTGTCGGAGTTGGCAATGACTGGATCAAGCTGACGTCAATTGTGCTGGTCGACAGGTCAATTGCCCGCGTCTCGCCAATGATGTCTGGTTCGGTCCCATCATCGACATGAAACGCGCTGATCACCCCCGTATTGGTGATTTCGGAAAGGCCATTGCTGAGATCGCGGATGGCATAAGCACTGCCACTTTCCCCGACCGTATTGGCGCGAATAACCCCCGAATTGGTCAGTGTCGGAAGCGTTGCGCCGGCCTCGATCAGCAGGGCATGAGCGGCGGACTCATTGATGGCCGAGATTGTAGCCAGAATGTCACCGCTATTCTCAAGCGTGTCGAGACGTGCGCCGGCACCGACGCTCATCGCAATGGCATCTGCTTCAAAGGCCTCTGCATTGATCGTCCCGGTATTGAGCATGCCGCCCGTGATCTGGGTGGTGAACAGGCCATCCTCCGAGCCTTCGATCCGCACCGCGTTGGCGGCATAACCGACATTCAAGCCATTGGCTGTAATCGCGCCGCGATTGATCAGGCCATAATCATAGGTGAAACTGGCGAGGGTTTCGGTGATATCCTCATCCTCATCATCATCGCTCGTATCGCGCACGGTTTCGATCACCGTGCCAAGCGTGATGTCCTGCGCGGCGTCGCGGTTAAGATCCGGAGAAATCAACAATGCTGCGCCCGATCCCGTGGAGGAGAGAATCCCCGTCGTTCGGTTCTCATCAAAATCGTCGATCGTGTCTTTGGTTTCGTCCGCCTCATCTTCTTCGGAAATGAATGTGTCGACTGCGCCATTGATCAGCAGACCATGGGCCAGATTTCCGCCAATCGCGAACGTCGGACCATTATCATTTAGATCGTCGGCATCGATACGCTCGTCCAAGGGGAGGGTGTCGTCTGTGACGCTTAGGGGAGAGACATAATTGCTGATGCCGGTGTTGGTGAAGCCGGACGTGGCGATCGTGCTCTCAACCGTCACATTCCCTTCGACGTCGCCGCCAATATCGACGCCGCGCGCATTGGTGCCTTGTGTGATGATGTTGCCGCTGATCAGCACATCGCCCGTGACGGTGTCGTCAATTTGTATGGCAACCGCGTCCTCGCCGATGACATTTATGATGCCATCCATCGTCAATGTTCCGTCGAGCTCTGACTGCAAAAGGATGGCGGCGGACGCATTCCCTTCAACATTGATCGTGGATATCGATTGCAGACTTATGTCGCCCGTATGCGTGCCCCCGCCAGCCAGGCGAATGGCGACCCGGTCCGCGCCGAGTGCCAGCGCGCCGTCATCATCTTCGTCATCGTCGAGATCCTCTCGCGTATAGTCTTCCACCAGATTGATCTCGCCGCCCATTGTCAGATCGCCGGTTCGATTCGCTTCCAGCAGAATGCCGGTCACCGAATTTGTATCATCGATCTGAATGATGCCATTGTGGGTGATATGGTTGTCACTATCCATGGTGACCGCGACCTGGCCTTCCGTGCCGCCAAGTTCAATCGAGCCGTCCTCCGTGATCGTAATGTCTGCAGCACTGCCATTATCGATGGTTGAGGTCGTCACCGGATCGCTGGTCTCGGTGGAGATGTCCTGCGCAAATGCAGTGAGAGGCATGACGCTTGTACAAAAGACGAGCGGCCACTTCAAAACCCGCGCGAACGCGCCCGGGCGTGGATAGAAATCGTGGAACATATAGGTGTGTCATCCTGGTCGAATAATTGTTAAATTTTCAACGCAGTCCTCATGTGTTGAACGGGATCTGGCGGATAGACAAGAATAAGCTTTCGTAATGTTCGGAGCCGGATCGCAGTGGACGAGAGGACTGGTCTCCCGCGTGCAACGCCGCCGGTCAGACATTCCGTCGGTGACAAATCTTTCATGACCTGACTGTCACGTCTGGCGGCAAATTCTGACAAAGCGCCGCAGCGACGGTCGCAATGCGTCGCACTAGACCAACCGAATGACCGTTTCCCCTGTCATACGTACGCTCGTGCTTGTCATCGCGGCCATTGCCTATCTCGCGAATGGCGCGCAAGCGCATATGAAAATTGCGCCAGGCGAAACGCTGGAAATGATGCTGTGTAGCAGCGGCGAAACCCGCACCGTTTCCCTGAACCTTCCAGGGGCTCCTGCTGAGGAAACCACCGAAACGTGCTGCGGCGACTGCACGTCGATGTCAGGTCTTTCACTTGCGGCGCCAAGCGCCTCGCTGGTGGCGATGAGTCACCCCGTCTTACATCATTCTGATTTGCCCGATCCGGTGTCACCGCGGTCGCCGCTCTGGCCGGGAGCGCCGCCGCAAGGGCCTCCATTTGTTCACAAAGTCTGATCCAGAATCCAGTTTGGGCGCCGCGCGCGTCCACCATTCTTTGTGAGAAATATTATGAAAATCAAGCTTCTAGCGAGCGCAGTTCTGCTGTGCAGCGCGCTGCCGGCTTTTGCCCATGAAGGCGATGGCGGTACAGTCACCTATGCGACAGACCATGCACCGATTGGAGTCATGGCTGACCACCGGCACAAAAAAGGCGAATGGATGGTGTCCTATCGCTATATGTTCATGGACATGTCGGGAAACCGTAACGGCACTGACAGTCTCTCGCCCGACGAGATTGTGACGACGATCGCCAACCCCTTCGCCAATCCGCCTATGTCGCCGCCAACGCTTCGCGTGGTGCCAACCGAAATGCCGATGCAGATGCATATGATTGGCGGCATGTATGGCCTGACCGATCGGATCACTTTGATGGCGATGGGCATGTATGTGGATCAGGAAATGGATCACGTCACATTCCAGGGCGCCACTGGCACGAACCGGCTCGGAACATTCACGACAGAGACAGCGGGGTTTGGCGATACTGTGATCGGCGCCATTATTGGGCTCGATGATGGCGGCTATGAACACCGCCAGATCAATCTCGGTCTGGCGGTTTCACTGCCCACCGGATCGATCACGGAAACTGACCAGATCCTGACGCCGATGGGGACAACGCCAAATCCGCGCCTGCCATATCCGATGCAATTGGGGTCCGGTACGTATGATCTGAAACCGTCAATCACCGCACGGTCACGAACCGGGCAGTGGAGCTATGGCGCGCAAGCGTCCGGCATTCTTCGTATCGATGAGAACGATCAGGGCTATACGCTTGGCGATGTCGCTGAAGCGACAGCCTGGCTGGCTTTCGAACCGCATCCCTGGGTCTCATTTTCGGGGCGTTTGAAAGGACGATCATCCGGTCAGATTGAAGGCAGTGATGCGGTTATTACGGCGCCTGTACAGACGGCGGATCCTGCCAATCATGGCGGCGAAACGCTTGAAATCCTCGCCGGGATCAATCTTGCCGGTCAGACCGGTTGGCAAAAAGGGCACCGGGTCGCCGCTGAAATTGGTCTGCCATTGCATCGAGATCTGAATGGTCCACAAATGGAGACCGACCTGACCTTCACACTCGGATGGCAGAAAGCCTTCTGATCGCATGACCGCGACCGGGTGGCATTGCAGCGTCCGGTCGCGTTCACTTTGCGGGCGACCGGTTTGACCTTTGCCATAGAATAGAGGCAGATCAGCATCTCGCCGGGGAGGAGAAAGATGCAAGTGTTGGAGAGCGCTGCGCCGCTCATCGTCTATGTCGATATTAAAAGCCCATACGCTTTTGTCGCGATCCGACCGACATTGGCGTTGGAAGCTGAGCTTGGACTGCAATTCGATTGGCGCCCACTGACGCTGGATATTCCGAGTTATCTCGGCTCCGCGAAAAAGAAACAAGGCAAAGTGGTTGCCTCCGAAGGTCGCAGTCAACGGACTTGGAATGCCATCCGGTATTCTTATCGCGACGCCCGACGCTATGCCGAGCGGCAAGGGTTGACGCTCAAGGGGACCGAGAAAATTTGGGATTCCACGCTGCCTAATATTGCCATTCTCTGGGTAATGGCCAATGCGCGAGATCGGCTCGCAGACTATTTTGAAGCGGTCTATCCGCCCTTCTGGCGCCGCGAGCTTGATATTGAGGATATTGCAATTGTGGAGGCGTGTTTGCGGGAAGCGGGTGTCAGCTCCGATGGGTTTCGCGCGTTTGCGACCGGTGCGGGGCGACAGCTGCATGATGCCTTACAGCCGCAATTTCATCCGAACGGGATATTCGGCGTGCCAACTTATGTGCTCGATGACGACATTCTGTTCGGGCGTGAACATATTCCATATCTGCGCTGGGCGCTGACCGGGCGGCAAGGCGCGGCACCTGATATTGCCTATGAGATTGCCTGATGCTGACCGTGTTTATCGACTTCAAATCTCCGGCGGCATATCTCGCGCTGCAGCCGACCTGTGCTCTGGCCCAACGACATGATCTGACGATTGACTGGCGCCCCTTCCGGAGCGTTGAGCGCGATATTCCCAAGCTCGGTAAAGAAGAAACCGTCGGTGAAAGCCATCGCCGTGTGAGGGCGGCGGCATTGCGCCGTCAGGCGGTCAAGTATGCGCACCATCAAGGCATCGACCTGAAATTTCCGCAGCAACCAGGCGCCACGGATCTCGCCCTTGGCGTGCTGGCAACCTGGTCCGGCGATCCACTGCCTTTTATAAACGCTGCATTCAAGGCGTATTGGGAGGATCATGCCAATCTCGATGATCCAAAGATCGTCACATCATTACTGCATTCGCTCGGCCACGCGGACGCGATCAATCCGGAAACAGTTGCACAGGCTCTCGAAGCCGCGCTTGAGGCGGCCGATGAAATCGGAATTGTCGGTGCGCCAGGCTATCTCATAGACGACCAAATTTTCGTCGGACGCGAGCATTTGCCTTGGATCGAAGACATCGTCATTCAGAACAGGGCCGCGCCGGCCTAATCCTCGAAGCCGACAAAAACCGCGCCTTCCTCGACTGATTTTCGAGTGGAGACGACGGCGTTTGCGGGGAAACTATCATCCGGCCAGCCCATGGCAACGCAGATCATAATGACTTGGTCATCGGGAATGTTGGCATGCTCCCGCACGACGGGCGATTGCATGATGCCCTGCGAATTGATCACGCAGCCCAGGCCTTTTGACCAGGCTGCATTGACCAGCGCATTGACGACCGCACCGCAATCGAAGGGCGCGATATCCGAACCGTGGATCGATTTGTCATAAGTCACCACAATCGAGACCGGCGCATCAAACTGACGAAATCCGCGCAGCACCCAATCCTGGCGTTTCTCCTTATCATGCCGCTCGATGCCCATGGCCTGGAACAATTGTATGGCGATGCCAATCTGGCGCTCGCGATGTGCACCTTGATACCCTGGACCGCCGCGAAACTCACGCGAGTCGGGCACGCCAGCGAGATTGCGCTCGACATTGCCTTTGCGAATTCGATCCAGCGGATCGCCGGTGACGATATAGAAGTTCCAAGGCTGCGTGTTCAGCGAAGTCGGCGCTCGCATGGCCATTTCCAGGATCTCCCGGATCAGCGCTTTTGGTACGGGCTTATCCTGATAGCCGCGAATGCTGCGGCGGCCCATAACGACGTCTTTATAGTCCAAACTGCTGTCTCCCAATCGATCTTTGACCCACCTGTTATCGACTTGCGACGCGGCGTTAAAGCCTGCCTCAGCGTGAAGGTGAACCTTTTTGGTGTTGGAACCGACTATGATTATGCAAGCCATTGGGGAGATCACGCATGGCGGCGAAGCAGACAGAACGCGTTTATGACGAATTGCTCGTCACACTGGCGCGTTCAGGCGATCGCCGCGCTGCCAATCGTCTGGCGGCACGCTGGTATCCGCGATTGATGCGCACGGCGTTGCGTCTACTGGCGGATCGAGGTGAGGCGGAGGAGGCCGTGCAGGAAGCTTGGGCCGGGATTTGCCGTGGCTGGCCGCGGCTCTCGGATCCTGCGATGTTTCCGGGCTGGGCATTCGGCATTCTGCGACGAAAGTGTGCTGACCGCATTCGCAAGGCGCAATTCGATCGCAACCGGACGGCGCCACTCGACGCGGCCCCTGAGCCCAGTCAACCGGCGCGTGGGGAGCTGCAAGTCGAGATCGATCAGGCGCTGGCAAGCCTCAGCGATGATCACCGCCTGGCGGCTATTCTGTTTTTTGGCGAGGGCTTGAGCCTGAATGAAATCGCCGCCGTGACAGGGGTGCCCCTTGGGACGGCAAAGTCACGCATATTTCATGCGCGCAACCATCTGAAATCCTGTCTGAAAGGAGACACCTGATGAGCAATTTCGAAGACCGTCTGATGACAAGTTTGAATGCCGACGATGAAGCATTTCTGAAAGAGTTGGAGGAGGATGTCGGCTTGTTTCAGCAAATGGGTATGACGTTCTCAGGCCCGTTGAGATACTGGACAGCCTTTGCCTTCATCATGAGTTTCGGCATTTTCATTTTGTCGGTTTGGGCTGGCTACAACATGTTGAAAGCCGAGAGCCTGAAACTGGTGATCCTGTGGGGCGCCTTGTTCGGATGGGCGAGCCTCGGTGTCGGCCTGATCAAAGTCTGGTTCTGGATGCGTATGAACCATCTCAATGTATTACGCGAATTGAAACGGATCGAATTGCGACTGGTCAAATCCAGTTAGGCGGCTTCCGTCGTCATGGCGACAAAGACGTCTTCCAGATTGGGTTGCTCGGTCGATAGATCAGCAACCCCGATTCCGGCCTCTCGCACACGTTCAAGTAGGCGACCAATGCCCGTTTCAGAACTCCGGAATGTAATGTTCAGTGCACCATCTTCGGCGATCGTTGCGTTCAAATCCGACAACGCCGGCGGAACCGCGCTGAGCGTCTCTCGCGGCGTGATTTTGAGCAGGCGTTGATCGAGACGGGACAAGAGCTGCGGCGTCGGCTCCTGGGCCAGGACTTCGCCGTGACTGATAATCGCAATCTCATCACACAGCTCTTCGGCCTCTTCGAGATAATGCGTGGTGAGAATGATCGTAGTGCCGTTGGCATGAAGCTCGCGGACATAGGCCCATAGAGAGCGCCGCAGCTCGACGTCGACTCCTGCCGTCGGCTCGTCGAGGATCAGCACCGGCGGATTATGCACCAAGGCTTTGGCCACCATCAGACGACGCTTCATACCGCCGGACAGCTGGCGCACATAAGCGTCCTTCTTGTCGTCCAGCCCCACCGCGGTGAGGATTTCCAAACTGCGTCTTTCCGCCTTGGGGACGCCATAATAGCCGGCCTGCAGCTCCAGGGCCTGCAACGGTGTGAAGAACGGGTCCATGGTGATTTCCTGGTTCACGACCCCAATCGCCGCGCGCGAGGAGCGCGGATGCGCGTCAATATCCAGCCCCCAGATTTTCGCTGTGCCGCCCGTTTTTGTGACCAGACCGGCCAGAATATTGATAAAGGTCGACTTGCCAGCACCATTTGGCCCCAGCAGGCCAAATATCGATCCGCGCTTAATCTTCAGGTCGATGCCTTTCAGCGCGCGCATCTCAGGCAGTTTGCCTGAGGCCCGATAGGTCTTTTCCAGACCAATGGCTTCAATGGCGAATTCTGGTGTGTTCATGACGACTCCGTCCAGTCAGGCTGACCGATATAGGTGGCGTGCCCGGATTCGCTCAAGGTTTTTATTTCAGTGGCCGAACCTGTCGGCTTGGAAGCCTCGCCACATTGACGTCTTTGGCGGTGCGGCCTAGCAAGCGCAAAGAGGATCAAAGTCGCGTCCGCGGCGGCAAGGAATTAGAGAGCCTGCTCATGTCAAATGCCCCATCATTCAACCAGCCCGAAACGATTTATGTGGTTGACCGCAAAGTCTCTTGTAATGGCGGCGGCGGCGCGCTGGGTCACCCCATCGTTTGGTATGAGATGGGGTCAGACGACATGGTTGAATGCAAATATTGCGATCGCCGTTTTGTTCTCAAAGGTGGAAAATTCGACCAGACCTGAGGGTGAAGCTGAAGCATACAGCTTTCCGTTAGGACCAATCACGCAGGGTCACGGCTTGTCGTTGACGCGCGCGTAAAGCATATCAGACCCGGTATTCCAACATACAGGAGCAGTCTGATGGCCGAAGCTTATATTGTCGATGCATGCCGCACGCCACGTGGTATTGGTAAACAGGGGAAAGGCGCGCTCGCGCATCTGCACCCGCAACATCTTGGCGCGACCGTGCTTGGCGCGATCCGCGATCGTAACAATCTCAACACGTCCGAAGTCGATGATATTATCTGGGGCACAAGTTCTCAGCGCGGGGCCCAGGGCGCCGACCTTGGCCGTATGGCAGCGCTCGATGCAGGCTATGATGTCAAAGCCTCTGGGGTCACGCTTGACCGTTTCTGCGGCTCCGGCATCACGACCGTCAATCTCGCGGCCGCGCAAGTCATGTCAGGCATGGAAGACATTGTGATTGCGGGTGGTACTGAGATGATGAGCTACACATCCGCCACGGCCGATCCAAAAGTTCCTCCGATGTTGGATGCCGGCAATATGAGCCTGCGCGAAAAGCATCCGCAGTCGCAACAAGGGGTTTGCGCCGATGCGATCGCGACCCTGGAGGGCATTGATCGCGAAGCTGTCGATCAACTCGCCGTGGTCAGTCAAGAGCGGGCCGCCCGCGCGATTGCAGAAGGCCGCTTCGATAAGTCAGTTGTGCCAGTCCACAATCCAGACGGTTCGCTGGCCTTGGACAAGGAAGAGTTTCCACGGCCTGGGACCAGTATGGAAAGCCTCTCCGGATTGAAGACGGTGTTCAACATGTTCATGGACATTCCGGTTGATGATCAGGGCAACACTTACGGCAAGATGGTGACCCAGAAATATCCTGAGCTCGAAGGGAAGATGGATCACGTTCATCATGCCGGAAACTCGTCAGGGGTGGTCGACGGTGCCGCTGCTTTGCTGATCGCGTCGCAGGGGGCGGTCGAAAAGAATGGCTGGAAACCTCGGGCCCGTATCGTCGCCACAGCGAACATGGGCGATTGCCCAACGCTGATGCTGAACGCACCCGTGCCGGCGGCGGAGAAAGTGCTCGAGAAAGCAGGCCTCAGCAAAGACGATATCGATGTCTGGGAAATCAATGAGGCGTTTTCGGTCGTCGCCGAGCGGTTCATTCGCAAGCTCGATCTCGATCGCGAGAAAGTCAACATCAATGGCGGTGCCATGGCTTTGGGCCACCCGATTGGTGCGACAGGTTCAATTCTCATCGGCACAGCGCTCGACGAACTGGAACGTTCAGGTGGCCGTTACGGCCTGATCACCATGTGTGCGGCCGGCGGCATGGCCCCTGCGGTCATTATTGAGCGGGTTTAGTCGAACGTCTCAGTGACAGCCTCGCTCGCCTGGTCGGCGGGTAGGGGCTGGTCATTGAGTCGCTTGGCGCCGATCGCAAAAACGATGATGGCGAGCAGGGCCAGACCTGTGGCCAGCAAGAACGGTGCACCGGGCAAGTAGAGTCCTTGCTCGTCGGTATAGGCCGTAAAGACAAAAGCCATCACGGCTGGACTGATGATTGAAGACAGACTGTAGAGGCTGGTAATTGCGCCTTGCAGCTCTCCTTGCGAGTCAGCAGGTGTTCGCGCCGTCATCAAGGCCTGCAGGGCCGGGCTCAAAAACGCGGCAAACGCGCCAATCGCGATGGCGACGTAGATCTGCAATCCTGACTGCGCAAACCCCAGGACCAAGAAGGACACAACGCCGACGGCGAGGGCAAAATAGACCGCCCGCACTTCGCCAAACCTGGCAATGACCGGGCCGGTCAAACCGCCTTGAACACCAGCGACGCCGAAGCCGTAGACGCTGATCGACAAACCGATCAGGAACGGGGTCCAGCCCGCTACGGCGGAAACATAAAACGACCAGATGCTGGAATAGGAATGATTGCCAAGCTGAATCAGGAATAAGGCGCCCAAGACAATCAGCACGCTGGGAAAGCGCCCGATCGAGATCAGGCTGCCGAGTGGATTGGCCCGCGCAAAAGAGAATGTCCGACGGTGCTTGGTTTCCAGCGTTTCGGGATAGAAGAAATATCCCCAGATAAACACCATCAAAATCAAGCCACCAGAGACGATGAAAGGCAGGCGCACCCAGGACTCGCCGAGCAAGCCGCCAATCGCCGGACCAAAGATGAACCCCAATCCCAGCGCGGCGCCCGCATAGCCGAACAATTTCGCCCGTTCGTCCGGCGCCGAAATGTCAACCAGACTGGCATAGCAGGTGGCATAAGTGGCTCCGAATATCCCCGAAATGATGCGCGCGACAAACAACCAGGTCAGGGTAGGCGCCCAGGCCATGATGAAACTGTCTATGGCGAAGCCGAGCAGGGCAATCAACAAAACAGGTCGTCGTCCGAAGCGATCGCTCAGACCGCCCAGTATCGGCGCGAACACAAATTGCATTATCGCGAACGTGGTCAGCAACAATCCGGCAATTGTGGCGCCATTGCTCAAGTCCAGATTGGCAACATCCTTGAGCAGCTCGGGCATGATGGGCATCAGCAATCCGAAGCCGACCGCATCGAAAAAGACGATGGCGCAAATAAAAAGAATGATGCGGCCTTTGGATCGACTGTCCGTCATCTACGTTCCCCTCACAGATGACGCGGGTAACACAGTTCTATTGTTACCGGAACGCGTTTTAATTCGGACCTTCACAATCAAGATACCGGGAACATTTCGCGTTGACGGGTGATGTCAGGACGCAATTGCGCGCGCAGAAGAGGGGCAACTCCGTCCCGGTTACATGATTGGCGAGTATAATTCTCCGGACACGCGAGTAAGACTGGTCAAATTGAAAACAAAGCGTCATAGTTTTCCAAACCAGTTTACTCTACGGGG
This sequence comes from Pseudomonadota bacterium, assembly GCA_039029475.1. Lineage (GTDB taxonomy): Bacteria > Pseudomonadota > Alphaproteobacteria > Caulobacterales > Hyphomonadaceae > Henriciella. The sequence continues at coordinate 85,443 of JBCCGB010000007.1, read as the reverse complement.
CACCATAGGCTCTGGCATAAGTCTGGCATGGGAGAAATGATGGAACAGTTGCAAGGAATGGACGCTTCGTTCGTGGCGATGGAAACGCCAAGTTCGCCGATGCACATTGGATCGATCCTGATCTATGATCCGTCGACAGCCCCTGGCGGGTTCGTCCGGTTCAAGGATATCTTGCGATTTTACGAAGAGCGGATGCGGTTCTCGAAAACCATGCGTCAGAAGCTCGTCAAAGTGCCGTTTAATGTCGACTATCCCTACTGGGTCGAAGACGCCGATTTCGATCTCGAATATCATGTCCGACACGTTGCCTTGCCAAAGCCGGGCGACTGGCGACAACTGAACATACAAGCGGCCCGTCTGTTCGCGCGTCCCCTCGACCTGTCACGCCCACCTTGGGAGATGACGGTTGTCGAAGGGCTCGACAATGTTCCGGGCGTTCCAAAAGGCTCGTATGCGATTGTCTCAAAAGTGCACCATGCCGCGATTGATGGCATGTCGGGTATCGATCTGATGCAGGCTTTGCATACGGAGACGCCGAGTGTCGCATCTCCAAACGAGCCCGATAATTGGAAGCCGGAAAAATTCCCCAACCGTGTCGGCATGTTTGCCAAAGGCTATGCTCGCGCCTGGCTCAATCCGATTCGTCAAATGGGTGTCTCCGCCCAGGCCGTCCCTGGGATTTATCGCGCAGCGCGCGGCATGATCAAAGGCGAGTTTGGCTTGAAAGCGGCAATGGAAGCGCCAAAAACGCGTTTTAATACAAAGATTTCTCCACATCGTGTGGTCGATGGTCAGGTATTCGAACTGGCCCATATCAAAGCGCTGCGTTCGCTCGCTGAGGGTGCGAAAGTCAATGATGTCATGCTCACCATTATTGGTGGTGGCCTGCATAAATATCTGAAACATCACAATGATTTGCCCAAGACGACGATGACGGCGATGGCGCCGATTTCGGTTCGATCCGAAGGTGAGAAGAACACGATGGGCAATCAGGTGTCAGCGATGATTGCGCCGCTGGGCACCCATATCAAGGACGCGTCCGAGCGGATGGCTTATGTCTTTGACCAGACCAGTCGCTCAAAAGAGATGACCAGCGCGCTCGGCGCCCGTCAGATGACGGAGGCAAGCAAGGTCTCACCGGCATTGTTCATGGCGCTTGGGGCGCAACTATACTCGCGCCTGGGGGTCGCTAATTATATGGTTCGCCCGGTGATCAACACGGTTGTGACCAATGTGCCGGGGCCACCCGTGCCGATTTATCAGGCCGGGGCGAAGCTTGTCTCGATGCAAGGTCTTTTGTGTCTCTTGGACGGAATGGCGCTTGGCCACGTGGTCCAAAGCTATGTCAAAGAGGCGACAATCACATTTACGGCTGATCGCGACGTCATGCCGGACCCTGAATTCTACAGTCAGTGTCTGCGGGAAAGTTTTGACGAAATGGTAGAAGCTGCGGGTCTGGACCTGTCTCCGCCCAAACCTGCGGCAAAAAAGACAGCAACTTCAAGCAAGTCTCGGGCGACTTCGAAACGAAAAGCGAGTGCCTCTGCGGCCAAGAAACCGCGCGCCACGAAAGCCAAAGCCAAGGCCGGTTAACTGTTTAGGCATCAATTTCTAGCCTTGTCAGGTACACCAATACCCATCATGGTTGCGGAATTGACCGTGTAAACACGGCAAACGGGAGGCTTTTTTGGCTACAGCAACACTGGCGAGACCGCCACATCCATTCTGGACTTTGACCGAAGGTCGGGCAATTTTCGAGTTCGCCACCTTCGGATTGTTTCGTAAATCGATGCAAAATCTGCCCAAAGGCGACGGCCACCCGGTTCTGGTTCTGCCTGGCTTCATGGCCAGCGATCACTCGACGCGACCAATGCGGCGTCTGTTCAATGATTTAGGATACAAGTCTTATGGCTGGGGACTTGGCCGAAACGTCAAGTTTAATGAGGTACGCGAGCAAGAAATGTCTGAGCTCGTCGAACGCATCTATGCCGAGAATGGCGAGAAACTCTCGATTGTTGGCTGGAGCCTCGGGGGTGTGTTTGCTCGCGAACTCGCCAAGATGCATCCGGACATTGTGCGGTTTGTGATCTCTTTGGGCAGCCCGATTTCGAATGATCGTCGGCATTCAGCCCCGAGTCGCCTGTTTGAAGCGATCAATGGCAAACAAACCCAGCCAGAGCTGGAGGGCCGGTATCGCAATCTCGCGTCAGCGCCGCCCGTGCCGACAACATCCATTCTGACCAAGACCGATGGGGTCGTGGCTTGGCGTGGCTCCGTTCAGGCGCCCGAACGCGGCGCGCAGACGGAGAATATTATTGTCCCGGCGAGTCATGTCGGCTTGGGGGTCAACCCGCTTGTCATGGTCGCTGTCGCAGACCGATTGGCCCAGGCCGAAAAGGACTGGCGTCCATTTGATCGCTCAGGTTGGCGCGAATATGTCTTCAAGCGCGCGCCTGAAAATTGAGAAAAATTCAATAAAATTCAACGGATCGTCTGAACCGTAACCTCACCTCTATGTGCCATATCGGGTCGTAGCGAAATGAACCATGCGTGTTGCGCGTGGAGACCTGTGAGGGACCAAACATGGCGAAGACCGTTCTGGTAATTGATGATGATCCAACGCAACGCCGCTTGCTCACGGCAGCGGTAGAGAAAGCTGGCTTTGCTTGTCGAACGGCGCCGGATGGCGAGACAGGCGTTGCCATTGCCACGGATGCCAATGCCGGCGCGGACGTGGTCCTGCTAGACCTCACCATGCCCGGACTCTCCGGCATGGATACGCTTGAAATGTTGACGGAACGTCGGCCGGACGTGCCGGTGATCATGCTCACGGCGACCAGTGGAATTGACACCATTGTCGCCGCAATGCGGACAGGGGCTGTCGATTTTGTGGTTAAGCCTGCCAATCCTGAGCGCGTCGTTGTCTCGATCCGAAACGCATTGAAATTGTCGTCTCTGACGGGCGAAGTTAAGCGCCTGACGCGCAAGGCAGAAGGTGGCATGGGCTTTGACGACATGATCGCCAGCGCCCCGATCATGCGCCAGGTTTTGCGCCTCGGGCAGCGTGCGGCGGCCTCGGACATTCCTGTGCTCATTCTCGGTGAGAGTGGGGTCGGTAAGGAAGTTATCGCCCGTTGTATTCAAGGCGCGTCTGAGCGTTCTGGAAAACCATTTATCTCAGTCAATTGCGGCGCGATTCCGGAAAATCTCGTCGAAAGCATCCTGTTCGGCCACGAGAAGGGCGCGTTTACTGGCGCGGTGGCGCGGTCACCTGGTAAATTCGTCGAAGCCGATGGCGGTACGCTCTTCCTCGACGAAGTCGGCGAGTTGCCCCTTGATATGCAAGTCAAATTGCTGCGCGCTTTACAGGAAGGCGAGGTCGATCCGGTCGGCGCGCGACGCCCTGTTAAGGTCGACGTTCGGATCATTTCCGCAACCAATCGCGACCTCGCTCAGCGGGTCAAGGAAGGCGCCTTCCGTGAAGACCTGTTCTATCGCCTGAACGTTTTCCCGGTCGAAATGCCAAGCCTGCGTGAGCGGGTCGAGGATGTTCCGGCGCTGGTTGACCATTTCATCGCCCGGTTCAATGCCTCTGAAGGGACGCGCATTGTCGGCGCCGCCGAAGAAACCATGAAAATGCTGTGTGCGTTTGAGTGGCCAGGCAATGTGCGCCAGCTGGAAAACGCCGTCTTCCGCGCTGTCATTCTTTGCGAAGGCGATATGCTACAGCCGCACGACTTCCCGCAAATCAGTGGCATCATGCCGGAAATTGCAGCCCTGCCTGAAGTTCCCGCTGGCGCGCGCGCGGCCAATGATCCTGGCGTCGCACTCGGGGTTGGTCCCGTGTCGGTCCTGGAAGAAGGTGAAGTTCGCAGCCTTTCAGATGTTGAGCGCGATTTGATCGCGTTCGCGATAGAGCATTATGCGGGGCACATGAGCGAAGTCAGTCGCCGCCTCGGAATTGGTCGCTCGACTCTGTATCGCAAAGTTCGTGAATATGGACTGGATGATGGTGCCAAGAAGCAAGCCGGCTAAGGCGTGGCGCCACATCGCTAGATCAAGACGGCCTCGCGATCTGCGGGGCCGTTTTTCTGCTTGCTGACTTAAGCCGCCTGATGATTGGTCAGATCAAATTTCACGATGCTCTTATGCGAATACTTGGCCTGGCTGGCCTGGTCTGCGGCAATTTCGATGAGGTCGCGTGGACTTAACCCGGATTGCAGGGATGAACCGCCAAACGCACAGCGTATATAGCCGATCAATTCATCGCTTGGTTTTTTGACGATCTTGAAATGATCAAGTTCCTCGATAATCGCCTTGGCGATTTTACTGGCTTCAGCATAAGCTGATTTCGGTAGCATGATCGCCAATTCCGGTCCGGCCAATCGCGCGCAGACGCCATCGTCGGCAACGATTTTGGTGAGAAATCCAGAGAGTGATTTCAAGACAAATTCTGAAATATCGATCCCGGCGGTCAGGCTGAGGTCCTGCAAATTCTTGATACAGACCACCATGACCGTGAGCGAGTAGCCGTTCGCCAAAGCCTCGGTCGAATTCTCGGCCAGCAGCGCTTCGAATTTGGGCTGATTGACCAGCGCGGTCAGCGGGTCGCGTTTCAGCGTGTCACGAAGCTCTCCGACCTTGGAACTCAGCTGCGTCATCTCATCATGTGTGCTCTGTAAGGCGAACTGAATATTCTGCGCTGACTCTTGAGAGGACTGGGTCTCTTCCATAAGTTCATCAAGCGCTTCCATAATATCTTCGGGCGACGACGCTTTGGGGATCAGACCCTTGGCTCGGTCCATCGATGAAACGTAATTATTGGTGTTCGAAATCACATCGGAAACCAAAGATTTCGCACCAGCGACTTCGGTCTGAATTGCTTGGCTGATGCCTTCCAGCTGTTCTTCAGCTTGGCGGTTCTCGGCGATGTGAAGGTCGTGAATTTGGCGCAGATCCGCGGCGCTTATGCCGCGCGCGTCGGCGATCAAGCGATCAATAGCGGCGGTGACCGCCTTATTCTTTCCGTCCACAAATGTGTACCAAACCGCATAGGATATTGGATCAGCGGCGCATTTATGTTGAGCCATCAGTTTGAACGTGTCGCGGCCAGTCTGCCAGGAACGGGCGCGCGCGGTCTTGGGCTTTTTTTGACGGACGTCTTGGGCGCTCGGATCAGATGTCATTGCAACGCGGTCCTCAGGCTGTTTGAGCCTTCTGGAATAACCACTTTAAGTTGAATGAAGATTAAGGCATCGCACCGAAAGTGTACGATCTCTTGCAGCTCTTAAGATTATGCCGCTGTTGTCGCTTCAGGCTCAGACGGCAAGTCTTCTGGAAACGCCATAACGCGATTGCGCCCCTGGGCTTTCGCCTGGCGTAAGCACAGATCGGCGCGTTGCATGGCCTGTTCCAGCGTTTCGCCTTTCCGACAAACAATTACGCCAATACTGGCTTCCAGATGGATACGTTCCTCGCCAAAGTTCACGTTGAGCGTTTCGATCTGACGGCGCAGACGTTCGGCCGCCCGCATCGCGGATTGATGACCGGAATCCGACAGCATAACGGCAAACTCCTCACCGCCCCAGCGGGCCAGATCGTCAGTGCCGAAGCGCGAGGTTTGCTTCAAGTGATCGGACAGGCTGCGCAAGGCGGCATCGCCAGCAGAGTGGCCATATTTGTCATTGATCAATTTGAAATAATCGAGATCGATGAGCAGCAACGAAACCGGACGGTTTGTACGACTGTAACGCGCTGCTTCACGCTCATAACGGTGTGCAAACGCGCGGCGATTTAACAGACCGGTCAAAGGGTCAGTGGTGGCCAATTCCAGCAGCTGTTCCTGAACGCGAATTAGCTTGCTGGAATATATCGCCATGATGATCGATGCTGGCGGCGCCAGCGCGCACGAGGCGATCGCGGCCGTGATGGTCACCGTATGAACGCCAAAGGCGTCCAGGAAAGGCGCAACAAAGGCAGAGAAATGCACAGTCGTGCAAATCAGTACCACCGACAGCAAGACGGCGTACACAAATGTATGTAGGCGAGAAGATGTACTCAGCATTACTAATGTCCCTCTCATCCGCCTTATAGAAAAAGTGCGAAATCGTGGTTCAAGCGATCCGTAAAATTTGATCGAATGCGAATTATTTTTCGAAGATAATGTTCGGCGCCGGCTTCGATTGAAGCGCATCCAGGCCCAGTGCAATTTCGCGCGCTGTGTCGACGAAGATTTCGCCAACGTCGGGGATGGTCAAGCTGGCTGGCTGACCGAGGTCACCGCCTTCCCGGATCGACTGGATCATGGGGATCTGAGCCAGCAAAGGCAGGCCCAAGGATTGGGCCATGCGCACGCCGCCGCCTTCGCCCATCAAAAAATGTCTTGTGCCCGCAGGATCCTCGAACCAGCTCATTGTTTCGACGATGCCGAGCACAGGAACGTGGGTTTTTTCAAACATGGCTGCGCCGCGCCGGACATCAGCCAGCGCAACTTCTTGCGGCGTGGTGACGATGACGGCCGCTGTGACCGGGACGCGCTGTGCCAAAGTCAGTTGCGCTTCTCCGGTGCCGGGAGGCGTGTCGATGATCAACAAGTCGAGTGGATCTTCCGGTGTGCCCCAGGCCGCATCATTGAGCATTTGTGTGATCGCAGATTGCACAATCGGGCCGCGCCAGATCATCGGCGCATTCGTATCGGTCAAATACCCGATTGAAAGCGTTTCGATGCCGTGAGCGCGGACAGGGATCAGCTTTTTGTCGGGACTGGTTGCCGGACTTTGATCACTGACGCCCAGCATGGTTGGGATCGACGGACCGTAAATATCTGCATCCAGCAAGCCGACGCGCAGACCTTGCTTGGCGAAGCTGGCGGCGAGATTTACAGATACCGTCGACTTACCAACGCCGCCTTTGGCGCTGGCGACAACAAGAATGCGCGAAATACCCGGAATGGGAGCAATCTCACCGGATTTCTGGGGTTGGCCTTGCGACGTGGCGGCAGAAGACAGGCGGGCGCCCGAGCGTGGGCGCCGTGGACTGGCATGTGTTGCCAACCCTGCAGCGGGTTTAGGTGCGGGTTTGGATTGGTTGCTGGCTTCCGCTGTCAGCACCGAAACCACGTCCGTGACGCCCTCAATCTGCATGGCTTTTGCTTCCGCCTCGAGTTTTAGGGCTTCAGCCTTCTGAAGATTCGCAGGATCGGCCTCGATCACCAAAGTTACGCGTCCATCGTCGTCGATTCGCACGCCGGATAGCCATTCAGGCGCCCCCAGGGCAGCCCTGATTGTTGCATCTGTCACAGGTTTACGGTCTTTCTTGTCCCAAAACATGGGCTATGTCCTTGATGAAGAGGCGTTTCGAACGCAAATAGGCATCATAGGTAAAAAAAGCCAGTCATCTGGTGAGACCAAAAGGAGGGGCAATGCCCTGGAACGATAATAGCGGAAATGGCGACGAGCCTCCCAAGGCCAATGGCGGCCCGTGGGGCAGTGGCGGTTCTGGAGGCAATGGCAACGGCAATGGCGGATCACCCTGGGGACGACCCGGTGGTGGTGGCGGCGGTGGCCAAGGCGGCAGTAATGATATCGAAGAGCAGATGCGCAAGATGCAGGAACGCTTTTCCCGGCGCGGACGCGGCGGCGGCGGTGGCCGGCAACGTGGACCAAGTCTTGGGCCCGGCGGATTCATTGTGCTCGGCGTGGTTGCTGCGGTGGCCTGGCTGGCGACAGGCGTCGTGATTGTTGACGAAGGTGAGCGGGCGGCCGTGTTCCGGTTCGGCGAGTATCAGAAAAACTTCCGTCCTGGTCTGCATGTGCATTTGCCGTCACCGATCGAAACGCATGAAATTATTCGTTCGGAAGGTCAGCGCGAAACAGCGATTGGCGCCGGAAATTCTGACAGCCTGATGCTGACCGGCGATGAGAGCATTGTCGATCTTCAATTCCGAGTGTTCTGGAACCTGTCCCGTTTGGACGTTGGCTCCAGTGAAGCGATCCGTGAACCGGAAATGTTCATCCTGAATATTGAAGGCGGCGCAAAACTGGTCGCCGATGCCGCAGAAAGCGTCATGCGGGAAGTTGTCGGGCGGCGAACGCTTGATGAAGTGATTACGCTGAAACGTAACGAAATCCAGGTTGAGGTACGGCAGCGCCTGCAGGAGATGATGGATGGTTACGTCTCTGGCGTGAGCATTCAGAACGTTGAGATTCAGGAAGCAGAAGCCCCACAAGGCGAAGTTCGCAAAGCCTTTAACGATGTTGTCGAGGCGGATTTGATCGCAGAAGCAACGCGCCAGGAAGCGCAACGCGACTATAACCGGATCAAAAACGTCGCCGATGGTGAGGCCCTGAAGATCGTCGAAGAAGCGCGCGCCTATAAAGCGCAAGTCATTGACCTTGCGACGGGTGAAGCCAACCGATTTGAACAAATCTTGAGAGAATTCCAGGAAGCGCCGCAAGTTACCAGCGAGCGCATGTATCTGGAAACGATGGAGCGGATCCTTGGCCGCGCGGAAAAACTGATCCTCGACAATGAGTCTGGGGCGGTGCCGTATTTGCCGATCGATCGCGTCAACCGCACAGGGCAGGGGCAGTAAAATGAGACCATTTGGTATTCTTGGCATTGTCGCCGCGGTCATTGCACTGATCGCAGTGTTCAATTCATTCTTTATCGTCGATCAACGCCAGCAAGCGCTGGTCTTGCAAGTGGGTGCATCGAAAGCGGTGTATAATAATGGCGACAACAATGATGCAGGATTGAAATTCAAAATCCCGCTTTATCAAAGTGTTGTATTTTTCGATAAGCGAAACCTGGGGTTGGATCTGCCCGAATTTGAAGTGTTCGCGGTCAACCAGGAACGTTTAAGTGTTGACGCGTTCATCCGTTGGCGCATCAACGATCCGCTGGAATTTTATCGGCAGTTCGTGACCCAACAAGAAGGCGCCAACCAGTTGGAAAACTTCGCTCGAACCGCGATTTACAACCGACTGTCTCAGAAATGCCCCGAAGAAATCATCTCTGGACTCAAGCCGCAGACCCCGATTGAAGAACTCGACATCAACGACCGTGACGTCGACATTTGCCAATTGGCGATTGAAGGTGAGGCAGCGCCAGAATCGAGTGATGAAGGCGAATCGAACGAAACTGATGGTGCGACACCCGAAGAGGCGGATACGGCTGAGCAACTTCCCGATGAAGGCGCTCGGACGATCCTCATGAACAATATCCGAGATGATCTTCGTAACGCGATCGCAGATCGTGGGATCGAAATCATCGATGTGCGGTTGAAGCGGGTTGAACTGCCTGCCGAAATTACCCAGGGCGTGTTCCGGCAGATGATCGAAACGCGAAATCAGGAAGCGACGGATAAACGCACACAAGGTGATCGCGACGCCGCCGAAATCAGAGCGCAAGCGGATCGCTACCGGGTGGAGCGGGAAGCCTTAGCCAATCGATGCTCAGAGCAGCTTCGAGGGCAAGGCGACGCGACGCGGAACAACATTTACGCGGAAGCTTATGATCAAGATCGTGAATTCTTCCGCTTCCAGCGTGCGCTGATCGCCTGTGAGAATGCTTTCACGGCCGGCACCCGCATCGTTCTGGCACCTGACAATCTCGGACTGTGCGATGAGTTTATCGCGCGGGCGCGCTCGAATTCGAGAGCGCGCGGCACGAGTTCCTCTGGCGGCGGAGCCGCCGACCAAGAGGCAGATCTTTGCGAAGGCTTTGAAAACTCGGTCCAATAAGCATCGCAGCCATATCCAATCACCCCCGTCCGGCCTAGGCTGTGGCGGGGGTGTTTGATTCGGGAGGGAGGCGCAACGTGTTGACCATTATCTTGGCCGGTTTCGGTCTATGGTTCTTGATTGAGGGCGCGATCTATGCAGGCGCCCCGAATGCCATGAAGCGGTTTGGCGCCTGGCTCTCAGCCATGCCGGAATCGAGCATTCGACAATCTGGCATGTGGTCCATGGCGATTGGTGGTATCCTGCTTTACGTCATGGTGAGATTCGGTGGGTGACAAAGGCTTGCGTCTTGCCCTGATAACGCCCTAGTTAGGCGTAAGGTGTGTGTTACATCTGTAGGAGAACCTTTTGATACGGTCTTGTCTGTCAGCGCTCGCGCTTATCTCTTTGGGCTCTGGTCTCGCGATCGGACAATCCCTGTCCGACGCGACAGATGCCGTTGATCAACAGGCGCGACCAGACAGTTTTACGACCTTGTCGAAACGGCTGATGCCGGCTGTGGTCAATATCACGACATCAAAAGTCATCGCCAATGATCTGCCAATGTTTGAAGATGGCGAGCCGTTGAACGAGTTTAATCCGTTTTTCGGCCGCGATCCGGATGGGTTTAGCCAGGAAGGCGCACTCGGTTCGGGATTTGTCATCTCCGCTGATGGTCTGATTGTCACAAACGATCACGTCATCACCGGCGCCGACGAGATCAATGCCATCTTCTCGGATGGGCGCACACTGCGCGCCGAATTGATCGGCTCCGATGAAGCCACGGATATCGCCGTGCTCAAAGTCGAACAGGACGCACCCTTTCCCTATGTCGAGTGGGCGGACAGTGAACAAGCGCAAGTCGGTGACTGGGTCATGGCGATTGGCAACCCGTTCGGATTTGGTGGATCCGTCTCGGTCGGTATTGTTTCGGCCCGCAATCGCGACATCAATTCCGGCAATTATGACAATTACATCCAGACGGATGCGGCGATCAATTCCGGTAACTCCGGCGGGCCGTTATTTAATCTGAATGGCGAAGTCCTCGGTGTGAACACCGCGATCATCACCCCGACGGGTGGCTCGGTCGGGCTTGGATTTTCCATTCCGGCGAATCTGGCGCAGCAAATCAGCGCGCAATTGATCGAGTTTGGGGAAGCGCGCCGCGGTTGGTTCGGCGTTAATATTCAAAATGCCGATCGTGACCTGGCCAAGGCTTATGGCCTCGAAGAAGGCACGGGTGTGATCCTGACCCGGATCACGCAAGATGGCCCGGCCTCGAAAGCTGATTTCGAGATTGGCGATCTCATACTGAGTTTTGATGGCCGACCGGTGGTGGATGAGCGTGCTTTGAGCCGGATCGTCGCGGATACCGAAATCGGGAAATCCGTTCCCGTCGAACTGGTGCGCGACGGGCGCAAACGTACGGTCACGTTCGAGCTTGGCGAGCTAAGTTCGAATGATGATGACGATGAACAGGAACAGATCGAGACCGATAGCTCGCTGACGGATAATCCGCTTGGCGTTGATTTTGTCGAGCTGACGGAAACCGATCGCCGCCGCTATGGCATTCCCGGCGATATTAATGGTGTTCTGGTTCGATCTGTGTCGCCGCGTGGACCGAGCTTCGGTAAGCTGCAGAAAGGCGATGTCGTGATCGAAATGGCATTTGAAGCTGTTGAAACGCCGGAAGACGCATTGCTCGCGATGGATGCGGCGCTGGACCGAGACGGACAACCGCTTTTACTGCGCATCTATCGCCGCACCAGCACACTGTTCCAGGCGATCGATATCGAAGTGCGAGGTTAGATCAGTCGCGCCAGACGATTTCGCTATCTGTATAGCCTTGGAAGTAAAGTGCCGCGGTCAGATCAGTGACATCGATTGAAGCGTCAGCCGCGTCTGCAACGATCGGTTTGGCATGAACCGCGAGACCAAGACCCGCCGCTTCGATCATAGCCAGATCATTCGCGCCATCGCCCATCGCCACTGCATCCAATCGATTCAGTCCGTTGGCGAAGGCCGCATCGTCGAGCGCATCGAGTTTGGCTTCACGCCCGAGAATTGGGCGCCCCACCTCTCCGGTCAGGGCCGTCCCATCATCGATCAAGGTGTTTCCGCGATCCCCCTGAAATCCCACCGCTTCGGCGACGCGCGACGTGAAGAATGTGAAACCGCCTGAAACCAGAAGGCAATAGGCATTGTTCTGACGCATGGTCGCCGTCAGTGTCTGCCCGCCGGGCATAAACGTGATGCGCTCGTCATAGCATCGCTGCAACGCGGTCAAGGCCAAACCATCAAGCTTTCCAACACGCTCAGTCAGGGCGCCTTCAAAATCAAGTTCTCCGGCCATCGCTCGGGCCGTGATGGCGGCAATCTCGTCTTTCAGTCCGGCATAGGCCGCCAGCTCGTCCAGGCATTCCTGTTCGATAATGGTTGAATCCATATCTGAAATCAGCAGACGCTTTTTGCGATTGCGAGTGCGCAAAAGCGCGATATCTGCGCGACCGGAAAAAGTCGCGCGCAAAGCGGCGCGTGCCTCTGCCACTTGGGCTTCGTCAACGGCCACAGCGATTTCGACAGCGGCCCATTTCTCTTCGGTTCCAAGCAGGCGGACATGGCTGGTTTGGACCAGACCGGCCTCAGCGCAGGCGGCTTCCAGCGCGGCTCCGAGTTTCATGAAGCCGTGACTGACCGGGGCGACAGCGGTCGCGACATGAGAGGAGCGGGGGGATTTGTCCGTCATTGCAGCAATCCTGACTTTACGCTTCGTGGCGAGCTTCTTACGACTGAATGCATGAAACCCGCAATCCTTATTCATGGCCCAACCGCAAGCGGCAAGTCAGCGCTTTCTGTGGCGCTGGCGCAGCGATTGGATGGAGAGGTCATTAACGCGGATTCGATGCAGGTCTATCGTGACTTGCGGGTGATATCGGCGCGGCCAGCGGCGGCTGAGATGGAAGGCGTTGAGCACCACCTGTTCGGTCATGTTGCGGCGCGCGAGCGCTTTTCCACGGGCAAATGGCTCGATGCCATCAAACCCGTCCTGGCGAAGGTGCAGCGACGGGGTAAAGTCCCCATCGTCATCGGTGGGACGGGGCTTTATCATCTCGCCTTGATCGAAGGCCTTTCGCAAATTCCGCCCGTACCGGAAGATGTGCGCGCCGAGGTCAATGAGATTCACAAAACCAGCGGTGTTCCAGGTTTGCGCGAAAAGCTGGAGCAGGTGGATCGCGAGACCGCCATACGCCTGGGCGAAGGGGATCGTCAGCGTTTGTCACGCGCGCTCGAAGTCTGGTTGGCGACTGGAAAGTCGATTTCAAGCTTCCAGGGTAAAAAGGGCCGCAGCATTCTTGCTGAAGGAGAGTGGCTTGGCGTCGCGCTGACGCCAGCGCGAGCACGGCTTTACGCGCGGATTGATCGGCGGTTTGAAGGCATGTTGATGGAAGGCGCGATGGAAGAAGCGCGAGGGCTCGCGGCGCAAAACCTGCCTGAAGATCTGCCAGCCATGAAGGCACATGGTATTCCTTGGTTATTGGCCTATCTGCGCGGCGACATGAGTGCCGAATTGGCGGCTGAGAATGCCAAACGTGACACACGGCGCTATGCCAAAAGACAATTCACCTGGATTGGTCGCCAGTTTCCGTTCTGGCCGAGAATACCAAGTCTTGCCATTGAGGATCGATTACGGGTAATTCATGCCCTTTATAAGGAGGTTGACGGGGGTTAATCGGTAAGTTATGCCCCAGTTAACTTTTGGGAGGAAACGCTTCATGCGTCCAACAGTCGTACTCGTTATTAGGCACCTGCACTGACCATCCACACACGGTCAGTTGCAGGTGCTTTTAACAGGGTCTCTTACCGGAGACCCTTTTTTTTAACTTCAACCCACCCCTGCTAAACCCTCTAAGGATCAACATCATGGATACGCAGACCAAGCCCGAGGCCAAGACCGATAGCCGTCAAATGACGGGTGCAGATATCGTCATTACCGCGCTAAAGGAACAGGGTGTGGATGTGATGTTTGGCTATCCTGGCGGCGCGGTTCTGCCGATTTATGATGCACTTTTTTCAGAGCCCTCCATACGACACGTTTTGGTCCGACATGAACAGGGCGCAGGCCACGCCGCCGAAGGTTACGCACGCTCAACCGGCAAGGCGGGTGTCGCTCTGGTGACGTCCGGACCAGGGGCGACCAATATGGTTACGCCGATCACGGATGCGATGATGGATTCGATTCCCATGGTCGTGATCACCGGTCAGGTGCCGACGCATCTGATCGGGACAGACGCGTTTCAGGAATGTGATACGGTCGGGATTACGCGCTGCTGTGCCAAGCACAATTACCTGGTTACGGATGTTGATGAGTTGGCCCGGACCATTCATGAGGCATTTTTGATTGCGACCACTGGCCGACCAGGCCCGGTGGTGATTGACATCCCGAAAGACGTGCAGTTTGCGACCGGTCGCTATGTCGCCAAAGACGGGATTCACAAGGCGACGTATAAGCCTCAGACAGAGCCGCATCCGGATGCGATCAAGCACGCGATTGCATTGATGAAAAAGGCGAAGCGCCCGGTTTTTTATACAGGCGGCGGCGTCATCAATTCCGGGCCAGCGGCAAGCGCAGCACTCCGCCAATTGCAAAAGCTGACCGGTATACCCGTCACCTCGACTTTGATGGGGTTGGGCGCGTTTCCAGCCAGTCATGAGGACTGGCTCGGCATGCTGGGCATGCATGGTGCATTTGAAGCCAATCACGCCATGCATGATTGCGATTTGATGATTTGCGTTGGTGCGCGGTTTGACGACCGCGTCACAGGACGGATCGATGCATTTTCGCCGGGGTCCAAGAAGATCCATATCGATATTGATCCAAGTTCCATCAATAAGGTGATCCGTGCCGATGTTCCGATCATCGCAGACAGTGGCAGGGCGCTAGAAGCCTTGATCAAGGCATGGGGGAAATCCAAGGCGCAGGATCTGTCCGACTGGAAGGCGCAGATTGATCGCTGGCGCAGCCGCAATTGCTTTGCCTATGCGGCGAGTGAAACCGAGATCAAGCCGCAATTTGCCGTTGAACGGCTGTATCAATTGACCAAGAACAGAGACACCTACATCTCCACCGAAGTGGGGCAACACCAGATGTGGGCGGCCCAGCATTACCACTTTGAAGACCCAAATCGATGGATGACCAGTGGTGGGCTCGGGACGATGGGCTATGGCTTGCCCGCTGCGGTCGGTATTCAGGCGGCACACCCGGAATCCCTGGTCGTCGATATTGCTGGTGAAGCGTCCGTGCAGATGGTTTTGCAGGAAGTTTCGACCGCTGTTCAACACAAGCTTCCGATCAAGATTTTCATCCTCAATAATGAGTGGATGGGGATGGTGCGTCAGTGGCAGGAATTGCTGCACGGCGAACGCTATTCTCATTCCTATTCGGACACTCTGCCGGATTTTGTAAAGCTGGCGGAAGCCTATGGCGCACTTGGTCTGATCTGCGATGACCCGAAACAGCTTGATGCCAAGATTCAGGAAATGATCGACTATGACGGGCCGGTTGTGTTCGACTGTCGCGTGACGAAGGCAGAGAATTGTCTGCCGATGATCCCGTCAGGCGCAGCGCACAATGAAATGATCTTGTCCGAGATTACCGGGGATGAGATTGATGATGCCGGAAGAAAGCTCGTTTGATGACATCTGGTCTCTTTCCCATGGCGGCTGCCTCTGGCAGAACCGGCAACCTAGATGAGGGTGTCGTCATGGGCCTTGAGAACCTGTTATCCTGGATGTCAAATCATGTTGCGGTTCTGGTCGCGGTCATCGCGGCCGCGATTGCATCATTTTCAGCGCTGATCAGTCGGAATGAGACGCGCAAGCAGCGCGATCTCCAGGCTCAAAATATGCGGCACAATGTCGATGCCCAGAGCCTGGGGTGGGGCAATGCGTGCATCGATGCGCTGAACCGCGCTGCAATGCTGGCCCGAACGCGCCAGCATCAAGCGAACGATGCGGGCTTCTTTCAACAACGCGTGAATATGATGCTGGCCTTGCAATCGCTGATCGAGCGTGGCCGGCTTTTCTTTCCCGCTCCCGTCGACAGCAAACCAAATGGGTTGGGCGCGCCTCCCATCCTAGAGGCCTTGAAGCTGGTCTATCACGAGATCGAAGCCCTTTCGCGGCAAGGCGGACCGACCGCAGCAAATAGCGCTGATTTTATCGAAGATTGCCGGAATTTGCTGGTGACTGAACTCCAGGCACATGTCGACGCACGTCGCGCTGAAACCGTCATTGAACGCGTTCAAGATCGCCCGGCACCGCAACGCGTGGCCTCGGCGGAGCGCGCCAAAGCATTGAAATCAATCTTAAAATCACGGCGTCCTGGGATAAACCTCAGCGACCAGAAGGAGACTGTGCAGTGACCGACAGCCCAGCCAGTGCCTATGATATGAGCCACGTCGAAGAAGCCGATGAAAGACGAACCTTGGCGGTGATCGTCGATAATGAACCCGGTGTGCTCGGACGTGTCGTCGGACTGTTTTCGGCGCGAGGGTACAATATTGAAAGCCTCACCGTGGCTGAAGTCGATCGCGATCGGCATCGCTCTCGGATTACCATCGTCACGGCCGGCACGGCGCACACGTTAGAACAGATCGAAGCGCAATTGCTGCGGCTGGTGCCGGTTGCGAATGTCACGGACATCACCAAATCCAAGCGCGGTCTCGAGCGCGAGCTGGCGCTGATCAAGGTTGCGGGCGAAGGCGACAAACGTGTGGAGGCATTGCGGATTGCAGAAATCTTCCGGGCGCGCGTGATCGATACCACGAATAAGAGTTTCATTTTTGAATTGACCGGCGCCAGTGATAAAATCGACCAGTTCTGTGCGCTGATGGATCCGTTGGGCCTGGTTGAGGTCAGCCGGACTGGCGTCCTGTCGATCAAACGAGGTGCTGAAAAAGGATGAGCAGCGCATTCGACCGCGATGTCTGGGCGATCATGGGGATGCCCATCGACAATGTCACGCTTGCCGAGGCGGCGCGCCTTGTCGAACGCGCGGTTGAAACAGGTCAGCGCCTGTCCTTCGTGACGCCGAATGTCAATTGGATGGTGCGGGCTCTAAAAGACGAGCAGGCCATGCGCCAGATCGTCAACGCCGATCTCAGTCTCGCGGATGGCGCTCCCGTCGTCTGGTTGGCCCGGCAACTCGGCATGCCGCTTAAAGAGCGCGTTGCCGGTTCGGACCTGTTCGAGCGCTTACGCAAAAGCGATCCGCGCAACGCCTCCCCGATACGGGTGTTCTTCTTTGGCGGACGTGAAGGCGCTGCCGAGAAAGCCCATAATGTGCTGTGCCAGGAACAAGGACGGTTGATCTCTGTCGGGTGGTACAATCCAGGCTTTGGGGATGTCGAGAGCATGAGCAGCGACGACATTCGCGACAAGATCAACGCGGCAAATCCGGACTTCGTCATCGTGTCGCTCGGCGCTGCCAAGGGGCAGGCCTGGATTGAACGCAACCAATCTGCACTGGATGCGCCGGTCATCGCCCATCTTGGGGCGGTCGTGGATTTCGTCGCGGGATCTATTCGCCGCGCCCCGCAATGGGCATCGCGACATGGCCTTGAATGGGTCGGACGGATTCTGGCGGAACCGTCATTGTGGCGTCGATACTGGTCAGATGGGTTCAGCTTGCTGGGCATCGTGCGTCGGCGCCTTGGTCGTCTGAAACGCGCCGGCCGATCCGAAACTGTAGCGCCCGTAGAAAGCACCTCGGATGGAGGTGCGATCAAACTGCAGGGTGACCTCATCTATGCCAACCGGGATGCATTGAAGAGTGAACTCAAATCGATTGCACAAAACCCGGGCGATTGTGCGCTTGATCTGTCAGAGATTGGCGCAATTGACGCGTCCGCGCTGGGACAAGTCAGAATGCTCGAGCAGTGTCTGATGCGGCGCGGTAATCGCCTGCAAATTTTATCATCCAACCGAACACAGCCGGTCCTCGAGGCCGCGAACATGACCGTTTAAGGAGTATTGTAGAGATGAACATTTACTATGAGCAGGATGCAGATCTGGATCTGATCCAGGGTAAAAAAGTCGGCGTCATCGGTTATGGCAGCCAGGGGCATGCCCATACGCTGAACCTGAAGGACAATGGCGTCGACGTGCGGGTTGGTTTGCAAGCCAGTTCCGGGTCAAAGCCGAAAGCTGAAGCGGAAGGCCTGACGGTGATGAGCCCAAGTGAAATTACGCAATGGGCGGACGTTGTCATGATCCTGGTGCCGGACGAGAAGCAAGCTGTGCTCTGGGCCAATGAAATCGAGCCGCATGTGCGAGATGGACAGCACATCATGTTTGGCCATGGTTTCAACATTCACTACAATCTCATCCGCCCGCCCGCCGGTGTCGACATCTCCTTGTCGGCGCCGAAAGGGCCCGGTCACACGTTGCGGGCGCAATTCCAGATGGGATTTGGCCTGCCAGGGTTGGTCGCTATTCATCAGGACGCGACGGGCACGGCCAAGGCTGTGGCACTGTCTTATTCGAAAGGCATTGGTAATACCCGCGCCGGGGTTATCGAAACCAGCTTCAAGGAAGAAACCGAGACCGATTTGTTCGGGGAGCAGGCGGTTCTGTGCGGCGGTATTGTCGAACTGATCAAGGCGGGTTTCGAGACCTTGGTCGAGGCCGGATACAGCCCTGAAATGGCTTATTTCGAATGCCTGCACGAAACCAAGCTGATCGTTGATCTGATTTATGAAGGTGGCATCGCCAACATGAATTATTCGATCTCCAACACCGCCGAATATGGTGAGTATGTTTCCGGTCCGCGTGTCGTGGATAGCGAAAGCAAAAAGGCCATGAAAGCGGTGCTTGAAGATATTCAATCCGGCAAGTTTGCGCGCGACTGGGTGCTCGAAAATCAGGCGGGTGCGCCATCCTTCCTGTCGATGCGGGCGCGTACCAATGAGCACCTGATCGAAGAGGTGGGTGAGAAGTTGCGCAGCATGATGCACTGGGCGCAGAATGATCGCTTGGTCGATAAAGCGCGCAACTAGGCTGAAAAACCGTCGTCAGAATGGATCAATTTTCACCCTGCAGCCTGTCTGCAGGGTGTTTTTTATGGTCTCCACATTGATCTTTCAGGATGTGTTTGTTGGGCTGGCTAAGCTTGCCAGGGTCGGGGCGAAGTCTGTCGCGCCGCCATCCCTGGTTTTGTTCTGGTCATCGGTGCTGGTGATCTTCTTACTCAGTTACGTTTACATCAAGATCCGAGAAAGTCGGTTTATTCAATTGGATCATCCGATCAGCCGCGTCTATCGCTGGATTGTCACCGACAGTGCGGATCAATTTGTCCGTGCGGTCACAAAGTGCGTACAGAAAGTTTGGCCGAAACCGGGCTCTGACAAAAACATCTCCCTCAGTTAGACAAACAGACTCGGATCGTCGGTTTAGGGGTGACGCGACGTTGACACCGCTGTCACGGCGGCGCATACGAAACCGGACGAATTTGTTTAAAAAGGGAGCGGTATGGCGGAGTTTATTCCCGTCGGCTCGTTCGACATTGTAATCTTTGGTGGCACGGGCGATTTGGCCCGGCGTAAGCTGCTTCCTGCGCTCTATCATCGCTGGGCGGATGGCCAGATTCCGGAAGATTCGCGAATCATCGGTGTGTCGCGATCTGAAATGGACGATGCTGCATTCCGCAAGTTTGCTTTTGAGGCTTGTGATGAGGCCACGCCCGATCAGCTGAACAAGACTGAGTGGAAGAAGTTCGAGCGCCATCTTCATTATGTCGCCATGGACGCGACCCAGCCGGATGCTGACTGGGATGCGTTGAAACAGCTGATCACGATAGAGGAGAGCCGGCCGCTTGTTTTCTATTTGGCTGTGACGCCGAAAATCTATGTGCCGATCTGTGAGGCGCTCGGCAAAACGGGGCTGAATGGCGGGTCAGCCCGGGTTGTTCTGGAAAAACCGATCGGAACGGATTTGCAGTCGGCGCACGCCATCAATGCTGGCGTCGGCGCGGTGTTCGAGGAAGAGTGTATCTACCGTATCGACCATTATCTCGGCAAAGAAACTGTACAGAACCTTATGGTTTTGCGGTTTGCGAATTCCTTGTTCGAGCCAATGTGGAATCGGACCGCGATCGATCACATTCAGATTACAGTGTCTGAACATTACGGCGTCGGCGACCGCGCGGGATATTATGATGGCTCGGGCGCCCTGCGGGACATGGTTCAGAACCATTTGCTGCAATTGCTCTGCTTGATTGCGATGGAGCCGCCAAACTCAATTGATGGCGACGCCATTCGAATTGAGAAGATCAAGGTTTTGGAAGCCTTGCGGCCGATCACGTCCGAGAAGGCTGCAAAGAACACGATCCGCGCGCAATACACCAAAGGCGCCGTCGGTGGTGAAGCTGTCAGTGGCTATCTCGAAGAGCTTGGACAGAACAGCAAGACTGAGACATTTGTCGCCATCAAAGCGGCCATTGATAATTGGCGTTGGGCCCGCGTGCCGTTTTATCTTCGCACTGGCAAGCGCATGAAAGACCGACATTCGGAGATTGTCGTACAGTTCCGTGAAACGCCGCATTCGATGTTTGGCGATACGCAGACGCAATCAAACCGTTTGGTCATCAATGTGCAACCGGATGAGGGGGTCCGGCTCTATCTTCAAATCAAGGAACCCGGCCCGGGGGGACTGCGGATCAAGTCCTTGCCGCTAAATCTGGCTTATGCAGACAATTTCCTGGTCCGCTATCCGGATGCGTATGAGCGGCTCCTGATGGATGTCGTACGTGGGAATCTGTCCCTGTTTATGCGCCGCGAAGAAGTCGAAGCTGCGTGGAAATGGGTCGATGGCCTGTTGGCAGCCTGGGACGATGCGGACGTGCCAATGGAAACGTACCAGGCCGGACTAGAAGACGGTCCGGTCGAGGCCCGGCTGCTGCTGCGCCGTGACGGCCGTGACTGGTGGGAGGCCTGATCACGATGACGAAAATCCATGATACAATTGCCGAAGTCACCGCCCGTATCGAGGCGCGCAGCAAAGATAGCCGCGCGGCTTATCTCGATCTGATCCGAGGTCGCAAACCATCCGGATTCGCGCGCGCCAAACTGACAGAAGGCAATCTCGCGCACGCTTCGGCAGGGTGCGCTGTCATGGATAAGACTCAAATTCTCGGTTCTGGCTGGCCGAATATTGGCATCGTCACGAGCTATAATGACATGCTGTCTGCTCACGCGCCGTTTGAAAACTATCCGGCGCTTATTCGCGACGAAGCGCGTAAGAATACAGCCACCGCGCAAGTCGCCGGCGGCGTGCCCGCCATGTGTGACGGCGTCACACAAGGCCAGGAAGGCATGGAATTGTCGCTGTTTTCGCGCGATGTCATTGCAATGGCTTCGGCGGTGTCGCTGAGCCATGACGCGTATGATGCTGTGCTCAATCTCGGCGTCTGCGACAAGATTATACCGGGCCTGACCATTGCGGCTCTGCGGTTTGGCTGGTTGCCTCACATCATGGTCCCTGCGGGGCCAATGCCGTCGGGCCTGCCGAACCCCGAAAAGCAGCGCATTCGCCAGGAATTCGCGCTTGGTAATGTTGGACGCGATGAATTGTTGCGCGCCGAGTCAGAGAGTTATCACAGCCAGGGCACCTGCACGTTTTACGGCACCGCGAATTCAAACCAGATGTTGATGGAAGTGATGGGCTTCCATTTGCCCGGCGCGGCGTTCCCGAACCCGGGTTCAGCGCTGCGTGAAGCCTTGACGCGCGCCTCAGTCCGTCAGGCGCTGCAAAATTCCGTCAAAGGGGATTATCGCCCAACCGGCGAGATGATCGATGCGCGTAGCTTCGTCAACGCCTTGGTGGGCCTGATGGCGACGGGCGGGTCGACCAATCACGCCCTCCATATCCCCGCGATGGCAGCTGCCGCCGGCTATGACGTCACGCTCGAGGATTTTGCCGAGATCAGCGAAGTGGTTCCGTTGCTCTGTCGGATCTATCCGAATGGCCCAGCCGATGTGAATCATTTCCACGCTGCGGGCGGAATGGGTTTTGTCGTCGGGCAATTATTGAAAGCCGGCTTGTTGCATGGTGATGCGCAAGGCGTCGCCGGACCGATCAGCACCTATTCACGAGAGCCCTGGCTCGATGGTGAAGTGATCAAATGGCGCGAAGCACCAACAGAAAGCGGTGACATGGACATCATCCGTCCGGTCGAAGATCCGTTCTCAGCAACCGGGGGCCTGCAAATGCTGGATGGCCCGCTGGGGCGCGGCGTGATCAAGATTTCTGCGGTCAAGCCCGAGCGCCACGTTACCGAGGCGCCGGCGCGCGTCTTTGACAGTCAGGATGCCGTCAAAGCCGCCTTCAATGCAGGCGAACTCAATCGTGACGTGGTCATCGTTGTTCGGTTCCAGGGTCCGGCCGCGAACGGCATGCCCGAATTACACGGACTGTCCGGCGCGATCGGCGCGCTGCATGATCAAGGCTATCAGGTCGCATTGGTGACCGATGGTCGAATGTCTGGGGCATCTGGAAAGTTTCCGGCGGCCATCCATGTCGGCCCTGAAGCCAGCCGGGGTGGCCCGCTTGCACGTGTGCAAGATGGTGACCTGATCCGGCTGGATGCGGTGCGTGGACAGTTAGATGTGAAAGTCGCGCCAAAAGAATTCGAAAGCCGCGACCCGGCGCCGTTCCGCCCAAACGTCTCTTCAATTGGATTGGGGAGAGAGATGTTTGGCGGGTTTCGTGCAACGGTCAGTAATTCAGAACAAGGCGGTAGCGTCTTTTCGATGTTGGGGGGAGTATAATGCCAGATAGTGTATTGGTGGGGGATATTGGCGGAACAAATGTCCGCTTTGGGCGCGCGCGTTTGGGGTTTGCAGGCCATCCCGAAGTCGAAGATATCGCCGTCATGCCGGGTGACAATTTTGGCAGTTTTGATGATGCCCTCAATGTTTATCTGGGGCAGCTCGGCAACAAGCGACCAGAGCAAGCGCTGTTCGCCTTTGCCGGACCCGTGCGCGATGGCATTGTGCGCCTGACCAATCGGAACTGGACCGTAAACAGCCGCGATCTGGCTCGGAAAGTGGGCCTGGCGCGCATTCGTCTGGTCAATGATTATGCGGCAATGGCGCGGTCCATTCCTGAGCTTGGCGATGAGAGTTTTCATCTTCTGCATGATGGTCGTGTTCCGGATCAACGCTCGCCGATTCTCGTTGCGGGTCCGGGAACCGGCCTGGGTATGGCGACACTTTTGCCAGAAGGCGACAGAGGCTGGCGTGTGATGACCGGAGAGGGCGGACATGCCGCTTTTGCGCCGCGCTCCGAACGAGAATGGGAACTGACAAAACGTCTGCGCACATCGCATGGTTATGTCTCTAAGGAATTGGTCCTGTCTGGCTCGGGTTTGAACGCGGTCCACAAGGCGCTGTGCGAGATTGATGGCGTGACATGGGAAGTAACACCGCCGGCAGAAATCATGAGGCGTGCGAATGCCGGTGATAAGCTTTCGCGTGACATATGCGAAATCCGAGCCGGTGCGACCCTCGATGCGCTTGGCGATGCGGCCTTGATCAACGGAACGCGCGGCGGAGTCGTGATCACCGGAGGTGTCGCTGAACGCCTCGTCGATTGGTTGGCGAAACCGGAAGCGCTGTCACGATTCTTCCAGCGCGGACCCATGAGTCATTACATGGAGCCTATTCCCATTCGGCTGTTGATGGAGGGCGAGGCGGCGCTTATCGGTGCAGCGGCTTTGCACTTTGACGAGGACCTTGACGTATGATCAATCTTGCGACCTTTCGGGAAGCCCTGCACGGGGCGCCTATTGTTCCGGTCTTGACGGTCACGCAAGTTGCGCACGCTGCGCCGCTCGCGCGGGTTCTGCTCGACGGCGGCTTGAAGAGCGCTGAAATTACCTTGCGCACGCCCGTCGCGCTTGAGGTGATTGCGGAAATGAAGGATGCCGCGCCGGATCTGGTGGTTGGAGCTGGGACGATTTGTTCGGAGGGCGATGTGGATGCGGCCTTGAAAGCGGGGGCTGATTTTCTCGTCTCTCCCGGCGCGGGTCCGGAATTGTTGAAGGCGCTGGCTTATCATGACGGCGTAATTCTGCCTGGGGTTGCCACGGCCAGCGAAGCCATGGCGCGGTTTGAACAGGGCTATGGTGTTCAGAAATTCTTCCCGGCGGAGGCCTCCGGCGGCGCCAATTTCCTGAAATCGCTCGCTGGGCCATTGCCGCACATTGATTTCATGCCGACAGGCGGCGTCAAACCACACAACGCACTGGACTATCTGAGCTTGCCTAATGTGATCGCAGCGGGGGGAACCTGGATTGCATCGCCAGCGGAAATGGAGGCTGGCGATTGGGCTGGAATCGAAGCCAAAGTGCGTGAAGCAGCAGAACTCGGTAAGGGCATCTAAACATGAGCAGAATGGCCGCAGGGTTGAGAGGGCGTAGCGCGAAAATCGTCGCGACCCTCGGGCCCGGCAGTTCGGCGCCTGGCACCATTCGTCTATTGGCGGAAGCAGGGGTCGATGTGTTTCGTCTGAATTTCAGTCATGGCGAGCAGGAAAAACACAAACAGACATATGATTTCATTCGGCAGACCGAAGATCTTCTCGGACGGCCGCTCGCTGTGCTTGCGGACATGCAGGGACCGAAAATTCGTGTCGGAAAGTTTCCTGGCGGTGAATTACAGCTAAAAATGCGCAACGAGTATGATCTCGTCGTCGGAAAAGAAACTGACGCAGCCAATACGATCCCGGTGCCGCGCGCCGAAATTCTCACTGTCCTGGAAGAGGGAGACACGATTCTTGCTGATGACGGTCTGCTGATTTTTACAGTGATCGAAGCTGGCGATAAACCACGCGTGCGATCAGAGTTGCCGGGTGTGTTGAAGGATCGCAAAGGCTTTACGGTTCGCGGCAAAGCCTTGCCGGTTCCTGCATTGTCGGAAAAGGACCGCAGCGATCTGGCATTTGCCCTCGAAATGGGCGTTGACATTATCGCGCTCTCCTTTGTTCAAACGGTGGCTGACATTGAAGAAGCGCGAAGCTTGATCGGTGATCGAGCGATGATTGTGGCAAAGCTCGAAAAGCCTGCAGCGATTGACAATCTGGATGGCATTATCGATGCCACCGATGCGGTGATGATTGCCCGTGGTGATCTCGGTGTCGAATTCCCGCCAGAAGAAGTTCCGCTCATTCAGCGCAAGATTGTTCGCGTCTCACGCAATGCTGGTAAGCCGGTCATCGTTGCGACCCAGATGCTGGAAAGCATGGTTGAAAACGCCGCGCCGACTCGCGCTGAAGCGAGCGATGTTGCAACCGCGGTGTATCAAGGCGTCGATGCGGTCATGCTGTCGGCTGAAACCGCAGTCGGGCGCCATCCCGCAACGGCTGTGGCCATCATGAACCGGATTATTCGCGCTGTTGAAAAGGCCGACGATTATCGCCAGGCGCTGGTGCAATATGATGGCGGTGGTGAGGCTTATGACGATGTCGATACAACCGCAAACGCGGTCATGGAGATTGCAGAGCGCAACAATACACCGCTGGCGCTGCGCACGGGCGACATTTTCCGACTGGCGCAATTCTCGCGGGTGCGTGGCAAACAACCCATCCTCTATGGATCGCTCGACAAGAAACGGCTGCGCCAGGCGCAGTTATTGTGGGGAATCCATTCTGCGACCATGGCGCCTGGCGATGATTGGTCGCGCCGTTTGATGGAAACCGCATCGCTGACGGGGCCAGTGACATATGCCATGTGGCGGGGCGGCGATGGCGTCTGGGCTTGGGAAATGGGTGTGGAAAGCGCATGATTTAGTGTGGCTTCACGCTGCTGTGAGGCAATTCCCCCCTTTATTCTCTGTCCGCGAATCCCCATAACCAGCGCTGAAATGATTCTCGCCCTTAAAGGCTTATGGAGATGTAAATGGCGGATGCAGCGCAAACGACACGTCATACCGAGATTTTGATTATTGGTTCAGGCCCGGCGGGCTGGACCGCAGCGGTTTATGCCGCGCGCGCCATGCGCGACACACTGGTCGTTGCGGGGTCGCAGCCGGGTGGTCAATTGACGATCACCACAGACGTCGAAAATTACCCTGGATTTGCGGAAATCCAAGGCCCAGAATTGATGGAAAAAATGAAAGAGCACGCCCTGAAAATGGGGGCTAATCTGGCGGAAGACCATATCACTTCGATCGATCTGGAATCCCGCCCGTTCACCGCCATTGGCGATAGCGGCACCGTCTACACAGCCGATTCTGTTGTCATTTCGACCGGGGCTCAGGCAAAATGGCTGGGGCTGGCGAGCGAGAGCAAGTTCCAGGGGTTTGGGGTGTCTGCGTGTGCGACTTGCGATGGCTTCTTCTATCGCGGCAAGGATGTGGTTGTCGTCGGCGGCGGGAATACTGCCGTTGAGGAAGCACTGTTCCTGACCAATTTTGCCGACAAAGTCATTCTGGTGCACCGTCGCGACAGTTTGCGGGCTGAGAAAATTTTGCAACATCGTTTGCTCAACCATCCGAAGATTGAAGTGCGCTGGAACACTGTCCTGGAAGAGATTCTCGGCGACGAGACCCCGTTGGGGGTGACCGCGGCGCGCCTTAAAAATGTTGATACGAATGAAGTTGAAGATGTGCCAGTGCACGGTGTCTTCATTGCGATTGGACACGCCCCATCGACAGAGCTCTTCGTCGGCAAACTCGACATGCACAACAATGGTTATCTGATCACCGCACCGGATTCGACTGCAACCAATATTCCAGGCGTCTTTGCTGCCGGAGATGTCACAGACGAAACATATCGTCAGGCGGTGACAGCCGCAGGCATGGGATGCATGGCGGCGTTGGAAGCGGAAAAATTCCTGGAAGAGAGCAAAGCGCTGGAAGCGGTGGCCGCCGAGTAGCGTCAGAGCATTTGCGCAGCGAGTTCTTCCACGACGGCGCGCTTTTCAGTACGTATCGCTGATTGCAACACGCGCGCGCGCGTCTGCATGACCTGCTCCAGACGTGTTTCGGCGCCGCAATCAAGTGCTTGTGCCAAAGCGGATTCAATCTCGCGGCGATACTTCTTGGCATTTAAAGAGGCCAGGGCGCGCGCATATTGCCAGTGCACGGAGGCATCATCAGGTGAGAGCCGAATTGCGGCCTGATAATGTTCGCGTGCGGTGCGAATTGAAGCGCCCATGATGGATGCACCAATAGCGCCTCCGCGACGTCTTACTTCAATATGCCAGACGGAAAGAAAACCATGGGCATAAGTGTTGGTTGGATCATCTTCCAATACCGAGTCGGCCAAACGCTTGGCGTCATCGCCATAGCCTGCGCGCCGAGCGTCGCGGGTGGTCATCGGGCGCGCTTTCAGCGACAGCGCGATGGCGAGTTGCAAGCGCGCTTCAATATGATCTGGAGCTTCGATCAACGCTTCACGACTCAACTGTTCGGCTTGTTCGATCAGAACGGGTGAGACGTTGAACGCCTCGTCACTGATCGCTTCTGCCAATAAGCTGCGCGCAGCGAAGGCAAGTGCGTCGGGCGCATGCGACGTTTCGACGACGCTCGCCGCTTCGGCATACCGACCTTCGGTGAATGCGATCAAGTGCGCTTCCTCGGCCGCTGCTGCGGATATGCAAGACAGTGTGAAAAGGACGGCGATCCAGCGCATGTCATGCAATATATCGTATTCCAGCGGTCGTCCCAATCACAAACTCGCCAACCAGGCGAAAAAATTTGAGATCGAAACTTAGTATGCGTTTTCTAGACATGTCTCATATATCGACCGCCAATGAGGAAAGGCGCAGGGCCGATCCGATCCCAGAAACGGAGCCAGTCATGGCGAAGAAAGACAAAAAAGCTAAGAGTGAAAAGAAAGCCGCGAAGAAGGCAAAAGCACAATTCCTCGGCGCAGCGATCGAAGCAAAAGGCTTCGACGTCGCTCACAAGATCTGGCTGGCCGGCGTTGGCGCCTATGGCAAAGCCTATGATGCTGCCACCGAAGGCGTTGGAAAAGTCAGCGGTCAAGGCGAGGTCCTGTTTGACGACCTGGTCGCGCGTGGTGAAGAAATCGAAAGCGATGTGCGTGCACGTCTGACATCTAACACAGCCATCGCTAAGATGACGGATCAGATGAACCGTGTCGCGGAAGAAGCGTCCAAGGTGCGTGGCCGTGTTGCTGAAGCGACAAGTGACGCTACGGATGCCGTGACCAAGTTTCAGACCGAACAGCGCGAGCGCCTTGAAGCGCGGATGGAACGCATGCGTGACGCACTTGGTCTCAAGCAATTCTCGATGAAAGCCAAGAAAGCTGACAAGCTGCACAGCAAGCTTGATGAGTTGGAAGAGCAAGTCGCAGATTTGCGCGCGAATGCCGATGGTGCTGACGAGAAGGTCAAAGCCCGCGTAGAACGCCTGAGCGAAGAAATCGCTTCAGTCGGCGGCAAGGCCAAAAAGGGTAAAAAAGCCAAGAAGGCGAAAGCCAAAGCTGCGCCAAAGAAGGTCGCTGCAACCGCAAAAGCTGCGCCGAAAACCGATTCCAACGGCCGCCTGAGCAAGCCATTTGGTCAAGCTGATGATCTGAAACTGATCAAAGGCGTTGGCGCCGTGCTTGAGCGTCGTCTGAACGAAGCCGGAATTTTCCACTTCTGGCAGATTGCAGATCTGCGCAAGGCGCAAATGGACTTGCTGGAGACGGCTCTTCGTTTCCCAGGTCGAATGACACGTGACAATTGGAAGGCCCAGGCGCGTGCTCTGGCCAAGAAAGTCATGGGCTAAGCGCTTACAAATTACTCATACTCTGTCGAGCTGATTTGCAAATCCGGCATAATTCGGTATAGTACAAGCTCAGTAGAGTAAGTGTAGAGTGTTAAGGGGAGGTCTTTTTGACCTCCCTTTTTCTGTTTATCCACAGAATTACTAAAACGGCAAAACCCTTGTAGATCAGGTCGATTCCAGGGGTTTGCTACGTATTTCCACCGTCACGTGATCGATGTGAAACTGCTCTTTCAGGCGCTGCTTTACCGCCAATCTGAGTGATTCGAGGCATGCGCCGGCACGCGCTTCAACATCCAGTGTGACAAGGGTTTTTGTCTCATTCAATGCCCATGCATGAATGTGGTCCACGTTCGCCGCATCGGGTAATTCCTGTTCGAGATCGGCTTTGATGGCGTCAAGGGACAGACCTTCTGGAACCCCTTCGATGAGAATATGAGTGGTTCTGCGAACCACACCAATGCCGCCAAACAGAATAATCCCTGCTACCAGCACTGACAGAATCGGATCGATCGCCATCCAACCGGTGAAAATGATGACCAGCGCCGCCGCGATCGCGGCAACCGAACCCAGCAAATCTCCCGCCACGTGCCAGAGTGCAGCGCGCATATTGAGATCTTCATGATCTCCGCCATGCAAGATGCGAAACGCCGCGATATTCACCAGCAATCCAATGCCAGCGACCGCGAGCAGCAAATTGCCCATGACGGGGCTCGGGTCGAGCAAACGCTGCGCTGCCTCGATGCAAATCCATATCGATAGGGCGATCAGGGTCAGGCCATTGACGAATGCGGCGAGGACCTTGAAGCGGGCCCAACCGAACGACCGCGAGGCGTCCGCAGGGCGATCGGCAAGCTTGAAACCGATCCAGGCCAGCACCAGGGATCCAGCATCCGTCAGCATGTGGGCCGCATCGGCGAGCAGCGCCAGTGACCCCGAGATCAGGCCGCCAATGATTTCGGCAATCATGAATCCAAACGTCAAAATGGCCGCGATCGCGACCCGGCGTCGTCCATCAGCGGTATTGCTGACGGCACTGCCATGATCATGATGGGTGTGACCGTGATGGTGGGCGTGGGAATCGCTGTGCGCAGGCATCTACAAAAAAATACCGCGATTCATAGAAAAATCAATGAAAACAGAGTTCTATGGTGGCTAAAACGTATCGCAACCGGACAAGGCCTTGTTAATTATGGGCTTAATCCAGAGACGCGTAATTCTCCGAAGTCGTGTGCGCACCATTATTGTTTGTTGATTGTTCGACCTCGCCATCATCCGTCATGGCGCGCACCAGCGAAACCAGCACAGATTTTAGGCGCTCGTCCTTGATCCGGGCGAAGCTGCGAACGAACTCCATAAGCAAGCGGGACGAACCGAGCTCGTTAAAATCACCGCTCGATGCATCCGATTTGACGGGATCGAAGAACCATCCCGGTGACACTTCCAGGCGGTTTGCGATCAAATACAGCCGTCCGGCGCTGACCCGGTTTGCCCCGGTCTCATATTTTTGGATCTGCTGATACGAAATCCCAAGGGATTCCCCCAATTGATCTTGTGTCAGCCCCATCAGGATGCGACGTCTGCGAATGCGATCTCCCACGAGGCGATCAACGTCGCTCGCAGATAATGTAGTGTTTTCAAGGTCTGACATGACATCCTCGTCCGGAAGCGCGGAATAGCGGCTACCATATTAGATAGAGAACTAGGGCGGAGTCGGATGATGACAAGTGCGTTAAACTCACATTGAGCCCTTGCTTGCGCACAGTCACAGACTTTACAAATAGGACACCTTGGGGAATCTGCCCTGACAGACGAAATGGTTATAATTCTTCATGCGTAAAGTTCACCAGATTTTACTCGCAAGTTCAGCGGCTGCTTTGGTGCTGACCGCCTGCCAGAATTCGAATCGCCGCCAGGAGCTTGCTTATGTCGAGCGGCCCGTTGAGCAGCTTTATGCCCGCGCAACAGAAGAAATGGACAAGCGCGATTATGACGAAGCCATTTTGCTTTTCAACGAAGTCGAGCGTCAGCATCCTTATTCTGAATGGGCCCGGCGATCGTCTCTGATGTCCGCGTTTGCGGCGTATGAATCGCGGAAATATGATGAAGCGGTGACAACAGCGCAGCGTTACCTGTCGCTCAATCCTGCCGGCCAGGGTGCATCTTATGCCTATTACCTGATTGCCGTGAGTCATTTCGATCAAATCATGGATGTTGGCCGCGACCAGAAGACCACCGAGCTTGCGCGCAATGCGCTGCTCGATGTTGTTCGGCGGTATCCGGAAACTGATTATGCGCGCGATGCGACGATCAAGCTCGACATGGTGCAGGATCAATTGGCTGGCAAGGAAATGGAGATCGGGCGCTGGTATTTGCGTCGGAACCAGCATTTGTCTGCCATGAACCGGTTCCGCACGGTCGTAAAAGACTATGATACGACCAGCCATACGCCTGAGGCATTGCATCGTCTGGTTGAAGTCTATCTTTCGATGGGACTAAAGCAGGAAGCGCTGGCGGCGGGCGCTGTGCTTGGATACAATTATCCGGACACGGTTTGGTATGGATACTCATATCGCTTGCTGAGCGGTCAGGGCCTCGACCCGGAAGGCGCCTCTGAGGCGCAAAAACGGACCTGGTTGCAGAGGCTGATACCGGGCGGCAAATAGCGCTTGTTCTCATTTTGTTCTTATTGTATGAGGGGGCATGTTATATGCACTCTCGATCCAATCATTCGTTCTGATTGACCGTCTCCAACTGGAGGCGGCAACAGGGTTTACTGCGCTCACAGGCGAGACCGGCGCCGGGAAATCCATCATCCTTGACGCGATCAACCTGGTGCTCGGTGGCCCCGTAAACCGCAAACAGGTTCGCGCGGGTTCGGACCAAGCCAGCATCACGGCTGAATTTATGCTTAGCAGCGATCATGCGGCCTGGTCCGTGCTTGACGAGCATGGCTTGGATTATGATCCAGACGCGACATTGTTAATGCGCCGAACTGTCCCTCAATCCGGACCGTCTCGCGCCTTTATCAACGGTCAACCCGTCGCGGCCGCGATTCTCGTAGAGCTTGGTGAGAGTTTGGTAGAGATTCATGGCCAGCACGCGGCATCTGGGTTGATGCGGCCGTCTACGCATTTGGATTTGCTCGACGCGTTTGCGGGGCTGGAAGCGACCGTGGCGAAATGCGGGGGGCTGTGGCGCGCGTTTGAGGAAAAGCGCGCGCAGCGGATCGCGCTTGAAGAAACCGTTCAGAAGGCCCGGGAGCATCAGGAGTGGTTGACCTTCGCGGTCGAGGAACTGTCCAAACTATCCATAGAAACCGGAGAGCTGGAAGCATTGACGACGCAGCGTGGCGCGCTCTTGCAATCCGAGCGGATTAGTGAGGCCATTGAAGAAGCGGCGACAGCGCTGCGCGATCCCAAACTGGAAAACGCCTTGATGAAATCGGCCAAGGCCGTGGATCGGATTGTGCGTGTGCCTGGCTTGGACACGCTTGAATCAGGCGTCGGGGAGATCGCTGGTGCGGCGTCAGACGCGTTGGAACGCACACTGATAGAACTCGCTGAAGCCAATAGCGCTGTCGACACGCTGTCCCGATTTGCCGAACATGATTCAAGTCGCCTCGATGTGGTTGAAGCGCGCTTATTCGCGCTCCGGACGGCGGCGCGCAAATATGATTGTATGCCGGAGCATCTGGCCGATACGCTGGCCCGGTATGAGCGCGATCTGGCTCTCTGTCAGTCTGACTCTGAAGCGCTCGGTCTTGCGCGAGAGGCAGAAGACGCGGCCGAGGCAGGCTGGCGCAAAACCGCCGAGCGTTTGAGCCAGCAGCGACGCAAACATGCGCAGAGGCTTGAAGCAGCGATTCATGCCGAACTGGAGCCGCTGCATCTTGGCCGCGTGCAGGTCAAAGTCGTTTTCGTGCCGATCGCTGCAGACGATAGTGGTGCGAAAGGGTTCGAGCGCGCGACATTTGATGTCGAAACCAATCCGGGTGCGGGCTTTGGCCCACTCAAGGCGATTGCGTCTGGCGGTGAATTGGCACGCTTCTCCCTGGCACTGAAATGCGCGCTGAGTCAGACGGGCCAGGCATGTACGCTGATATTTGATGAGGCCGATCAAGGCGTTGGCGGCGCGGTTGCTGCGGCGATTGGTGAGCGACTGGCGCGGCTCTCTACGGACCGGCAAGTTTTTGCCATCACCCACAGTCCGCAAGTCGCCTCTGCTGCGGATCGGCAATGGCGTGTGCTCAAGGACACAGACCCGAACGGACAGATGACCAGTCAGGTTGCACAATTAGATGACGGTCAACGACTTGAAGAAATTGCCCGAATGTTGTCAGGCTCCAGCATTACCAATGAGGCGCGTGCCGCCGCATTGAAATTGCTGGAGGCGGCATGAATGCTGACATAGCGGTAGACGCACTGACCGAAGACCAGGCGCGCAAGGAGCTGGCCCGCCTGGTGACAGAGCTCAAACTCGCCGATGCGAGTTATTATGGTGATGATGATCCGCATCTGACCGATGCGGAATATGATCAATTGCGACGTCGCAATCTCGAGATTGAAACCCGTTTTCCGCATCTGAAACGATCTGACAGTCCCACTGACCGCGTCGGCGCGATTGTCAGCGATGGCTTTGGAAAGATCGAGCACGGCGTGCCAATGTTGTCCCTCGACAATGCGTTCTCTGACGAGGATGTGCAGGACTTTGCAGATCGCATCCGGCGCTTTCTCGGCCTCTCGGCGGAGGAAGAATTGGTCATTACGGCGGAACCAAAAATTGACGGCCTGTCGCTCAGTTTGACGTATGAAAATGGCAAGTTGATTCAGGCGGCGACCCGCGGCGATGGCCGGGTTGGCGAAGACGTGTCCGCCAATGCACGCACGTTGGATGATGTTCCGGATTGTCTCGCAGGCAAAGGCTGGCCAGAGCGGATCGAAATTCGCGGTGAGGTCTATATCTCTGACGAGGATTTTGCGGCATTGAATGCAGGGGAGGCGGAAGCCGGACGAAAACTGTATATGAATCCGCGTAACGCAGCGGCTGGCAGCTTGCGGCAAAAAGATCCTGCGATCACGGCGCGGCGACCATTAAAATTTTACGCCTATGCTTGGGGAGAATTGTCGGCGCCGTTTGCGCAATCGCAATTTGAGGCGGTGCAGAGCCTCTCTGCATGGGGCTTTCAAACCAATGCCCTGTTCCATCGGCACAAGACAGTGGATAGCCTGCTGGCAGCGTATCGCGACATGGTCGAGAAGCGGGCCAATCTTGGCTATGACATTGATGGCGTTGTGTATAAAGTTGACCGTCTGGACTGGCAAGAACGGCTTGGCTTTGTCAGTCGGGCCCCACGCTGGGCCGTCGCGCATAAATTCCCTGCCGAGAAGGCCATCACCACTTTGGAAGCCATCGATATCCAGGTTGGGCGGACGGGGTCTCTGACCCCCGTCGCGCGCCTGAAGCCGGTCACGGTTGGCGGTGTCGTGGTGTCGAATGCGACGCTGCACAACGAGGAAGAGATTGAGCGTCTGGATGTGCGTGAAGGCGATCAGGTCGAGATCCAGCGCGCTGGCGACGTCATTCCGCAAGTCTTGCGAGTCTTGGATGCAGACCGCGCCGGACGCGCCGCACCATTCAAAATGCCGGAAGTGTGTCCGGAATGCGGATCGGCGGCGCTGCGGGAATTGGATGACAAAGGCAAGGAAGATGTGCGTCGGCGGTGCACGGGTGGTCTGATTTGCCCGGCGCAAGTCAAAGAACGATTGAAACATTTCGTGTCGCGCAAAGCGCTCGATATAGATGGCCTGGGCGCCAAGCAGATTGAACTCTTCTACGATCGCGACATCATCTCCGCGCCACAGCATATTTTTCAGATCCCAACGCGGATCGCCGCCGCCGGTTATGAGCCCCTGGAAACTTGGGAAGGGTTTGGGGATGTGTCGGCACAGAAGCTGTTAGCGGCAATTGATGAACGCCGAGCCGTGCCCTTTGCCCGGTTGTTGAACGGCCTGGGTATTCGTCATGTCGGACAGACGACCTCTGACCTTTTTTCCCGTACTTTTGTGCAATGGGACGCGTTTTGGACCGCCGTCGAGCAGGCTCGGGATGCGCCCGACAGTGAAGCCGAACAGTTGCTGATATCGATTGATGGGATTGGCGGCGCGGCCGTAGGCGCACTCACTCAGTTCGCCAGCGAAGCACACAATCAGGATATGATCCGGGATTTGTTGGCAGAACTCACAGTGATCGATGGCGAGGCGCCCGCGAGTGAAAGCCCGGTTGCGGGCAAGACGGTGGTGTTCACTGGCACGCTCGAAGCGATGACGCGGGATGAAGCGAAAGCGCGTGCGACGTCATTAGGTGCAAAAGTTTCCGGATCGGTCTCTGGTCGTACGGATATCCTCGTCGCCGGACCCGGTGCTGGCTCGAAATTGAAGAAAGCGCAGGACCTCGGCGTCACCGTCATGACGGAAGCCGAATGGATAGAGCTGGTCAGTGCGCTTTAAAGCGCTGCACAGGCGGCCGCTAACCAATCTGCCACGTCGCCTTCAACCAGGTCGCCAATCTCGCTGAGCACGCGTTGATGATAATCATCAACCCAGTCGCGTTCGTCTGGCGAGAGCAGGTCTGTGACGATCAAATTGCGCGCGAGCGGGGCAAAGGTCACGCATTCAAACCCCATCATCTCGCGATCACCGCCTTCGACAGGTTCGGCTGGCGTGACATATTGCAGGTTCTCGATACGAATTCCGTAGGCGCCTTCCTTATAGAATCCTGGCTCGTTGGAGACGATCATGCCCGGCAATAACGGCGTCGCATTCCACGCCTTGGCGATGCGTTGGGGGCCTTCATGCACGCCAAGATAGACGCCGACGCCATGGCCTGTGCCATGATCATAATCTAAGCCAGCCATCCACAAGGCGTGACGGGCCAACACGTCCAAATGTGTGCCGGTCGTCCCTTCCGGAAAGCGCACCCTGTCCATGGCGATATGCCCTTTCAGGACCAGCGTGTAATGTCGGCGCATATCATCACTCGGCGCGCCAATTGCGACCGTCCGCGTGATATCCGTTGTCCCATCCGGATATTGCCCGCCACTATCGACCAGATAGAGCGTGCCGCGTTCGAGCCGGCGGTTTGACGCTGATGAGACGCGATAATGCGGCAAAGCACCGTTCGGGCCAGCGCCGGAAATCGTTTCAAACGACATATCCTTCATGCTGGAATCAGTCAGGCGAAAGTCCAGCAGTTTCAGGGCGGCATCGATTTCTGTCCGATCTCCCGATTGTGCGTCCGTGTCGAGCCAATGCAGGAACCGCGTGACGGCGGCCCCGTCGCGGCGATGCGCGGCCGACGTGCCGGCCAGTTCTGTTGCATTCTTGCAGGCTTTGGGCAGGAGGACCGGATCTTGCGTCCGAAGCAGGGTTGCACCGGCAGCTTCTAACCTCTGGAAAAACCAAGCAGAGGCGAGGGCAGGATCAAGGCTGATGGTTTGCCCCGCCAGAGCGTCCAATTCCGCCTCCAGAGTGTCCAGCGGCGCCACTGTAACTTGATTGCCAAGATGTTCGCGCAAACCATCGGTTTCCTTGGCCGGATCGAGGAACAATGTGGCGCTGGCATCAGCACGCAAAACAGCGCGCGCCAAAGGCAGGGGCGAACAGGCGACATCGCCGCCGCGAATGTTGAACAACCAGGCAATGCTGGCGGGTGCGGTAATGACGACTGCGTCGGCATCGGCGGCGCTCAGCTGTTTTGCGATCTCGCGCCGTTTGTCTTCTGATGATTGTCCTGCGTTTTCAATGCCGTGTGGAATGACGGGCGCTTGTGGTTGGGCAGGGCGGTCGGTCCAGGCCTGATCGATCGGGTTGACGGCCACGGCCTTAACCTCTGCGCCCGCCTTCCGTACGGCGCGCGAGAAAGCAGACACATCGTTCGGCGTCATCAAGGCCGGATCATAGCCGATCACCTGACCGCCAAGGTCTTGCTCAGCGATCCAGCCAAAAGGGCCCGGATCGGGCACAGATACGCGTTCGAACATGTCGTTATCTGTTTGCTCGGCTGCCTGGATCGTATAGCGACCATCGACGAACAGGGCGGCACGCTCGCGCAGGACAAGAGCTGAGCCAAAAGAGCCGGTAAAACCGCTCACCCAGGCCAGCCGCTCATTTGCGTCCGGGAGATATTCGTTCTGATATTCATCCTCATGCGGGACATAGAATCCGTCCAGTCCGGATTCTGCCAGCTGCGCACGTAATTTGGGCGTGTTTTCGCGACCGATCTGAGGGCCGCCTTTGACATCAAAATTTTGTTTCATAGCGCATCAATAATCCTGATCCTTAAGCGGTGCAAAGATGAAAATGAGACATGCAGATAATCATAGGCTTTTTTGATTCTGTATATTGTTTTGCAATACTTTGATCCTATCTAGCGGCCATAACAAAAAATAACCTCCCAGGAATAGTAAAATGAAAACCTTGAACATCATGCGCGGGTATACCGGCCTCCAAGCCTTCTTTCCAACGACGTCCGACAACGTTCAGGAAATCGCGCCAACGTCTAAAGTGTCAATCAGCAAAAGCGATGCGTCTATCGAAGCCTCTCGCCCACGGGTCTTGGCTCAACGCGCCGCGCGTCACGCGCGTCGTTTCGCCCACTAACACTCAGCGGTGCGTCGTAAGACGAGCGTGGACCATCCGTCACGGCGGAT
This sequence comes from Pseudomonadota bacterium, assembly GCA_039029475.1. Lineage (GTDB taxonomy): Bacteria > Pseudomonadota > Alphaproteobacteria > Caulobacterales > Hyphomonadaceae > Henriciella. The sequence goes on along the minus strand of JBCCGB010000007.1, from coordinate 48,220 downwards.
TCGTTTGACCAGGGACAATCCACGTCCCGTATAGGCGGCGCGCACCAGCGGTTCTTGATGGGTCAGTAGGCCCGACAGAATGATATGGCCGCGTCGCTCCAGCAATGGCACCAGTTTTGGGGCCAATCTGGTCAATGGCCGGGCTAGAATGTTGGCAAAAATCAAATCGTATGGCGCCGCAGATTGGATAATCCGATTTGTGGCGCCGCGCGTTTGATACGTCTTAAATGCGTCTGCGACACTGTTCTTACGCGCGTTTTCATTCGCCACGGCCACGCTCTGTGCATCGATTTCCGTCCCAATCGCTCTTTGAGCGCCCGTCTTGATGGCGGCGATGGCGAGAACACCGGAGCCTGTCCCCACATCCAGAACCGTGTTCGGTGTACCGGACTTCAGCACATGCTCATATCCGAGCAAGCACCCGAGCGTGGTGCCATGGTGGCCGGTGCCAAAAGCAGGGCCGGCTTCAATCAGGATATCTGTTTTGCCGGGCGACGTCCGGGTGAGGGCATGGCTGCCGGCGACGATAAAGCGGCCCGCATGGACCGGTGGCAGTCCTTCCAAAGACAGAGTCACCCAATCACGATCCGGCAAAGCTTCGATCACAGGATTGAGCTCGGGGGCCGCCTCGCGAACGAGCGCGGCACTGGCTTCGGCATCTTCGAGCGTCTCGGCATACGCATCGAGGCGCCAGGTCAGGCGCGTGTCTTCTTTGGCATCCACCGCACCGGCCGGAGACGGGTCGGTCCAGGCCAGTGTATCCCAGGCGGTTTCGATGGCGGCGCGTGGCCCTCTGGCAGAAATCTGGTACATGCGCGCGGCCTTAGCAGCGGCAGTTCGCGCTGCCTAGTGGTCAGGCGCGCGAAGCTCTGTATAAGGCGGTCATGATCAAGCCATTGAATATCGCGATTGCTGGATGTGCGGGCCGTATGGGGCGCCAATTGGCGTCCGCAGCGTTGAATGCCGGACATGTCTTGAGTGGCGGCTCAGAAGCCCCAGGATCAACAGCCCTTGGCAGTGATCTCGGACGCTTAGCCGGGCATGAGTCAATCGGTGTGCATGCTGTCTCTGACGTTGAAAAGGCGGCGGCGGGGGCAAATGTCTGGCTCGATTTCACCGTGCCTGCAGCAACCCTTATAGCGTTACAGAAACTGCCGCAGCTTGGGGTCCGTGCCGCGATCATCGGGACGACCGGTTTCAGCCTGGCTCAGGAACGGGACATAGAAAATGCGGCCGCGCAGGTCGCGATTGTCAAAGCCGGGAATTTCTCGCTTGGTGTGAATTTGCTCGAAGCATTGGTTCGACAAGCCGCCGCCCGTCTCGGAGACGATTGGGACATCGAGATTTCTGAAACGCATCACAAACACAAAGTCGATGCGCCTTCGGGGACGGCGATAATGTTGGGCGAAGCGGCTGCCGAAGGCCGTGGGAAAGCCCTCACAGATATTCGATCCGCGCCGTATGATGGCCCGGACGCCAAGCGACAAGCCGGCGAGATTGGCTTCTCCGTGCGCCGCACGGGCGGAGTGATCGGTGATCACGAAGTCACGCTCGGGTCCGACATGGAAGTCTTGTCCTTGCGCCACACGGCGCTTGACCGCGCTGTGTTCGCCCATGGCGCCATCAAAGCCGCCGAATGGGCTGCGACGCAGGCACCAGGGCTCTACGACATGACCGACGTGCTCGGCGTTTGAACAAAGGCGCGCCGCGCTGGCGCGTGCGTTCACGACACTGGCGTTGTCCAGGAGCTTGCTGATCTGCACAAAAGATATATCATTTGACCCTTGATCCTGGTTTCAGAGAATTGTGAGGTGTCCGATGAAGGTTCTGTTTGACGGTATGAGCATCGCTGTAATGGCTGCGGCGACGGTGATTGGCGGGTGCGCGACACAAACGCAATCATTGGCGCAAGCGACAGATCCGGTGCCACGCCTGGTGCAGCCAGATGGATCATATGCTGTACGCCCGCTGGAAAAAGACGAAATCGTCGTGAAAGTGATTCAGAGCACGGTCTCATCCTTGTCTGAGTTTCCGACGGTTGAAGAAGGTCTGGAGCACAATCTGAGTCATATGGAAGCCCTCGCTGATGAGGCCTGTACGACCGGGATGAAGCCAGATTTTTTGCTCTATCATGAGTTTCCGCTGACCGGATATTCTCCGGGGGGACGTACCGAGAAGCTAAAATATACGGTTCAGATTCCTGGACCGGAAACCGATCGTCTGGGAGAAATTGCGAAATCCTGCGACACCTATCTGGTGTTTGGATCCTATGCCACAGATCCTGATTGGCCGGGACATATTTTGAGCTTGAATGCTGTCATCGGTCGCGACGGAGAGGTCGCAAAAGTGTTCTGGAAATCGCGCAACATCAAACGGATTTATCCGGATCGGGAAATTACAACAACGACAATTGAAGCGGTCCGTGACAAGTATAGAGCCATGTATGGCGCGGAAGAAGAATTTCCGGTTTTGCGCACCGAGTACGGCAATATCGCGGTGAGCACCGTGCAGCGCGATCCTTTCGTGTTTGCAGCCTTTGCTATGCGCGGTACGGAAATCATGATCCGCACCGCGACTCTGTTTGCGGATCATGATGTGCAAGCCAACGCCGCGGCCAATAATTTTTATTCAACCATGTCCAACATCGCTTTTCCCGCCACGGAACAATACCGGGCCGGGGAGTCGATCATTGTCGATCCGTCAGGCAATATTCTGGCAAAGGAGCCGAGCCTGGATCAGGACGGTATTATTGAGGCCCTGATACCGATCGCAGAATTCAGGAAAGGGCGAAAGATACCAAATTTCGCTTTTGAGATGACCAAGCCGGTCCTGGATCAATATGTTCAGGAATTTCCGCTCAATCATCTCGACTTGCCGCGCGAAGAATTGCCGGAAACCGGCCAGGACATGAAAGCGATGATGGAACGGATCAGCCGATTCAATCAGCCGGAAACATCTGAATAGCCTACTTCCAGCGCCGTGGTGTGGTTCAGAGATAGGTCTCCGGCATGAATGGGATATCAGTATCGTCCATCGTCACACCAATGGCGGTCAGCATGGCATGGACCTGGCCGCGATGATGCGTCTGATGGTTGAACACTTGCATGATGCAGATCCCGCGGGGGCTCGTCATACCGCGTTGGAGCGTGCCGGAATACCATTCAAGATCGCCATCAATTTCGGCCTGGTTGAGGCCATCGCCCCATGCGATGAAGCGCTGGTCGGCTGCGGCCCGGCGCCGCTTCAAGTCGTCCCAATTGTCATAAAGCGGGAGGTGGCGGGATGTCCCGATCGGGGCTTCCCAATCGGCGAGGCGACTCATCCACAATTCATCGGCCCAAAGGATGTGGGACAGCGTCGCGTGGATAGACTTGAAAAAGCTGCCGCGATCAAGCCTGCGGTCAGCATCTGACAGGGCGTCAGAAGCGCCATACAGATTTTCATTCTGCCAGCGATTATAGCGCGCCATGCGCTGAGTATATTCAGGTGTGATCATGCCGCCATATCTAGCGGTTCCAGCTCAGCCCGTAAACTTACCGGAGCGTGGGAATCCGCGCATCGGCGCTTTACCGGCTTGTGCGCGCTTGCCGATCCACTCGCGCCAATCTGGAAAGCCGCGCATGCGTCCGGCACTGTCTGTCACAATCAAACCATCCTCAGCGTGGAAGACCATCACATCACCTAATTTGTCAGTGCCTCGGTAGTTTTGCAGCTTATTCCCTTTACCGCGCGCCATTTCGGGCAGCTCATCAAGCGGGAAAATTAGAAGCTTCTTATTGCTCCCGATCACCGCAACGTGGTCGCCTTTGGCAAGATCAACACAAAGCAGTTTTGATCCGTCGGGCACGCTGACCACGGATTTGCCGGCCTTACGGTTTGATTCCAGTTCGGTTTCCTGCACCACAAATCCATAGCCTGCATCCGATGCCATGATCCGTTTTCGGGTTCCGTCGAGTTTGAACATGCCGACAATTTCGACGCTGTCTTCCAGATCAATCGAAATCCGGATCGGCTCTCCGTGCCCGCGCCCGCCCGGAAGCTTGTCGCAGGTCAGCGTGAACGCGCGACCATCAGAAGACATCAGAATCAGCTTGTCGGTGGTGTAGACCTCTTCTGAGAACAGCAGCGTATCGCCATCCTTGAATTTCGCTGAATCGAGATCGATGCCATGACCTTTCATGCCGCGGATCCAGCCTTTGCTCGAGAGCACGACGGTGAGTGGCTCTTTCGGCATCGAAGCTTCCAGAGCCGCGCCAACATCGATAACAGGCGCATCTTCGAAATTCGCGCGGCGGCGACCCAGCTCAGTGCTTGGGTCAAAGACCTTGCGGGCTTCTTTCAGCTCTTTCTTGACTTTGGTCCACTGACGCCCCTCCGATCCGAGCAAGGCGATAATATCGCTGCGCTCTTCGCTGAGCGTCTCGTGCTCTTTGCGGATTTCCATTTCCTCGAGCTTGCGCAAGGCACGCAGACGCAAGTTCAGAATGGCTTCGGCCTGAATTTCGGTGATGCCGAACCGGTCGATCATTTCCTGCTTGGGATCGTCTTCCTCGCGGATGATGCGAATGACTTCATCAATATTGAGATAGGCGATCAAGTATCCATCAAGCAGGTGCAGACGTTTCTCAATCTTATCGAGCCGGAATTGTGACCTGCGAACAACCACTTCACGGCGGTGATCAAGATAGGCCCGCAAGACCTGGCGCAGGCCCATGACTTGTGGTGCGCCTCTGTGCAGCACATTCATATTCAGGCTGAACTTGGTTTCGAGATCACAAATTCGGAACAGGCTTTCCATCAGGACATCGGGTTCGACCGTCTTGGCGCGTGGCTCGAGGATCAGGCGAATGTCCTCGGCGCTTTCATCGCGAACATCCGCAAGTAGAGGCGCTTTCTTTGTCTCGATCAGGTCTGCGAGGCGTTCGATCAGTTTCGATTTCTGTACCTGGTAGGGTATTTCAGAGACCACGACTTGCCAGGTGCCACGACCAAGATCCTCGACAGCCCATTTGGCCCGCATACGGAAACTTCCGCGACCGGTTTCATAGGCTTCGAGAATGGTTTCCTTGGGCTCGACGATCACGCCGCCGGTCGGGAAATCTGGTCCAGGCATGACCGCCAATAATTCCTCGGTCGGAGTCGTCTTGCGATCGACGAGCAGCAGGGCCGCATCAATGACTTCCGCGACATTGTGCGGTGGGATGCTGGTTGCCATGCCGACCGCGATTCCGGTCGCGCCATTGGCGAGGAGGTTGGGGAACCCGGCGGGAAGGACGACCGGCTCTTCCTTATTCTCATCATAAGTGACTTTGAAATCGACCGCGTCTTCGTTCAAGCCATCGAGCAATAGCTCCGCCGCTTGAGTCATCCGGCTTTCTGTGTAGCGCATGGCAGCGGCGTTATCGCCATCAATATTACCGAAATTGCCTTGTCCATCGACCAGCGGATATCGAACCGAGAAATCCTGTGCCAGGCGTACCATCGTATCATAGATGGAAGCGTCGCCATGCGGGTGATAATCACCCATCACATCGCCGACCACTTTCGCACTCTTGCGGAATGAGCCATCATGGTTGAGGCGTAATTCGCGCATGCCGAACAGAATCCGACGCTGAACCGGCTTGAGACCGTCTCGAACATCCGGCAAAGCGCGAGATGTGATCGTTGATAGCGCGTAAGCGAGATAGCGTTTGGTTAGCGCTTCGCTCAGCGGTTCATTAATAATGCGATCGTCATCTTCGTCCAAAAGATCGGTCATTCGCGCCTCTGAAATCTGTGGTGGCGTAGAATCGCCACACTCGTATACAGAATAACAGAAAACGCCGTTTGGTTAATGAAGGAATACCATGCGCCACTGGCGATTGATTTTGACGGGAATAGGTTTGATCGGGCTGGCTTTTCTGACCCATCATTTCTTACCAACGCAGCACAATCCTCTTCGCCCGCCGGATTTGACTGAGCCGCTTGGGCTTGCGACATACGGCAAGCTTACTGAGTTGAAATATAACGAAGAAATGTGCAGGATGAAGCTGGAGGATGCGGGCGTTGAATTCACGATCATCCCGGCGGACGGAGCAGAAGCCCGGTGCCCCCTTGACGAAACTCTGGCCTTGAAGCGTTCATTGACCCCGTATAATGCAGCGCCTTTGCGGATGACCTGTCATCAGATGGCTGCATTGCATATCTGGGAGCGTCACGTCTTACGGCCACAGGCAGAGAAGCTGTTTGATTCGCCGCTCAGACAGATCGAGACCTATGGGTCGTTTAGTTGCCGCAACATTGCTGGCACACGCACGCGATCCCAGCATTCTTATGCGAATGCCATCGATATTTCCGGATTTGTCCTTGAAGACGGAACGCGCATTAGCGTCAAAGAACATTGGCGCGAGCGCAGCAAAGCCGGAAAATACCTGACCCGCGTGCACAAACACGCCTGTCGTCTGTTTTCGGTGACACTCGGACCCGATTATGATGCTGCCCATGCCGATCATTTTCATCTCGACATGGGCAGTCAGGAAACGTGTCGCTAAAACCTAGTCAGCTTTGCAGGTATAGCCGTCTTCTGTGACCTTTTCGACGGTACCTGGGCCACCGCAAACGCGTAACGCGGTTTCGGTGTTTTGGGCAATTTCCTCAGAATCCGACCAATCGCCTTCATCTACGTGAATGCAACCAACAAGTCCGAGGAGGGCGACGCTCAACGCGCCAAACAAGACAGTATTTTTCATTATCAGCCTCTAAATGCCTCTCTACCCCTGAACACACACCTCCATAACGCAAGTTCGTCTGAATGAAAGTTGAACAGTCTTGAAATCAGCCAATTAATTTTGGCACCAGCCGCATGCGTGCCTCTGGTATGGGTTTGTGGATTGAAGAAAACAGGCGTTCTTCGAGGAAATACCCGGTCAATTGCAAGGCATCAGCGATATCTTCCGCCATGGCGATCGCGCCTGGATCCATCAGAAATGCCGGTAACGGAAACAACCGATCAACATAGCTTTCTGCTTCTGATCCGCGCACAGCCCGCCCGGTCTTTGGTGAAACGTGTGTGAGGCCGTCATTGGCCCCTGACAAAGCGCAACGGTCCAGGTCGAGACCGAACCCAAGCGCAGAGAGTAAGCCGAGCTCCCAACGCGCATAGAGCGCCGGCCAGACCGGCCAGGTGTCGAGGGCATTGAGCAACAACGTGGTCGGACTATACAGCGCTGAGCCAGCGGCATCGCCTTCATCAACCGCGCCCCGAAGCAGGGCGGTGATCGCGGTAATTGCCGCCAGAGCCTCGGGCCGATCAAGATAACGCCCGGCGCGGCTGGTCATGACTTCGGCGACGGTGAAACGCCCCAACTGTTCTTCGAGCCGTCCGGTCCAGGACAGTTCGACGGTGTTCCCGGGCTCATATTGCGCGCGTTTCTTGCGACTGGCACCGCCATAGACAAGCCCGGAGCGGCGCCCCTTGGTCGATGTCAGAACGTCGAGAATGAGGCCGCTTTCACCGAAGCGTCGTCCGCCGAGAATTAGCGCTTGATCACGCCACTCCATAAACGGCCCCCTTAGGCATCAAACTCCAGACCGACAGACTGGTAAGCTTCGCGACGTTCCATCCATTTTGGGTCGACTTTCACAAACAAGAAGAGATGGACCGGTTGGCCCAACATTTCCGACAAGTCCTCTCGCGCCGCTTTCCCGATTGCCTTGATGGCGCTGCCGCCTTTGCCCAGCACCATGCCTTTATGTTGTTCACGGGCAATGATGACAGCTTGCCGGACGCGAACCGAGCCATTGTCAAATGGTTCCCAACTCTCGGTTTCGACCATTAATTGATAAGGCAATTCCTGATGCAAGCGCAGCATCAATTTTTCGCGTGTCACCTCAGCGGCTAAGAGGCGCATCGGCAAATCTGCTGTTTGGTCTGGCGGATAGAGCGCTGGGCCAGCAGGCATTTTTTCTGCCAGCTTTTCTAGCAAAGGCGGGATGCCGTCGCCATTTAGCGCCGAGATCATGAAGATTTCGTCGTAGACACCAGCCTGATTAAGCTCGGCCATGATTGGCAGCACTTTCTCATGCGGGAACAGGTCTATTTTGTTCAAGGCAAGGAACGCCGACTGCCCCGTTTCATTCAGGGTCTGCATGACGCGTCGATCGTCTTCGACCGAAAGCTTCTGGGCTCCGGTGGCTTCGCCTGCCTGATCAGCAACCCAAGCAGAAGCGTCGATCAAATGCACCACGGCATCCGCTTCTTCGGCGCCAGACCATGCCGCTTTGACCATGGCGCGATCGAGACGCTTCTTGGCGCGAAAAATTCCCGGAGTGTCCACCAGCACGATCTGGGTGTTGCCGGCATGGGCGACGCCGCGGATCGGGAAGCGCGTGGTCTGGACCTTGTGCGTGACAATCGCCACCTTGGTTCCGACCAGGTGATTGGTCAGCGTCGATTTCCCCGCATTGGGAGCGCCGATAATCGCGGCGAAGCCGGCATGGGTAATGTCGTCTGTGTTCGGCAGGGTGGGGGCAATGTCGCTCATGTCTCTTCCAGAAGGTCTAGCAGCGCGCGGGCTGCGGCGCGTTCGGCTTCTGCCTTGTTACTGCCCTTAGCGGTGGCTTGGCCATGCCCTTCTACAGATGCACGTACAGTAAAGATAGGGGCATGGTCGGTGCCGCTTTTCTCAATCGTCTCATAAACCGCATAGGCGGTCTTGTTGGATCCACACCAGTCGCTGAGACGAGTTTTCGGATTTGTCTCCGCCGGTTCCGGGTCTTTGGTCAGCGTGTCAAAAATCCAATTGCGCTTGATGAATCGCTCGGCAGCGTCAAGCCCGCCATCCATATAGATGGCGGCAATCAAGGCCTCGACAGCGTCAGCGACAGCTTTATCATAATTAGCGGACTGATTGTTGCGCATCGACGCGTCCATAAACAAATACTCGCGTAGATTCAGCTCCGCGCCGACGGCAGCGCAAGTTTGTCCGCTGACCAAATTATGAAACAGCTTGGTCATGAAGCCTTCGCGCTCTTTCGGATATTTGTTGATCAGCATTTCAGCGATGACCAGTCCAAGAACCCGATCACCAAGGAATTCCATACGCTGGTTTGAAAAGCCGGCGCTGCCACGATACTCATCGATCAGGCTGGGATGGATCAAGGCGTGCAGCAGCAAGTCATCATCCTTGAAACGATACCCCATCGCCGATTCCAGAACACGTTGCTGATCCCGGCTTAGACTGGGATGCCTGACGATCTTGCCGCTGGCGCGCAATCGGGTGCGTTTCGGACGGGTCGGGCGCTTCATTCCGGCAAAGCCTCGATGATCACGTGCGCCTCCGCCCAAGGATGATCGTCGGTCATGGTCAAGTGAACGTGGGCTTTGTGCCCTTCAGGCGTGAGCTCTTCCAGCCGTCTTAAAGCTCCTTCGGTGAGTTTTAGTGTGGGTTTACCGGATGGCAGATTCACCACTTCCATCATTTTCCAATGCACGCCGCGACGCGGCACACCGGTGCCCAATGCCTTGGCGCAGGCTTCCTTGGCGGCGAAGCGTTTGGCATAGGTCTCGGCGGTCAGGCGGCGCCGCCGCGCCTTGGCAATTTCACCTTCGGTGAAGCAGCGCTTTTCAAAGCGTTCGCCAAACCGTTCGAGTGAGCCCTTGATGCGCTCGATATTGCACAGGTCATTGCCGATACCGATAATCATGCGCGCGCCTCATCCATCAGGTGTCGCATGCGCTGGATCGCGGGTTCGAGACCGGTAAAGATCGCCTCGCCAATGAGGAAGTGGCCGATGTTCAGCTCGGTGAGTTCTGGAATGGCGGCCACGGGTTTGACGGTGTCATAGGTCAAGCCATGGCCAGCTTGCGGCTCGATGCCGATCTCGACCGCGCGTTTGGCGCAATCGGTGATGCGTTGCAGTTCGACTTCAGCGAGTTCGGTTTCGCCCGCGAGAGACAGTTCAACAAACCGACCGGTGTGAAATTCGGTAATATCTGCGCCCATGCGTTGCGCCGCGATGAGTTGCACTGGGTCGGGTTCGATGAACAGCGAGACGCGGCTGCCATTTTCTTTCAATGCGCGGATCATCGGGACCAGCTTGTTATGTTCGCGGGCCGCGTTGAGACCGCCTTCTGTCGTGCGCTCCTCGCGTTTTTCCGGCACGAACATCACGGTTTCGGGTTTGAAAGCCATGGCGATGACATGCATTTCGTCAGTGGCAGCGGTTTCCATATTGATCGGCAGGTCAGTGGCGGCGCGAATGGCCTGAAGGTCCGGGTCCATGATGTGGCGCCGGTCTTCGCGCAGATGAAAAGTAATGCCGTCGGCGCCGGCTTGCGTGGCAATTTCGGCGGCGCGGGCAATATCCGGATGCGCCCCGCCGCGCGCGTTCCGTATCGTCGCGACATGGTCGATGTTGACACCGAGCCGGATTCGGTCCGCCATTATTTCAATCCTCGACTGCCAGGCTTGTACGCCTCAATCGCTTGCAGTTCAGGCGGCAAGTCATCCGCGGAATAGTCCGGGAACTTGATTGCCGCCAAGGACACCAGCTCGCAGCCGACATCGGCGTCGCCGCCGCTGCGATCGATGATGCAGGACCCGCCAACCACCGTGCCGGGCAGTTTGTTCAAGGCGTCAACAGTCTCGCGGAATGACAGACCGGTGGTGACAATGTCTTCGGCGATCAGAACGCGGTCGGTCTCGTTCAGTTCGAAGCTGCGGCGTAATTCGAACGCGCCATCGACCCGTTCGACAAACACCGCACGACATCCAAGATGACGGGCCAGTTCATAACTGGGAATGACCCCGCCCATGGCCGGACCGACAACGACATCGATTTCGCCGAGGCGCTGTTTCACTTTCTCAGCCAGCGCGCGGCACAGTTTTGACGAGAGGTCGGGTTGTGAAAAGACCAGGGCCTTTTGAAGAAAAACGGGGCTGCGGCGCCCCGAGGAGAGAATGAAGTGTCCTTCCAGCAGTGCTCCAGCATCCCGAAACACTTGCAGGACTTGCTCATTATTCAAATTCACTCTCCTCAATTCGTTCAACCCGTTCGACAACGGCGAGCGCTCGAAGGGCAGCTTTGATCTGTTCCAGGTGCCGAAGATCGTCGACTTCGATGTCGAAGGTCAATTCCATGAAACCTGGCCCGCGGCTTCGGGTCGATACGCTGGTTATGTTGCCTCCAGCTTGCGCCACGACACCGCATTGTTGGGCCATGACGCCCTTATTATCAGCAGCATTGACCGCGATTCGACCAACGGCGCGAACACCCGATTTAGCGAGTTCCGTCCATTGCAGATCAACCCAGAGATCCGGTTGATCATCGAACTCTGCGACTTTGCCGCAATAGATTGTATGCACAACCAGGCCTTTGTCTGGTTGCCGCAATCCGATGATCCGATCGCCGGGTATGGGGTGACAGCAATCGGCCAGATGCAGCGTTACGCCGGGAGTAAGATTTTCACCTGCAATCATGCTCGAAGCATGCTCGTCATCCAGCATCACTTTTGGTTCGGACTCGCCAGAATGTGGCTCTAATCCGGGGAAAGCGACATTCAGAATGCGCGCGACTTCGTCATGGCTGCGTCCGAGGGCTTCGAACATGGCTTGGACGCCATCGAATCCAGCACGCTCGGAGACTTTCCGCATGTCGACGCTCACCGGGTCAATGTCGTGCTGCCGCATGGCCCGTTCCAGCATGTTGCGGCCAAGGTTTGAAAATTGCTGGGTCTCTAGCTCGCGACGCAATTTTCTTTGCGCTGCGCGCGCGCGTCCAGTGACACACAGCGTTTCATAACCGGGCAGTGGACGAGGGTCTTCGCGTCGAACGATTTCAACGACATCGCCATTCTGAAGCGGCGTCCGCAAGTTTCGCAAAACGCCATTGATCTTTGCACCTTCGCAGGTGTCGCCGACAAATGTGTGCACGGCATAAGCAAAATCGAGCGGCATCGAGCCGGCGGGCAAAAGAACAAGACGCCCTTTCGGAGTGAACGCAAAAACATGCGTTCGGTACATCTCCATTTTTGCGTGCTCGAGAAAGTCTTCCGCATCGCCGCCATGCGTCAGCAACTCGCCAAACGCGCGTAAGTTTGCGGACGGGTCGAGACCGGCCGCCTTTGAACTGTCGATATCAAATCCGTAGGCGCTGTCTTTATAGGTCCAGTGCGCTGCGACTCCGCGTTCGGCTGTGTCATCCATCCCTTCAGTCCGGATTTGCAGTTCGACGAGGCGGTTGCTGCTGGCTCTTACCGTCGTGTGCAAGGACGCATAGCCGTTGGGCTTGGGCACCGAGATAAAATCGCGGAATCGATCGGGCAAGCAGGCCCATTCGGTATGAAAGGCGCCGAGGGCCTTATAACATTCCGGTACATCCGAGACGATTACACGAAAGCCGAAAATATCTGCAACATCTTCAAAGGAAATCGATTTTTTCTCCAGCTTGCGCCAGATAGAGTATGGTTCCTTGCGCCGACCCTTGACCCGACACTCGATTCCTTCGCGCTCCATGACTTGGCGAATGGCGAGACGGATGCGCTCCAAATCGTCTTTATTACGCGATTCAAGCGCTTCCAGTTGCGACAGAATTTGCGCGCGGGCCTCGGGATTGAGATGCTGGAACGCGAGGTCTTCCATCTCGGAAGCGACATAGTGCAAACCAATGCGCCGCGCGAGCGGGGCATAAAGATCCATGGTTTCGCGAGAAACCCGCTTTCGGGACTCTTCTTTCTTTTTGAAGTGTAGCGTCCGCATATTGTGCAAGCGATCCGCGAGTTTGACCAAAAGCACGCGCACATCGTTGACGGTGGCGAGAATGAATTTCTGAAAATTCTCTGCCTGTTTGCTGGCCTCACTTTGATATTCCAGCTGGCCGAGTTTGGTCACGCCATCGACCAGTTCTGAGACATCCGCGCCGAACAGGTCTTCGATCATGCTCAGGTCAACATCATCACAGTCTTCTACTGTATCATGCAGAAGCCCGGCCATGATCGTGGCTTGATCCAGACGAATAGAGGCGAGCAAGGTGGCGACCCGGACCGGATGCGAGTAATAAGGATCCCCGGATTGCCGCAGCTGATCGCCATGCTTCTCACGGGCAAAGTCATATGCCTTGTGCAGCAAGGCGCGATCGGCGTCAGGCTGGTAAGCGAGCACCGTGCCCGCCAATTCTTCTTTGGTTAGGAATGGCTCATCATCACGGACGCCGCGCGGCAGCCTCGAAGCGCGCGACCGGTCTTCAGTTTTGACGGTCGCTGTTGCCATCTACACCTACATTCGGTCGTCGCGGCCAGATTCAAGCTCAGCTTGATAAGCACGCATAACGTCTTCTTCAGTGGCCGCGGGTGCCGACTGAAGCGCCAGGCGATCTGCCTCGCGCTCTTCCTCTTCGCCAGGACGAACTTCCTGAAGTTCTGCCACGAGCGATTCCTTGACCACTTTCAGATCGATCGACTCATCGGCAATTTCGCGCAGCGAGACGACTGGGTCTTTGTCATTGTCGCGATCAACCGTCAGCGGTGAGCCTTCACGGATCATGCGCGAACGCTGAGCCGCCAAAAGGATCAGATCAAAACGGTTCGGGACTTTGTCAACGCAGTCCTCAACAGTCACACGGGCCATGTAATTCTCCTGTAGCCCGCCCTTATATGCAGCGCAGCACGCGAACGCAACCCGAACTTGCATCGAATTCACGGCCATTTCAGCAAGCCATGTTTGCAAAAATGGACAAACCTTGTCGGCAGCCGCTAAGAGCCGAGCAGAGGCTTTGAAAACGGCCCACTGGAGATCGCGTTTATGACCGCTAAATTTGCTGCCGAAGCCCCGAAAGACTGTGATCTTTGTCCGCGATTGCGGCAATTCATTCTCGATCAGCGTGACAAGCAACCCGACTGGTTCAATGGGGCAGTGCCGAGCTTTGGCGATGATGACGCGGAGCTTTTGGTCATCGGCCTTGCGCCGGGTCTGACCGGCGCAAACCGGACGGGGCGACCGTTTACGGGCGATTGGGCGGGCGATTTATTGTATGACACGTTGCAAAAATTCGACTTCACGGATGGTGTTTATGATCGTCGACCTGATGACGGGTTGCGTCTGAAGCGGGCCATGATCACCAATGCTGTGCGCTGTGTGCCGCCGCAGAACAAACCTGTTGGTGCTGAAATCAATCAGTGCCGCCCCTTTCTGAATGCGCGCATCGAGGCGCTGAAACAGGTTAAAGTGCTGCTTTGTCTCGGAAAAATCAGCCATGACTCGACCATTCGCACGCTCGGTGCGCGGTTGAAGGATCACCCCTTTGGGCATGCCTCTGAATACACGATTGGCGATTTGACGGTGCTCTCCAGCTATCATTGCTCGCGGTACAATACCAATACAGGCCGACTGACCGCGGACATGTTTGACCAGGTCTTTGCCCGCGCCAAAGCGCTAATCGACGCCTGAACCTTGCGCAGCGACAGCAGCCCCATTAGCTATTCTGTCAGGGATCGAATTTTTTAGGGAGTTTTCTGCATGACGCCACTTTATGTCGTCTTGGGACTGATTGTCCTGCTCGCCGTTTTTGTGATCGGCATTTACAATGGTCTTGTCGCCAAGCGACAGCGCTGCAATCAGGCTTTTGCGGACATTGATGTCCAGCTCAAGCAACGCCAGAATCTCATTCCAAACCTGGTTGAGACGGTCAAAGGCTATGCTGCGCATGAAAAAGATACGTTGGATGCGGTTATCAAAGCCCGCCAAAGCGCGGTCAGTGCCAATACGCCCGGCGAAATGGGCGCTGCAGAAGGCATGCTGGGTCAGGCGCTCGGTAAACTCTTCGCTTTGGCCGAAGCCTATCCGGACCTGAAAGCCAATCAAAACTTCCTCGATTTGCAGGATGAGCTTGCGGTGATCGAAGACAAAATCGCCGCCGCACGCCGGTTCTATAACTCTGCGGTGCAGGATTATAACACCGCGCGGGAGCAATTCCCGGGATCGCTGGTCGCTGGCAGCTTCAATTTCGAGCCCCGCGAATTCTTTGACCTCGGTGAAGATCGTGCCGCCATGAGCACGCCGCCTGAGGTGAAGTTTTAGAGGCGTGCCATGCGATCAAGGTATGAAACGCCGTTTGCCATCCTCACTCTGACGGCGGCGCTTCTACACTTCGCTGGTGAATCCTATTATCACGTGATCTACGGCCAACCATTGCCGTCTTATGTCGTGGACTTGATTGCGATTGGACTGATGTTGCTGGCATCCGGCAGCTCGCTCCTGCGCCGGGACATATCGTCGGCAGGTTGGATCGCAGCGGGCTGGGGGTTTACGCTGTGCCTCAATTACCGATCATATTTTGGACGCGTATATCAGAAACAATCGGGCGACGCGATCGATGAGCCATCCATCGTGTTGACCATACTTGGGGTCACGCTGGTGACCAATGCAATCGCGTTTTTGATCGCCATGTGGCTGGCGAGGCCGAAACCTCACTCATGATGTGACCCACGTCGATTTATCTGACAAATTCTGGCAACCACGTGGCGAGTGCTGGTACACCCGCGACCAACGCGATCATGATCAGTTGCAAGCCGATAAACGGGATGGCACCGCGCCAGATATCCATCGTCTCGACGCCTTCCGGGGCGGCGCCGCGTAAGTAGAACAGGGCAAAGCCGAAAGGCGGGGTCAAAAAGCTCGTTTGCAGATTGAGCGCCATCAGAATGGCCAGCCAGACCGGGTCCGCACCGAGGATAATCAAAGGCGGCGCCACGATCGGCACAACCACGAACACGATCTCAATAAAGTCGAGGAAGAAACCGAGAATGAACATGACGAGCATGGTGATCGCGAGGGCGCCCCAGAGGCCGCCTGGAATGCTGGTCAGCAAGGTTTCGACATAATGCTCGCCGCCATAGGCGCGGAAGACCAGGGCAAACAGGCTGGCGCCAATCAGGATCAGAAAGACCATGCTGGTGATCTGTGCGCCTGAAGAGAGCGCGCTGCCGAACTGATGCGCCTTGATCAAGACGCGCGCGGCGGACAACAGACCACCGAGAAAGACCAGGCTCGCAAATCCGGCGACGCCTATGGCAACATAATCCAGTCCACCAAGCCCGGTACGGGTCACGGTGAGATCCATCAGATTGGTCATCAGACCGAGCAGGATGAGACAAGCAAAGCCGCCCCAGATACTGCCAAGATCGCCGGCTCTCCCATGTTCAGGCGCAAGCCGCAGACCAGCGAGTAGTAGCGCGCCACCCGCGCCAATCGCAGACGCTTCTGTCGGTGAGGCCAGCCCGCCGAGTATCGAGCCGAGCACCGCGATGATGAGCAATAAAGGCGCGCCTAAGCTGCGCGCAATTTCTACCACGGTCAGCGGGTCAGCGTCCTCATCCAGGGTCACGGCGGGACTGGCGCTGGGGCGCAGAATAGCGGTGATCATCAAATAAAGAAGGTAGAGCCCGACCAGGAGAAGGCCTGGGATCAGTGCTCCGGCAAACAGATCCCCGACTGACACCACGCCGGCGCCTCCGCCAGATCGCATGGCCGCAGATTGATTGGCATTTGACACCGCATCGGCCAGCAAAATGAGCACGATGCTGGGCGGAATAATTTGTCCCAGCGTGCCACTTGCTGCAATCGTGCCCGTGGCGAGCTTCGGATCATAGCCTTGTCGCAACATGGTGGGCAGCGCGATCAGCGTCATTGTGATCACGGTGGCCCCGACAATGCCGGTCGATGCGGCCAACAAGGCGCCAACAATCACCACGGCGTAACCCAGCCCGCCGCGAACCCGTGCGAGCAGCCGACTGGCGGTGTGTAACAAATCGTCTGCGACCTTTGAGCGTTCAAGGATAACGCCCATGAGAACGAACAGAGGCACGGCGATCAGCACCTGGTTTTCCATTGAGCCAAGAATACGGCTCGGCAGATTGCGCAGGATTGGCAGCGGGATGAGGTCGAGTTGGACCCCAATGAAGCCAAAAATCAGTGCGACACCACCGAGCGTCAGAGCGACCGGATAACCAGCGAGCAGCGCGGCAATTGCGGCCAGAAACATCCCAAGGGCGAGAACCAGTTCGAGTTCCATCATACCGTCCCCGCCTGAGGTTGAGGCGGTGTTTCATCTATCGTGATACCGCGCACGCCGAGGGCGGCTTTCAAGGCTTGGCTCAATCCCTGGCCAATCAGCAGGACTGCGAAGAGTGGCACCAGCGTCTTGAACAAATACTGGATCGGCAAGCCATCGCTTTCATTAAATGGCTCCAGATCGAGCCAGGAGCGGGCAACCATTCCTGATCCGGCATAAAGAATGAGAATGCCGATTGGAAAGATGAAAGCCATAGACCCGAATAATTCAATGCCGGCACGGGTGCGCGGACCAAAACGGCTGCGCAAGATATCGACGCGAACATGGCCGTCATCACGCAAAGTGGCGGCGGCGCCGAGCATGAAAATCATCGCGAAGCTGAAGATGACGCTATCGTTGAGCCAGGAAAAACTGACCCCGAACACATAGCGCAAGAGCACGGCTGCGAGTTGAATGAGAATGATCAGGAACGCCGCCGACATGGCGACGCCCATGGCAACGCCGCTGATCCGGTCCAGACCGGCACTTATGTGTCTAACGAGACCCGTCAGCGGTTTCGGCACGGCGACCACGAGAAGCGGCAGCAGCAAGACAGGCAGAGCCGCATAGCCTGCATAGCGCAGACCTGTGCCGACATGCTCTACAAATGACTCCATCGCGCCCGACTCCTTTGCCCTTAAGGTCCGGGTCTACCCCTTACAGCTCGCGCGCGGCAAGGTAAGGGCCGTCAGAAATGCGAGCCCAGCCACGCATTTTCTTCAGTGCGTCCTCGAAACTTTCATAGATACGGCGCTCTAGATCGCCGCCGGAACCTGCATCGCTGCGAATGTCGGCGGAGACTTCCTGCACCCGCGCCATAACATCATCCGGGAATTGCCTTAGCTGCACGTCTTCTTCATTGATTAGTTTTTCGAGATGCACGCCGTTTTGATAGGTGAATTCTCCGACCGAGAGATGATTCACCTCGTTGCAAGCACTGCGAATAATCTGTTGCTCAGTTCCGGTCAGGCTGTCCCATTTGCGCCGATTAATGCCGATCGCGAGGGCGCTGCCTGGTTCATGGAAACCTGGGCCGTAATGAAATTTTGCTTCGCGGTGGAAGCCGAGATAATAATCATTCCATGGACCAACCCATTCGGTGGCGTCGATGCGACCCGTCTGCAAAGCCTGGTAGATTTCATTTCCTGGCAGGGCTTCGGCCGCCCCGCCCAGGGCTCGAATAACATCGCCGCCAAGCCCCGGGATACGCATTTTCAAGCCGCGAAAATCGTCGAGACTGTTGACTTCCCGTTTGAACCAGCCCCCCATTTGATGGCCTGTATTCGCACCTTGGAAGGCGATGATGCCATATTGCCCGGAGAGCTCTTCCCACAATTGCTGGCCGCCGCCAAAATCTATCCAGCCCATGATTTCTGCCGCCGTCATTCCCATGGGCACGGCCGTGAAGAAATTATACGCCTTAGATTTCGACTGCCAGTAATATTCGGCGCCATGATACATATCTGCATTGCCGGAAGCGACGGAGTCGAACGCTTCAAAGGCAGGCACCAGTTCGCCGGCTGCATAGACGCGCACTTCCATTTGTCCTTCCGACAATTCGCTGATGCGATCGGCAACGCGCTGGGCGGCCATGCCAAGGCCGGGCAAGTCTTTGGGCCAAGTCGTGGTCATGGTCAGGCGGGTTTTCTTGCGCCGCACCGCTGGCGCTGAGACACCGTCGCCTTCGCTCGCGGATTGGCTGCAAGCGGTTGTCGCCAGTCCAGCAGCCCCGAGGGTAGCCGCGCCTAATAGTTTACGGCGATCAATCATCCGCACACTCCTGATTGTTTTTATTCGTTGTCTTGTAAGGGGCGCCAATGGCCAGCTTCAAGTACTTCCAGTGGTTTGAAGCGTCTCTTATAGTCCATTTTCTCGCTATTCTTGATCCAATAGCCAAGATACAGGTGCGGCAAGCCCAGCTCACCAGCATGAAGAATGTGATCCAGGATCATGAACGTGCCGAGGCTACGGCGGCGCTGCGCCGGGTCGAAAAACGTGTAGACCATAGAAAAACCGTCACGCAGGACATCAGTCAGAGAGACAGCGACCAGTGGAGCGTCGGGTTCTGCGCCGGCACGATATTCAAACATCAACGTCTGAACCGGGCTGTCATTGACCATAGCGCAGAACTCGCGATAGCCCATGTCGGACATGCCGCCGCCATCATGACGGCTGCGCAGATAGGTTTTCAACAATCTGAAATATTCGCGATTGGCGCGCGCTTCAATTGGACGGCGCACCAGATCTGAATTGGTGCGGACGATCCGGCGTTGATTTCGGCTCGGGGCAAAATTCGCGACATCGACTCGAACCGAACGACAGGCATTGCAGGACGGGCAGGCGGGGCGATAAGCGACACCCTGGCTGCGCCGAAAGCCGGCGCGGCTCAATTGATCATGCAGCGCATCCGGATTGTCCTGCGTCAGATGAGTAAAGCCTTTGCGTTCAATCTGGCCCGGCAAATACGGGCACGGGCTCGCGCCGGTCACGTAAAACCGTAAGCCGTGCCGGAGTCCCGGTAGTTGAAAGAGCGACTCGTCTAACTTCATAAGCTCAATCTATGCACCTAAAGGTCGAAGCGCCAAGGGGCGATCATGGTAAACGCTGCCCACATAATTATCACCAATGGGCCCCCAAAGCGTAAAAAATCTCCAAATTTGTAGTGTCCCGGACCCATTACGAGCATGTTCGTCTGATAAGCAATCGGTGTCGCGAAGGCACAGTTCGCTGCGTAAATCACGGCCAAAAGAAAAGGAAACGGGTCGGCGCCGGTTTGTTCGGCGGCTGAAATCGCGATGGGTGTGAACAGAACCGCGGTCGCCGCATTGCTGAGAATGTTGGTTAAGACGGCGACTGCCAGGAAGATCGCAGACAATATGGCAAGCGTGCCATATGGGGACGCCACCATCACCACCAGTTCGGCCAACATTTGCGCCGCGCCAGTCGCTTCCAGCGCCACGCCCATGGCCAGCGCCGCGGCGATCACCAGGTATATTCGCAGGTCCAGCGACCGCGCAGCTTGGCGATGGTTTAGGCATTGCAGCAATATCATCCCTGTTGCGGCGACGATCGAGGCCAAAGTGATTGTCGCTAACCCTGTCGCTGCAGCAACAACCATACCAATGGTGATCAATCGAGCGACTTGTGCGCGCGCGGTGGTCGGGAACTCACTTTGCGACCATTCCAGCAGGATCAGGTCGCGGCTAACCCGCAAATCTCGAAACGCCCCAATCGGACCGCACAGGAGCAGTGTATCGCCCGCTTCCAATCGGATCTCGCCGAGCTTGGTTCGGATCATCCGGCTGCGACGCTGAATGCCCAATGTGACGGCGCGGGTCAGACGTCGGAAACCCAGCATTTCGACGGTTCTGCCGGCCATCCTTGAGCCAGGCGCGATGACGGCTTCCACCAGCCCCAATTGACCTTCGCCGCCATCCTCGGTCTCGGCGATGCTGCTCTGCCAGATATCCTGGAGCATGGCCGGCTTATCGGAAAGCAGGTCGGTCAGCGCCTGCCGCGTCGCTGCGACAATGACCAGGTCGCCGGGCATGAGGCGCACATCATCATAAGGCGGCAAAAGGGCGCGTTCGCCACGCTGGATCATCCGAACGGTCATGTCCTTGAGTTCAGGAAACATCCCGGCAATAGCCTGTTTGCCATCCAGAAAATGCCCCGGCGTGACTTCGAACTGGGCGACAAATTGTTTGCCGGATTTCATCATCGTCTCGGTAAGTTCTTCGCGGTTGGGCAGAAGAATGCGGGAGGCGATCAACAAATACAGAATGCCGACGCCAGCGAGCATCAACCCGAAAACAGACTGATCGAAAAACCCGAGGCTGTTTGGCGTTAAACGTTCATACGCGTCTGCGGCCAGCAAATTGGTCGATGTGCCGATCAGAGTGGTCATCCCAGCGAATATCGAAACGAAACTGAGCGGCATCATCAGGCGCGATGTCGATGCGCCCATGCGAGCAGCTATTGCCGACATAATCGGCAGAAACATGATCACCACCGGCGTATTATTGGTGAACGCGCTGGTGATGAATACGGCGGCGAACGCGCCTAACAAAGTTAGAATAGGACGTTTGCCATATGACCGGACCAGAGCTTTCGTCGGTCCTTCCAGGGCGCCGGTCTGAAACAACCCTTGGCCGACAACCAGCAGGGCCATGATTGTGATCAACGCGGGGTTGGCAAACCCTGAAAGCAGCAAGGATAGCGAGATATCGCTACCGTCATGCGCCGTCGCTCCCGGCAAGCTGAAAAGAAGCAATAAGGCGGCAATCACCGAGACTGAAACCAGCTCCATCGACCAGCGGTCGAGCATATAGAAAACAATGGTGACGCCGACGGCCGCAAGGCTTGCCCACATTGGCCAGTGAGCCAGTATTTCAGCGGACATTCGACCTCCCGAGCGATTCTAGCGCGCAGCGGAGATCTTAGGCGGTCTTAGGGGGGATGACCAGAACAATCGAGATCCGTCGATTGGCGGCATTTTCCGGATCATTCTGTATTAATGGCCGCGTCTGCGCGAGACCGGTCACGCCCTGGATGCGACCTTCATCAACCCCCGCATCAATCAGTAGACGACGGGCTGAATTGGCGCGATCTGATGACAATTCCCAGTTTGAGTATCCAGCTGTGAGGCTGGGATGAGAATCTGTGTGTCCTTCAATTCGGACTGACAGCTGCAAAGCGGCGATGGCGCGGCCGGCAATTCGCGTGAGCTGCGCGCCAGTCGCATTCATTTGACCGTCTCCAGTTTCGAACAAGGGCCTTGCCGTCATATCGGATAATTCGATGCGAATGAAATTTGGATCCTCGATAATCGTGACGCTTGAGCCAAAAGCAGCGAGATCCGCATTGGCGCGCAGGGATTCAGCGATCGCGCGAGAAGTGGAGGTCGTGGCCGAAGAATCGACAGCCCCAAACTGCTGCGCCAAGGCGTGACGTTCATCCTTGGAGACGCCTTGAATGATCCACATGATGAGAAAAAACGCGCACAATGCGGTCAGGAAATCGGCATAGGCCAGTTTCCAGGTGCCCAGTTTCCTGGCGGACGCAGCGGGCATTCTGCCCTTATTGCGCCGGGATGAATAAGCTACTGCCATATTGTTCCCTAAAGACCGTTCTGGTCTAGTGTGAGTGCATAGTGCATCACGGTGAATATCGATTGAGAATCGCGCGATAGATTTGCGTGAAATTTGACCGATCAGATGTATTGAAATTGTAAGGAGGGGATGAATGGCGAAAACCGCGTTTCTTGGGCTGGGTGTAATGGGTTACCCGATGGCCGGACATCTGGTGAATTCTGGTCATGACGTAACCGTCTGGAACCGCACTCCAGCCAAATCCCAGAGCTGGGCCGGAGCCCATAATGGCGCAGCGGCGGCGACCCCTGAAGAGGCCATAAAAGGCGCGGAGTTTGTCTTTCTCTGTCTTGGCGATGATCCGGACGTACGCGCAGTTTATGACAGCATGGAGACCAGTATTGCAGCTGGTATGATCATTGTTGATCACACGACGGCGAGTGCCGGACTGGCGCGAGACCTGGCGGGCCGTGCGGCGACACAAGGTGCAGCGTTCATCGACGCGCCGATTTCCGGCGGCCAGGCTGGCGCTGAGGCAGGGCAACTAACGATTATGTGCGGCGGCACAGACACCGCCTTTCAGCAGGCTGAACCGATTATGGCGGCTTATGGCAAGCGCATGACGCTGATCGGTGATAGCGGTGCCGGCCAGCTCGCCAAGTCGGTCAATCAGATTTGCATTGCCGGCATCGTTCAAGGATTGGCTGAAGGCATGCATTTCGCGGAAGAGGCCGGGCTCGATATTGCTAAAGTGATCGAAGCTATTAGCGGCGGTGCCGCGCAGAGCTGGCAAATGGAAAATCGGTGGCAGACCATGAGCCAAGGCGAATATGAGCATGGCTTTGCGGTTGACTGGATGCGCAAGGATTTGCGGATCACATTGGAAACCGCACGCGACAACGGCGCCAGCCTTCCGCTTACAGCCCTGGTCGATCAGTATTATGCCGATATCCAAGCCATGGGCGGCCAGCGCTGGGATACCAGCAGTTTGCTGGCGCGGATGGGGCGGAGGAAAGCATAAATCATGACGGCATTGCAGATTGCCGATGCGATAGGCGTTTTCGTTTTTGCGTTATCAGGGGGGCTTGCTGCTTCTCGGCGCGGACTTGATTTGTTTGGCATTCTCATTGTGGCGCTGCTGCCGGCCACGGGCGGGGGAACAATCAGAGATCTTTTGCTGGATCAACAAGTGTTCTGGCTTAATCAACCGAATACAATCCTGATCGCGCTTGCTGGCGGTCTGGTCACGGCCGTTCTGGGTGAACGAATAGCCCGGTTCAAAACGTTGATCTGGTTCGATGCAATGGGGCTTGCATTGTTTTGCGTGATTGGCGCTCAAGCGGCCCACGAGCTTGGCTACGGACCGATCGTTGTGGTGATGATGGGAACGATCACAGCGAGCTTCGGGGGATTGCTGCGTGATGTCGTCTGTAACGAAGTCCCGCTGATCCTGCGCGAGGACATTTATGCAACCGCTGCTTTGATCGGGGCGGCTTGTTTCTGGGTCGCCGTCAGCCTGGGCCTGTCAGTGCCAATGGCGATGGTGCTTGGTGGAGCTACGGCGTTCATCATTCGCGCCTGTGTGATCATCCTCAAATCCATTCAACCGGAATTGTTGTTACCCTTCCGCAAAAGGTCGAAAGAATAAAGAATGCGCCGACTAGATCTTCATATGCGCGATGGCGAATTGTTTGAAACCGCCTTGCGTGCCATTCGTGCCGCGAACCCAGTCGACTATGTCGTCATCCCACTTGAGCAGAAGGACCGGCGATATGTGTCTGTCTTTCTTCGCGACGGCACCCGGCAAACCTTGATGGACAATCTTCAGGCCTGTCTTGAAAATGAAAAGGACTGGCGCATCTCGCTGGTGCCGCTGGAGGCGACTGCACCGCAAATTCCAGAAGATCATAAAGCACCGAAGAAAAGCAAAATGCTGACGCGCAAACTGGCCTTGCGCGAAGAAATTTATCAGGACGTTGTCGAGGATGCTCAGCTCGACCGTGACTTCCTGGTCTTTGTCATTCTATCGACCATCGTGGCGGCGATTGGCTTGCACTCAAACAGTGTCGCCGGCGTGATCGGCGCGATGGTGATTGCACCCTTGCTTGGCCCCATTCTTGGTTTCTGCCTGGGCACGGCGCTGGGTGATCGAAAATTGATCCTTGATTCAGCTGGAACGCTCGGCATCGGCGTCCTTCTGGCGCTTGCCTGTTCGATTGTGATTTCGTTTTTTATTCAGGTCGACTTTGACAGCCGTGAATTGATGTCACGCGCCGAAGTTCGTCTGGACGGCGTGGCATTGGCCATTGCCGCGGGCAGTGCCGCGGCGATTTCGCTGACGCGCGGCGCGAATTCAACTCTGGTTGGGGTGATGGTGGCAGCAGCCCTTTTGCCGCCAGGGGCGGCGGTGGGTCTATTCATCGGGACGGCGGAATGGGCCCTCGCATCGCGCGCTGGATTGCTGCTGGCTTTGAACGTTGCCAGTCTGGTTGTCTCTGCTCTGGTCGTGTTCAGAATCCGGGATATCCGGCCCCGAACTTGGATGGAAAAGAAGGGCGCTGATCGAGCGGTCGCGCTGAATATCGCCTTATCGGTCATCCTTTTATTGATCGCGATCGCATTGATTTTGATCTTGGACCTTGGGGCAACGGTTTCGATTGGCTAAGGTAATATAAAACGGGGGAGCACCATGGCCAAAGCCAAGAACAAAACCGCAGCCACTGCCGTAGACCCAGCTGACTTTGTTGCCACTGTAGAACCGCAAAAGAAGCGGGACGACGCGTCAGAACTGCTCGGTTTCTTCAATCGGGTCACCGGGCTTCAGCCGAAGATGTGGGGGCCCAGCATTATCGGTTATGGTCGCTATCATTATAAATATGAGAGCGGTCGCGAAGGCGAGTTCATGCTGACCGGTTTCAGTCCTCGAAAGCAAAACCTGACCGTCTATATCATGCCGGGATACCAATTTGATGCCATGCAAGAAAAGCTTGATCGCTTGGGTAAGCACAAGCTCGGGAAGTCATGCCTCTATATCAACAAACTGGCGGATATCGATCTCAGCGTTCTGGAAGAAATCGTTCAGGAGGGCGTCACCTATATGCGCAGCAAGTATGAGACCTGGGACGAATGAACCCACCCGCACGCGTCTCTTACTGGCTGTTGCCGTGCGATCAGGATGCGGAGCGATTTCAGGCTGCGATCGATGCGCTCGCTGACGCCCAAAACGCACCCGCTTTTGGGCCGCACATGTCGCTGGCATCGATTGCCGGTCAACAACCGGATTTGCAATCCTGCCTTGATCGCTTGCGGGGTTTGAAATTGGAGCCGCTGGAGATCGATGCGACGGATGTATTTACGATGTCGCTCTTCGTGCGCGTCAAACCGAATCCTGCCTTGCTACAGGCCCGAACGTGGATGGAGGCGCAAGCCGGTTTTCAGAGTCAGCGCGCATTCGATCCGCATCTGAGCCTGTGTTATGGTCCACCGCCGGCAGGCGCCCAAGAATGGAGGACGGTGCGCGCAACGTTGAAGGGGCCAATCTTGTTCGACCGCCTCGCCGCCGTCGATATTCCGCCGCGCGTTGAAACCTACGACCATATTCGTGCGTGGAAGATCCTGGACAAGATTGGGTTCTAAACCATCACGCAGACCGCGCGGCTTCAATCTTACTGGCAAATCCGCGGGCCCCAAAGCATCGCACGGACAAGGTTCCGATTGCCGTCTTGATATCAATAATCTGAGTCGCCACGCCAAATCGCGTTTCGACGCTGGTGATGCCGCGCAAGGGCAAGACGACGCTGAGCGAGTCCGGATCCTTGTGAACCATGCGATTCAGGCCATTCGGATGAAACTCCACCGCGTCCGAGGTGAGATAGGCCGTGCCACCGATCCATAGGCCACCCATCAATTTCTTCATGGCGGTGGCGCCGAGGCGCCCGCCTGGGCCAAGCAGTGTCTGTGCTTGATCTCCAATCTCTGCATCTTTCATCAGAGCGTTGGCCAGTTTCTTTGCGATGACGTTTTCCGGTCGGGTCATAGCTATCCTCCGCGTTGTCACCCATTAAAACCGAATACACGGCTTTGACCAGCGCCGCGATTATCCGACCCGCAGGGCGTTCATGCGCTGTAGAAACGCCTCCGCACCATTGCAGCGAATGGAGTGGGTTTCTGTCAAAGTCTCAAGATCAATGATTGGAGAGACCATACCAAATCGCTTTTCCAGCCGCTTGATGTCGGACCAGGTAATGCGCATACACAAGGCGTCGATATCCTTGAAAAAAGGCCTGTTCAAAATACCGGGCTGAAACTCAAACGTGTCAGGTGTCAGATAGGCCTTGCCTGAAATCCATTGTCCACCAATCATTTTCTTCGAAAGCTTGGCGCTGAGCTGTCCATCCAGGCCGAGGATGATTTTCGAGATTCGCGCCATTTGGGCATTATCGAGCAAAGCGCTTACGGACTTTTCGGCGATGATCTCACGCGGTTTGTCCATGACGGTTTCCCCTGTCGTGAAGGGCGCTAATTTAGCTTCTCGGCCGCCCGCTCAGCAAAATAAGTAATAATGCCGCTGGCGCCGGCGCGTTTGAAGCTGAGCAGGGTTTCCAGCATGACCCGATCGCCATCTATCCAGCCATTCTGAGCCGCTGCTTGGATCATCGCGTATTCCCCAGAGACCTGAAAAGCGAAGGTCGGCACTTTGAACGTCTGTGACACGCGTTGGACAATGTCGAGATATGGCAAGCCCGGTTTGACCATGACCATATCTGCGCCTTCCGCGAGATCCATCGCAACCTCTCGGATCGCTTCATCGCTATTGGCTGGATCCTGTTGATATGTCTTTTTGTCGCCGATCAATGCCGTCGCAGACCCGATCGCTTCGCGGTACGGCCCATAAAACCCGCTGGCATATTTGGCCGCGTAAGACAGGATCAGCGTATTTGTGAAACCCGTCTCTTCCAGGGCTGCGCGAATGGCGCCGATGCGGCCATCCATCATATCAGAGGGCGCCACGACATCCGCGCCCGCTTCGGCCTGGACCAAAGCCTGTTCGACCAGCACAGCGCTGGTCTCATCATTCAGCACATAGCCAGTCTCATCAATCAGGCCGTCATGGCCATGGCTGGTAAATGGATCAAGTGCGACATCACAAATGATGCCAACCTCAGGGGCTGCATCCTTCATCGCCTTGATCACAGTCGGGATCAGACCGTCTGGGTTGAGGCTCTCACTGCCTTCTTCATCCTTATGTGTGGGGTCGATATGTGGAAAAATTGCAATCGCCGGAATGCCGAGCCCGCGCGCGCGTTTCGCGGCCGCGGCGGCTTCAGTGACATTCAAACGCTCCAATCCTGGCATCGCCGTGACGGGAATCCGCGGTGCGTCACCATCATGAACCACCATGGACCAGATCAAATCGGCTGGAGTCAAAACATGTTCTGCCGTCAAGTCGCGAATCCAGCCGGATTGGCGCAAGCGTCTCAGGCGCGTGGCGGGAAAAGTCTGGGCGGTCGGCACTGTCATTCTCTCTCGATTTTCGGAGCGCCAAAACGAAACAAGGCTCGGCGCACTTTGCGACGCATGAAACACCGCTTGCTCACGTCCATAAACGGTTTCTGCGCGTCCTCAATCTCAATCATGTATGGATCAAGCTTGTCGCGCGGAATTTCTCGGAAGCCGAGCGACGCATAAAAAGGTCCATTCCAGGCCAGATCGCGGAATGTGGAGAGGCTGACATGCGGCAATTTTCGGGCTTCAGCCTCGGTCAGAATGCGAATGACCAGAGCTCGGCCAATGCCTTTCTTACCATGATCGGGGTGAACGCTGACTTGGTCCAGGTACAGGCCATTGCCGCGCAGGCGGATCAACGCAAAACCCACCGCCCAACCATGTTGATTGCGCGCGACAAAGACATTGAAGCGCGGAATTTCCTGTTCAAACACATCTGCTGGAACATGATCGTCCAACGCCGCAGGGTCGAGCAATCCAGTCGGTGCGAACAGGGCAGAAGCGGCCTTATCTACAGCGATAAGCGCAGCAATATCATCCAATTCGCCGGCGGCGATGGAATATCCTTCCGGAAGGTCAGACATTGACGAACGAATCCCCTATGGCATGTCTGCCGCCTAATAAGCATAAAGAAAGCCAAAAGCCATGACCACGCGCCTGACTGAAGAACAGGTAATGATCCAGGATATGGCAAAGCGATTTGCCGGTGATCGACTCGCGCCCCATACATCGACCTGGGATCAGGACAAACATTTCCCGGTCGATGTCATCAAAGACACTGCTGAACTCGGCTTTGCGGGCATTTATGTCGGCGAGGACGTCGGAGGTTCGGCATTAGGTCGGCTCGACGCCGCGCTGATATTTGAACAACTTTCCTATGGGGATGTCTCCACCGCGGCCTTCATCTCCATTCATAATATGGCGAGCTGGATGATTGACCGTTTCGGCTCGGACGATCAGCGTAAAGCGTGGCTGCCAAAGCTAACCAGCATGCAGCTGATTGCGTCTTATTGTTTAACCGAGCCGGGATCAGGGTCTGACGCAGCGGCGATGAAAACCACGGCAGTCCGCGACGGCGACGATTATGTGCTTAACGGCTCGAAACAATTCATTTCGGGAGCTGGAACCAGCGACGTTTATGTCTTGATGGCGCGCACCTCCGATGATGGGGCCCGGGGCGTGTCGGCTTTTATCATCCCGCTCGGAACGCCGGGTTTGAGCTTTGGCAACAATGAGAAGAAGATGGGTTGGAATTCGCAGCCAACCCGTCAGGTGCTGCTGGATGATGTTCGTATCCCGGCCGAGAACCGGATCGGGGAAGAAGGACACGGCTTCAAGTTCGCGATGGCAGGGCTCGATGGTGGGCGCCTGAATATTGCTGCCTGTTCGTTGGGCGGCGCACAAAGGGCGCTCGACAAAGCGCTTGCATATGCCAAGGAGCGCCAACAATTCGGCCAACCAATTGCCAATTTCCAGGCCACCCAGTTCAAGCTGGCCGACATGGAGACCGAACTGCAGGCCGCGCGTGTGATGTTGTATGAAGCGGCGGCGAAGCTCGACGCAAAGGCCCCGGATGCCACGCGATGGTGCGCCATGGCCAAGCGCTTTGTCACCGATACAGGCTTCAAAATCGCCAATGACGCTCTGCAAATACATGGCGGCTATGGCTATTTGTCCGAGTATGGCGTGGAGCAAATTGTTCGTGATTTGCGCGTGCACCAAATCCTTGAAGGTACGAACGAGATCATGCGGGTGATCGTCAGCCGGGACATGTTGAAAGGGTAGGGGGCTCGGTCAGTTCAATCTTGGCTGTGTCAAACCCACGTCATGTCGTGACATTGTCGTGTTCGCTGCTCGGAATCTCTGACAGGTGAAAGGTCTCAGCAACGAGGGTGGATCTTTATGAGCATTCGGCAAAGACGTCTGGACAGAGGTTGGTCGCAGGAAGAGCTCGCGCGGCATTCAGGGCTCAGTACACGCACGATTCAACGTATCGAGACGGGTCAATCTCCTGGGCTCGAATCCTTAAAGTGCCTCGCTGCAGTTTTTGAGACTTCCATCAGCACACTGGTACAGGAGCAAGCGATGTCAAAACCAAGACATGATGCAAATACATCTGATCTGATGATCAATCAGGTTGAGCGCGAGGCAATCGACTTTGCCCAATCCATTCTGAGCGCAAAGACGACAGAATCCACCGGCCCACTTTCAAAAATCGAGCGACAGGCGCTGGAATATGCTCGCAATCTATTGAAGAAGTTCCAGATCTAGAGCCTATCGTTTGTTGAGTTGATTGGCAATGAGATCCGCGGTCTGTCTTTGACGCCCCTTAGGGAAAAGCGCTATCACCGCAATATCGCTTCCAACAGACGAAGCCAGCGGAGGAACATCAAGCCATGCAAGTCACCCCAGTTTCCGGCGTCGGGGCCGAAATCACAGGCATAGATATTAAAGCGCTCAGTGCGCAGGAATTCGACGGAATTCAGCAAGCCTTTGCCGAGCATGGCGTCATTTTCTTCCGCGATCAGGATACGAGCGAACACGACCATATCGCCTTCGCGGAACGGTTCGGCGATATCAATATCAATCGCTTCTTCGCCGCACATCCTGACCACCCGCAAATCGCCCTGGTCGCGAAAGAGCCGGATCAAAAGGACAATATTGGTGGCGGCTGGCACACCGATCATTCCTATGATTACGAGCCGGCGCTGGGTTCAGTCCTGGTGGCCCGGGAACTGCCCGAGAGCGGCGGAGACACATTGTTCGCGTCCATGTATGCGGCTTATGACAAGTTGCCAGACGCGCTTAAAGCGAAAATCGAAGGGCACAGCGCGATACATTCCGGCAAGCATGTTTTCGGCGAAGGGCCCGACAGCTATTACAAAACGTCCGATGCTGGCAGCGATGATGATGGCACCAGCCGCATTGGTAATGCCGCCGTCGCTGAACAGCTCAGCGATCCGGAACATCCGATTGTCATTACGCACCCGCTTAGCGGTAAGAAGGCGCTCTATGTGAACCCGGCCTTCACGCGCGAAATCGTCGGTCTTGGCAAGCAGGAGAGCGATGAATTGCTGTCCGAGCTCTACACGCACGTATTCACCGGGCAGGACTTTCACCATCGCTTCCAATGGCGGCCCGGCTCAATCGCGATGTGGGACAATCGGTCGACCTGGCACTGGGCCTTGAACGATTATCAAGGCCAGCGCCGGATCATGCACCGGATTACGATTGAAGGCTGCGCGTTAAACGCGTGACCTCAACCGCGCGAGATGGCGCGGGCCTAAAAGCGAACACCGATCCCGACGCTGACGCTGTCCAGCTCGACATCGACCAGGTCGTACTGTGTGTAATCGGTCCGCAAGTACAGCTTGTCTGTGACTTGGAATGACAATCCAACCCCCAATGCGATGCCGGTCTCGTTCATTGTGCCGTCAGATGTCACACTGGTGGACTCTTCGGTTTCCAAATCCGTGACCACGATTTGAGATGAATGATCGAAATCCGCGTTGGCGATGCCGAGCCGCGCGAACACATCGAGTTTATCCGTGATTGGCAGCGAGCCTTTTGCATAAACGCCGATAAGATGGCTGAGATCGGTCTTCACCGATCGGTTATATGATTCAACGCCGTCAACATTCGTCACCACGCTCCGAAAGAACTGCTTATCATTTTCGACGCCAAGGATCGCTTCACCTTCGACGCTCCAATGATCCGAGAACTGGTAGCCGACATGTCCGCTTAGGCCGCCATATTCAATCGATTGCTCGTCGGAATTGAGGTCTAATAAATCTGATCCAAGCCGAGCATAGCCAAGGTCCGCATAGACTTTGCTGTCGCTGCTTTCTTGAGCGAGTCCATTTGGCGTGCCGAGCAGGGTTGCGCCGAGCGCTATGTAAAGGATTCGAGACTGCATTATTCATTTTCTTTCGATCAAAATGATAACGCAGCGGTGACACCTATATGGACGGTCGGGGCCTAGACAAAATTAAATCCTTGAAATTATTGCAGGTCCTTTGTGTCTCGCAATGAGATGCCGGAATAATGCGACACCTCAATGCAGGATGGATGGCTGAGGGACTGAGTGCGCCAGCGGTCGTTTTTGTCAGCCTAAGCTCTTGCTGTTTGTGCGATCTGGCCGCCATCAAGGACGATCGTATGTCCATCGACCCAGGCTCCGGCGCGTGATGACAAGTAAATGGCCGTTCCGGCAATGTCCTCTGGCTCTCCGGCGCGTTTGCGTGGGATTTGCGAGATGGTGTGGTTGTAGATCGCGTCATTGCCCACCGCCGCTTTGGTCATATTGCTGGGGAAAAAGCCCGGCGCGATGGCGTTGACATTGATATGGTCCGCCGCGAGATCGGTCGCCAGGTGACGAGTCAGATGGACGACGCCTGATTTACTGGCTGAATAGGCATAAGCGGGCATGCCAGGATTATCAAAACCGTGAATGGAGGCGGTGTTGATGATGCGAGCTGGATCGTCTTGCGTCGCCTTGGCGCGCAGCAATGGCAACGCCTTTTGCGTCATGAAGAAGATCGACTTGATGTTGATGTTCATGACCTTGTCCCATCCTTCCTCAGGGAAGTCGTCCAATGGTACGACCCAATTCGCACCGGCATTGTTGATCAGGATATCAATATGATCTTCTTGCGCCGAGACCGCGGCGACCAGGGCTTCGATGCCTGCAACGGAGGACAGATCCGCTTGTACCGGAATGCACGTACCGAGCTCAGACAGTTCTTCGGCCTTGGCCATCAGGGGCCCTTCTTTGCGAGCCGAAATGTACGTCTTGACGCCATTCTCGACAAAGCCGCGAGCGATCATCGCCCCGATGCCGCTCGAGCCTCCGGTGACAATGGCTGTTTTCCCCGATACGTCGAATAGTGATTTCATAATGGCGCTCCTGCGATCAAATCCGATCACAAGCTGGATCAAGGCGCGGGTCTTGTCCATTTCTCGCGACGTCATATGACGCCAAATCATCCCGGCCTGAAAATCAGGGGTGGCTTGCACAAGTGAATTGCCCTACGGACGCCGCGAGCTTTCCATCAAAATAGAGACCGACCATGGCGAAGACGACTTTCGCGGCTTATGCCGATCGCATCAATCTGACCAGTTGGGCGCAAACCCAACGCGCCGTGTTCACTCCGGGACGCGTCAAGACTGAAGTCCTGGCCGGCCTGACGGTCGCCCTGGCCCTTGTTCCGGAAGCAGTGGCGTTTGCGTTTGTGGCAGGCGTCGAGCCTCTGGTTGGGCTGTATGCCGCGTTTCTGGTCGGATTGATCACGGCGCTGTTTGGCGGACGTCCGGGCATGATCTCTGGTGCGACAGGCGCGCTGGCAGTCGTTATGGTGGCGCTGGTGGCGCAACATGGTGTTGAATATCTGTTCGCGACCGTGGTCCTGATGGGCATTCTTCAAGTTGCCGCCGGCATATTTAAACTTGGAAAATTCATTCGCCTGGTCCCGCATCCAGTCATGCTGGGCTTCGTTAACGGGCTCGCCATCGTCATCTTTCTGGCCCAGCTCGGGCAGTTCCAGGTGCCCGGCACCGCGCATCCGGATGGTCATTCCTTCCTTCCAAATGGAGACTGGCTGGCCGCGCCCGACATGGCCATCATGTTGTCGCTGATTGCGATCACGATGGGGATAATCTGGGGATTGCCGCGGCTGACAAAAATCGTACCGGCGCCTTTGGCCGGGATCGCAGTGGTGGCGGCGTTGGTGATTGGGTTCGGCATCAATACGCCAGTGGTTGGCGATCTCGCCAGCATTAAAGGTGGCTTGCCCAGTCTGCATATTCCGGCCGTCCCACTGAATATGGAAACGTTCGAAATCATCCTGCCTTATGCGATCATTCTCGCAGCCATCGGTTTGATTGAAAGCTTACTGACCCTGAATCTGGTCGGCGAGATCACCAATCAGCGCGGCGGCGCGTCGCAGGAATGCGTGGCGCAAGGCGCTGCCAACGTCGTCACTGGCTTTTTCGGTGGAATGGGCGGCTGTGCGATGATTGGGCAATCCATGATCAACGTGAAGTCGGGTGGCCGGACGCGTCTGTCTGGATTCTCCGCCGCGATGTTCTTGCTCGCCTTCATATTGATCGGGTCGCAATGGATTGAAATGATCCCGCTCGCCGCTCTGGTTGGCGTCATGTTTATGGTCGTGATTGGGACTTTTGCCTGGAATAGTTTGCGCATCATGTCGAAAATTCCGTGGACGGATGCCTTTGTCATCATCTTGGTCACAGCCGTGACGGTTTGGCAGGATCTGGCGGTCGCTGTTGTCGTCGGGGTGATTGTCAGCGCGCTCGCTTATGCCTGGAACAACGCCAAGCGCATCCACATCCTGCAGCGCGATTCGATCCGAACGCCTGGCGCGACGGTTTACGAGATTGAAGGTCCGCTTTTCTTTGGTTCAACGGACGGGTTCTCCGAACTTTTCAATCCGGACGATGACCCGGATGTGGTGATTGTCGATTTCATGCGGTCTCGCGTGGTCGATCAGTCTGCCTTGCAGGCAATTGAGGACCTGGCCGCGAAATATGAGTCTAAAGGCAAAACGCTCAAGCTGCGCCATTTGTCGAAGGATTGTCATAAACTTTTATCCAAAGCGGGACAGCTAATTGTCGATAGTGCCGATGACCCGGATTATGAGCTCGCCGTTGATTACAATGTCCGCACCGGCATCTTTGGCGCCGGACATTAGCCGGCCACTGGACCGCATCGCTCCGTCGCGCTAACGCGGTGCCATGAATGATTCAGTACTTACGAAAGTCGCGGGCGGCGTTGGTCATATCACGCTGAACCGTCCAGATGCGCTTCACGCGCTTAATCTTGATATGTGTGAGACCATTCTCGCTGCCTTGCGCGTCTGGGCTCAGGACCCAAATGTCGAGATCGTGTTGATTGATCATGCCGAAGGGTCGCGCGGCTTCTGTGCGGGTGGTGACATAGCTATGCTGCGAGAAAGTGGCATGAGCGATGGTCGCAAGGCGCGGGCCTTTTTCGAAGAAGAATATCGTATGAATGCCACGATTAAGGCGTTTCCAAAACCTTATCTGGCATTGATGGATGGCGTTACGATGGGCGGTGGTGTCGGGCTTTCCGTGCATGGATCGTATCGGGTTGCCACCGAGCGAACCTTATTCGCGATGCCTGAGACCGGTATCGGTCTGTTCCCGGATGTTGGTGGTGGCTGGTTCTTGCCGCGCCTGCGCGGAGAACTTGGAACCTGGCTCGCTTTGACAGGCGCGCGACTGAAAGGCACGGATGTGGCAGCGGCCGGTGTGGCCACGCATTTCCTGCCTTCCGAGCTTGTCCCAAACCTAAAGAAGCAGATTTCGGAAGCGGACTTCTCGGTTGGTGCAGCGGAGATGCTGGGAGAAATTCTATCGCGTGCGACACATGCGGTCCCCGCAGGAAGCTTTGAAGGTCATATGGACGCGATTAACAAATGTTTCGGCGTCGACTCCGCTGAGGCGATTGTTGCCGCTTTGCATGATGATGGTTCGGACTGGGCTTTGGAGCAAGCGAAGACCATTGCCAGCAAATCGCCAGAAACCGTCAAAGTGGCGTTGCGCCAAGTCCGGGAAGGGGCGGCGTGTGAGACGTTTGAGGACAATATGCGCATGGAATACCGGATTGGCTGGCGCAAGGTTCAGTCGCCTGATTTTATCGAAGGCGTGCGGGCCGTGATTATCGACAAGGATCACGCGCCGAAATGGTCACCGGACACGCTCGAAGGTGTGGGCGATGCGGATGTCGCGCGCTATTTCGAACCCTTGGGCGACGACGAGCTTCGATTTGACTAGTGTGCTGACCGGAGTAACGCGCCATGACTCAACACTCAGATCCAATTTCTCAAATTCAGAGTATGATCGATGCCGAGCCGGATATCTCCCAGGCCCCTCCATATGTTCGAGGGATGGATCTATCAGGTTTGAACTTCACCGCCGTCGCTCCGGGACGATTTGATATGGAATGGACCATCGGCGCGCACTTGACCCATTATGATGGGATTGTGCAGGGGGGCGTGGTGAATGTCATCGCAGATTCCGGTCAAAGTTTTGCGTTCTGGACGACGGCGACCGAAGATGAGACCTATTCAACAGCTGAATTCACGACCCGTTTTTTTCGTCCGATGAGGACTGGGCAAGTGATCAAGGTGGCGAGTGAGGTCATAAATCGATCGCGTCGACTAGGGGTGATCGAGAGTCGGTTTGAAGATACAAGTTCCGGAAAACTCCATGCTCTCGTCACTGGGACCTGGATGCCAACCAAGAGGGACTTTACTCGCGATGAGTCTTAGGAGCGAGGTTGAAGAATGGTGCCAATCCTATGTCAGCGCTTTTGCGGACTATGATGCGGCAGGTATATCCGCGCACTGGACGTATCCGGCTCTGACGACGCAAGCGGGTCGATCATTTGTTTTCAGATCGCGCGAACACTTCACCAAAAATACAGTCCGTCTACTCGCGTTTTATCGCGGGCAATCTGTCGTCCAGGTGGCGCGAACAGTGATTGACGTTCAATCTATGCATACCGACGCGGTCTCCATGACGGTCTTGGACAGAATGTATACAGACAGCGGAGAAGAGATTGTCCGCTGGCAAGCCGCCTATGTGCTGCAGCGTGTTGACGGCGAATGGAAAGCAGTGATGGCGGTCGCAGATGGCGAAACGGAGGCTTGGATGGCGCGAGGAACCCCGCTGGGGGGGTAATCCCCGTATGAGCAAAGGTTTTACGCAATCCTTCCCCTGATTTCGCGCTTTCGTGGCGGTTTTGCCTCGAAAAGTAACACTTTCGCCTGATCTGTTAACCAAACCAAGCTGAAAACAAGACGTGCTTAACGAATTATAAGGCTAGATACTGTAAATCTACTCAAACTACAACAAAAGTTGAGTGGTGATGGTAATGACAATGTCCTATGGCGCGGCTGAGGCCGCTGGCGAGCCCGTGAGCGTCGCTGAATCTTTCGTAAAATCTCTTTCGCTTCTGGAGCAGGCACATCGCCGTCTCCATGATGTCGTAAAAGACGATCTGGAACGCGGTGGCGAACGTCACCTAACCGGTGTGCAAGCTTTGCTTCTATATGAAATTGGCGAAGATGAAACGCCTGCTTCGACTCTGCGCTCTCGCGGTGCGTTTGCAGGTACTAGCTTGTCTTATAACGTAAAAAAACTGCAGGAAGGTGGCTATCTCATTCAGTCGCGCTCTGAGCGTGACAAGCGCACGGTCCGTCTGAAGCTGACAGAGCGAGGGCATAAAGTACGCCAACGCGTCGTCGACCTTTTCGATCGTCAAGCCACCGCTCTGGAGCCAACGGCCAGCGTCCGTCAGGACGATTTGAGCCAGCTCAACAAGACGGTATCACGCCTTGAGCGGTTTTGGACGGATCAAATTCGTTTTCAACTATAGATAAGTATACACGTCTTCGAATATTTCGTAATATTTGAGGATGTTGGGGGAGGTGCTTATCCTAGCTTGGGGGGCGTCGTGGCCAATGGCTGCGGCGGCCCCCTGGGTGCAAGAGGACGACGGGCTTTATACCCGCGTTTCTATCGCGCAAGAAGACGTCGAGGACCTCTCCGGCTGGCGCGCTGATGCTTACGCTGAATACGGTCTGACGTCGCGCTTGACTGTTACCGGCAATATCGAACGCGTCGAATATGATAACGGCGCTGATTTTAACACAGATGGGTGGCGTTCGACATTACGATACGCCGTAATTGAGCACGGGCCGGTGGTCGTCTCTCTTGAGGCCGGATTGCTGCAGGGTGCGGCGATTGGCGGCCGCAATGGGTGCGATCGACTCGGCACCGAGGTGCGCGCCGGGCTGGCCTGGTCAGGTGAATGGCAAAAGCGTTCAACATACGTGTTCGGCGAAGCCGCAGGTCGGTTTCACGGCGACTGTCAGCGCGAGCGATTTGCCTTCGGGCTCGGCCAGCGGACCTCGGAAAACGTCTGGTCCGTCACCCAGGTCTGGCTGGAGCGCGGCGATACAAATGCCGCTTCTGATAAATTCCAGACTGAATTGCTGTGGCGCACTGAAACAGCGGACTTTTCCTTTGGCTATCGCAAAGAAAATGGCGGGCGATTCGAGGAAGAAAGTATCTTTCTTGCGCTGGCGCGGCAATTCTGAGGGTGTTCTTGCGCCAATGCCTGTTCTAGAAGCAAAGCATGCCGGATACCGAAACTTCATCAGCGCTGCCTCTAACGCGCGAACAGCTCATTCAAGGCCTCGATGCCTTGGAGGAACGTCTGCTTTGGTTAGCCAGTTGGACCATTCATAACGCCAATCATATTCGTCCAAGTCGAGATGGCTTGAAAGTTGGCGGGCACCAGGCCAGTTGCGCCTCGATGACCACGCTGATGGCAGCCTTGTATTTTCATGTGCTGCGTCCGCAGGACCGGGTCGCCGTCAAGCCCCATGCTTCACCGGTGTTGCATGCCGTTGAATACCTGTTCGATCGACAAACCCGCGAACAGATGGAGCAATTCCGTGCCTTTGGCGGCATGCAATCTTATCCGTCTCGGACAAAGGATGAAATTCGCGTCGATTTTTCGACCGGATCAGTTGGGCTCGGTGTTGCGATCACAGCCTTTGCGTCGCTGGTACAGGATATGTGGATGGCACGCGGTGATCTTGCGCCGGAACATGCCGGACGGTTTATATCGCTGCTCGGCGACGCTGAGCTGGATGAGGGCAATATCTATGAGGCCTTGATCGAGGCGTATAAACACGACATTCGAAACACTTGGTGGATTGTCGATTATAATCGCCAAAGCCTCGATGCCACGACATCCGAAAAGATGTTTGATCGCTTTGATGACATGTTTGAAACCGCCGGTTGGGAAGTGCTGACGTTAAAATATGGCGCGCGTCAGCGCGCGGCGTTCAAAAAGCCAGGCGGCGCGCGATTGCGCAAATGGATCGATGACTGTCCCAACGATCTTTACGCAGCACTGACCTATCAAGGCGGCGAAGCCTGGCGCCGGCGCTTGTCCAGAGACCTGGCTCGTTCCCCCAAAAGCCTGGAACTCATCGCGTCTTATGATGATGAGACCCTGGGCAGTTTGATGACTGAACTCGGTGGACATTGTCTGGTCACCTTGTTGGACGCGTTCGAGGAAGCATCGGCGTCGGAAACCCCAAAACTGATCATTGCTTACACAACCAAAGGACGGCGTTTGCCTTTCCAAGGCCATAAGGACAATCATTCTGGGTTAATGACGCCGACCCAACTCGGAGAATTGCGCACCAAGCTGGACATTACTTCGGGTGATGAATGGGAAAAACTGGCCGGCTTGTCGGACGTGCGGGCGCAGCAAGCGCGCAGGGTGCTAGAGCAAGCGCCGTGGCGACAGGCGCAAAAGGAATCGCGGTCGCCACCAATGGTAACAGTACCAGCGCTTGTAGACATGCCGGATCCGGGGCGCGGCAAAACGTCGACACAGGTCGCGTTTGGAAAAATTCTGAACGACCTGGCGCGCGAAGATACAGATTTTGTATCTCGCATCGTGACAACATCGCCAGACGTCACCGTGTCGACAAATCTTGGTGGGTTCGTCAATCGCAAGGGGTTGTTTTCGCGGTCCGCGAGTGAGGATGTTTTCCGCAAACGCAAGATTGCCAGCCCGCAAATCTGGGCCCATTCGCCGAAGGGGCAACATATTGAGCTCGGCATCGCCGAGAATAATCTGTTTTTGATGCTTGGGGCTTTGGGACTATCTAAAGACCTGTTTAATAAGCGTATTTTCCCCGTAGGCACGGTCTACGATCCGTTTATTGCTCGCGGCCTCGATGCGCTGAACTATGCCTGTTATCAGGACGCCCGATTTATACTGGCTGCGACCCCGTCCGGTTTGACACTTGGGCCAGAAGGCGGTGCACATCAGTCAATTTCCTCGCCGCTGATCGGTATGGGTCAACCGGGGCTGACCTACTGGGAACCCGCCTTTGCGGATGAGGTACGCGTTATTTTGCGTGACGCTTTCGCTGCGATCGAGCGCGAGCACGGAGGCTCTTCCTACTTGCGGCTGTCAACACGATCGATTGAACAAGTTGAGCGCGAAATGTCGGGAGCACTTGCATCTGATATCCTGAACGGTGCGTATTGGTTGCGTGCACCGGCGGATGACGCCGAATTGGCGATTGCATATACAGGCGCGGTCGCGCCTGAAGCGCTGTCTGCATTCGAACAATTGCTGGAAGATGTCCCGGGCGCGGGTCTGCTGGCCATCACGTCGCCCGATGTCTTACACACGGACTGGATGGCAACCACGCGATCGCCTTGGACCGGCGAAGCCGGTTCTGAGAGTCATATTCAGCGCTTGATGCAGCCGTTAAAGCCGGGCGCCGGTCTGGTCACAGTGATTGATGGGGCGCCATCCACGCTGTCCTGGCTCGGTGCGGTGAACGGGCAGCGCGTCAGACCGTTGGGCACGGAGCGCTTTGGGCAAACAGGCGACTTGCAGGATCTGTATTCCGCTTATCGCCTGGATGCCGAGGCAATTCTGGATGCTGCTGCCAGTCTACTCGCCTGAATACCCGGTTTCGGACATGATGTAAGCGATTACCGCCGCGCGATCTTCGGGTTTGCGTACGCCGGCAAAGCTCATTTTGTTGCCAGGCAGGAAATTGCGTGGGCTTTCCAGCCATTCAGCCAGGATTTCTGGGGTCCAGACAATCTCCGACTCTGCGACTGCGTTTGAATAGGTAAATCCTTCAACGCCGCCAATCTCTCGACCAAACACGCCATAAAGGTTCGGGCCAACGAGATTTTGGCCGCCTTCATTCAATGTATGGCAAGATTGGCACAGCTTAAACGTTCGCCGGCCGCGATTGTAATCCGCGCTTTTGTACGGTTCAGGCAATGCCGCAAATGCGTCTGACATGTCATTTTCGGCAGGATTCGGCGCCGCGACAGGTGTTGCGATGTCTGAAGAGTTTTCATTAGAGGCTTGATTAGATGCGGTATTTTCAGGGGTGTCAGTGCCACTGCCACCGCAAGCGCTCAGTAAAATGCTAGCACCAATTGCCACAATGGTCGTTCTCAAAAAAGTCATTAAAAATCGGTCCTCTAGTCCGTTTCTCCCGTCTCATAATGCCAGTATTTGGCGACGGCGCAACCGGCAATCTTGTCACAACTTCAATGCCATTGGTGCTCATAGAATTGTGCCGATAACAGCCCGCTAAGGGGGATATTAACCATGATTGGCTAGGCTTTGCGCATAACAAAAAATACCGATGGTGGTTAAAATGAGATGGGCTTTCACTGGGCTGTCCGCATTTGCGGTGGCTCAAACGGGTATGGCGTTTGCCAGCTCGCATGATTCCGATGTTTGGATCGGACTTTCTGACAATTTGAGTGGTTTTCTTCTGGATGAAGATACGGGCAGGGTCTGGATGACGGGGCCATGCCTGAAATCCCTGGAACCAGCGACGCAATCCGGCGCAGTGTGGACGTCCCATACAGTCGAATTGGTCTCGATCGGCCGAGGATTGGCGACGCTAGATCAGCGATTTGAGCTGAATACCAGCCTTTCTGCGCCAAGCATTACGGTCCTGTCGAACGGCCGTGGGGGCGTCCAACGCTTCGCCGCGCAAGTTGATCGTGATTGCCAGGCTGGCGGGCTTTGCGCTGATCTGATCGCAACCCAGCCCATCTGCGCAGACTAGATACGGTCGCCCTGAGGGCTTCAATGCGTTTCTATCGGCAAATCATCCTTGCGACGTTGATCGCTGTGCTTGGCGCCAATATTGGCGGCAATGCGCAGACGGTTGCGCCACCACCACCGACCGAATTGGTGGAGACGATCGAGCCGACGCCCATCGAGATGCCGCCAGAGCAGGGCGGCAGTATCGAGTTCGTGGATATGATCATTGAGGGTCAACTGACGTCGGTTCGAAGCCAGTCTCAGGAAAACTCGCCCTTGCGCTACAATCTCACCGATATCGCAGCCCCGCTGCAAAGTCGGGTCGAGTTGCATGACACGTTGCTCGGCTATCATCGGCGGCAAGACGGCGCCCTGATGTCGATCAATATGGCCGATGGAAAGGTGCGTTCGAACAAAACAGTGCTCGGAAAATTGCCAGATTTTGAACCGCGCGAGACGGCAGATCCGTGGATTGGTCTGAATGCCGTGACCATTCTCACCGGCACCCATGCCTCAGAGGATGAACGCGGTCGTACGGTGCTTACTTTGGACAAGCAGTTAAAACCGAAATTCGGCCTCGAATTATGGGTGAACGGCGTGCCCGTCGACACTTTTGGCAACGAGCCGCGAACGATTGGCCCAGTCCTATTGGTGCCGCTAAGACCTATTGTCGAGGAATTAGGACATGAGCTGACCGTCGCAAACGGAACGGTCACAGTGCGTCGCCAACAAGATCAGGCGACCATCAATCTCGAACTGGCCACGGGCCTGGTCTCCGTCAACACGACGCCGCGCGGCGTCGCGCAAGATATGCAATTGGCCGAACGCGATCAGCTAATCTTGCCGTTTGGAGCCGTCGAGAGCCTGACGGGGACGCATATCAAATTGGTGCCGATGACCAATAGGGTCGAAGTCACGCTCGATTCGCGTCTAAACAGTACGGTTTTGCCCGGTGCCGACCTTGCAGATGAAGCGGGTCAGACGCCGTTTACGCTTGAAACTTTGACTTATGAAATTAGCGATCGCGGGCCATTGAGGGCGGAAACCCGGGGCCATGTCGGAAAATATAATTTCAGAACCCAATTGGATACCGCGGGTGGGATTGAAAACTTAGCTGCCACACAGCCTGCCTGGGCATCTGTCGATGTCATTTCTCTCGATGGCTGGCAGGTGTCGATCGGCGACTATGGATCTACTTTCCGAGAATTGTCCGGGATTGGCAGCAACCGTATTCGCGGCGCCGCCTGGCGCAAACAACGCGAAAATGGCGACATTCTGGCCATCGCTGCCGGTGTGCCGCTCACCGGCTCAAAAATCGATAGTGACACGGTCGCAATCCCGACATTTGGGGGTTTCGCCGCGGGTGCGCGTCTGATCGACGAGGATCAGCTGCAGGATGTAGGTGTGGCTGCGGCAATTTCCGAAGACGGCGAAAGCGTTTCTTTCGTCGCCAACGGGCAACGCGCGTTTCATTTCGACAATCGCGAAGAAGGTCTTCAATCGGCCTTTATCGCTGGCGATGTCGGCGCTTTTGGGGGGGCGACGAGCGGCGCTGACGTGCGCGCGAGGGCGTCGGCCAGTTACGCGCTGAATTCGCAAACTGGCGTGTCTGGTTATGCCAGTTATGAAGGCGCTAAGTTTGCTTCAGGGGCCGACCGACCAAGCTTTGCTGGCGTTTTCGATCAGCGTGTCGGGGCGCGTACAAATCTGTCTCTCGGTGCGAACTGGCGAGCCGACCAGCCAATTGGTGCGCTTAATCGGTTTGCGGTTAGCGCACGCGCCACGGTGCGCAATCAAGGCGGTGACCAAGATCAAATGACCGCGAGCTTCAGCACAGCAGTGAACGCCCAGATTGGAGAGACAGGCCCGACGGTTTCTGCGATTGTTCAACAAACGGATGAGTCCGGTGTCGAGCGCGACCAGTCGAGCACCTCAGTTCGG
Organism: Pseudomonadota bacterium; assembly: GCA_039029475.1. Lineage (GTDB taxonomy): Bacteria > Pseudomonadota > Alphaproteobacteria > Caulobacterales > Hyphomonadaceae > Henriciella. Next base: position 4,936 of record JBCCGB010000007.1, on the reverse strand, counting down.
GTGCGGGCGTTTCAACGGTTTGATCGCGGGAGCGTCACCGCTTCATATTCTCATACGGCTTCCGATACCCAAGAGAACGTCCAACAATTTGTCGCGACCGCGCAGTTGAATCCCGTGCGACGCACATTCCAAAAAGGTGCGACTGTGCAAGTTGCGCCAAATCTGAACATGAATTGGGATGGCGATCAGACGCGCGTAAATCTTGGCGCGTCAGCGGTTGCGCATTCTGGATCTGTGTTTGGTAGCAAATTTGATTTACAAGCGCGCTTTTCGGCGTTTTCTGATTTTACTGCGTCCGAAGAGAATGCAGAGAGTACGCGCTTTTTGGGGGCGCTCGAGGCCCGTTACCGGATTGCCAAGAATGCTGTTCTGACAGCCATTTACACGGATGATTTTGGCGGACGCTCCGATCTTTCGATCGGGCTGCGTGGAACGATGAGATTTAACCCGCCGCGCGCCAATCGTTTGCCCGATGATGGTCGCGGTGTCCTGAATGGTCGGGTTTTCCTGGATCGTAATCGAGACGGCATTCGACAGGAAGATGAGCCGGGTGTTCCGGGCGTGCGCGTGACGCTGATCGGTACGCGGTTAGGGCTGAACACCGGATCAGATGGCTATTTTACGGTGCAGAACGTGCGCCAGGGTTTGTACACGGTGACCGTCAGTCGCCAAAGTCTGCCGCTTGGCTACCTCGTGCCCGAAAGCGCCCAACCACGCGTCACGATTGGCAGCGGACGCCGTTCTGATGTTGAGATCCCTCTCATTCTGTCAGGTCAGGTGCGTGGCGCGATATTTGTCGACGATAATGCCAATGGCGAGGTCGACCCTGGTGAAAAACGGTTGGAGGGCCAATGGGTCAGCCTCACCCCAAAAGCCGGGGGAGAAACGCTAACCATCCATTCGGCATCCTTCGGACAATACGGATTCGAAAGTGTCGATCCTGGCACCTACACATTGAAGACAACCATTTCCGGCCAGCCCGTGGTCCAGGAAATCATGATTGACGGCAAGACCCCGTTCGTGATCGCGCCCATCCCGATCCCGCCCGATCTTGCTGACAAAGGTGGAGGAGTTGATCTCTCCGCCGGTGTGCTCGGAGAACCGTGACACCGTTTTCGCCCCGGCCACTGTGCCGGGGCTCTTTTTTATTGGCGTAACGTTGGCGAGGGATCAGTCAGGGGCAATTGCGCCTGCCCACGCCCAGCCGCCAAATGTTTCTGATACAGCGGCGACAAGTTCGTTCTCGCCGGGTCTAAGATGAAGTCCGACGACGTCATAGAACCCGACCAGGCCAAGAAACCTGTAATCGCGCGTTCTGAACCCGTCATCACCAGCATAGATGAGTTGACCGTTCAGATACAACCGAACGCGATCAGAGAAGCCGAATTTCAGCTCTGAGATTTTCGCCCTGTCGGCGTTGAGTGTGGTTTTGACAAACACCGTGTCGCCGTTTTCTCTCGGATTGTGCAATTTCGCGAGGTTTGCGATGCCGTTAGATTCCACGTCGAGGGTTTGCCAGCTCATTTCCGATTGATCGGGAAGCTCCGTCATGGCCGCAATATCAGCCTCGGCAAAGGCTGAGGAGACCTGCCAGCGATCGATAATGCCTTCAGGCATCGGCTTGGATGGCTTGGGCGTACCGACAATGCCCTCATTTGCGCCCAGAGGTCTGATGCTCAGGTCAGCAAAATGCGTGGCATTGTCGCCGCGATTGGTGCTGCGCAGAAACAAACCGCCGGCTGTGAAATCATTCTTCAGATCCGGGACGTGCAGCACCGGCGATTCGCTATTGAAATAGATGTCGGCGCGATCACCCTCGACCACGATCTTGACGGCGTTCCAGCCATCATAGTTTTGCTTGATCGGTGCAATCGCGTTCTCGTCTGAGAAGATCTGCCAGGCGGAGAGTCGATTGTTCACCGGGGTGTACTGGATCGAGTCCGGTAAGTCATTGAGATGCGCTCGAAAGTACATCTCCTCGGCATCTTCGCGATTTTGAGTGCGCCAAGCAGCACCAATAAAAGCGCGGTGCTCTGGGTATGAAACATTGAATTCAATCACCCCGTCGCTGAAATTGGCGTCATCGGCGAAGAGCAAGCCTTTTTCGAGCAACAGAGCCGATTTTCCGAGATGCGTGACGTGCTCGGCGCGCTCAGCTTGAACATCCCAGTTTTGCCCTCCAAAGAAGATATTTGTGCTGTCATCTTGCGCGGCAGCGGTCTGGGCGAGCGTGGTCGCAACGGCAGCGAATACCAGCGTTCGATAGGTCATCCTACTTCTCCTTGTTTTATCCGACCATCACGCGTGGGTCGGGGTACAGGGCAACTAAAAAAGATATGAAGAAGTTACAGGGACCAAAAACGGGCTTGAATGACGCCCATCGCGCCAGATAGGAGAAAGCATGTCAGACTTTTACCGTATTGGGCCCTGGATATTCGACGCCGCACTCGGCACGCTGACCCGAGAAGTTGACGAAAGTCGCCTCGAGGATCGCGCCGCGCGTCTTCTGGAAATGCTTTGTCGACACGGCGGCGAACTTGTAACGCATGAGCAGATCATAGAGGATATCTGGGATGGGCGATCGACCAGTACGAACTCTATAGCAGTTGTGGTCGCGGATATCCGTCGCGCTTTAGGCGACCCTGCCCGTCAGCCGGTATTTATTGAGACTCTGCCAAAGCGCGGGTATCGCCTGAAAGTCTTGCCTGAACGCGTCCCCGGCGCACATTCTGGAGTAATTCAGAGGGGAATTGGCGCACGCTTGGTGCAGCCATGGGTGATTGCCTGCCTTGGCATCGCGGTCATGTTGGTCAGCGCCAATTTTGTTCAGGACAAAGCCGCCCCTGTGGCGGAGCTCGAACTGACCACAATCGCCGTAAGCAATGAGACGGGCAGCGAGGCGTATGCGCCTTTACAGGCTGCGATCAGCGATCTCATCGTGTTTGAGCTTTTGCGCCACAAACAGGTTGCGATCAGCGATGATGAGTCTGCATCCATCGCGTTTTCCGGGCGCCTGATCATTTGGAGCGGACACCCGGCGGTGTCCCTGATCGCGAGGAATCCAGATGGCGAGACCGTCTGGTCGGGCATGGCGAGCGGGCCCGAAGATCGACTACCGCGACAAGTCAGGCGGCAAATCAGCGCCTTTGTGCGAGACTATGAAGCGTCGCGAAGAAGGGATGCGTCATAAAAAAGACCCGCCAATTGGGCGGGTCTTGAACTGAGCTCGACTGAGACGTGATGCCTTATTCTTCGTCTTCTTTGAGGAGGTCGTCTTTAGAAACGGTCTCTTCTTTGACTTTCGCGGTTTCCAGAATGTGGTCGACCACTTTGTCTTCGTAGATTGGCGCGCGGAGCTGCGCCATGGCGTTTGGATCTTTCTGGAAGAACTCGATCACCTGACGTTCCTGGCCAGGGAAGTTGCGCGCTTCGTTGATCAAAGCCTGCTGAACTTCCTGTTCAGAAATCTGGATCTCGGCAATGCGGCCGATCTCTGCAAGCACCAGTCCCAGACGCACGCGGCGTTCTGCAATTGTACGATACTCGGCCTTCAGGTCGTCTTCTGACTTGTCCTTATCTTCGTCTGCCGTGCGGCCCGCATCCATTTCAGCCTGCAATTGCTGCCAGATCTGATTGAATTCCTGCTCGACCATTTTCGGCGGCAGCTCGAAATCGTGCTTGTCATCAAGCGCATCAAGTAGATGGCGCTTGGCTTTCGCGCGAGACGCGCCGCTAAACTCGTTCTGGATTTGCTCAGTGACGAGCTCTTTCAATTTGGCGAGGTCTTCAAGTCCCAGGCCTTTGGCAAACTGATCGTCAATGTCCGGGGTCTTTGGGGCTCGAACTTCGTGCACTTTGACTTCGAATACGGCCTCTTTACCCGCCAGGTTCTCGGCCTGGTAGTTCTCCGGGAATGTCACGTTCACTTCGGTCTCGTCGCCGGCCTTGACGCCAACCAGCTGGTCTTCAAAGCCAGGAATAAATGTGTTGGAACCGAGCACAAGCGTGTGCTCTTCTGCGGCGCCTCCTTCAAACGGTTCGCCATCCAGCTTACCCAGGAAGTCGATGACGACGGCGTCATCCGTGCGCGCTTTTGCGGTCTTGGCACGCTTGTCATATTGCGGGTTCGCTTCAGCAATCTGGTTGAGACGGCCAGCAACTTCATCATCATTGATTTCTGCGACTGGCTTGGTGATGGAGAGCTTTTTGATGTCGATAGGTTCGAATTCCGGCATCACGTCGACGTTCATTTCATAGGCCAGGTCCTCTTCCCCCTCGAGGACTTTCTCCATGTCGCTTTCCATCTTCATTTCCGGCTGACCCGCCGGACGAACATCAGCGTCTTCGATGGCTTTCTGGCTGGTTTCCTGGACCAGAGCCTGGACCACTTCGCCCATAATGTCCTTACCGAACATTTTCTTGACGTGAGAGGCGGGCACTTTTCCGGGGCGGAAGCCTTTCAGGTTCATTTGTGGGCGAATTTCTTCGATCCGCTCATCGAACCGCTTTTGCAGGTCAGCTTTTGGGACGCTCACCTTGTACGTGCGGCTTAAACCTTCGATGGTTTCGACGCTTTCCATATTGGTCATTCCTTATTGCGGGTCGGGTTGGCTGTTTAAGAGCTGAAACCCGCGCCCTGTCTGGGCGTTTTGGTATTCGAAACGGCGCTCTATAGGGCAGGGCAGAGCCCATGTCCACGCCGCCGAGATGACCTTTTGCAGAGAAATGGGTGGAAAGGGGTTGAGGCGCTGCAAATCGCTCGCTAAATGCGCCTCTCTACCCGTGCGGATGTGACGGAATTGGTAGACGTGCCAGATTTAGGTTCTGGTGTCGCAAGGCGTGGAGGTTCGAGTCCTCTCATCCGCACCATTCGAGATCTATTTGCAATGCCAACATAGTGCAAAGCTCTCTCGCCATTGTGCCGCGCTCACATGGG
>JBCCGB010000006.1:0-236078 GCA_039029475.1 Pseudomonadota bacterium | reverse complement strand
TGACCTGTCGAAATATACCCAGGCCGAACTCAACAAGATCGCCAGGCTGCTAAATGAGCGCCCCAGAAAAACACTGGACTATCACAGCCCAGCTGAGCGATTAGAGGAATGTGTTGCGTCGATCGGTTGAATCGGCACCCTAAAACGGACTCTGCGCATTAAAATGAAATTAAGTGTCAGTTCCATTTTGGTAGACTTGTTATTCAGTATCTGAGTGAGTGCTATCGGAGCAATCTCTCGCAGCGAAATGACCTGAGTGCGCTAGGCTCTCGTTTTCTCAGCTATTTTCCGCAGCGCTTGCTCAGTTGCAGCATCGCTTGGAAAAAATAGTTCGATCTTCAAGTCGTCGAGCGTCAAATCCTCGGGCGTTCCAAACTGCGCAATTGTTGAAAATAGCGATAGACGCATCTCTCCGACGCGGTAGGTTGTCGGGAGAACTGGGCCAGCGGGCGGAGACTGAGGAATAGGAGCCCTGGCCAAAGCTTCAGCGAAATCGTCTAGCTCTTTAACTCCGCCTTGAGCTGCGCTTTCGGTCCGCAACCTATGTGCTGAGTGATGCGCAACCTCCGGCCAGTTCTCGATCAGCGCTTGCACCTCTTCCCTTAAGGTCACTTCCATGAGATTTGCACCTTCAACGACGCCCATGATTCCGAACAGTTTCGCCGCCGGTCCATTTGTTTGCAGTATCGTCCACAAGCGATCGACCGCAATGGCGGGATAAGGCTCGTGCTTCTTTAGCATGTGGTCGACAGCCGCTCGGATCGGTGCCATGTCTTCTGAATCCCAGTTGCGGTGCGCGTAGCGTGCGGCGTATCCCGCATGCGTCAGCAACTGGTTGCGAGCCGCGAGCGGAAGAGATAGCGCATCACCCAACCGAGCGATCATCTCACGGCTCGGATTGGCCCGCCCGGTCTCTAGAAAAGACAGGTGGCGAGACGAAACATCAGCCTCGTTTGCAAGTTCAAGCTGGCTGTAACGGCGGGCTTTACGCCAGGATTTCAAGGATTGAGCGAATTGAGTCATGCCAATCTCATAGCCGTCTTTGCGTCGCTCGTCAGTTACCTCAGAGGTAATTGATTCTAATCACGCGGCGTATCTATCTTCAGAAATATCGGCACGCTTCTGGACCTTTGAAACGCTCTCAGGAGCACGTGCCATTGCTTTGATTGCCCGGGAGGCCGCATCACAATGACTATTCTTCGTATCTTTCTCGTCGCCGTATTTATTGCTTTGACCGTCTACACATTGGTGGTCGCAGCTGAGTTTGGCTGGATTCTAGGCGATGTGTTCTTTCGCGACCTGACAGCACCCAATTGGGCTGGTCAGTTCAATCTCGACTTTCTGACCTACCTCTGGCTTTCTGCTCTCTGGCTCGCTTGGCGTCACCATTTCTCGCCCGTGGGCATCATTCTCGCACTGATCGCATCTGTTGGTGGCATGCTATTCTTGGCCGTCTATCTGCTGGTCGTCAGTTTTCAGACGAATGGTGATCTCAAGACGCTCCTGCTTGGCCAGCGCCGCGCGGACCAATAGCGGTCCTGATCGCATTCAAACTTCAAACTGAGCAACCACCAAAAAGGAAAATGAAATGAGTGCTCTCGATACCGTTCATGCTTTTCTCGACGCCGCTGCGATCAAGGATTGGGACGAAGCTCTGAAATATATCTCGCCTGACTGCGCGTACCATAACAAGATGATGGACAAGGTCTTTGGACCAGATGCCGTTAAGGCGACGCTAGAGCCCTTTTTTGGCCCGACGACCGAGAATGAGCTTAGAATTATCAGGGAAATGACCGACGGCACGATGGTCTTCGCCGAACGGCTTGACCGTCATCTTATGGAGCATGGGTGGGTAGAGTTACCTGTGACCGGGGTCTGGGAAGTTCACGACGACAAGATCACGCTCTGGAACGAGTATTTCGACCTCCAGACGATTATGGGACAGATGCCTGCGACCGAATCCTAGGTTCACTTAAGTTGGAAGGCCTCTAGCGGATTGGATATTGATTATCTTCCTAAAACGGATTCTTACGCGCTTAAGCAAGCGACCTAAAGTCGCCCCACAACAGCCGCTTAACCAGAGGCGAGAAGCGCCCTAAAACGGTCGCTTGCGAAGAACCGTCTGGACAACAAATTGATGCTTTATCAACTCGAGAGACCACAGCAGACTCTCCTAAACTGCGGTTTTTGCGACGGGATCTTGTATCGTGCACGTTCCAAGGTCCGAATTAAATGATCGTACTGGGGAATTGAATGCGAACCGATAATTTGAAAGCCAATCTAGGTTTGACCAAACGAGTACAAGGGATTTTAGTAAGTTCAGCTTTGTCCGTGAGTGGTCTGGTCGCTGCCTGTTCCGGTGGCGGCGAGGCTTCAGCTCCAGCTCCAACAAGCTCGATGTCGCCACCCAGCCCACCTCCAACAAGCTCCGCGAATGTTATGAGCGAAACTGATGTCATCTATAGTAGTGGCTTGATTCAAAACGGCGCTGTGAACTTGCTCATGGACATCTATCAACCTGATGGAGACTGTATCGAGCCCCGACCATTCGTTGTCGGTATACATGGGGGGGGATTCGTAGGCGGTTCTAAAAGTAGCTCGAACTGGGTCACTAACATGGAGGCGGTATCCGCCGCTGGCTACGTGGGTATCTCGATTGACTATCGACTGGTTGGAGATGGTCCGCTCGTTTCCGCTGAGTTTCAACCGATCGCAGATGATTTTGATGAAGAAGCAACACGTTTAGGCTTAAACGATACACAGCGCGAGGTTCTAAATTCTGCAGCTGCTGCAATTGAAGATGCGGCCACTGCATTGGTTTGGGCTCGAGACAATGCCGCAGCACGATGCTTGGATCCTGATCGTTTTGCTATTTGGGGATCGTCTGCTGGGGCAATCACGGCTCTACATGTTTCACATGGCCTGGATGAGTATTTTATCGATCGGCCGAAACCACTTGTCGTTATCGACTATTGGGGGCGGCTGTTCCTTGACGGGTTGGTGGACGCGGAAGGTCCGCCGCTAATGATTGTTCATGGCACAGCCGATCAGTCTCAAATCTACGAGGACACGGCTGTAGTTTTGGCGGCGGAAGCTGACGCGGTCAGGCTGCCTTTCAGCTTCTATACCATTCAGGACGGGCCGCATGGCTTCAGCAGTGTCAATCCAGGTCGCGTTGTCATCAATGGCGAAACGCCCCTAAACGTGACGATCGAATTTATCAGCGATCACTTGAGTGGAGGTTCACCCAACTATGAATCCCAAACAGTCATCCCCAACTGATCAAAGACTAACGCTGCAAAGATCAGATGAGGCTTGCTTGGAAACGAAGTCGTCGAATGTCGAGCGACCTAAACTCGCCCCGCAACGGTCTCTGCTTTTTTTGCCAGGAATAGTTTTCATCTGAGTTTGCGCAGCATGAGGATGCTTCCAATGAGCACTTCGATGACACCTACGGCTAACGGTAAAGCAACTAGTTGAATGGAGCTTTGATAGGCGATGACACCTGTTGCAATCAGCAATACCCCCAAAAAGACAAATGCGTTGAGGCCATATATTCTGGAAAACACGAGATAGCGAAGGCCGATAGCAATTGCCATAATCACAAAGAATAGCAATTCGCTCCTGAATGACATGACGTATCCGAAGAACAATCCTCCGAACAACAAGGGCAACGTGAATACTGCCAAGCGCATAAGCCCTTTATCTGGTGCAGGAGCATCGCCGCTCATTCGGTGCTCAATGACACCAGAAATGGGAACAATCAGCATTCCCCCGACAAACAAGGAAATCATACCCGCTTGAAACCCAATAAAGTGGGTGACCATAGCGGCGGTTAGCCACGCTAAACCGGAGACCAATACGCCGGGACCACCATTTATGAAGTTCTGCCGCATGGTTAACTGTTTGACGGGAAGCATTTTCACCCCATTTCAAGTAGTTGTGAAGTCTCAAGTATTGCCCGAATTTTCCCGATTGTCAGCGTCCTATTCTCGCCCCAAGTCGGCCGCTTGGCTAATGTCCCCTCCTGACCCAAACCAGCCCCTGCAATCCCTCACTCAATCCGACCGAGTTTCAGCGCCTCTACCTTTCATCGCATGTCTGATCCCGACCGCCCTGCCTTGCAGCGGGCCTGGCCGATCATCTGCCAGCTGATCGCCTTGCTGCAAATCTATGTGCCGCGCCTGACGCCGGACGCGGCGCAGCGGTGGCGGTTCTTGCAGCTGACCCGCGTGGCGGAAAGCCTGGTGCGGCGGTGGTTGGTGCTGAAAGCCTGTGTTGAGGGGTGGTCGGAGGTGCGGGTGTCGACGCAGCCCCGGCGCAAGGCAGACGTCCGTTCCAGGGTAACGCGGAACGCCCCCCGTGCTGCACCGCCGCGCTTTCGCCTCGCCGAGGCTGAGCCGCGGATGCCGGTCTGGGTCTACTATCCTGAAACCGAGACCACTCCTGGCGGTTGGTGGCTTGAATATGCGCGCACCGGCACGGCGCCGTCTGCGCTGTCCGGATCACACAGGTTCAACCCGGCCAATCTGCAACGCCGCTGCGCCGCGCTCAGCGATGTCATGGCTGAGCCCGACAAGCATGTCCGGCGCATGGCACGCTGGCTGGCGCGGGCGGCAGATCGGCGCAAGACCGCGCCCGGACGCCTCGATCCACTCGCCATCGGCCCGCCGCCGGGGGCCTCGCGCGCACAGAAGAAGCGCGATCCGGAACGGCAAAACATGTTATACTGGCTCCATTACCTGGCGCGGCAAGCGGTGATGCGCGGGGGGCTCAGCCCCTGAACCGGGCCGCCTCCTAATAGGGCCGATCGCCATTCACCGTTGCCCGGCGCATATGGCGCCGCTGGCCGGGATAATCGTTCAATGCGTAATGCCAGCAGCAGCGATTGTCCCAGAACGCCACCGCCCCTTTGCTCCAACGGAATCGACAGGTGAAACGCTCATCACGCGAATGCTCAAACAGGAAATTCAATAAGGGCTTGCTTTCGCGCTTGGTCATGCCGGCAAAGCGCAGGGTGAAGGCCGGATTGATATACAGGCCTTTGCGTCCGCTTTCCGGATGCGTGCGCACGACAGGATGCTCGTATTCAGGTGCTTCCGGCGCGGTCGAGGATTGCATCGATTGCCGCGCCTGCGCCGATTGCCCTTTGGCACTGTATTCGCGGCTGGCCGAATGCACCGCGCGCAGCGGGCCGAGCATCTCTTTCATGCCCTCTGACAGCGCTTCATATGCGGCAATCTGATTGGCAAACAGCGTGTCGCCGCCATAGGCCGGGATGTCGACGCCATACAGGATGGAGCCCAAAGCCGGCATTTCCAGAAACGACATATCGGAATGCCAACCGCCGCCAAAGTTCAACTTGTCCTCAGGCTCCTTGATGATTTCGAGGAGCTCCGGATGGTCGCTCATGCCCTGCACATAGGGGTGGACGTTCAATGTACCAAAGCGCCGCGCGAACCGTTTTTGCGCGTCGGGTGTCAGGCCTGTCTGATCCCGAAAGAAGATCACATGATGGTCGAGAAAGGCGCGGTGAATGTCATCAAATTGCGTATTTGACAGATCGTCCGACAGGTCGACCCCGCTAATTTCGGCGCCAAGTGCGCCCGCCAACGGCAAGATTTCGAGCGTAGAAGACATAGCGTGCAGTCTACGCTCGAAATTATTTGAGTCTATCTATTCCGCCGCGTCCTGTGGGAACAGGCGGTCATGCAGATAGGCGAATTCCAATGCCGTGCGCTTGGCCCGCGCTTTCTGTTTGGCGGCCGCCGAATGGCCGCCATCGACATTCTCATAATAGAGGAAGGGCTTGCCCGCATCCTCGAACAGTTTGGCCATTTTGCGCGCATGACCCGGATGCACCCGGTCATCCTTGGTCGAGGTGACGAAAAACGGTGTCGGATAGTCGGCGTCCGCATCGAAATTGTGATACGGCGAAATCGATTCCAGGAAGGCCCGTTCTTCGGCAATGTCAGGATCGCCATACTCGTCGATCCAGGACGCCCCGGCGAGCAGCTCATGATAGCGCAGCATGTCCAGCAAGGGCACTTGAATGACCACTGCGTTCCACAAGTCCGGACGCTGCGTGATCATCACGCCCATCAGCAGCCCGCCATTCGAGCCGCCCATGATGCCGAGATGCTCGGCGCTGGTAATGCCTTTGGCGGCGAGGTCTTCGCCAACCGCGATAAAGTCATCAAAGATGCGCTGGCGCTCGACTTTCAGGCCGGCCTGGTGCCAAGCCGGACCAAATTCTCCGCCGCCGCGAATATTGGCAAGAACGTAAGCGCCGCCGCGTTCCAGCCACATCCGGCCAATGCCGCCGCTATAGCTTGGTCGCATCGAGACCTGGAAGCCACCATAGGCATAGAGCAAAGTCGGGGTGGTGCCATCGAGCTCGATGCCCTCTCGGTGAACGACGAAATAAGGAATCTTCGTACCGTCTTTCGAAATGGCTTCCTTCTGGTGAACCACCAGCCCGTCTGCCTCGAACTTGGCCGGCAAGGATTTCAGCGGCGATGTCGCATTCGTGTCGGCATCATAGGTGAGCAAACTGTCCGGGCTGAGAAAGCCCTCATAATTCACAAAAACCGTCTCTTCGTCTTCATCGGCAAAAGCGATCCCCGCCTGGCCGGTGCCGGGCAGCGCCACGTCGGTCGTGGTCCAGCCCTCGGTCTCGCTGCGCTCGAGTCGCAGGATGCGGCTGGCGACATTGTCATTGATCGACAACAGCGCGGCCGACTTGGACACGGACACGCCATTGACCGCCTGGCGCGGCGTGGCGCGGAAGACGAGCTCAACCGGCGGCAAGGTCTTACTGTCGATGAATTGTTGCAGATTGAACGCGACCAGATCACCGGTCAGAAACACATCGTCGCCGACCGTCCAGTCTTCCTGCAAGCGAACAAATTGCCAGCCTTTATAATCGCCCCCAAGGTTGGCCTTTTTCGGGATTGGGAATGCGGTCGCTTCGCCATCTTCGAGCAAATAATACGTGCGCGAGAAGAACGTGTCCGACTCGATCGTGCCATGGATCATCGAGCCATCATCAAGCTCGGACGCCCATGGCCAGATGCCGACATCGGTCTTGTCACCAGCAAACAATTCCTGAGCGGCCGCCAGCGCTTCGCCGCGTTTCCACAAGCGCACGGAAGACGGATAGCCGGACTCGGTCAACGTCGACCCGTCTCCGCCCCAATCGGTGCCGACCAGGACGGTGTCATGATCAATCCAGGCCAGGCCCTGTTTGGCCTCGGCGGTCACAAAGCCGCCTTCGACAAACGTTTTGTTCTCAAGATCAAATTCGCGATTGATCACCGCATCCTTGCCGCCATCCGACAATGCGACAAAGCAAAGCGTCTTGTCAGCGCCCATCGGCTTGAAACAGTTTGAGCCCTTGAACACCCAATTCTTGTCTTCATCCGCAGACAATTGATCGAAATCGAGCACGGTTTCCCAGACCGGGTTTTCGGTCTTGTAACTGTCCAGCGTCGTGCGACGCCACAGGCCGCGGACATTGGTTTCGTCCTGCCAGAAATTATAGACCAGCCCGTCGCGGACCGTGCCATAGGGGATGCGATCTGTAGAGGTCGCAAGCTCCAGCGCTTTGGCATAATTGTCGTCATAGACTGAATAGGCTGTGATCGCGGACAAAGAGCGATCATTCTGTGCGTTGACCCAAGCCAGGGCCGCTTCGCCTTCGACGTCTTCCATCCACAAATATGGATCCGTAGCCGCGATTTCAGGCGTGTCTGATTCTGTGTCGATTGCTTCCGCCACGCTGGCCTCAATGTCTGTGTCTAGGGGGGTCGTCGTATCTTCGATCTCTGTCACACACGCCGCCAATAAGGCGCTCGCAGCGATCGCTGAAAGGGCAAAACGCATTCTCATCCTCCATGATTTGGAGAATGGTTTAGCGCTGCTCGGACGAACGACAAGTCAATTCATCGAAAGGTGCGGCAATTATGCGGAAACTTTGCCTGTGGACTGGCGTACAATCAGATCAAAGTCGAAAACTTCTTCCAAACCGTCATCACCATCCGATTTCATCAGTCGCTCCGCAGCGCGGCGGCCCATTTCGACGACGGGTTGCCGAATGGTGGTCAATGGCGGCCAGACTGCCGAGGCGAGACGTGTGTCATCATAGCCGGCAATCGAAATTTGCGACGGCACTTGCAGACCTGCCGCCATCACAGCCGTCATGGCGCCGACCGCCATATCGTCATTGGCGGCAAATATCGCCGTCGGCCGCGGATCGGCCTGGATCAGTTGGCGCGCCGCTTCCAGGCCGGAACGAAGAGAATAATCCCCTTCGGCAATCAATTCGGGCGAGACTTTGATCCCGGCTTCATTCATCGCATCAAGATATCCCTCATGACGACCCGTCGAGGCATTATGCCCAGCAGGCCCGGCAATAAACGCAATCCGCTGATGACCGAGCGCCAATAAATGCCGCACCATTTCCATCGCGGCCAGACGATCATCGAGGCGCATGACCGGCGTGTTCTCGGGTTGGCGCGCCGGCGACAGGCTGGCATAGGCGGTGCCGTTATCTTTGAGCAATGCGAGAATATCCGGGTCATCACACAGCGGCGGTGTCAACACGACGCCATCCGCACGCGACGTCATCAGAAAACTCTGCAACCGGTCTAAAAAGTCCGCCGCTTTGCGATCCACCGGTTCGGGTAAGAGGAAATATCCATTGGCACGGCAGGCTTCGTAGATGCCGGTATTCACCGCGGTAATGTATTCGGGCACGGGATTGTCATGCAGATGCGCGATCAAGAAAGAGCGGGCGCCAGCCAGACTCCGGGCCGCAGGATTCGGGCGATAACCAAGCTCGCGCGCCGCTTTCATGACCAGCTCGCGCTTGGCAGGGCGGACGTTCGGCTCATTGTTCAGAACGCGAGATACGGTTTTCGCAGAAACACCGGCTTTTTCAGCAACATCGTCGATGGTAATCGCGCGTGGGGGGCGGCTCAGGCCCATATGTGATCTCCCAGTGTTTCCTTTTTTTGGCGCATTCTGTGCCGGAACGCAATCTATCGGTGTGCGGTTCATGATCGTCCCCCCAGACGTGCCACTAGAATTGGAAATAGACAAATGGCGCAGCCTCTAATGGGTAGAGCGCCAGCAATATGCCTGAAAGTATACCAAGACTGCCCCAATACAGTGTTGGTCGACGAAGAATCGACAAGCTCGGCAAGCGTTTTAGGGCCCCACGTCCTAATAAAGCATCAAGGGCGATCAGGGGCACGACCATCCAGACCCAGACACTGAGATGCGCGCCGCCGCCGTCTCGAAGTCCAGTAAAGGCGGACCAAATGGTCATCGTGTCGACAAAACTCTCGGCCCGGAACGGGACCCATGTCAGCAAGACAAAGAGCTGCGTGGCGAGCAGGCCCATCCCAAATTTAAGGGCCACATTACCCCGGAAAGTTGCTTTTTGAAAAATCAATGCTGTCCCGTGCAACATGCCCCATGCAACAAAGGTCCAGGCGGCGCCATGCCAAAGTCCACCCAGCACCATGGTCGCCATCAGGTTGCGATATGTCTTCGCCTTGCTGACCCGGCTCCCGCCCAATGGGATGTACAGGTAATCGCGCAACCAGCTCGACAGAGAAATGTGCCAGCGACGCCAGAAATCCTCGATTGAAGGGCTGGAATAGGGATAGTCAAAATTCTTCGGGATGTAGAAGCCGAACCAGCGTGCGACGCCGATTGCCATGAGAGAGTATCCGGCAAAATCGAAATAGATGAGCCCGGCAAATGCAAGGGTCGCCCCAATCAAGGCCAGGTTCGACCAATCGCCCAATTGCGTATCGCCCGCGACCAGGGCATTGCCATAAATCGGATCGACAAATTGCGCCAAATTGTCGGCGATCCCGGCCTTGTAAGCAAAGCCCAGCAGGAAGGCCCGCAAGCCGGCAAAGAACAGCGCGCTTGTGAGTTTCTTTTCGCGTTCCATTTGCGGGAAAAAGCTCGCTGCGCGGACAATCGGCCCGGCCACCAATTGCGGGAAAAAGGCGATATAGAGCGCCACGCGGCGCAGGCGCGGCTCTGGCGCGAGATCACCGCGGGCCACGTCGACAATATAGGAGATGGCCTGAAAGACATAAAAGCTGATGCCGACCGGAAGCAGAATGTTGAGCGCGGTCCAACCCGGGTCAACGCCGACCGTAGACAGCATAGCGCGGGCGCTTTCGGCGAAGAAGCCGAAATACTTGAACACCGCGATGACCGAGAGATTGAAAACAATTCCGCCAATCAGAGCCAGGCGTCGGGCCTCGTCACCAGGTCGACGCGCCGCGGCATATTTCGCCACCATCCAGCTGACCAGAATGACGGCGCCGATCAGGCTCAAAAACCGCCAGTCCCACCACGCATAGAAAATCGCGCTGGCCATAAGCAGCAAACTCAGCCGCTCTTCCTTGTCTTGAAGCAGCCAATAGCCGCTGAAAATCGCGGCCAGAAAAATCAGAAACGTCGCGTCTGTGAAAATCATTCCGCCGCCTCCAGAACGTGAGACGCGATAATCTCCTCAACCAACCAACGATTATAGATCGCCGTACCGCTGTCGAGCAGATGGCTTGGATCGAACCAATGATCGCCATTCAACTGTGCCATCAAAACGGGATCGTTCGGCGAAATACAGGCGTGTTCGACGAATTCGCCAGCGCATAAGCCATCCAGATAAGCGCGCGCGTCCGGGGCCAGAGTCGGCGGCTGATAGTAACCGATCGCTTTGACGCCCTGCGCGGTCAAGCGCCTTTGCTGCTGATAGCGAAAAGACCGAACCCATTGCGGACCCTGAAAGGTGGAGACTTGTTTTTGCTGCAAGGCCAATTCCGGTTGGCTTTTCGCGCGCGCTTCGACTTGCGGATCATAGGCCGGCACAGCTTCGATCTCTTCAGCCGGTTCGCCGCCGCCAATCAAACCCACATTGAGCAGGTTGAGCGCGGTGTGGACGCCGAGATAAGCGGTGTCCAGCAGGCATCCTTTGGCACCATCACAGGCGCCTCCGAGGATGCCGAAACTCGTCCAAACAGCGTTCTTCAGGTCAAACTGTTCGATCGCCCGAACATTGAATTTCGAGTTGCCGAACATATACGCTGCGCGCGTATCGAAATCGCGCGCGACTTCGACGAAAACCACTTGCGGCGTGCGACCGGACAGGTCGATGAATTGCTGCAGATGCGCGTCACGCTCGAGGATTGAAGCGGCTTCAATCGAGAGATTGACGACCCGGTGCGGATAGCCGCGCTCTCGTAAAGCCAGAGTCAGGCGTTCAGGGTCAATTCCATTGCGGGAGTAGCTTGCCCCGGTGAACACAATCAGCGGGGCATCATCCTGGGCCGCCGTTGCAACCGCCGCGTTTACATAGCGATCGAAATCCGTGGTGCGGCCGATATCATTTGCGGCGGCCAGCGATTTCACCGCCATGGCGGTGACAAACAAGCCGGCCAGAAAAGCTGTGACCGCGGCAGCGCGAGACCCGGCGAGCGGTAGTTTGAGGCCATGCGCCAAGACCAGGCCGAATGCCGCCAAGATAAACAGGCTCCAATGCATCTGCGTCATCCTCTCCAAACGCGCCAGAATGGGACGTCCCCATTTCGCGTATCAGGAGAAGCAAATGGCTTGCCAATTCGCTTTTTGGGCTAATTTTCGTCTGTTTGGTCGGTATTTTCGGCCATGGCGCGCATCATGAAAAGCGGGATCGAGCCGCGCTCGGTCATCACCCAATCCAGCGGCACATCGTGCGACTCCGCCGGGACAGCGTCCACTTCCTGGCCAAAGAATGCCAGCCCGCAGACGAAAACGCGGCCCTGATCGCGCAATCGTGTCAGCGCACGGTCATAATGGCCTTTACCATACCCAAGCCTGTTGCCATTGCGGTCGAACGCCAAAAGCGGGGTCAGCACCAAGGTCGGGTTAACCTCCGGCACGTCCGGATTGGGTTCGAGTAAGCCAAATGGGCGTTTTTCCAACATGTCGCCGCGCTGATAGGCGCGATAAACCATGCTGCCATCATCCTGCACGCAAGGCAGCGCCAGAGTCGCCCCTGCCGATATCAGTTTGCCGATCAGAGGACGCGGGTCGATTTCACTGCCAATCGGCAAATAGACCGCCACCGTCGGCCCATAACGTTCAAGCAGTTTCAGCGGAAACTTATCCGCCAGCGTTTCACCTGCATCCGGATCACGCGCCGACAGCTCGTCGCGCATGACTTTCATCTCAGCCCGTAAGGCGTCTTTATCCTTGGTCATGCGGGCTCGACTTCTTCCACGGGCATATCCGCCAATCCGACCAGCGCCCGCGCATAGGCCCGCGCTGAGAAGGGTTGCAAATCGTCCGCTTTCTCGCCGACCCCGACAAAGTGGATCGGTAGGGCGTGCGCCTCTGCTATCGCGACCAGGACGCCGCCTTTGGCCGTGCCATCAAGCTTGGTCATGACGATGCCGGAAACATCTGCTGTATGTCGGAACGCTTCCACCTGGCTCAAGGCGTTTTGGCCGACAGTGGCATCAAGCACCAGGATAACATCATGCGGCGCTTCCGGATCCAGTTTTCGCGTAACGCGAACGATTTTCGCAAGTTCCGCCATCAATTCTGTCTTGTTTTGCAAACGCCCGGCTGTATCGACCAGCACCAGATCCAAATCCTCGGCTTTGGCTTTTTCGATGGCCTCATAGACGAGCCCGGCCGCATCTGCGCCCGGTTCCTTGGCAAGGACCGGAATGCCAGCGCGCTCGCCCCACACCGTCAATTGTTCAATCGCGGCAGCCCGAAATGTATCGCCGGCGACCAATAGCGCCTTGGCGCCTTGCTCCTGCAGCTTGGAAGCAATCTTGCCAATCGTGGTGGTCTTGCCGGACCCGTTGACCCCGACAAACAGAACCACCCGCGGACGCGACCCTTCGGAAAAGTCGACGATCTCCTCACGAGGCGACATAATGGCTTCAATCTCGTCAGCCAGAGCGAGTTTGATTTCCGCGTCTGTGACATCCTTATCCATGCGCGTTTTGGCCAGGTTTTGAACAATGCGGGTCGACACTTTACCGCCCATGTCCGAGGTCAATAAGATGTCTTCCAGATCTTCCAGCGCCTCTTCATCAAGCTTGCGCTGCGTGAACATGCTGGTGATGGAATTGCCCATCTTGGATGAGGATTTCGCCAGCCCCGATGACAGTTTCGAGAAAAAGCCGGGCTGTGCCACTTCGGCATAAGGATCAGGTTCACCACGGGCAATCGCAGCCTGACGTTCGGCTTCGCGGCGCGCGCGCTCTTCCGCCAGCTGCTGACGTAACGCTTCATCGGCCCGGCGCTGTTCCAATAGGGCGAGTTCCGCTTTGGCTTTCTCTTCAGCCTCGCGACGGGCCTCTTCGGCCTGTCGAGCCGCTTCAGCTTCTTCTGCGCGGCGGCGTTGTTCTTCTTCTGCGCGGCGGGCGGCTTCGGCAGCCGCTTCATCAGCTTGGCGTTTCTCTTCCGCTTCGCGGGCCAGCCGCTCGGCCTCAGCGCGGGCCTGTTCGGCGAGGCGTTTCTGCTCGGCATCCGCGGCAGCTTTTTCTTCTGCCTCGCGCGCGATGCGTTCCGCTTCAGCTTGCGCCCGCGCGGCGTCTTCAGCGGCTTTGGCTTCGGCTTCAGCCTTCAAGCGAGCTTGCTCTGCGTCCTGTTCAGCCTGCAGGCGTGCGGCTTCTCTGGCTTCAGCTTCCTGCGCCAGCCGGACCGCTTCGGACTCGGCTTCGGCCGCGTCACGTCTCTGCCGGTCTTCCCAGGCCTGGTTGGCTTCAGCGACCTTGCGCTCGATTTCAGCCTGTTCTTCAGCTTTGCGTGCCGCTTCTTCTTCCGCCAGGCGGGCCGCTTCTTCCTCAGCGGCTTTTTGCGCCGCGAGCTCCTCAGCGGACAGGTCCGGCGCCTCCATTTCGGCGCCAGCTTTAAGCGCTTCTTCCTTTTTCTTCTTTTTGCCGAACCAGAGAATCATAGGGCCTGAGCTTTCAATCGTGTTGTATCATGTCCGATTATCCGGGCCCGAATGGGGCGTCCAGCCTCGGCGCTGACAGTTTCGAACACCACCGGTGTAAAGTCCGGCAAGCGGCCTTGCTTATCCCGTTCGATCAGAACCTCCGTCTCGCTTCCGACATGGGAATCCAAGTGCCGGTTCAACGCGACCTGGCCAGCGTCGCGGAGGCGCGCCGCGCGGTCTTTGACAACGCGCTTTTCAAGTTGCGGCATGCGGGCGGCAGGCGTGCCGGGCCGCGGGCTATATGGAAAAGCATGCAAGAACGCGATTTGGCAGTCTTCAATCAGTTGAATGGAATTTTCAAAAGCCGCTTCGGTTTCGGTCGGAAAGCCAGCAATGATATCAGCGCCGAGCGCCATGTCGGGCCGCACCGCACGCAACCGCGCGGCGAGCTCAATCGCCTGCTCTCGCGAATGGCGGCGCTTCATGCGCTTGAGCATGAGATTGTCACCATGCTGCAGGCTAAGATGCATGAACGGCGCGATGCGCGGGTCGCTCATCGTTTCAAACAAGGCTTCGTCCATCTCAATTGCGTCGATGGACGAGATGCGCAACTGCTTGAGGTCCGGCACCAGTTTCAGAATGCGCTGGATCAGATTGCCCAATTCCGGCTGGCCGGGAAGATCCGCGCCCCATGAGGTCAAATCGACCCCGGTCAACACAACTTCATAATGGCCGGTCTCGACGAGGCGCTGCACCATGCGCACAATTTCGCCAGCTGGCACGGATCGGGAATTGCCGCGCCCATACGGGATGATGCAGAAGGTGCAGCGGTGATCGCAGCCATTCTGGACCTGAACATAAGCTCGCGCGCGTCCGTCCATGCCATCAATCAAGTGCGCGGCTGTTTCCTTGACGGCCATGATGTCATTAACGCGGACTTTTTCTGTGCCGCCGAGCAAATCTATCGGTTGCCAGGTTTCAGCCTGCATTTTCTCATGATTGCCAATGACCCGCGTCACTTCCGGCATGGCGGCAAACATATCCGCATCGATCTGCGCCGCGCAGCCGGTCACGATGACCGGCGCATCGGGATGGTCCCGGGCCGCCCGGCGAATGGTTTGACGCGCCGTGCGCACGGCTTCAGACGTGACCGCACAGGTATTGACGATGATCGCGCCGTCCAGCCCAGCAGCTTCGGCATGCCCCCGCATGACCTCGCTTTCATAGCTGTTCAAGCGACAGCCAAGCGTAATGACCTGCGAGGGTCTGGAAGGCGATTTTTCCTGAGACATGCGTTTGAGGGCCGATATCGCGTCGGAACCGCCGAAAGACAAGGTTTGTTTGGCGGCTGCCCCTAAACTGTGAAACTCTGTTCCAGCTCAACCGGGCCGGTCATGATGACATGATCGGTTTCCTCATCCCATTCAATGATCAGCTCGCCACCGTCCAGGATCAGTTTGGCCTTGCGATCGGTCTTGTTGGCCCGGGCCGCACAAACCAATGCTGCACACGCGCCGGTTCCACAGGCCTTGGTCAAGCCTGCGCCGCGCTCCCACACGCGCAAGCGAATGGTCTGTCGATCCAAAATCTGGGCAAATCCGACATTCACGCCCTCTGGAAAAGTCGGATGCCATTCGACCAGGGGTCCAATCGCTGGAATATCGTAATCGTCAACATTATCGACAAAGAAAACCGCGTGCGGATTGCCCATGCTGACGACCGCCGGCTTATAAAGATACGGATCGTCCATTGGCCCGATTTTGACATCAACGCCGCGCACATCCATCTTTTCCGAGAGCGGAATGTCTTCCCAGCCCATCAATGGCGAGCCCATATCGACACTGACCAAGCCATTTTCAGCCCGGGCGCCTTTCAGCAAATCGGCTTCGGTCTGGATCCGCACTTCGTCCTTGCCAGATTCTTCGAGCAGCAAATGGGCGACCGCCCTTGTGCCATTGCCACAGGCTTTGACTTCGCTGCCATCCGCGTTCCAGAACCGCAGGAATGCATCCGCCCGCAAATCGCTCTCAATCGCCATGATCTGATCCGCGCGCATGGTCTCTGCAATCTCGCGCAATTGCGCTTCTGACGGCGCAAAGGCGCGTTCGCGTGCGTCAAACACGGCGAAAGCATTTCCGGCTCCGTTCATTTTCCAGATACGCATGCGTCCCTCAGGATCAGGCTCGCGAGTGACATAATCGCATAAAGCCGCATTTAAAAGCATTTACTTTGGCAAGCGCGTGGCACTGAGCCAGGCGCCAGACTGGATCAGCGTCGCAATCACGAGCAGGATTTGCACCACCCAATGGCTGAACACCAGGGCGCCGAGGCCTGCCGCAATCGAAAACCAGTGCAATCGCGGATCGCTCATCAAGAATCCCGCCAGTCGACGCCTGGTTTCAATTGTCGCCAAATTCACGTTCGCCCAAATTCGGTTCATGCCGGGCGGGCCAAATACGTCCTGCAAGTCCTGCGGGTCCGTAACCCCAGACAGTTCAGCCAATTCGCGTACGCCGGTATGGCCATGCTCGACCCGTTGCCGCAGTTGCATTGTCTGCACCAATCGAATGAATGCCGAAATCATCACCGCAAGGCAGATCGAGATCAGAGGCAGGCCGGAAAGCAGGGTCATGCCGGCCATATGGGGTGACATGATGCAGTTGGAAAGGGGATCATGGCTCGGTGATATAGCGAAAGACGGGATTGATCTTTGCGGTCAGGATATGATCGCGCCAGGCGCCATTGATATGCAGATAATTTTTGGCAAAGCCTTCTTTCTCAAAACCCAGACGGGCCAGAAGCCGACCACTTCTGTCATTCTCGGGCAGATAATTTGCCATCACGCGATGCAGGTTCAAGCGTGTAAAGACGTGATGAAGGCTCGCCTCGAGCGCTTCATACATAATCCCCTGCCCTTGCGCCGCGGCCGCCAGAGAATAGCCCAAATGGCAGGCCTGAAACGAGCCGCGAACAATGTTGGAGTAATTACAGACACCGAGCACGTCACCGCCATCTCTGTCGCGAATGATCAGCTTCAATGCCCGCCCTGATCGGTGATCTTCTGCGACCGCTTCAAGACGCGACCGCCAAGAGTCTTCCGAGTGAAAGACGTCGCTGCGGGCGGGTTCCCAGGGGTCGAGATGAGCGGCATTGTCGAGATAGTATCTGCGCAAGTCATGAAGATGCTCAGGGCCCTGCGCGAATAGTAACAGTCGGTTTGACAGGATCATTTTGCGCCTCGACGTTTATCGAGGTATCGCAACCCAGTAGTCAAAGTCCAGACACACACCGGGCTGATATTTTCCATCCGCGCCCCGCAAGGGAAACGCGCCGGGATCCTGGTCTTTGACGGCGACAAGTCGCATTCTCAAGGCACCGACTGTGTCGTTCAGCACAGCCTTATCAAGCACCTCGCTCCAGGCATAGATTGTGTCGCCTGCAAACAGTGGCCCGGCATGCGTGCCGCCATTGATGCCGAGTATCTCACACGCATTGCCTAAACCGTTAAAGCTCAAAGCGCGCGCAATCGAGATGACGACGCCGCCATAAATCAGACGTTTGCCAAACCGACTGTCTTTTTGGGCATGTGCATCGAAATGAACTTTCGCTGTATTCTGATACAGCCGTGTTGCGATTTGATGCTCGGCCTCCTCGACCGTCATGCCGTCAACATGATTGATCTTCTCGCCAATTTGATAATCGTCGAATTTGTTGTCAGACCCCGCGAGAATGGTGTCCCAGTCCGCATAGGACCGCTGATAAGCGAATGATTGCGGATCAATCACGTCTGGCAATTCCGGCACAATTGGACTTGGCGATGGCGCATCGGGGTCGCGTTTGTTGACCATGACCCAGCGGACATAAGAGAGAACTTCCTCTTTTCGCTGATTGAAGCCGCGCGTGCGAACATAAACCACACCGGTTTTGCCGCTCGAATTTTCTTTCACACCAATCACGTCTGACACCGCGTTCAATGTATCACCTGGATAGACCGGGAGCGGAAAACGCCCGTCAGCATAACCAAGATTGGCGACGGCATTGAGAGAAATGTCCGGCACGGTTTTCCCAAATACGACATGAAATGCCAGCAACGGATCGACCGGTAGACCTTCATATCCATTTGCGTGTGCGAACGTTGCGGCGCTGTACAGCGCGTGCCGCGTGCCCGTCAGCGCGCGATACAAACTGATATCACCCGTTGTGATGGTGAGCGGCGTCGCGTGGCGCAGCACCATACCGACGTGAAAATCTTCGAAAAAGTGTCCAGGATTGGATTTGGTCATGCCGCCTTAAACAAGGCCGACCCTTGAACCGTCAAGCATGTCCCGGCGAAACCTGATCAGACCAGGCTGAATTGCATCGTCAGAACGTCCATCATGACGACAGACATCGCGCCACCGCCTGAAGACACGGCCGCTCCCAAATATGGTGCCGCCAGGATCAGAACCAACACTGAGGTCAGGCACCCTCCGACAAATTGCACCTGGCCTTCACGGACCATTTCACTTGCCGCACGTGGGCCATAGACCGCCAAACGCGGACCGAAACAGAACGCCACGGACACGGCCAGAAAGAACAAAGCGGAAAGCTGGAGCGCAAGCATCAACACAATTCTCATTCAAGATCAGATCTCTCTGATCGCAAATTCGGGTTGAATTGGCGTGTCCCAGATCGGTGAAATTTTACCGATTATTTGATCTTTAGAAGATCTTCGATCGGACGCCCAAGCGCAGCCTTATTGCCATTGATGCCAATCGGACGCTGGATCAGCCGCGGATTGTCGGCCATTGCCGCATAGACCTCGTCATCGCTGGCGCTGTCTGGCAGATCAAACTTCTTGGCATCTTTGGCGCGCAGAAATGCCCGCGGAGAGGTCACGCCCAGCTGGGTCGCAATGGTTTTTAGCTCATCCACGGAGAGGTGCTCAGACGCATTCATATATTTGCGAACTTTTGGCTCAATGCCGTTCTCTTGTAACAGCGCAAGTCCGTTTCGGGATGTGCTGCAGCCGGTGTGATGTAGCAAAATATAGGTCATCAGACATGCTCCGTTCCTGTCTGGATCAGACATAGCGGCTCCGCTGATTTCGGCAATTGATGGTCACAACTTATTGGCAGCGGCGACAAGATGAGGCAGGCTGACAAGCATGACGATACACCAAAAACACCCGACCCTCGAAGCGGCTGTCGCCCTTCAGGCCGAACTGGCTGAGCGCGCACAGGAAATGGAAGATGTGCGGCGCCTGCCCGCTGATCTCGCCACGAAACTTTCTGAGGGCGGTCTGTTCCGAATGGTGACGCCCGCCGCGTATGGCGGTCTGGAATGTTCGCCGCGGCAGATCGTCGATGCTGTCGAAGCGGTGGCCGAAGCCAATGCGAGCGCTGGCTGGTGCGTGATGATTGGCGCAACCACGGCATTGAATGCGGCCTATATGGAGCCAGAGACGGCGCGCGAGATCTACAATGATCCGATGATCATCACCGGCGGCGTCTTTGCCCCCATGGGTAAGGCCGTCGTCGATGGCGATGATTACATTGTCAGCGGCCGCTGGCAGTGGGGATCCGGTTCAGCAAATTGCACCTGGTTGTCTGGAGGCTGCATGGTGTTCGAGAACGGCGAGTTACGAACGCTGCCAAGCGGTCGTCCAGATGCCCGTATGATGGTCTTCCCCGCGGCCGATGCCGAGCTGATTGATACCTGGCACGTCATGGGGCTGAAGGGCACCGGCTCAGGCGATCTTGCCGTCGAAAACTTGCGCGTTCCGAAAGCGCGATCCGTGAGTCTGGTTGCAGACAAACCCGTGATTGACGGTGCGCTGTATAAATTCCCGGCCTTTGGACTGCTCAGCCTCGGGGTTGCGGCGACAGCGATGGGCAATGCCAAGGGCGCGCTCGATGCATTCATAGCCCTCGCCAGCGCCAAGAAGAGCCAGGGGTCGCGCAAGACGCTCGGTGAGCGCGCGCCGATTCTTTTAGAGACCTCGAAGATGATGGCCGCGTTCAGAGCAGCGCGCGCCTATTTGCATGAGGAAATCGAACAGACCTGGGACGTGGCTCAGAACAGCGACGATATTCCAGTGGAGCGGCGCGCTGCGCTGCGCATGGCCTGCACGCACATGGTGCGAACGGGCGCCGACATTTGCCGATCCTGTTATGATCTGGGCGGCGGCGCGGCCTTGTTTGAATCCAGCGATTTACAGCGCCGATTCCGAGATGCGCACGCCATGACCCAGCACATCGTCACGGCGCCATCGACTTGGGAGTTGACGGGGCGGCTATTTTTCGATCTGCCAACCGATGCCAGCATGATCTAGGATTGCTGAGTCGAAGCCGTCTGTAACAGCAAACCGTTTAGTCCGCCTCCGCGACCACCTCATCTGAGCCACGGGCGAGGGTTTTCATCACGCCATCGGCATCTGCCTCAGCTTCGGGCGCAGCGTCCTTCTTGCGCGCATAAGTGCGTCGTTTCGGACGTTCCGCTGGGGTTTCATCATCTGTTTCAACCGGTGCGGATGTGTCGGCATCTGTCGCCTCAACTTCGCTTTCGACCCGCGGTTTGCGGCTGCGGCGGCGCGGTTTGTTTTCGGCAGGCGTTTCGGATACCTCGGCATCAGCGTCTATCGAAGCAGACTCTGTTCCACTCTCACCGTCGCCCTCGGCATCACCTTGGGCTGCTCGTTCCGCATCACGTTGAGCGCGTTCCTCAGCTTTCGCTGCTTCCCGCGCTTCGCGTTCCAGCCGGGCTTCTTCTTTTTGCTTTTCAAACACCGCAACGATGCGCGCATAATGCTCAGCATGTTGAAACAAGGCTTCGGCTTTGACGCGATCGCCAGAGGTCTGAGCATCGCGAGCATATTGCAAATACTTGTCGAGAATTTGCTGCGCAGATCCGCGAATGCGGACATCTGGCCCGTTGCTCTCATAGTGACGGTTTGGGTTCGGATTATTGTTATTATTCCCACCCGAGCGGCGACGGCGCTTGCGCTGCATAGCCATAGGCAATTCCTGATCTTCTAAGTCCGGTACTCGGACGGTTTACACGCGAGGGATTACTCGATTTCTAAACTGTCGCGCTGACTTTAAGGTCGGACAGGTAGCCCCGATGTCACTGACCTTGCCCCTAGGTAGCGTGCGAATTCAGATTCGCCAAGGGGGTTTCTGCTAAGATTTTATCGCGGCGATGGCGCGATCATTGCCGCCAAGATCCTGTTTATGAACCAGGTCGATGAATCCGTTCTCGCGCAACAGTGCAGAAACATCCGGCTTTTGATCAAACCCGATTTCGAACACCAATATTGCGCCAGGCTTCATTTGATCTGCCGCGTGCGCAACAACGTCTCGATAGGCGTGCAAGCCATCATCGCCGCCATCGAGGGCGGTCGAGGGATCGAATGCTTGCACCTCGGGCGCCAGCGTCGGAATCACACCTGTACGAATATAGGGTGGATTGGAGATGATCAGATCGCAGCTATTCCAGCCGGTCCAGTCGGACCAGCTGCCGCGGAATAGTTCGACCCGGTCGGCGATGCTCGTCGCGTCGAAATTTTCCTCCGCCAGCAGCATTGCCGCCTCGCTTGTTTCAACCGCGATCCCTTTTAAGTGGGAGCGGTTTACCAGGATCGCCGCCAATAAAGCGCCTGATCCTGTGCCGAGATCGGCAATCTTGAAGGCGCCCGTTTCAGGCAGATAACTGAGCGCCAGCTCGACCACAGTTTCGCTATCCGAGCGTGGGATCAAGGCTCTCGAATCGCTCCGCAAAACCATGCCAAAAAATTCCGTCTCGCCGGCAATGTGTGCGAAAGGCACCCGGTCTGCGCGCATTTGCAACATCAGTTCGAAGCTCTCGATATGTTCCGGCGGCGGCGAATCGTTCTCGAGCGCGATCAAGAGCGCCGGGCTCAGTTCGCTGGCCAGCAGCAATAATTGCCGGGCTTCGCGCCCGGCTTCCGACAATCCCGCCTGAGTCAGATCGACTGTGCCACGGCGCAGTAAATCTGCATAAGTCAGAGCGCTCACGCGTCTTCCATGGCGGCGAGGCGGCGGGCCTGGTCTTCGGTCATGAGCGCCTCAACGACATCTTCCAGCTTGTCGCCAGCAATGATCTTATCAAGCGCATACAGGGTCAGGCCGATGCGATGATCTGTGACACGATTTTCCGGGTAATTGTACGTGCGGATCTTTTCCGACCGGTCGCCCGATCCGACTTGCGAGGCACGCGCTTCGGCGCGTTCGGCGTCGCGTTCTTGTTTCTCTTTTTCATAGATCCGGATTTTGAGCTGCTGCATGGCCTTATCGCGATTCACATGCTGCGATTTCTCCGAACTCGTCGCGACAATTCCGGTCGGCAGGTGCGTGATCCGGACCGCGGAATCGGTCGTATTGACGTGCTGCCCGCCGGAGCCCGAGGCGCGCATTGTGTCGATGCGAATGTCTTCCTGGCGGATTTCGATCGAGACATCCTCCGGCGCCGGCAGCACTGCGACAGACGCGGCAGAGGTGTGCACACGACCCTGGGTTTCGGTTGCCGGCACGCGCTGGACGCGGTGCACCCCGGATTCCCATTTCAAGCGGCCATAGACACCATCCCCTTCGACATTGGCGATGATTTCCTTGTAGCCGCCCACATCCCCTTCAGAGGCGCTTTGCAGATCAATTTTCCATCCTTGCAGCTGGGCGTAGCGCGAGTACATGCGGAACAGATCGCCGGCGAACAAGGCCGCTTCATCGCCCCCTGTCCCGGCCCGAACCTCGAGCACGATACTGGCTTTGTCATCCGAGTCCTTGGGCAGGAGCAGCAGCTGCATTTCGTTTTCGGCGTCCGGAATGCGCGATTTCAGCTCATTGATCTCTTCCTGAGCCAGTTCCGCCATTTCAGGGTCATCCCCTTTGGCCATGGCCTCGGCCTCGGTCAGGCCATCGCGCATCGCAATCAGGTCGCGCGCGGCTTCAACAACGGGTTTAAGCTCGGCATGCTCACGTGAAAGCGCGACGATCTCGCTGCTATCCGTGGTCGCGCCCATTCGGGCCTCAACTTCATCAAAGCGTTCGATCACTTGTTCAAGGCGGGACTGAGGTATTGTGGCCATGTCCCGCCTCTAAACTGGATTGAGGCCTACAGGAAGACCCGAATGACTTCCTTCCCGGCCATGACGAACAGAACAATCGTTCCGAACGAAAACGCCAGAAAGCGGAACATGACTTTCGGAGACAAGACCTGGATGACAGAGTGAAAGACGCGAATGGCGACATAGCCATAAGCAAGCTTCATCATCAGGCCATCTGCACCGCCCGTAAGCGCAGCAAACAGCATCAGCGCATAGAAGATTGTCGGCTGCTCGTGCAGGTGATTGTAATTGTCCGCGACCGCGCGAACATTGGCTGGCAGCTTGTCCGCATAGGTGCCCGGGTGACGGGCATCGTCAGGATTGATCTGCGCTTTCGTCATCGCCGGAATGCGCGTCGCATACATCCATAACCACATGATCAGGGTCCAGCAGACCAACACCAAAACCGGCGTCAGGAACGATAGCAGCTCGCCCTGATAACTCGCCAAAAACTCACCAAAACTGATGGTAGGGACTTCCATTTCCATCGTTACAACCTCCCGATTACTTATTGTTCGGGCAGGCTAGGCCTCATCGCGCCGATTGCAAACCCGTTTCGTTGCGGGACGCCTCGTCGAAATGTGCCGTCATGAAAGCGGTAAACGCGTCAATGTCCTCAGACACAACACTATGTCCGCCGACCCGCAACCAGTAACTGATCCCTGCTGCGGGGTCGAAATCCCGCATGCTGGCCCCATCCGGCAAGCCACTGGATCCCGCGGCTTCGTAAACTTGATCAGCGGCCTGTGCGAGAATGAAAGAGGAGTTCGGATCTGACCAGACATCGCGCCGCCCATTGCCGAGGAAAATCGGCTTCGGCGCCGACAGCGCCAATAGGAAATGCTGATCCAGAGTCAGTTCAACACCCGTCTTCAAATCGTCTGCCAGACCGGGTCGCAGCCAATGCGGATACTGCCGCGCCATGCGCTCAAGCGTTTCCCCGGTCTTTGAGCGGGAGGATGACCCACCCCCAAATCCAGATTGATGCGCGACAGCGCCAGCAATCCGATCCGACCAGCCGGACGCGATGAGGGCGGATTTGCCGTAGCGGGAATGACCTATCGCTGCGATCGCATTGGCATCAATGCGCGGATCCTCGCCGAACACCCCTGCAGCGGCGTGGAATCCGAAGGCCCAGGCCATGAGCGCGCTGGTCGGTTGTGGACCGGGCGACAGATCAGCCATGACCAATTGCGCCGCGGCATTGCTGTCAGGCACGAAACTCCAGCCGGGGAAACTCGCATAGGCGAGCCCAGCCTCGAAATAGCGCTCAATCGGAGCGTAAGCGATATAGGTGCCAAAGATATTCGTTGCGACAAATCCCATCGCCCCGGTCATGTTTGAACCTTCGCACGTCGCGCCGCCAAACTCGGTCACCGGATCGTTCGGAAAGACCGAGCAATTGTCAGAGAATGTCTGACTGATGAGAAGCGGAACAGGGCGTTCGCGCGCTGAATTGGGAATGGCGATGACGACAGGAAAGCTGCGGGCCCCGTCGCCGTCGCCAATCGTCAGCGTGATCTCCTCCAGCGTCCCGCGACCGCCAAGATAATCAGCATCAATCACCTGGCGATTACTGGCCGCGACCGGCAGATTGCCAGGCCATGGACCGTACAGTTCGGCTTCTAATGTTGCCCGCGTATCATCAGCGTCGAAAGGCAGCGAGATACTCGGGCTTGGGATCGGCTTATTATCCGTTTCGAGACTGGCATAGTTCAGGCCCAACATGGTGCAGGCCGACATGCCGCCAATAATAATCGCGAATAGCACCAAACGGATGGCCCATTTGAATGTCTGCCAAATCATGGCCTGTCTCCTGACAATCGTCTGCCTCTCTCGATTAGCGAGCCAACACCAGAACGCAAGCGATGTCTGAGCGCATGTCCTTCACGAGTGCGAGAGGTCTTACTCGGCGGCGATTGAGTCGGCTTCGCGTTGTGTTTTGAGCCGTTCGGCTTTGGCCTCGACCAGTTCCACAATATGATCGACCATGTCGGTATTGGACAATTTATGATCGGGGCGGCCTGAGACATACATCATACCGCTTTCCTTGCCGCCGCCCGTAAAGCCGAGATCCGTCATCGCCGCTTCCCCCGGGCCGTTCACAACACAGCCAATGATCGACAATGTGATCGGCTCGGCAATATGCGCCAGACGTTCTTCGAGAGTCTGCACTGTAGCGATCACATCAAACCCTTGCCGCGAACAACTCGGACAGGAAATGATGTTCACGCCTCGGGTTCGAAGCCCGAGCGATTTCAGCAGGTCAAACCCAACTTTGACTTCTTCGACCGGGTCGTCAGACAGCGACACCCGAATCGTATCGCCAATCCCCATCCACAAGAGGTTGCCCATTCCAATCGCAGATTTCACCGTGCCGATACGTCGCCCACCGGCTTCGGTAATACCGAGATGCAAGGGCGCATCGGTCGCCTCGGCGAGCTGCTGATACGCCGCCACGGCGAGGAACATGTCAGAGGCTTTGACGCTGATCTTGTAATCATGGAAGCCAAGATCATCGAGAATGCGGGCATGATCGAGCGCACTTTCTACCATCGCGTCCGGGCACGGTTCGCCATATTTCTCGAGCAGGTGCTTTTCCAGCGACCCGCCATTTACGCCGATGCGAATGGAACAGCCATTATTGCGCGCCGCGCTCACCACTTGTTTGACGCGATCCGGCGATCCGATATTGCCGGGATTAATTCGAAGACAGGCGGCGCCAGCTTCTGCCGCTTCAATGCCCCGTTTGTAATGGAAGTGGATGTCCGCCACGAGGGGAACAGGCGATCCTTTGGCAATGGCTGAAAACGCAGCGGTCGACTCTTCGTCAGGACAGGAAACACGGACAATATCGGCGCCCGCATCGGCCGCGCGTTGGATTTGCGCCAGGGTCGCCTGAACATCCGGTGTCGGTGTGTTGGTCATGGTCTGTACCGAAATCGGTGCGTCGCCGCCGACGCGCACGTCGCCCACACGGATCTGTCGCGATTGGCGGCGCTCAATATTTCGCCAGGGGCGGATCGGGTTGTGGGTCATGCGGACACCCTGCACTGTCACTCAGCGCCTCATGTGGCCTTAGAATGCGGCGAGGTAAAGACCCCTCTATGCCGCACAATTTGCAAAAAATTTAGCCGTTCGTGTCAAGTTCCGGGAAATCCAGATCTGCTATGGCCAACATAGGGGATTGTAAACCAATGGAGCGTGTGATGCGCCAGTTGCCGATTCCAGGCGTGTTTGCAGCACGATGGCAGCAGAAGTTTGAAGCTTTTTGTGACGACCGGCGCGGTATCGCTGCGGTCGAATTCGCACTGATTGCGGTTCCATTCTTCTTTCTGATTTTCGGACTGCTTGAAGTCTGTGTGATATTCATCATGTCCTCGATCCTCGAGCATGGCGCCAGTGAAGCAGCCCGTCAGATCCGTACCGGGCAATTGCAAACGGCTGGTCTAGATGCCGCCGCAATGGAAGCGGCGTTCCGTCAGGACGTCTGTGATGAGCTGTTTGGCCTGATGTCTTGCGATCGACGCCTGATGACGGATGTCCAGACGTTTACAAGTTTTGGCGGCACGGGCAGCTCACCTGCCCTGACCTATGACAGCACGACCGGCAATCTCGATGACACAGGTTTCGGCTTCTCGGCGGGGGGGCAAAATGAGATTGTCGTTATTCGCGTGTTTTATGAATGGGATTTGATTATTCCAGTGCTCAGCGCGCCGCTGGCCAATATGTCGAATAATCGGCTTTTGCTGCAATCGACTGTCGCCTTCCGAAACGAACCATTCGGCAATTCCTAGCGTCGGATCGGTGGAGGATCAGATCATGATTTTACAAATTCAAGACACCTGGCGGACGCTGAAAGCCGACATTAAAGGGATTTCGGCGGTGGAATTCGCGCTGATCGCGCCGCTCATGGCTGTGATCTATTTTGGCTGTATCGAATTGTCATTGATGATGACGCTTGACCGCAAGGTGACTGGTGCGACAGCCGCGCTCGGGGATCTGACGGCGCGGGCGTCAAACGTCACTGACAGTGACTTATCAGATATTTTCGAAGCGACGCGTATGGTGATGCAGCCGAGCGATATCAGCCAGGCCGATATGCGAGTCACCAGCCTGATCGATGACGGGACCGACACCGATTCAACCAATGGCATTGATGCCAAAGTCGTCTGGAGCGACGGGTGCGGCGGCTTGTCGGCCTACGCTGTCGACGCTGTGGTGACGATTCCGGCAAACCTGATCCCATCTGGCGGCACGCTGATCATGGCGGAGATCGAATACCCCTATAATTCGCCGATCGGTTTCTTTTTCCAGCATCAGAAAGACCTCACGGACAAATTCTATCTGCGTCCTCGGCGGGTCGATTCGATTACCCGGGATGCCAGTGGATCGGTTACTTGCGGCTACACACCAACGCCTTGATTTAGGCGCGCGGATTGTCTTTCAGGTGCTCCGGCGTTCGATCGGCTTTGACCATGAATGCGATGCCGATCATGCCGATCAGGAAGAGCAGACCAATCCCTGAAAACCCAACCCGCTGATCATCAAACGCTGCCGTCATGACCGCGACCACCAGGGGTCCTAACCAGACCGTGACACTGCCGGCCATGGCATAGAAGCCAAAAAACTCACCGATCCGATCCGGTGGCGAGATATGTATCAGCATGTACCGGCTGGAAGAGATGCAGGCGACAATGAAGATCGCCGCCGGCACGATCAAGGCAAAATAGACGACGTCTGAAAGCGTGGTGAACAGTCCGGTTCCAAATCCGGTCCAGATTTCTGCGCCGGCTGGAATCAGTCCAAACAGCAAAGCCTCTTGTGTGATCGAAAGCTGCAAGAACAGAACCATCAGGATTGCGCCAAGTTCAACGATCAAGGCGCGCTTGGGCCCGAGCAGGCCGTCCAACCAGCCACCGACAATTCCACCAAGCGCCCCGATCAGCGAGCCGACAATGCCATACACCATGACCTCCGTTAGGCCCCATCCAAGGACGCCCGCGACATAGACTCCGCCCAGGGTGAGCAGCACCGCAATGCCGTCAGCATAGATCATTCGAACCAAAAGAAACTTCATGACATTTGGCGACTCTTTGAATTTTTGAATCACAAATGTCGTTGCATTGATCGGGCCCGACCAAAGATAGTTCAGAACCGGCGGCGACCCCCACAACTTGAAGTTTGGCGGTGTGAACGTCTCTTTGGCGCCTTTCCGCCAGCTGCCAAGCGTCCCGAGCCGATCGGGCATGAAGAGAAAGAATGGAATGATGAAAACGCTCAACCAAACCGCAACGATTGGACCAGACAGGGCGCCAACTCCACCGGGTTGCGATTGAACTAAAGTGCTGAAATTCGCCGCCGCAATCAGCGCGACCAACATGATCACGCCCGCGACATTGCCCATTGCCAGTCCTAAACCCGAAATCATCGGCAATGCTTTGGGTTCGCCGGCGGCCGGCAAAAGTGAATTATGAAGCAATTCCGAGATTGTATAACAGCAATAAGCCGTGGCCAATAAGACCATGCCGATGCCAACAGCGCCTGGCGCGCCCGGCACAATGAAGCCGAGACTTGCAGAGCAAACCACAATCATCGCCAGCACCGCGAAAATGAACAGCTTCTTGCGCCCACCTTTGTCGACGATGACGCCGAGCACCGGGGCGAGCACAGCCATAATCAGTCCGGCGGCGGCGATTGTGTTCGCAACGACAGTTTGTCCGGCAGCCCCGCCACCGACCACTTCCTTGGCGAAATATGGCGTGAACACATAGATGACGATCACGTTGTAATAAGGATTACGCGCCCACTCGAAGATGGCCCAGGCGATACCCTTTATGCCAAGCGCCTTTCCGGTCGCTGATTGGGAATCGGGTATCGCGTCCGCGGGTGCGTAGCTCATATATGTGCCTCCTCAGGTGCTCTCGGCGGCACCGCATGGAAGACCCTGAAACATTCCGTCCGGCTTGGAAAGAGCGAAAGCTGCCAGCTGTCGCTGCGACATCGACTGCGCTTGACGGCAGCGATGGCCGCGATAAACACAGCGCAAATTGGTTCGGAGTCGATCATGGCAGCAAGCGATTACACACGCGGCGAAATGGAAATTGAAGCTCAAAAGAGCATGTATGTGGGGACGATGAAGGCAGGCGCCTGGGGCGCGATCATCACGCTGCTCATGCTCGGCTATGCAACCTTTACCCTGTCCATGGGCATGCCATGGCTGGTTGCCTTGGTGGTTTGTGCTGGCGCCGGCATCGTGATTGGCCTCGGCATGGGATTTGGTGGCGCCTGGGTGGCGACGATTGTCGCCTTGTCCGGGCTGGCGCTTTTTGTGCAATTGCTGATCCTGGTTTTCAGTCTCGCCTTATAGGCCTGTCTGTCTGCAAGCTTGAAAAGGCGGCTGTTAAGACAGCCGCTTTTTTTGTGCCCTCAATTGCTGGCGCGAATCGGCGAACGCTCCTATTTTGCCAGAATGCCTGACAGCGCGTCTCTTCCGCCTCGCCCGATTATCCGGCAATTGCCCCCGGATGCGATCAACCGCATCGCTGCGGGGGAGGTGATCGAGCGACCTGCCGCCGCGATCAAGGAATTGGTCGAGAATGCGATCGACGCTGGCGCCCACAATGTCCGAGTGACGATTGAAGATGGCGGCCTGAAGCGGATGATTGTTGAGGATGATGGCTGCGGCATGACCGCGGATGACATGCGTCTGGCGCTTGAGCGCCATGCCACATCCAAGCTCAGCCCGGATGAAAGTGGTCGCATCGATCTGCTCAATATCCACACCATGGGGTTTCGCGGCGAGGCCCTGCCCTCGATCGGATCTGTCAGTCGGATGACCCTGACCTCCCGCGCCGCCGGCGAAGAGGCGGCGGAAATGTTCGTCGAAGCGGGGCGGATTGAGGGTCCCAAGCCTGCCGCCTTTGCCGGATCCGGATTAACCGGGACGCGAATAGAAGTGCGCGATCTGTTTCATGCGACACCTGCGCGGTTGAAATTCATGAAGACCGATCGTTCCGAAACCATGGCAATCACGGATACGCTGAAACGACTTGCCATGGCGCGCGCCGATATTGCCTTTGCCCTGGAAAGCAATGGGCGGAACGTTTTCCGATATGCCGCCCACCCAGACTCAGCGGCAGGCCGGCTAGAGCGCCTTGGTGCCATTATGGGTCGGTCGTTTCGCGAGAATGCGCTCGCCATTGATGCTGACCGGGAGGGTGTTCGTCTGACCGGTTTTGCGGGTCTTCCGACGCTTAATCGCGGCAATGCCCAGCGACAATACCTATTCGTCAATGGCCGTCCGGTGAAAGACCGGATGCTAAACGGGGTCATTCGCGCCGCCTATCAGGATTTTCTGGCCCGCGACCGGCATCCTATGGCAGCCTTGTTTGTCGATCTTGATCCCGAATATGTGGACGTCAATGTGCATCCCGCCAAAACCGAGGTGCGGTTTCGCGATGCCGGCAATGTCCGCGGCCTGATCATAGGCGCGTTGCGACATGCTCTGGCCGCTGCCGGCCACCGGGCCAGTACAACGGTCGCCGCACAGGCCCTCGGAAAAGCCCGCACAGAGCCTGTCCAGGCGGATGTGTTTCGTCCCTCAACACTCTGGGCCGACAGGTCGCCCTCCCCGGTCTCTCAGCCGGCCATGCCGACGACACCGCAAAGCGTCACATCGCGCGGCGACTTTGCCGCGCCACCGGCGGCGGCCTATCAAGGCGGTCTGTCAGCGCGCGTCGAGCCGGAAGCGGCACTGCCTGCTTCAGATCATCCGCTTGGAGTCGCCCGCGCCCAGCTGCACGAAACCTATGTTGTGGCACAAACCGAAGATGGCATTGTCATTGTCGACCAACACGCGGCGCATGAACGCCTGGTCTATGAGGACATGAAGCGACAAATGGCTGAAGGCGGGGTCAAACGACAAGCCCTGCTGATTCCTGACATTGTCGAACTCAACGAAGACGAAGCTGCGCGCTTGATGGAGCGCGCGGAAGAACTGGCCGAGCTCGGTCTGGAGATCGAACCGTTCGGCGCCGGCGCGATCTGTATTCGTGCGACGCCGGCGCTGTTTGGTGAAATGGACGCGGCAGGCTTGTTACAGGATCTGGCCGATGATTTCGCAGAATATGATGCAGGTCTGGCTCTGAAGGAACGGTTTGAAGACGTGATGGGCAATATGGCCTGTCGTGGATCCGTGCGCGCTGGCCGTCGTCTGAATGCCGAAGAAATGAACGCATTGCTCCGTCAAATGGAAGCAACCCCGCATTCCGGCCAATGCAATCATGGCCGACCGACTTATGTCGAGTTGAAGCTTTCGGACATTGAGCGCCTGTTCGGTCGCCGTTAACTATTTCCGCTAGAAAATAACTGAAAATCAACCGTGCCTTGCATACTGGCAGCATGGGAAATTTTGTTCTGCACACTGATGACAGCCGATTTGGCGGGGTTTCCATTGCCTTGATCGCGCTGATCCTTTTTGGCCTGCTGCAATTGGGATTTCTGGCGCTCGACGCGATCTTTCAGTTTCCGCATTGGGTGATGATGACCGAAGCGGCTGCGGCTTTCTGTGTCACACTTGTTTGCGTCGGAATTGTTGCGCGCGCGGAGAAACGTGTCGATGAAGCAGATGCAATTGCGGAATCACAGCTCAGCCATCTCGCTGATTTCGCGACTGATTTGTACTGGGAAACGGACCTCGAAGGCATGGTGACCGCGGCCGGTGGACGCTTGATGAGCACCATCGTTCCAGACAAGAATCGAATTATCGGACAGCACTATCTCGATGTAATCCATCTCGAAGAAGCGGAAATGGAGAAAATGCTGAATGCCCTGCAGCAGATCGAGCCGTACTCAGACATCCTTTCAAAACTGAGTGACCCCAAAGGTAAGCGCTATTACATTTCCCTGTCTGCAACACCGCGCTTCAACGCGGCAGGCGATGTTGTCGGATATCTCGGTGTCGGCACCAATGTCACGCGCCGGATCGAAGCCCAGGGACGTCTTCGGCATATGGCGGAGCACGATATGCTGACCGGTCTCGCCAATCGATATGCGTTCCAGAATCGGATCGAGACCGATGTGAACGGCAGCGATGATGATGAAAATGTCGCCCTGCTCGCGCTCGATCTCGATAATTTCAAAGCCATCAATGACACTTATGGTCACCAGGCCGGAGATGCATTGCTGAACATGGTGGCCAAACGCATCCGCAAAACCATTCGCGGCAAAGACTGGGCCGCGCGCCTTGGCGGCGACGAGTTTGTCGTCATTACCCATGATGTGACCAATCCCATGGATGCCTGCTTGATGGCCGCGCGTCTGATTACGGCGCTCTCTCGTCCCTATCAGATTGGCGGACTCGAATTGCATTGCAGCGCTTCCGTCGGCGTCGCGTGTGCGCCTATACATGCTCGAAATGCCCGGACGTTGATGAAGTGCGCAGATCTCGCGTTATATGAAGCGAAAGGCGATGGTCGATCCTGCTACCGCTTGTTCGAGACGCCAGCTTCGTCCGGAATGGCGTTCAACTGAGACCTGTTCCCGACGCGCCGGGGAGATTCTATTTCAACGACGCACAGAAACGCTGAATACGGACCATTGCATCCTGTAAAGCTTCGGTCGACGTGGCATAAGATACCCGAAACGCTGGCGCCAGGCCGAAGGCTTCGCCCATCACCACCGCAACCTTTTCCTGCTCAAGCAACTCCGATGCAAAATCGGTATCCGTCTCGATCCGTTTGCCGGAGCGCGCCGTCTTGCCAATCGCACCCGCGCATGACGGATAGACGTAGAACGCTCCCTCCGGCGTGCCACATGTGAGACCGTCAGCTTTGTTCAGTTCGGCGACGACCATGTCGCGGCGCTGGCGAAACACATCATTGCGTTCGGCCAAGAAGCCGTGATCGCCATTCAAAGCAGCAATCGCCGCATATTGCGAAACCGAACATGGATTGGACGTGGTCTGGCTAATCACTTTCCGCATTGTTTTTATCAGGGCCTCGGGTCCAGCCGCATAGCCGATCCGCCAGCCCGTCATCGCATAGGCTTTGGACACCCCATTCATGGTCAGCGTCCGGTCAACCATATCCGGCGCGACTTGCGCGATGGTGCTATACTCAAAGCCATCATAGACCAGGTGCTCGTACATGTCGTCGGTCAGCACCCAGACTTGCGGATGGCGCGATAACACGTCCGCCAGCGCCTTTAACTCATCCCGTGTGTATGCCGCACCGGTCGGGTTGGATGGCGAGTTGAGAATGAGCCATTTTGTGTTTGGCGTAATCGCCGCTTCCAATGCTTCTGGGGAGAGCTTGTAATTCGCATTCGGACCACAAGACACGATGACGGGTGTGCCGCCGCACAACTTCACCATTTCCGGATAACTGACCCAATAAGGCGCCGGAATCACAACTTCGTCTCCCGGGTTCAGCGTAGAGACCAGCGCATTATAGATGACGGGTTTTCCGCCGGGCGCGACGTGCACCTGACCCGGCGAATAGACGAGGTCATTATCGCGCTTGAACTTGTCACAAATCGCTTGTTTCAATTCCGGCAGACCGTCGGCCGGCGTGTATTTGGTTTTGCCCGCATCAATCGCGTCTTTGGCAGCTTGCTTGATATGATCAGGTGTATCGAAATCAGGTTCACCAGCACCGAGCCCGATCACGTTCTCGCCGGCCGCCTTGAGCTCTGCCGCTTTTGTCGTCACTGCGATCGTCGCGGACGGCGCAACCCGGTTCACCGCATCGCTTAAGAACAATTGACTGGCCATGACTCGGTCTCCATGTCTGAGCCGCTCCCTGTAATCCTCTATGCCCACCGGGGCAACCGGTCTAATCGCCCGGATTTCGTTTAAATTTTCACCGTTCAATTTAGCGTTGTGTTGAGACTTTATCAGTAAATTTGGCCGGATATGGAGACCCAAGGATCCGAACAATGTGGTTTGAACGCGGTACGAGTTCAGGACTATATGAGCGTGCCATCGATCAGTTCATGATCGATGTGAAATTCTATGTGGGTGAAATCCGTAGCTATTTCATAGACTTAACGCTTGAAGAACGCCTTCTCGCTTTGTGCGTCTTCATCATGTTCTTGATTTATGTGATCGTCGCGCGGGCGCGTCGAAAGTACAATCCTGGCAGTCTGGGGCGACAGTTCGCGACAGCGGTTCTTGTGCTCGGGGTCGTGATGATTGGCGGCAATATCCTTTTCGGCAAGGGCGCCGGCGCTTATAGCGGCATATTCAGCATCTAGGCTTTCGACACACATCCGCCTAAATAGGGGTGATGTCTGACTCGCCAAACACGGCTCCACGCAAACGTGGGGTTGATGTCATCAAAGATAATTTGTCCCGCTTGCCCAAAAAGCCGGGCGTCTATCGAATGTTCGGCGACGACGACACCGTGCTTTACGTTGGCAAGGCCAAAAACCTGTCGGCACGGGTCTCCTCGTACACACGGATTGGCGGTCACACCCAGCGCATCGCGGCGATGATCCTGGCCACGGCCCGGATGGAATTCGTGGTCACCGAAACCGAAACCGAAGCGCTGCTTCTGGAAGCCAGTCTGATCAAGTCGCTAAAACCGCGATTCAACATCCTGTTGAGAGATGACAAGTCCTTTCCCTATATCCTGATCCGACGCGATCACGACGCGCCACAAGTGTTGAAGTATCGGGGGTCTAAGCAGGATCGGGGAGACTATTTCGGACCATTTGCCAGCGCAGGCGCAGTGACACGAACTATTGATACTCTGCAAAAAGCATTCTTGTTGCGGACATGCGAAGACAGCGTGTTTTCGACCCGGCAACGCCCCTGCATGCTGCATCAAATCAAACGCTGTTCTGCACCTTGCGTCG
Organism: Pseudomonadota bacterium; assembly: GCA_039029475.1. Classification (GTDB taxonomy): domain Bacteria; phylum Pseudomonadota; class Alphaproteobacteria; order Caulobacterales; family Hyphomonadaceae; genus Henriciella. Next base: position 201,153 of record JBCCGB010000006.1, on the reverse strand, counting down.
ATTTGATCGAGCCTGATGATTATCGCGAGCTGGCCGACCAGGCCGCCGATTTTCTACGCGGCAAGGCGACCGATCTTCAAACTGACTTGGCACAGCAAATGGAGGCCGCCGCCGAGACCATGGACTTCGAACGCGCGGCAAGCCTTCGCGATCGCATTCGGGCCCTGGCACATGTCCGCGCACAGCAGGACATAAACCCGGACGGTATAGAAGAAGCCGATATCTTCGCCATCGCGATCGAAGGCGGACAGTCTGCGGTGCAAGTCTTCTTCATTCGCGCTGGTCAGAATTGGGGGGCAACTGTCCATTTTCCCCGGCACGAGAAAGGTGAGAACGAAGCCGATATCCTATCAGCTTTTCTCGTGCAGTTTTATGATAAGCGCCCGCCACCCCGCCTGATCCTGACCAATACGGAACCGGTAGATGCGGAATTGATTGCCGACGCACTGGCGCTGAAAGCCGATCGCAAAGTTGAAATCAGGACGCCGCAGCGCGGAGAGAAGCGCGGCTTGGTCGAACAGGCAAGCCGAAACGCGGCTGAGGCGTTGAGCCGCAAACTTGCGGAGAGCGCCAGCCAGGCGCGATTGCTTAAGGAGGTCGCCAAAGCCTTTGACCTTGAAGATCCCCCTCAACGCATCGAAGTCTATGATAATTCGCACATACAAGGCTCCAACATGGTCGGCGGTATGGTCGTCGCTGGTCCCGACGGCTTTGAAAAAGGTCAGTATCGCAAATTCAACATCAAAGATTCCAGCATCGAGCCGGGCGATGATTATGGCATGATGCGCGAAGTCATGCGGCGACGGTTCGCGCGCGCCCTGAAAGAGCGCGACGAGGGCAAACGCGAAAATTGGCCTGATCTGGTGCTTATCGATGGCGGTCTTGGTCAGCTAAGCAGCGTGACCGAAGCGATCAGCGATCTCGGCCTGTCTCCATCAGATGTCAATCTGGTGTCGATTGCAAAAGGGGTCGAACGCAATGCCGGCCGGGAGCAATTCTTCCAGCCCGGTCGCGCGCCATTTCGATTGCCGGAAAACGCACCCGTGCTGTATTATCTTCAACGCTTGCGGGATGAAGCGCACAGGTGGGCGATCGGCGCCCACCGCGCCAAGCGCAGCGCCGCGATCAAAAAGAATCCATTAGACGAAATCGAAGGAATTGGGCCGTCCCGAAAGAAAGCGCTGCTGCAATATTTCGGTTCAGCCAAAGGCGTCGCTGTGGCCAAGTTGGCGGACTTGAAAGAGGTCGAGGGCGTCTCAGCGGCTTTGGCGGAGCGCATCCATGGGCATTTCAATAGCGGCTAACGATTGGCGCCGGGCACCCATTTCACGTCATCGGTGCCATTATTATTGGCAACCCGCCCGGCGACGAACAACCAGTCCGACAACCGGTTCGCATAAGCCAGGGCCTCGGCGCTGACGACCTCGTCTTCAAGGCTGGCGAGCTCGGCGATTTGACGTTCAGCCCGCCGACACAGCGTGCGTGCAACATGTAAATGCGCCGCCAGTTTTGATCCGCCCGGCAGAATGAAACTGTCGAGTGGCGCGATGTCTACATTCATCGCATCAATTTCAAATTCGAGGCGCTCCACTTGGGCTTTGACAATCCGCAAAGGTTCCCATTCCAGCGTCTTGCCGCGATCTGGCGTCGCCAGATCGGCGCCGAGATCAAACAAGTCATTCTGAATTCGGCGGAGCGCGGCAAGCATCGGTTCTGGTGCCATCAGCGCCGCGAGTCCCAAGGCCGCATTGGTTTCATCCACCGTGCCATAAGCTGTGACGCGCGGATGCCATTTATCAACAGGCTCGCCGGTTGAAAGCCGCGTCTTTCCGCCATCCCCGGTGCGCGTGTAAATCTTGTCTATCTTGACCATGAACTAGAAAATATTGATCGAGCCAACGACAATGCCGAGCAAGACGAGCAAGGCCACGACCACGGCTTGCACGATGACACGCGCGCGCATCAATTGATTGGATCGGGTTGGTTGGCCCTCATCCGTCTTGGTCAGATTGATCATCGCCATGATGAAGATAATGATCAGCAATCCAATTGCGGCATAGGCGCCGAGCATTAAAGCGGTGGCCATTGCGTGACCCTTTCAATTACCTGAAACACACATAGAACGTCCTGCCGGTCTCGACCATGGGTCAGGCAGCCGCGCCTAATATTCGTAGGTTTCGACCTTGTCGACACGGATCGTATAGGCCGCGTCCGCAAGTTCCGATTCCTGGGTCTGCGTATACATAGTGCCTTCAATCCAGACAGCTTGGGCAAGATTGCGCAGCTTGATCGGCTCTTCCGTCATCGCAAACACGGTCTGGTTTGGCGGCGGTGGCGGGGCATGCAGACAGGCCCCGTAATAAGGCACGAGCAGAAATTCCGTGATCTCGGCATTGGCGCCGTATTCGAAAGGCACAGTGTAGCCTGGAATACGAACTTTTGTTTCGTTCAATTCCTTGACCGTGTTGAACGTCCCAATCTGAATCATCTGATCCGCCGCAGATCCTTCAGCCACCGGACCGCCAGAATAGAGCAATGCCATTTGCTGTTGATAGAGCTGAGCCAGACGTTCTTCTTCGCCCTCGGGCATTAATTCTTCCCAGCCAATCTCACGTACGCCGCGCGACATCAGCGCATTGGCCTCGGCGCCGGCGGCGGCGAGTCGATTACTGTCCTCGAGATCTGGTTCGGGGATGCGATCGCCGACTTCTGGTTCAGCCTTGGCCGTCTGGGCTTGCGCTTTGGTGGAATCCGCGGCGCCAACTTGTCCGCACGCCGCTAAGGCAACCATCGCGCCGATGGAGATCAGAAACTGTTTCATCATCTCCTCTATCTAGTTGCTGCATCGGCGTTCGGCCAGACCCTTCCCGCGCTTGTGATCAGACTTTCACAGTCAAGCCATCTGCGATGGACCGGCGAAGCGCCATGGCAGCTGGCCAGAAACCGAGAAAAGTCGCCGCAATTGTGACCGCTGCGATTGTGTACAAATCTACCAGACCCGGCCCGGTTCCGATCAGGGCGACGCCATATTGCGCCGACAAAATTGGCGCCGCGATCGCGAAAATCACTTGAATGAGGACAGCGCCAATCCCAGCCCCCAGCAGCCCTAACACCGCAGCTTCCGCGATTAGCAGCGTCAGAATATGACCTGGCCGGGCGCCGGTGGCGCGCAGGATAGACATTTCACGGCGCCGCTCGTTCAAACTGGTCAGAATGCTGGTCAGGATGGAAACCAGCCCCACCGCGATCACAAACGCCGAAACCGCGAGTAAAACACGCTCGGCTGTGCCCATGACCTGCCATAGCTCGGCGAGCGCCTGGCCTGGAATGATCGCGAGCAAGGGTTCTGCCATATTTGTGTTCAGGTCGCGGCGCGTGCGCAATACGGTGGCGCGGTTTTTCAAGCCAACAAAAACCGCTGTGACGGTGCGCGGGGTCAGATCAAACCCGCGGATCATATCCTCGGTGATGGCATCTGCCATGGGATTGCGAGCGCCGGTTTCCCAGCCGACATGAATGGCCGTTATTGCTTCCAGCGACACATGGATGGTCTGATCGACCGGCGTTCCGGTGGGGCGCAGCACACCACGAACGCGGAATGGTCGGTTGTCATGATCATTCAGCCCCCCTGCCCCCAAACCATGGGTCAGGATGAGCGGCGAACCGACCTCATATCCCAACTGCTTGGCGACATCTGAACCGATCACGGCATCAAACAGGTCGTCGAACATGACGCCATCGGCAAATTCGAGCGATTGGCGCTGACCATACTTATAGTGTTCAAAATAGTCCTGAGCCGTGCCGAGTACGCGATACCCGCGATGGCTATCGCCCAGCGAGATCGGCACCGCCCATTCGACGTCTGCGCGCGCTGCGATCTCTTGATAGGTTGGCCACGAGATTTCCGCCGTGGCATTGCCAAGACGAAACACCGAATAGAGCAAAAGATTGATTTGCCCGGATGGTGCGCCAACGATCAGTTCGGTCCCTGATATCGTATTGTCAAAACCTTCCTTGGCCGCATTGCGCGCTTTCTCTACGCCAAGAAACAAAGCCACCGACAAGGCAATGGCGATCATTGTCAGCAAAGCTGATACTTTGCGATTCATCAGACTGCGCCAGGCCAGGCCAAGAATGGAAACGCTCATTATGCGACCTCCGTCGCCTGATTGATCTCAGCCAGATCTATGGCGCGATCGAACAACGGGGCCAGCGCACCATCATGGCTGACAAACAATAAGGCGGCGCCGGTTTCGCGCGCTTCGTCGCTCAGCAATTCGATAAATCGATCGCGACTGTCAGCATCAAGCGCCGAGGTCGGCTCATCCGCAATGATCAAAGACGGATTGCCAATCAAGGCGCGGGCCGCGGCGACGCGCTGCTGCTGACCTACAGACAAGTCCGTCACATTGCGGGTCAGTAAGTCTTCATCCTCCAGGCCAAGCCGGGTCAATAAACGCAGCGCTTCCTTTTCAGGTCCACCGGATGCGGCTTCTGCTGATCGCCGTCGCGCCGAAAATCGACACGGCAGCATCACATTCTGGACCACGGACAGATATGGCACGAGATTGAACATCTGAAATATCACGCCGAGATGATCGGCACGCACGCGGTCGCGTTGGCTGCCAGAAAGAGTCGCGAGGTCTTGCCCGAGGACATTGATTTCCCCGGTTTGCGCCTCGAGCACGCCGGCAATCAAGCCCAGCAAAGTTGACTTTCCTGATCCACTTGGCCCGCGAAGGAATAAGCGCTCGCCCGCCTGCAGCTCAAACGATTTCACGTCGAGCAGAGGGGGCTGACCCGGCCAGGCATAGACCAGATCAGATAGGCGAATGATTGCAGAACTCATCTAGCGCAGGTCTAGGCGGGTCTCACTTGCGGTCAAGGTTTTGGCGCTTTGACCCGTTTCGGTGAGAACAATCGCATTGACCGTTTCAAAGCTGGAAAAATTCGCAAATCCAGTGACATTGATTGCTTCCAGAGCATCAATCGAGGCGCATGTGAAAGCGAGATCGATGGTGAGATTGCCATGGTCGCCAATCGGCCGAATACTGGCACTCGCCTGATCGCGCGTGCAGTCGCCGCCGACAAGCTCGATCACACCGTCAGTGTAAGGCGCGGTTTCGTCCAGGCTGCGAATGGTCTCATCCAGGCCGAAATTTGCCAGTGCACCATCGAGACTGACACTTACGCCGGCGCCGTCCAGGCTCACCGCGAGATCAGAGACACCGTGCACATGCGCTTCGCCGCCGGCATGATCGTGGTCCTCATCGTGATCATGATCATCGTCTTCATGCTCATGCGCATCATGGTCTTCATCATGATCATGGTCTTCGTGATCTTCTTCGTGCCCATCTTCGTCATGCCCGTCTTCGTCATGATCGTGTTCAGCGTCATGATCATGCGCCTCCTCGGCCACATTCTCGACAACCGGCACAGCACCATCCGATACGCTCGCATCATCCACTTCTTCAACCATTGGCGGCGTTTCTGCGACCAGCGATTCCTCATCCGATTGCGATGCCGGTTGGCAGGCGGATAGAACCAGAACACTCGCCGCGGCGAACAAGGTTGATCGAATCATATGAGACTCCAGCTTTCGTTTGACAGGGCCAGGTGTGAGGACTACCTCGCCGGAACAGAATTGAGATACTATAACATTCTGTTCAAAAGGATAGGACATTCTGGCTATCGGCCGCGGTAACTTTTCGCTATGTTTGAATCTCTGCAAGCTCCTCTATTCTTTGGCCTGATCGCCGCTTTTGTGACGACTCTCGGCCTACTCGCTGTCGCGTTGCGGAGCGATTGGAGTCTGCGCTACGCAAATCTGTTCGGATTGGCCGCAGCAGGCATGCTGACCGCGATGGCCTTCTTGCACATTGTGCCAGAAGCGTTCGCTCTGTCGCAAGCCGCACCGATTTGGCTCACGGTCGGATTCTTTGCCGGGCTTTTGTTACACTATCTCATCCGCACTTTGTTCCCGGAGCGAGAAGGCTCGCAATTGCCAAGCGAAGCGATCACGCCAATCCTCGCCATTGCCAGCCATTCTTTCATTGATGGCATTGTCTATTCGGTCACGTTCGCTGCGAGTTTTACAGCTGGCGTGTTTGCCGCGGTGGGTCTGATCTTGCACGAGTTTCCGGAAGGCGTGATCGCATTTGCGATCCTGCGTCGTCATGGCGTATCGAACCGAAACGCATTCTTCTGGGCCTTTCTTGCGGCAGCAGCAACGACACCGTTTGGGGTCCTGGTCTCCGGGCCGTTCATGTTCGGCCTCAGTGAAGATTTGTTGGGTGGCTTGTTCGCCCTGTCTGCAGGCTTGTTGCTCTTTGTCGCCACTGGGCCGCTTATGGCGCCATTGAAGGATGTGAAGCCCACGCACGGATTGGCAGCCTTGTCAGCAGGCGTGATCATCGCCGTGAGCCTGCTATTTGCCCCCATACCCGGCCATGATCACAATCATGTTGGACACGGCCACGCACATGATGATCACGATCATGACTCACATGTGGAAATCCGGCCGCGCCCAAACTAGAGATGATGTGGTTTCTTCGGGCCTTAATGATGTGCTTGGCGCTCCAGCTGCTTGTTCCTGTGGCAGCGCAAGCCCATCCTGAGGACGAGTTCTGCACGCTGGATGGCGGAATGGATCCAGCTTTGTGCCAGGCGCTGCAAGACATGGATCGTTCAGGCAATCCGGTCGATCGCGCCAGTGGGTATACGGAAACAGAGACGATCGATTTTGAACGCCCGGCGCTTCAGACCTTCGCGCTCTATATCAAAATCGGGATCCAACATATTTTGCCGGGCGGGCTCGATCACATCCTTTTTGTGCTCGCGATCTTCTTCTCAACGCAGCATTTGCGGCCTTTATTGATACAAATCTCCGCATTCACGGTCGCCCACACGATCACGCTTGGTCTTGTTGCGGCCGGTATGTTCGCGCCTCCCGCAAGCCTTGTTGAGCCCTTGATCGCGGCGACGATCGCCTTTGTCGCAATCGAGAACCTGATCTTCAAGGACATGACTCGCTGGCGACCTCTCATCGTGTTCGGGTTTGGGCTCATTCACGGCATGGGTTTCGCCGGATTCTTCGGCACGCTAGGTCTGCCGGATGGCCAATTCTGGAGTGCATTAATCGGATTCAATGTCGGTGTCGAAATCGGTCAACTCAGTGTTATAGCGCTTGCAGCATTGCTTCTCTGGCCTCTGCGGCGGGCCATTTCGGACCACTCATACAGGCAATTCGTGATCTGGCCGTTCTGTGCTCTGATTGGCGCAACTGGCGGATATTGGGCGATTGAACGGGTCTTCGCCGGTTAAGCGGCATCGCGCTTGCAAAGACGTCCCGCATGAGCGGAACACGATACATCTCGAAACGAACGCGGCGCTATTTGGGGGCAATCATTGCCGCCGGCGTCACCACGTACACGGCCATGACAATGGCGCCGGAAGCCCACGCGCAGGATTGCAATTTACAGGATGCCACGCGCTGGCAGCTGGCTTTGCATGACGCTGAAGTCGAGCAAACGCCGGAACATATCAGAAGCGTCACTGAGGAGTTTCTGAGCGCCTGTCCAGATCGACCTGAATACCAGGATGCGAGTCGTATCGCAGGCAGAGCCGCCGCCGATATGCAGGATGCGAAAGGCGCGGCAATGCATTTTGCGAATGCAGGCTGGATGACCGACCTTGTTTCGAATTTCTACGCAATCTCTACCTTTCAGGCGGCGGGCGATGAGAAATCGGCGTGGCGCGTTCGCGACCGCATGGTTGAATCCTGGCGCTCAAAACTCGAACGGCATCCGCATGTATCAATCTCAGCAGAACCAGTCCGGGATGGCATGATCTATCAGATCTATTTCACCGAGACAGATCGCGAGTCTGGCACGCGTGCCGCCTGGGTTGCTGTCCCACATGGTCGCGGCATGCCCGCCACGCTTTCATTCTCTCATGACCGCATGCGTTTGGCATTGCGCAAAGCCCGCGCGGCAGAAGATTTCGATTTTCGCTATGTCGATTTGCATCGCTGCCAGGGGCGCCGGACATTGGGACGGGTCGAAAAAGAATTATCAACGACCGAGTTTGACAATGCAGCGCGCGCCAGTCTTAGCGCGTACTTATCCAATCCTGACGTTCCCGGTGCGGATCAGCCCGGCAACATCACGCTGTGCGCGTTTCCGAGCCGCCTTTTGCCAGGCCCGCCAAAACTCTGACTTTAGATTCGTTTTTCGACTTCAGCGATGACCGCATCCGCGGTGATGTTGAAGTGATTGTAGAGGTCCTGATACGGCGCTGACGCGCCAAATGAGGCCATGCCGACAAAGCCGCCATCATGGCCGATCCATCTGTCCCAGCCAAATCGAACCCCAGCTTCAATCGCGATCCGCGGCAGGTCACCACCCAGCGTCTCGGCCTGATAGCTTTCGGTCTGTTGCTCAAACAGATCCATTGAAGGCATAGAGACGACGCGAACCGGCACGCCCTTGTTCGCCAGAGCGGTTTGGGCTGCCATGGCAATCTCAACTTCCGAGCCGGTGGCGATGAGCACGGCTTTCGCTCCTTCCGCATCTGACAGAACATAGCCGCCATTGGCCGAAAGGTTCTCGTCTGTGTGCGTGGCGCGAGCTGACTTCACTTTCTGACGCGTCAGCGCCAATGTGCTCGGGCCTGTGTCATTGCGCAGGGCCAGTTCCCAACACTCCGCCGCTTCAACGCCGTCGCATGGGCGGAACACGGTCATGTTCGGCATCGCGCGCAAGCTGGCGACATGCTCGACCGGCTGGTGCGTCGGACCATCTTCGCCGAGGCCGATAGAGTCATGCGTCATGACATGGATAACTCGCTCCCCCATCAAGGCGCCCAGCCGGATCGCGGCGCGGGAATAGTCTGCAAAGACCAGGAAAGTGCCAGAATACGGAATAACGCCGCCATGCAGCGCCATGCCATTCATGGCCGCGGCCATGGCATGTTCGCGAATGCCATAATGGACATAACGACCGGCCCAATTGTCAGGACTGAGCGGCGCGGTGTGGCTGGTCTTGGTATTGTTCGAGCCCGTGAGGTCAGCAGAGCCGCCAATCATTTCCGGGATCGCTTCCGTCAATGGCTCGAGCGCTGCACCTGACCATTTGCGGGTCGCATCATCCTTGCCGCCATCAATCACAGACTTTTTGTGGGCGTTGACGATGTCCGACAGGTTGGCTGGCAGCGCGCCCGCCATCGCCGTCTCAAACGCGGCTTTGTCTGCGTGATTGTCGAGCCGGTTCTGCCAAGCCAAATGCTCGGCATGTGCCCGTTTGCCGGCGTCCAGCCACGCCGTTTCAATCTCAGCAGGCACCTCAAATGGCGCGTGTGGCCAACCAATATTCTCTCGCACCGTGGCCACTTCTTCTTCGCCATAAGGGCCACCATGCGCTGGACCCGTGCCCGCGCGATTGGCGCCATATCCAATGATGGTTTTCACCGCCAGCATGACCGGCTTGTCCTGATCCTGAGCCCAGGCCAGCGCGGCTTCAACGTCGGAGGCGTCATGACCATCAACCTTACGGGTGGCCCAGCCCGAAGCTTCGAACCGCATGCATTGATCTGTGCTGTCGGCCATGTCCGTGCCGCCATCAATCGTCACGGCATTGTCATCGAACAAAACAATCAGGTTGGAGAGTTTCAGGTGGCCGGCCAGCGTGATCGCTTCCTGGCTGATGCCTTCCATGAGGCAGCCATCGCCAGCAATCACATAAGTCTTGTGATTGACAAGTTCATCGCCAAAGCGCGCATTCAGATGACGCTCGGCCATGGCCATGCCGACCGCGGTTGTAATGCCTTGGCCCAACGGACCGGTCGTGGTCTCGACGCCTTTGGTGACGAAATTTTCCGGGTGACCCGCAGTTGGGCGGCCAAGCTGACGGAAATTGCGAATATCGTCGCGGCTGACGCTGTCATATCCGGTGAGATGCAGCAGCGAATAGACCAGCATGGAGCCGTGACCAGCTGACAAAACAAAACGGTCTCGATCGGCCCAGTTTGGATCGGCCGGATTATGCTTCATGAACTTGGTGAACAGCACCGTCGCAGCATCTGCCATGCCGAGCGGCAATCCGACATGGCCTGACTTTGCGGCTTCAACTGCATCCATGGACAATGCGCGGATGGCGTTGGCCATATCCCGGGTGGAAACTGTCATACCTCAACCCCTGTATTTTGATGCGACCGGGAATGGAGAGCGTGGCCAACGCTGTCAAGACTCATTAACCGCGACTATTGAGTTTTGGGCACAATAACTGCAAACCCTTGGATTATGAGCGTCATCGAATCTGCGGCCACTCGTTTGGATCACGCGCTAAGGCGACTCGAAGGGGCTGTGGACGGCCTGTTCGAGCGATCTGGCGATCCCGTCCTGCTGCGCCAGGAATTGACGGCGATGATGGAAGATCGCGCGCATCTCGCCGAGCAATTGGATGAGTCCCTGGCCCGCGAAAAAGAGTTGCAAGCGCTTGCTGATGAAGCTTCAGAAGCCCTCGGTGCAGCGATTGCGGAAGTCCGCGCTGCGCTCGGACGAGAAGGGCAGGACTGATGGCCAAGGCAGACATCCAGATCCGCGGGCGGTCCTATTCCGTCGCCTGTGCGCCCGGACAGGAAGAGCGATTGATTGGTCTGTCCAGACAACTGGATGTGCGTGTGCGCGATATTGCAAACGCTGTCGGCAATATTGGCGATGATCGATTGCTTCTGATCGCGGCATTGGCGCTGCTGGATGAACTTGATGCCTCTCACCGGGCGCAATTGGAAGCTGCCGGACCTGACATCACGCGCGCGGCGGAAGCCCTTACCGACACCGCGGCGCGGATCGAAGCGCTCGCGGCACGGATAGAGGCTGAAAAATGAGCCAGATCGAGCTCAGCGTCCTAATCCCATTCTATAATGAAGAAGGGAATGTCCTGCCGCTTCTCGAAGAAGTTCATCAAGCGCTCGCGGGCATTTCGTTTGAAGTCGTCTGCGTCAATGACTGTTCCAGTGATGCGACATCTGACGAATTGGCAGAAGGCGCCAAGCGTTGGCCGGAAACCGTGTCTGTGTTCACACATGTAAAGCAAGCCGGAAAATCCGCCGCCCTGTTTACCGGGCTGAAATCAGTCCGTGGCGTCTGGACACAACTGATTGATGGTGATGGCCAGAACGACATTAACGACACAGCGCGTCTCTGGCAGGTATTGATCGCAGATCAGGATACAGAGGACCTCGGCATCATCGCGGGCAAGCGAAACAGCCGCAATGATAGCGGGTTCAAATGGCTCCAATCCCGGGTGGCAAATGGCGTACGCCGGTTCATGCTGCGCGACGATGCGACGGATACGGGCTGCGGATGGAAACTGATCCGCACTGAGGCGTTTCGCGAGCTTCCCTATTTCGCATCCATGCACCGATTTCTGCCTGCCCTGATCAAACGCGCCGGATGGACCGTGCGCGAGGAATTGGTCAATGATCGTGCCCGTTGGCACGGGCAGTCTAAATATGGTTTTTTTGGACGTCTGGGCGCTGGCATATTCGATTTGCTCGGCATGTTCTGGCTCACCCGGCGCGGTGGACAGGGGGTCGCCCGCGAATGGGATGACCCGCGGGCCTGACCGAAACCACGTGATCTAGCTCAAATCATGCAGTCCTTAATGCCGGTTCGAGTTTCGTTAGCATATTCAATCACAAATAGATTTTTGCTGTCGCAAGAAGACGCTGAGATAAATTGAAAGCTGTCTTAGATTACACGAAAGTATACCAATACACACAGTACTAAATAGATTAATCTACAATATAGACCGATATTTATTACATTTATTGGCGTTTATATAGATCTTTGCCTGAATAGAGCAAGTGTTTACTGTTTGTTAGTGACTCGCGCTTAAGTAGAAATTTGTCGCAGGCGGTTACTCCATGACCGTACCGGACAAGCTCAAAGGCTCGGGTTCATCCGCCCCTCTAACCCAGCCACAGACTTGGGATGCACCTTTTAGGTGCATCCCTTTTTCTTTGCCATAAAAAAAGCGCGACCGGTGTGATCGCGCTTTCTGAATGAAACGATTGCTCTGACGGCTATTTGCGCCAGACGGCTGCCATGGCTGGATCTTCTTCCTCGCCGGAATATTTGCGGGTCTCGGCGCGGCCAACCACCATATGGTGGACCTCGTCTGGACCATCCGCCAGACGCAGTGTGCGCTGACCGGTATAGAGACGGGCCAGCGGTGTCCATTGAGAGACCCCCGCTGCACCATGCATCTGAATCGCTTCATCAATGATGCGGCAGACTTTTTCAGGCACCATGGCTTTGACCATGGAGATCCAAACACGGGCTTCCTTATTGCCCAGCACATCCATGGCCTTGGCGGCTTTCAGGACCATCATGCGCATGGACTCGATATCGATCCGGGCACGCGAAACTTTCTCAATATTGCCGCCCAATTTAATCAGGTCGCGACCGAAGGCCTGGCGTGTCATTCCGCGAACCACCATCAGGTCGAGCGCCCGCTCTGCCGCTCCGATTGAGCGCATGCAGTGATGAATACGACCCGGCCCGAGACGCAATTGCGAGATCTCAAACCCGCGGCCTTCGCCGAGCAGCATGTTTGACTTCGGCACGCGAACATTGTCGAAAACGATGTGCATGTGACCGTGCGGGGCGTCATAGTCGCCAAACACTTGCATTCCATCGAGGATTTTCACGCCGGGCGTATCGGTTGGCACCAGGATTTGCGATTGCTGTTTGTGCGGCTCTGCATCGGGGCTGGTCTTGACCATGGTGATCATGATCTTGCATCGCGGGTCACCGGCGCCGGAAATATAGAATTTTTCGCCATTGATCACCCACTCATCGCCCTCAAGCACGGCGCGCGTGGAAATATTCTTGGCATCAGATGATGGCAGTGCTGGCTCGGTCATCGCAAAAGCCGAGCGGATTTTCCCTTCCAGCAGGGGCTTCAGCCATTGCTCTTTCTGCTCAGGCGTGCCGACGCGTTCGAGCACTTCCATATTGCCCGTGTCCGGCGCTGAACAGTTCATCGTTTCTGAAGCGAGCGAATTCTTGCCAAGTTCAGCCGCGATGTAAGCATAATCCAGATTTTTCAGGCCTTCACCGGTATCGGCGTCCGGCAGAAAGAAGTTCCAAAGGCCTTGCTTCTTGGCTTCGTCCTTGGCTTCTTCGAGCAAATCAAGCTGACCCGGCGCATACGACCAGATATCGGTCTTGTTCTTGTCCAGCTCGTGAAACTTGACCGACATCGGATCAACGGTTTCGGCGATAAATTTCTTCACATGATCATAAAGCGGTCGCGCTTCATCTGACATTCTGAGGTCAAATAGATCATCATTCATTTCGCTGGCACCAGCATCGGTATAGGCCATCTCGGTCATCCTCTTTCAGGTCTCATCTTAACTGCGTTCAGGGTATGACGCGCACGTAAACTTGTAAAACCGTATCGCGGGGTAAGGTGAGCTCAAGTGAGACGAAGGGTCACTCCGCAATCCTCCTAGGGTGGTTTGTCTTGGGCGAAGACTCAGCGCACGAGGGCGCGCATGAGTGCGATCGCGGCCATAATCATCCTGGCAACCACGCTGGTGACGTCGTTCATATCCGGAATTTTCGGCATGGCGGGCGGCATTGTGCTCATGGCCGTTCTGGTCGCACTGGTCAGCGTCGCCATGGCGATGATCATTCACGGCGGCATTCAGATGTTCGCAAACGGCTATCGGGCTTTTCTGTTGCGCGATGCAATCGATTGGCGAGTGTTTGGATACTATTGCATCGGCGCCATGGCCGGAATTACGGCGTTATTCTTCGTCAGCTGGACTCCCGACAAGCGCGCGCTCTACCTGTTGCTTGGTCTAACCCCGATGTTGGTCTGGCTGCCAAAAGAGCGTTTGCACCTGGATATCAAACGCCGCGAACACGCAATCGTTGCGGGATTCGGCGTACAAGGATTGAATACGTTGGCCGGGGTTGCTGGCCCGATGCTCGACCTGTTCTTCGTTCAGGCCGAAATGACGCGGCAACAAATCGTCGCCACAAAATCGGTGACCCAAGCGCTCAGCCACCTGGTCAAGATCGGTTTCTGGAGTGTTCCAGTCGTCACGGCCGCGGGCTGGTCGGCCTTGCCGCCCTGGTGGCTTTTTGCGGCCGCCATTCCCCTATCCATGGTGGGTACCACGCTCGGCAAACGCGTGCTCGAGCGCATGAATGATGTCAATTTCCGCAAATGGATGAAGGGCCTGGTGACGGCGATTGGTGTCGTTTTGTTATTGCGCGCGGCGGGATTGTACTGAGCGCTATTGCGGCAGGGACGCCTTCATGTTTGCAAGCGTCGTTTCGCGCAGCAGCAATTTGTTCCCGGTCAGAGACGAACCGCTCAGCGGTTTCACCGCTTCTGCATGTGCTTTTGCCGTGGCGAGCAAGGCGCTCGCTTCAACCACCTGGTCGAGATACCCGGCTTTGGTCGCCGTTTCCGGATCGAACAATTCGCCATAGACCATGGACCGGGTCTTATAATCATCCGCAACTCGCGCTTTCACCAATTCTGACGCGAAGATCGGCAAGACCATATTGATCTGAGTCTCGTTGGCGCCGATTTTGTACGCGCCTGCTGTGCCAATGCGCACATCGCATGAGAGCAGAATGAAACAGCCCATGGCGACACCATGCCCATTACAAGCCGCAATCACCGGCATCGGGAAACTGAACAAACGGTGCGCCAACTTACCACCGCCATCGACCAAGGCTTTCACGTCTTCACCTGGCAAACTCATCATCAGTTTGAGGTCGAAGCCGCCAGAAAAGCGTCCTTCGCGACCCGTGATGATCAGGACTTTCGCTTCTTTCTCGGCCTGATCGAGACAAGCATTCAGCGCATCAAGCATAGGGGGATTGATGGCATTGGCTTTGCCATCATCCATCGTGATAATGGCGATTTCGTCGGTGATTTCGATTGTGGCTGGCGCGGTCATGTCCGGTCCTCCTGCTAGAGTTTTTTCTCGCCTACGCGCCGTCCCGTTACGGGAAGCAAGCCTCACTCCACGTCAGTTGCAGTCACGTCCAGCAAATCCCCGGGGGTGCAGTCCAATGCCTCACACAGCTTTGCCAATGTATCGAAGCGGACGCCTTTGACTTTGCCAGACTTGAGCAGGGATAGATTGGCCTCGGTCATGCCAATCTCGGCCGCGAGGTCCTTTGCGCGTCGTTTTCGCCGCGCTAGCATAATATCCAATGTGACGATGATGTCCGCGGCCATCAGACAAACTCATCATTCTCGGCTTTCACCGCGACCGCGTCCCGGAATACGAGCGATAAACCATAAAGAACCACGCCCATCATCGCCACAGCGAGTGCCAAGTCGCCAAAATCAACAATAAGACCACGGAAATTCTGACCGATCCACTCGAGCAAAGTCGGCGAGATAATGCCCGCCCAGGCACCCGCGCCGAACAAGCCAAAGGCGGCGCTTCTTAGCGTTTTGACATTGCGCTCGGTGAATACATCACCTTCGGAACAGCGTTGAAACAGGAAGGCGAAATCCGCCACCGCAAAGGCAATCAGGATGGTCGGCATGGCTTTGATGATACCAATCCACCAGGCATTGAATATACTGAGCCAGTCGCCCTGGCTCGTATACCAGATGCCGCCGACTTCTTCGCCGACAAAGTACGAAACATTGAGCGCCAGAATACCAACCACAATCCAAGCCAGGATGGTGAGATCCCGATGCGTGTCTCTGGTTTTTTGAACGTCCGCTTCCGTCATACATAACTCCTTTTTGAGCACAATATGCTCAATTAATTATTGTTTTGCAATAATTAATTGTCGTTACAATAAAAATTATTGACCTTTTGCAGTATTTTTCAACGCGAGGAATGCCGTCGCGCAAGGAAAATCACTGGGGGATTGCCTCCGTCGCGATGCCGAACAATAGTCAGGCTTCGGGAGGCCAAAACATGTATAAAGTCGAACTCACAGAGTCTTATTTTCCAGCGCAAGGCGGCGACGCGCCTGCGGCGATGACGATCGGTGACATGTTGCGCGCTTCGGTCGCCCGCGCCCCGGATGCAATGGCAATGAAAGAACTGGGCTATGATGGCGAGATCGGACGAACCTGGACCTATGCGCAACTCCTGGAAGATGCTGAGCGTCTGGCGCGCGCATTGGCCAGCCGCCATGCCGAAGGGGCGCGGATCGCAGTCTATGCCAATAACAGTCCAGAATGGGTTCTGCTTGAACTTGCCTGCGGCCTCGCTGGCGTGATCCTGGTCACAGTGAACCCGGCTTACCAGAAACGTGAACTGAAATATGTGCTCGAACAATCGCGCTCTGAGGCGATCTATTATGTCGCCGATTTCCGCGGCAATCCCATGCAAGATATTGCCGACTCCGTATGCGATGAAATCGAGGCGATCAAACACCGCATCCTGCTCACGGATCACGCCGCTCTCTATGCTGGCGAGGACACAGGCGAAACCCGCGCGCCGAAACCCAATGATGCGGTCCAGATTCAATACACATCCGGCACCACCGGTTTCCCGAAAGGCGCCTTGCTGCATCATAACGGTCTCGTCCGGAACGGCATTGACGCAATGACTCGCGGCGGCGTGGAGCCCGGTGATTCCTTCGTCCACAACATGCCGCTCTTTCATACAACCGGATGCGCTATCCTGGTGCTCGGTGGCCTCGGCGCGGGCGCGACCATGCTGGTGGCTCCAATGTTCGACCCGGGCATGATCGTGCGCGTCATCGAGCGCGAGAAAACCCGCTTTATCCTTGGTGTGCCGACCATGCTCGTCGCCTTGATCCATGAGGTGCGCCAGACCGGCCGCGATGTCTCCTCTGTCGAATGCATCATGTCCGGCGGATCCATGGTGCCGCCACAGCTCTGCCGGGATGCACTCGAAACGCTCGGCGCACCCATCCAGATTGTATATGGCCAGACGGAAACCTCGCCCGTTCTGACCCAGGCCTGGCATGCGGACACCGAAGAGGATTTGACCCAGACGATTGGCCAACCCGTGGCTTATACTGAGATTTCGATCCGCGATCCTCAGAGCAATGCCGTCCTGCCCACGGGCGCCCAAGGCGAGATTTGTGCGCGCGCCTACAGCGTCATGCTCGGCTATAATGACAATCCGGACGCGACCGCTGCAACCATTGACCCAGAAGGCTGGCTGCATACGGGTGATCTCGGCACCATGGATGCGCGCGGCTATGTCAAGATTACCGGTCGCGTCAAAGAAATGATCATCCGTGGCGGCGAAAATTTGTTCCCCGCCGAAATCGAGAATGCGATGCTTGAACATGACGCGATTGATGAAGTCGCCGTCGTTGGCGTGCCGGATGAGAAATGGGGCGAGCAGGTCGCCTGCTTTATCCGCAGCGAGTCGGATCATGCGTTTTCGCCAGATGAACTCAAAGCGTTCGTCCGCGAACGGCTCTCACCTCAAAAAACACCGGCCTATTGGGTGCAAGTGTCGGAATGGCCATTGACCGGATCCGGCAAGATTCGGAAGTTCAAATTGGCGGAAGAATTTGAAGCGGGGCAGCATACGCCAATGGCATAAATCTATCGCCCTGCCCGGGCGTATGCCATCTCAATTTTCGTGCAGTCTTTGCCGCGCTGACGCACCACGAGGCTGAATTGCTGCGCCGCTGCATCGTGCGCGATGAGCTCTACTTCAAATGGACGCCCGAGCTCCACATAATGCATGAAACTCATCTCACCCGCGCGATTGATTAGCGGTTCGCCGACAAGCAGCTCACCGAATTGGCGTCCAACTTCACCCATATGGGTCGAATTCACATGGTCGCCCGATCCGCCAATGTAGGGATGGGCCGGTCGCAAACCGTTCGCCTTGGTAATCAGCCCTGACGCCGTCACCACGGCATCGCGCCGCAACGGCGACAGGAAGCTCTCGCTTTGCGTGGCCACGCCAACCGCCTCGGCCGGGGCATAGACAAAGCCTGCCGTGTCCGGTTTTTCAAATTTTTCTTTCGTTTCTTCGCGCCAGCCCTCGAAATTGCGCGTGCGGAAGACCACGCCGACCCCGCTAATACGCACCACTTCCGCATCCGTGCCATCGAAGAAGCGAAGCTGATATCGCATTTTGTCGCCGCGCTGCAGCGTTTCATAAGTGCCGCGCACCGGCAATCCGACATCCGGCGCGCCGCAAGTCCATTCACAATGAGTCAACGCACTCCACTTTTCTGGATCGAATGTACCCAGCGCCTCGCCAGATTCGACAGAGCCCCAGAAATTGATGGTCTGCACCAGAATCGGATGGATCGGGTTCAGTGCCAACCAGGGCCAGATTTCCACGTCGTCGGTGCACTCGAACCAAACCTGACCGTCGCTGGAGACCGTGTGACTGTGGGTATAGGCATCTGGGAATGGTTTCGGCATGGCGCCAAATTCGCAGAACTTATTCACCCGCGCAACTCGGCGCCATGCCCCTTAACCCTGCGACCGCGCGATTCGGTCGCAGCCTGGGCTGATTGGATGTGTTGTCAGTGTCCAAACAAGGTGCTAGGTGCCCGCACAAGTTTCAGGACTTGGGTGCCACCACACCCTGATTCCTATTGGTTCAGACCCGGGGCGTTTTTGCCCTACAGCTAACGGACGACGCCTTGGCCGCAGCATCCGCAACCACTGCCAGTGAAGCCGCCCGCCGCTATGCCGGCGCGCTGTTTGATCTGGCGAAAGAGAAAGGGGAACTGGCAGCGATTGCCGGGGACCTGAAAACCGTCGAAGCCCTCGCCGATGAAAGCGAAGACCTGACCCGCCTGCTCGAAAGCCCAGCTTTCGCACGCGAGGACAAAGTCAAATCGCTCGTCGCCGTGGCCGAAAAAGCCGGTCTGACCAAAATGGCGACCAGCTTTGTCGGCACGATGGCTCAGAATGGTCGCGCCGGCGACCTGATCGGCGCTGCCAAATATTTCGACGAACTGTACGCCAAAGAGCGCGGCGTCAAACGCGCTGTCGCGCGCACCGCAACAGATATGAGCGCTGACCAGCGCGCCCGGCTTGAGCAAGTGCTCGCCAAGGCAGTTGGCAGCGACGTGGAATTGGAGACGGAGGTCGATCCGGCCCTCGTCGGGGGCATTCAATTGCGGATCGGGTCGACCCTGATCGATGCAAGTGTCGCCGCCAAACTAGATCGTATGAACACCGCCATGAAGGGAGCGTAAGACGCACATGTCTATTAGCGCAGCAGAAATCTCCGGCATTCTTAAGTCGCAGATCGAAAATTTTGGCGTCGAGGCTGAAGTCTCAGACGTCGGTCAAGTTCTCTCCGTCGGTGACGGTATTGCCCGCGTCTACGGCCTCGACAATGTTCAGGCCGGTGAGATGGTCGAATTTGACGGCGGCATTAAGGGCATGGCGCTGAACCTGGAAAGCGACAATGTTGGTGTCGTTATCTTCGGTGATGACCGCGGCATTAAAGAAGGCGACACGGTTAAACGTCTCGACGAGATCGTTTCCTCGCCGGTTGGTAAAGGCCTGCTTGGCCGCGTTGTTGACGCGCTTGGCAACCCGATCGATGGCAAAGGCCCGCTGACGGACGTTGCCGCGCGGAACCGCGTTGATGTTAAAGCCCCGGGCATTATCCCGCGCAAATCTGTGCATGAGCCAATGATGAGCGGTATCAAGGCGATTGACGCAATGATCCCGGTTGGTCGTGGCCAACGCGAATTGGTGATTGGTGACCGCCAGACCGGTAAGACGGCTGTTTGCGTCGATACGATCCTGAACCAGAAAGAAACCAATGCCGCGGCAAAAGATGACAGCGAAAAGCTGTTCTGTATCTATGTTGCCGTCGGTCAGAAACGGTCGACCGTTGCGCAGGTTGTTAAGACCCTCGAAGAGCGCGGTGCTCTGGATTACACCGTAGTTGTTTCGGCAACCGCGTCTGAGCCGGCGCCGCTGCAATATCTTGCACCGTTTACCGGCTGTACGATTGGTGAGTATTTCCGTGACAATGGTATGCACGCGCTGATCATTTATGATGATCTGTCCAAGCAAGCCGTGTCTTACCGCCAGATGTCCCTGCTGCTGCGCCGCCCTCCAGGCCGCGAAGCCTATCCAGGTGACGTTTTCTATCTTCACTCCCGCCTGCTCGAACGCGCGGCGAAGATGAACGAGAATGAAGGCGCGGGCTCTCTGACCGCTCTGCCGATCATTGAAACCCAGGCGAATGACGTTTCGGCCTATATTCCGACCAATGTGATTTCGATCACGGATGGTCAGATCTTCCTCGAAACCGATCTGTTCTATCAGGGCATCCGTCCTGCGGTGAACGTTGGTCTGTCCGTGTCTCGTGTGGGCTCTGCGGCGCAGACCAAAGCGATGAAGAAGGTTGCCGGCTCGATGAAGGGTGAACTCGCCCAGTATCGTGAGATGGCGGCATTTGCGAAATTCGGGTCCGACCTGGACGCGGCGACGCAAAAGCTTCTGAGCCGTGGTGAGCGCCTGACGGAACTGCTCAAGCAGCCTCAGTACAGCCCGCTTCTGATGGAAGAACAGGTTTGTGTCATCTATGCCGGTACACGTGGCTATCTCGACGATGTCGAAACCAAGGACGTGACCCGTTATGAAGCTGAGCTTCTGTCTTTCCTGCGGAATGACAAGAAAGACCTGCTGAAGCAGATTCGCGACGAGAAAGCTCTGTCTGATAGCGTGGAAAGCGGCATCAAGGATGCCCTGGAAGCGTTCGGAAAGACCTTCGGGTAAGATAAACCTCACGACTGGGAGCGTCTGACCCGATGTCTGGCCTCAAGGAACTTAAAAACCGGATCGGAAGTGTGAAATCCACACAGAAGATCACCAAGGCGAAGCAAATGGTCGCCGCTGCGAAACTGCGCCGGGCGCAGGAAGCGGCGGAAGCGTCCAAGCCGTATGCCAGCCGAATGGCAAATGTCGTGGCCAACCTTACTGCCTCTATGGGCGATGGCGCCGGTGGACCAAAATTGCTCGCCGGATCTGGTGATGACAAAGTCCATCTGCTGGTTGTCATGACGGCAGAACGCGGCCTGTGTGGTGGCTTTAACGCCAATACGGCCAAAGCGGCGCGCCTGAAGATCGAAGAGCTGAAAGCCGACGGCAAGACGGTGAAAATCATCACGGTCGGCAAAAAAGGCCGCGAAGTTCTGAAACATGCTTATGCCGACATGTTTGTCGATCATATCGATCTGTCGGAAGCCAAGGACAAGTTCACGCCATTTGCGATTGGGCTTGGACAGGACTTGACCAAACGGTTTGAAGACGGCGAATTTGACGTCGCGACTTTGGTTTTCTCTGAATTCAAAAACGTCCTGACCCAAACCCCGGTGGCCAAGCAGTTGATCCCGGCGGAAGCGCCAGATGATGCTGAGACGATCGATCTCGGCGGCGCCATCTATGCTTATGAGCCATCAGAGCCAGAAATTCTTGAAGCCCTGCTGCCGCGCTATCTGAACACGCAGATCCTGTCGGCGATGCTGGAGAATGCTGCTGGTGAGCAAGCCGCGTCTATGACGGCCATGGACAATGCGACGCGCAATGCCGGTGAGCTTATTGATAGCCTGACCCTGCAATATAACCGCGCCCGTCAGGCCCAGATTACAAAAGAGCTGATCGAGATCATCTCTGGTGCGGAGGCTCTCTAATGAGCTTCTGGATCTACGAGCACTTCAGCAAAAAGCGCGCCCGACTGCACACCAGCGCCTGCCGCTATTGCAATGACGGCCAGGGCGTCGGTGGCGATCAGACCAATGATGATGACAAATGGCATGGCCCATTCGGCACTTTTGCTGAAGCGGAAGCCGCCATGCTCGCGCTTGGACATAAAGACGCGCGCGCATGCGGCGTCTGCCAGCCCGCCGAAGCCGACGCCAAAACCGCTGCGGAGAGCACGCCTCCCGCTCCAAAAACAACCGCTGCCCCCAAGGCGGCCCCGAAACCCAAACCCGCTCCTAAGGAGACGCCTCGCATGGACCTTTCTAAAGCAACTGGCCGCGTAAGCCAGGTTATCGGCGCTGTTGTCGACGTAGAGTTCGACGGCGCCCTTCCGGACATTCTGAACGCCTTGGAATGTGAGAATAATGGCAACCGCCTCGTGCTCGAAGTTGCTCAGCACCTGGGTGAGAACGCTGTTCGCACCATCGCGATGGACTCGACCGAAGGTCTTGTCCGCGGACAGGCTGTCGCCGATATGGGCGAGCCGATCAAGGTGCCTGTTGGCCCAGCCACGCTCGGCCGCATCATGAACGTTGTCGGTGAACCAATCGATGAACGCGGTCCGGTTGAAACCGACCTGCGCGCGCCAATCCACGCCCCTGCGCCTGACTTTGTTGATCAGTCAACAGAAGCAGAAGTTCTGGTGACCGGGATCAAGGTTATCGACCTGCTCTGCCCATATACCAAGGGTGGTAAGATTGGCCTGTTCGGCGGTGCCGGTGTTGGTAAGACCGTTCTTATTCAGGAACTGATCAACAACATCGCGAAACTGTTTGGTGGTTATTCTGTGTTTGCTGGCGTTGGTGAACGGACCCGTGAAGGTAACGATCTGTATTACGAGATGCAGGACGCAAACGTGATTGATCTCGAAGGCGAAAGCCGCGCAACGCTGGTCTATGGCCAGATGAACGAGCCTCCAGGGGCGCGTGCACGTGTGGCGCTGACCGGTCTCGCTCAAGCTGAGTATTTCCGCGATGTTGAAGGCAAGGACGTTCTGTTCTTCGTCGACAATATCTTCCGCTTCACCCAGGCTGGTTCTGAGGTGTCTGCGCTGCTCGGCCGTATTCCATCTGCTGTGGGCTATCAGCCAACACTGGCCACCGATATGGGCGGCCTGCAAGAGCGGATTACAACCACAACCAAAGGGTCGATTACCTCTGTGCAAGCGGTTTACGTGCCTGCGGATGACTTGACCGACCCGGCGCCAGCGACATCGTTTGCCCACTTGGATGCGACGACCGTTCTGAACCGCGCGATTTCGGAAAAAGGCATCTACCCGGCTGTGGATCCGCTCGATTCCACATCGCGTATTCTGGATCCACTGATCGTTGGTCAGGACCATTATGAAGTGGCTCGCGGCGTTCAGGAAATCCTGCAGCGCTATAAGGAATTGCAAGACATCATCGCGATTCTCGGCATGGACGAGCTGTCTGAAGAAGACAAACTCGTGGTTGCCCGCGCCCGTAAGGTTGAGCGCTTCCTGTCACAGCCATTTGACGTTGCTGAAGTCTTCACCGGCTCGCCGGGTGTTCAGGTGAAACTGGAAGACACGGTTGCTGGCTTCAAGGGCCTCATCGAAGGCGAGTATGACCACTTGCCAGAGCAAGCCTTCTACATGGTTGGCTCAATCGAGGATGCGAAAGCCAAAGCTGAAAAAATGCTGGCTGACGCAGCCTAAGCAAATTGAATTTGGCCCGCTTCGGCGGGCCGAAACCTTCCGACGAAAGCGTGTCTCATGGCTGACAAACTGCATTTCTCTCTCGTATCTCCAGCTCGGGAATTGTTTTCCGGCGAAGTTGATCACGTGATCGCGCCTGGCTCTGATGGTGAGTTTGGCGTCCTCGTCAACCATGCCCCCTTCATGACAACGCTGAAGAATGGCGTTGTCCGCGTTGAAGACGGCGGCGAGACCACGATGCGCCTGTTCGTCCGTGGCGGGTTCGCGGATGTGACGCCGGCTGGACTCACCATTCTCGCAGAAGAAGCCGTCAACCTCGACAGCGTTTCCGTGGAGAGTGTACAAAAAGATTATGACGAAGCGCACCGAGCGCTGCTCGCTGAAGGCAAAGACGGTAATGCCGCGCTGGAAGAGCAAGTTGCTTATCTGGAGAGCCTGAAAGCAGCTCTGGTCAACTAAACGCGGTCATTGCGACCACAGCACCACCAAGAACACCTGCATGCGCGCCCAATTCGGGCGCGCAAATGATTCCAGCGCCTGACACAGGCAGATAATCCCCCATCAAACCATCAAACGCGGCCTGCACTTTTCCAATCAGGTGCTGAGCCGTCATCACACCGCCGCCAATGATGATACGCTCCAGCCGAGTCGCCAGGTACAGATTGAGACAGGCCTGCGCGAGATAATGAGCTTCAATATCCCATCCCGGGTGATCCGGCCGCAACCCGGCGGGATCGCCCCAACGTGCCCTCAGAGCGGGACCAGACGCCAATCCTTCAAGGCAGTCCCCATGCAGCGAACAAACCCCGTCAAAGCCGGTATCGTCCGGATGCCGAGCGACCCGTATATGACCGAATTCCGGGTGCGCTGGACGCCCCACGGGTTCACCGTTCAAATACAATCCGGCACCAATGCCTGTCCCGACCGTTATATACGCAATGCTGCCCACGCTCCGCCCGGCGCCCCAGCGCATTTCAGCCGCCAACGCGGCGTTTACATCCGTGTCGAGGGCAAACGGGCACCCTAATGCCGACCCCAGATCGGGGCCGATCTCAGCGCCGTGCCAATCCGGTTTTGCCGTCCCGGTAATCACGCCATAGCGGGATGAGTTGGGGTCAATCTCAACCGGGCCAAAACTCGCAATCCCGAGCGCTTTCGCGCGTCCGCCTAACGCTTCCAGCGCAGCACGGAATGAGGCGGAACAGGCTGCAAGCGTTTGGTCAGGCCCGGTTGTCGGTACCGACCACGCCTTGAGAATGGTTCCGTCCGACCGGACAAGCGCGCACTTGAAGTTGGTGCCGCCAGCATCGACGGCGGCGATGAGGTCTTCCACTGGCATTCACCTTCCTACCCGAACGCTCGGGATAGGCGATTAGCCAAAAACTGCAATTGTCTGGCGCCCAACCAGGATCGGCTCACCTTTGCGATTCCACAGTCGCATCGACTGGCTGGAATAGCCATCCTTGGCGAGTTGAGCGGTGTGTTGCGCGAAATACCAACCGTCTGGATCAGTTTGGATGTCGTCGGTCATGAATTCCGCCATCCAGGTCATGGAACTGATTCGCAATGGCTCCTTGAACATCGACATGACCGCAGGTGGAGGGGCATCCCCAATTGCCAGTACGGCAGTTGCATCTTGCGGCGTATCCGGATCGAGGTGCCGCATCCAGAGCCCGATCGATTTATCATCCGAGCCAGAGATGGGGCGACCGCCAAGTGCCAGCAACATATCGAAGTTCTGCGTAAATCCGGGCCGTGGTCGCCCTTTATCGAAGAAAGATTCAATCTCATCTGGCGCTGGGGCTTGCGGCATTGGCATATCATCAAAATGGATGGCGCTTTCCTTGGCCTTTCCAAATGCAAAAATCGATTGCGCCGTGACCCCAGACTCGGCGGTGATATCAACGCTAACAAAGGCAGTGTTCTTACCGCGACGCAGCAATGTTGGCTTGATCAGTACATCCCCGCCAACCGGCCCGACAAAGGCAACTTGCGCAGACCTGATCGGAATGTCATCGACCAGGCCAAGCGCCGCCTGTAGCGACAATGCCGCCGTCAGGCCACCATAGGTGGTCCGCCCTTGCATCCAACTTTCGGGAATATGGGCTTTCAGGGATTGATCGTTGCCGCGCTCCAATCCGGCGAGCAATTCTGTGTATCGGGTCATGTCGCGTGCCTCTGGGAGGAATAAGGTCTGAGCCGTCAGATAAGAGGTTCGTGACGCGAACCAAGGTCTCACGCCACGTCAAAACAATCTGAAACGCCCCCGCCAATGGCAGGGGCGTTCGGTGTTACAGCGCCTAAAAGCCTAGTGCTGGCTTTCCGGCGTCGTGACTTTCAAACCTTCGAGGTCATCGCTGACGCTGATCTGACAAGACAGGCGTGAGTTCGGTTGCACGTTTTCGGCAAAATCCAGCATGGATTGTTCCATGTCTTCAGCCGTGCCGACCTTTTCCAGAAAGGCTTCGTCGACATAGACATGGCAGGTTGCACAGGCGCAGGCGCCGCCGCAATCGGCATCAATGCCCGGGATCGAGTTTTTGATCGCCGCTTCCATCACGCTTTCGCCATTTGAGGCTTCGATCGCGCGTTCTGTGCCTTCATGATCGACGTAAATAATCTTCGCCATGGGTTTCTTGTCTCCTTATACCGCGGACGCCGCGATCTCTTTCATGGATTTGGATGTATCGCTTAATGTTTCAGGCGCAAGTCGCGCACCTGTCATTATCAGTTTCTTCGATGCCAGGAATTCTGGCGGGCTGTTAATTGCATCTACGGCGATCAGCTTGCCATTTTGCAAATAAAAGACCGCAAACTTGCGCGCGTCCGGGTCGCCGCGCACGACAGTGGCATCATAGTCCTGACTCAATCCGGCAATTTGCAGCTTCAAATCAAACTGATCAGACCAGAACCAGGGACAATCTTCCGACGGACGGGGTTTGCCCATGATCGCCGCAGCCGCGAGCTTGCCCTGCTCAATGGCATTGTGGACGCTTTCCAGTCGGCCCTGGCGGCCATAGTGCACCAAAGGCCGCGCGGCACAGTCGCCAGCCGCGAACACGCGGGGGTCATTCGTACGCGCGTCTCGGTCTGTCAAAATTCCATTTGAACAGGCAATCCCCGCCTGCTCCGCCAGTTCGACATTTGGCAGGATGCCGATTCCGACCAGAACAATATCCGCAGCGAGCTCGCTGCCATCGGCCAGAATCGCCGTGGTCACCTTGCCATCCGTGCCGCGCAGGGATGCCAGTCTCGCACCCGTTTTAATGGCCGCGCCTTGACGCGTATGCTCGGCTTCGAAGAAATCGCTCATGATCGGACTGGTGACGCGGGCCAGGACCCGATCTTCCATTTCCAGAACCGTCACATCCAAATCGAGCTGTCGCGCCACTGCAGCCGCCTCAAGGCCGATATATCCGGCACCGACAATAACCAGCTTTTGACCAGCAATCATTCTTGGCCGAATGCGTTCGACGTCTGAAAGATCGCGCAGATCGAATACGCCGTCTAAATCTGCACCCTCAACCGGCAAAGCCCGTGGGCGCGAGCCAGTCGCGATGATCAAGGCGTCATAAGCGACAGATCCGCCATGTTCGAGCGCAACGGTCTGTGCGCTTCGGTCGAGTCCGATCGCCCGTGTAGAAAGGATCGTCTCGATCTGCTGATCCTCGTACCAAGCAGCCGGTTTGAAATACAAACGCTCCTCTGCCAGTTCGCCTTTCATATAAGCCTTTGAGAGCGGCGGTCGCTGATAAGGCAAAGCGGCTTCATCACCGATGAGCGTGATCGCGCCTTCAAAACCGAACAGACGCAGCGACGCACAGGCTTGTGCGGCGGCCTGCCCACCGCCAACAATCACAATACGCTCAGCATTAGAGAGATCCACGACCTCTTCCCTCCCGAATATAAGTTTTCATGACGCATGCGTCACTTTTTTGCAAGTCTCGACGCTGCGGCAATATCGACAGTTCTTTTCGCCGCTAAAACTCTGTGCCACAAGCCCGGAATGGACAAAGAAAACGCGAAACTCATCATGTCGATGCTGCATGCACGATCCGGGACCCTGGAAAATGGCGAACCGATCAGTCCGCCGATTGTCACGACGGCCAAATACGCGCTCTCAGGCACGCCGAATACGCCTTACACTTACGGGCGGGACATCAATCCGACCGTGGAAGCGGCTGAAGCCGCCATCGCCGCCCTGGAACAGGCTTCAGTGATTGCATTTCCCTCTGGAATGGCGGCGATTACGGCGGCGCTGATGACGACAGCGAAAGCGGGTAGCCGTATTCTCGTGCCGTCAGATGGTTATTACGTGACGCGGGTGATGCTCGAAGAGATCCTCTCCGCCCAGGATATCGCATTTGACGCCATTCCGACCAAAGCCTTCGCGGCAGCCGATCTGTCGCCCTACGCGGTGGTTTGGTGTGAAACACCGTCAAATCCCGGCCTGGATCTATGCAGCATCCGCTCGATTTCCGAAGCGGCAACGGCGGTCGGCGCGACGACAATTGTCGACAATACGACGCTGACGCCCCTGCTCCAGCGGCCTTTGGATCTGGGCGCGGACCTCGTGGTCAGCTCAGACACCAAGGCGATGGCGGGCCACTCAGATTGCTTGTTTGGGCATGTCGCGACGCGAGATGATGAATTGAGCGCCAAGGTCGCAAAATGGCGCAAAGTGTCTGGCAGCATTCCCGACCCGTTCGCCGCCTTTCTCCTGCATCGCGGATTGATGACCCTGGACGTGCGGCTCGAGCGGATGTGCGCCAATGCGGAAGCCATCCTTGATCGGATCGAGTCTCACGCCGCGCTGGAGGCCGTGAAATTCCCTGGCATTGGCTTTGTCATCGGCCTGACCTTTACGGATGAGACCAAGGCCGAAGCCTTTATCAATGATTGCCCCGCAATTTTCGCATCGACCAGTTTTGGCGGCGTGCATACCAGCGCTGAACGCCGCGCACGCTGGGGCGATGATGTGCCAGAAGGGTTTGTACGCCTGTCTGTGGGTTGTGAACCGACGGCTCAATTGGTTGACGCCATCGAGGACAGTTTGAATGCGCTTTGAGCTGAACGACCAAGCAGCGACGACGCAGCTCGCACGGTCGCTGGCGCCGATCTTGAGGGCAGGGGACGTGATCGCCTTACACGGGGGTCTCGGCGCCGGCAAAACGACTTTCGCGAGGGCACTCATCTCGACCTTGATCGGCACGGAAACGGACGTCCCAAGTCCGACATATACGCTGGTTCAATCCTATGACGGCCCCGAATATCCGATCTTTCATTTCGATCTCTATCGACTTGAGAACCCGCAAGACGTGCACGAGCTGGGATGGGACGAGACCCAGCACGGTCTCGCCTTGATCGAATGGCCGGAACAGGCCGGAGCATTTCTGCCCAAATGGCGACTCGATCTAACACTGGAAATCGTTGGGGATATCCGCCTTGCCCGACTGGAACCTTGCGGCGAAGACTGGCAAACACGGTTGCATGAGCTCGAACGCTGAACGATCCGAACACCTGGCTGCTTTTCTGAATGGGGCAGGGTGGGGTCATATCGACCTGACCTGGTTTGGCCAAGATGCGTCGACGCGGCGCTATGGGCGGCTGACGCGCCCAAACGGAGCAACCGCAATTCTGATGGACGCCCCGCGAATCGAGGACGATCCTTGCGCGCCCGATATGAGCCCTGAAGACCGCGCGCAACAGGGCTGGAATGCGATGACCCGCCTGGCGTCCAGTCGCGTCGACGCATTTGTTCTGATTGCCGAGCATCTGCGCAGCGCCGGACTACGACCCCCGCATGTCCATGCGCATGACAGCGCATTGGGCTTCGCGATTCTCGAGGATTTTGGCAGCCAGCGCGAATTTGCCCGGCTGATAGAGCAGGGCACGGATGAAGTTCCGCTCTACACCCAGGCCGCGACAGATCTGGCGCGATTGCATCGCCATCCGAAACCCGATGTCCTCTCCATGGGCACGGAAACCTGGCCAATTTTGGAATTTGACCATGTCGCGCTCGGCGCCAATGCGGACTTGTTCGCAGACTGGTACCATGTCTTTGATGACCGCGCCCGCATGAGTGATGCGGACCGAAACGTATGGGAAAAGGCGCGAGATGGAATGATCGCGCGAGCGATGGCGTTTCCGCGCGAGTTCACATTGCGCGACTATCATGCCGAAAACCTGCTCTGGTTGCCGGAAGGCCGAATCGGTCTCCTCGATTTCCAGGATGCCGTGCTTGGCTGGGATGCCTGGGACATGGCGATGCTGACCCAGGACGCGCGGCGGGCCGTTTCCGACGCCGCCACGACGTCCGCCATTCGCGCTTATCTCGAAGCCAGCGGCAAGTCCGAAGCCGCGTTTTTGGAACGGTTGGCCGTCATCGGCACGCTCAACGCATTGCGCATTGCCGGTGTGTTCGCGCGCCTCGTCGAACGCGATGGCAAGCCGCGCTATAAGCAATTCATGCCGCGACAACTGATCATGCTGGCGCGCAATCTGAAGCACCCGGCCGCCGCAGAAATGCGTGGTTTTGTGGCCGACACTGCACCGCATATCCTGGAGGCTGGCGAATGATCGAAATGCCCCATACAGCGATGGTCCTCGCTGCCGGTCTTGGCACCCGTATGCGGCCCCTGACCGACGCGACAGCCAAACCCCTGCTCGACGTTGCGGGACGTAGCATGATTGATCGTTTACTCGACAATCTCGTTCTGGCTGGCGTTGAGCGCGCTGTGGTCAACGTCCATTGGTGCGCCGATCTGGTCGAGGCGCATCTGCAAGATCGCCAGGATTTGCAAATCATCATTTCAGATGAACGCGAACAGGTTTTGGAAACTGGCGGTGGATTGGCCAATGCGCGGTCTTTGCTCGGCGAAGAACCAATTTTCGTTGTGAATACAGATGCCTTTTGGGAACCCTCTGGCCCTGGACCGTTGCGCGAATTGGCAGCGCGTTTCGATTTAGAACTCATGGATGAGCTTTTGCTGCTGGCGGACACCAGACGCTGCCTCGGATTTCCTGGGGCAGGGGACTTTTTCTGCGCCGCGGACGGTCAGCTAACGCGGCGCGGCGACGCCGATGCTGCGCCATGGGCTTATGCGGGTCTGCGCATTCTAAAACCTCAACTTTACGATTCTGCACCGATTGAACCCTTCTCGGCCAATCGCATCTGGAACCAAGTCTTGCCCGCTGGCCGGTTGTTTGGGCACAAGCTTGATCGATTCTGGCTGCATGTTGGTGACCCCAAGGCGCTGACCGACGCCGAATTTTGGTTACGGTGCCACGGCGAATGAGCAAACTGTTCGACCCGGCTGGCCCGAAGGTCTACTCGATCCCGGCCGGTGCGAATTTCCTCTCGGAAATGGCCCGGACCTTGGCGGAGGAAACCGGCCTCCGAGACAATCCTGAAGCGCTTGCAGATGCGCTCATCTATGTCCCGAACCGGCGGTCTGAACGGGCGCTCGGTTTTGCCTTGCACCAAGCGGTCGGGGCGCGCGCCTGCCTGCTTCCCAACATTCGTGCGCTCGGCGATCTCGAAACCGATGACCCACCGCCCAATGCAGAAGCGGCGCTCGCCGATTTGCCACCGTCCATCTCGACAGCCTCCCGGATCGGAGAATTGACGCAGCTGGTAATGCGTTTCTTCGAGCATACAGACAGACATTTGCCCGCCATCGCGTGTTTGTCGTCGGCCCGCGAACTGGCCCGATTGCTCGACCAGGCGGCCCTGTCTGGCGACATTGATTGGGGGGCTTTGAACACGCTTGTCCCGGATGCGCAACTGGCCCAGCACTGGCAGCAATCGCTCAAATTTCTCGATATTATCAGCACGCAGTGGCCAGCCCATCTCGATCAAAAAAAGCAACTCGACCCCTATGCTCGACGCCTCGCAGCAGCGCGTGCAATGGCGGATCATTGGCGCGAGACGCCACCAAATGCGCCGGTAATTATTGCAGGCTCCACCGGCGCGACACCGGCAAGCCGGCAACTCATGCAAGCGGCGATCGATTTACCGCAAGGTCTGATCATTTTGCCTGGCCTGGACACAGATCTCGATGCGCAGACCTTGCAAAATGTCTCTGAAACGCCATCGCACCCGCAATTCACTCTGGCCCGAACGCTGAAAGCCTTGCAATTGAGCCCGTCCGATATTGCGCCCTGGCCCGGTCTTGAGCCATCGCATCCCCAGCGCGCGCGACAGCGATTGATCCATCAGGCTCTGGCGCCCGCGCAAAGCACAGCTGACTGGACGGCCAATATCGCAAAAATGACCACACATGCAGATTCAGCCGCCTTCGTTCATGACGCGGTTGACGGACTGACCGTGCTCGATGCTGCGGACGACACACAAGAAGCCCTTTTGGCGGCGATGCTGATGCGCGAGACCCTCGAACAGGATGGGCAGACCGCCGCGTTGGTGACGCCAGATGCAGGTCTGGCCCGACATGTCAGCGCCATGCTCAAACGCTGGCAGATTGACGTCGCCCCGTCCGCCGGCTGGCCACTCAGTCAGACGGATGCAGGCAGTTTGACATTGCTTATTGCGGAATGGATGAACGACCCATCGCATCCTGTGGCCTTGATGAGTGTTTTGCAGCACCCGTCCAGTAAGTTCCAAAAAGATACTGTTGAAATTCTGGACCGTCATTTCCTGCGCGGACCGCGGGTCTGGCAGAATTTACAAACGCTGATAGACCGCATCAAGACCCCCGCCGATCCCGATCAGAAGCGGGCAAGGATAGACGATGTGGACAGAGCCGCGGTATTGGATCTGCTCACCGATCTGTCTGCGCTTCTCGACCGTCACCTTCCTGATGCCAGTACCCGTTTATCCGGCGAGGCCTGGTATCGCAGCATGTCCGAGCTTTCGTCCGGCATTGCAACGCCGCCCGACCCTTGGGCAGGCGACGCAGGAAGTGCGCTCTCGACCCTGTTCCGCGACCTGACGGAATTGACACACCCATTAGGCGTTCAGGCGCCGGCTTTGTGGAATGAGTTGCTACAGGCTGAAATGCTGACCAAGACCGTGAGCACAGGCGCGGTCCATCCTCGCCTGGTTATTTGGGGGCCGCTTGAGGCGCGATTACAGACCGCCGATCGCATTATCCTGGCAGGATTGAATGAAGACGTTTGGCCTGCCCAGCCAACCGCAGATGCCTTTCTGCCACGCGTGTTTCGTCGACATATCGGCTTGTCCGATCCGGATGAGCGAATTGGTCTTTCGGCACACGATTTTGCCCAACTCGCGGCAGCGCCGGATGTCATCTTGCTCAACAGTCAGCGGCGAGACAATAAGCCAGCCATTGCCTCAAGGTGGCTGTGGCGTCTGAAAACACTGGTGCGCGGTGTGCTCGGCGATGCGGCCTCCGCCGCGCTGGGTCCGGCGACAGACCGAAATCCATTCGCCTGGCTCGCACAATTAGAAGATCCCCCACCACAATCATCAGAGTGTTCGGCAGAACCGAAACCACGCCCGCCGGTCGAACACCGCCCCGACCGGCTTTCGGTGACCCGGATCGAACAATTGGTCCGCGACCCGTATGCGATTTACTGTGAATCGGTGCTTGGGCTGCGACGGCTCGACCCGCTCAATTTGCCTGCGGATGTCCGGGTTCGAGGTACGGCCGTGCACAAGGCATTGGAACGGTTCGAACATGAAGCGCCGACCGGCGATGCCGACACCTTGCTCGGCTTGCTGGAAGAAGAATTGCGCGGTGGCGGCGAGCTGGAGGTTGATCTTATCGCGCTTAGGGATCGGCGTCGCACCGTATGCCAGTCTTATTTAGACTGGCGTGCCGACAATGCGTATGCTCTGGACGGCCTACCGCTCACAGAGATTCGGGGCGCGCTGGTACTCGACATTCAGGGCCGTCCATTTACGCTGTCCGGGACAGCTGACCGTATCGAGCGGCGCCAAGATGGCGGCGTTGCCATCCTTGATTTTAAATCGGGCAAACCGCCGAGCGAAAAACAAGTGCGCGCCGGGCTCAGTCCTCAAATGCCGTTACAGGGCCTGATTGCCCGCGAGGGCGGATATTCCGATCTTGGCCGAGCTCAGGTCGAAGCGCTAACCTATTTGCGCTTCGGGACCCAATTTGACGTCCAGGACCTGGGCGCCGCCGTCCCGCGCGCCAAAGTCGACGCCAAGTCGATTGCAGAGCTGATCGCGGACGCAGAAGCCGGTCTCATTGAATTGCTGACCGCATTCGCGAATCCAGATCACCCTTATCTCAGTGCGCCGCGTCCTGAGCGCGTTCAATATGAGAGCGACTTCACGCGGCTTGCCCGACGCGATGAATGGACCGGGAGTCAGAGATATGACTGATCGCGTCGTGTCGCCCGACTCACCGGCTTTCGAAGCGGCCAAACGCGCACAATCCGCCGCCGCTGACCCGACTCAATCGGCCTGGGTGGAAGCCAATGCCGGGTCTGGGAAAACCAAAGTTCTGATTGACCGTGTTGCCCGGCTTCTGCTGCGACGACCCGATGGGCGCCCCGGAGCGAAACCTGATTCGATCCTCTGTATTACCTATACCAAGGCTGCGGCGAACGAGATGCTGTCGCGTCTCTATGCGCGACTCGGCGATTGGGCCGTCGCCAGTGATGCCGATTTGCGAAACTCTCTGGCGCAACTGGAAGGACGCGACCCGACGGCTTATCGTGACGAAGATTTCCGCGAAGCCCGTCGTCTGTTCGCACGCGCGCTGGAAACCCCTGGCGGGCTGCGCATAGAAACCATTCACGCCTTTTGTGCCCGTATCTTGCGACGCTTTCCACTTGAGGCTGGCGTCTCACCCGGGTTCATCGCCATTGAAGAAGATGAAGCCAATGCGCTGTGGTCGCGCACGCTGGCGACGCAACTTGAGCGTGCTGCGCTGTCCCATCCTGAAGCGATGGCGGTGCTCGCCGAAGCGACGGGTGGGCTGGGTATCACAGCGGCGCTCGATGCGCTCAAATTCCAGCGGCAGACTCTGACGGCATTCAAGCAATCAGCACCCTCTGAACAGGAACGAAACACTCGGATTCGCCATGCCTGTTCGGCTGGGGAGCAGTCCACTGACGAGTTGCGCGCCGAAGCGATGGGGTCAGCTTTACCGGACGCTGAATTGCAGCGTGCCTTGGCGAATTTGTCTAGCCTGGAAAAGCCAGGAAAAGCCGATGAAAAGCTGAGGATTGCGCTCGCGCAATTGTTCGAAACGCAGGACCTGGCCGCGCGATTCCAGATCTATATGGATGCCATTGCCGGGTCGAACTGGGACTTTCCGTCTGGCAGCAATCCTTACACGTCAAAAGCAGGCTCCCTGGTGGCCGACTTGTTTTCACGCAATTTGAAAAAAGGAGACCCGGAAGGCCGCGAGATCACGCGGATGAAAGCCGCACACGCCGCGCTCAGCGCAACCGCTCTGGCGGAGCGCAGCATCGCCCTGATGCAGATTGGCTTGCCTATGGTGGATGCCTATGCCGAGGAGAAGCGATTGCGCGGCGCACTCGACTTTGATGATTTAATCGGGCGCACGCGCGCGCTGCTGACCCAATCGAACGCAGCCGCTTGGGTGCTGTATAAGCTAGATGGTGGCTTAACCCATTTGCTGCTCGATGAGGCACAGGATACCAGCCCCGGACAATGGGCGCTGATCAATGCTTTAGTCGAGGAATTTCAGTCTGGGCTTGGCCGTGACCGGGCAGCCGAGCCGCGCACCCAATTTGTCGTTGGCGATTCCAAACAGTCCATTTATTCCTTCCAGGGCGCTGACCAACAGGAATTTGAAGCGGAGCGTCAAGCCTTCCTGCTGCGCGAGGAAATCATTGCCCAATCAGACGGCCGTGCGGTGAACCTGCCCGAAATGGCCATGTCCTTTCGATCGACTCCGGAAGTCTTGCGATTCGTCGATGAAGTTCGCGCCCGCGTACCAATTTCGGACGCCGCGACGGATCCGTTGCCACCTGTCGACGCAGATTTACGACCGCACGCCCCGCGGCGGTCAAATCAGGCCGGGCGCGTGGAATTGTGGCCGCTTGAGATGCCGACCGGAACCGAAGGCGAAGAGACCGCCTGGTTTGCGCCCACCGATCACGTTCCTGCGGATGCCCCGAGACGGCGGCTTGCCCGTAACATCGCCGCGCGGGTCAACACCATGCTGACCCGCGGTGAGACCGTCTGGCGAGAGCAAAAAGACCGAAGCTGGAAACCATCAGCGATGCGCGCAGAGGATATTCTCATTCTTGTCCGCAGCCGCAACGAATTGTTTGAATCGCTGATCGAAAGCCTGAAACAGGCCGGCGTCGCCGTTGCCGGCGCCGACCGCTTACGTCTGCTCGACAATTTGGGGGTTCAAGATTGCCTGAACCTCATTCGGTTTGCCTTGCAACCGGGTGACGACCTCACATTGGCGGAAATATTGCGCGGCCCGTTCTGTGGCCTGGTTGATGATGACAGACATCTCTTCGTGCTCGCACATGATCGGCCTGCCGGCGTGACGCTGTGGGATAGATTGCGGGACTCAGCCGACCCCGCGTTTCAACCGGCAAAAGTCTTTTGCCAGGGTCTGCTCGCGCATGCGACCTTACCCGCCTTCGAATATTTGACCCGTGCGTTGACCGAGCGAGACGCGCTCGGTGTGAGCGGTTGGGACCGCTTGATCCAGCGCCTCGGCGAGCCGGTCCGCGATCCTGTACAGGCGCTGGTTTCGGGCGCGCTGAGCTATGACATGGCAGAGGCCAAAAGCCTGCAAGCCTATCTCGCGACGGTGGAAGGCCAGGACACGGTTCTCAAGCGCGAGCTCGGCGAACCGGAATCCGCGGTTCGAGTCATGACGGTGCATGGCGCCAAGGGGTTGCAAGCGCCGGTCGTGATATTGCCAGACACGACGAGCGCCACCAAACCGGTCAGCGATTCACTGTTCTTCTCGCCAGACGGCACGCCCTTGTTTAGCCCATCCGCGCGCACTGACGCCGCGATGACACAGGCACTGCGCGAGGCCGGCAATGCCGCCGCAGAGCGTGAGTCGAGACGCCTGCTTTATGTCGCGCTGACCCGGGCCTCAGACCGACTGATCATCGCTGGCGCTGGCATGCGCAATCGCACAGCCGGCTATGCCAAATCCTCCTGGTATCGGTGGTGCTTGCTGGCCATGCGCGCCCTGCGCGATGAAGAGATGTCAGATGATGCACCGGACGAGATGCTCGATTTCGGTGCAGTGCCCGTCACCGCCGCAGGTCCCCGCGAGGCAGCGCCGCCCAACCTCGCGCCGCCGGACTGGCTGATTCAACCTGCCGCTTCACCGCAACCGCCAATGCGGCTCGCCGCGCCATCGCGCCTGACCGAAGATCGCTCCGCTGTCATCGAGCCCTTCGGTCCCGATCGCAAAGCAGCTCTGCGGCGCGGACGCCTGATACATGGTCTTCTGCAAATCTTGCCAGAATTAGAGCCAACAGATCACG
Source organism: Pseudomonadota bacterium (assembly GCA_039029475.1). Lineage (GTDB taxonomy): Bacteria > Pseudomonadota > Alphaproteobacteria > Caulobacterales > Hyphomonadaceae > Henriciella. The sequence goes on along the minus strand of JBCCGB010000006.1, from coordinate 164,295 downwards.
AAGCCGTGGCCCGCCGCTTTTTGTCTCGCACGCCAGATCTATCGCCGTCCGAAATGGAAGAAATGTTGGCGGTCACGCTGCGCACGCTGGACCATCCAGACTTTCGCGACATCTTCGCACCTGGCGGTCGCAGTGAGGCCGCGATTGTGGGCACACTGCCAGGCGGCCAGGTGGTCAATGGCCGAGTCGATCGTCTGATCATTCAAGCGCATCAAGTCTTGATCATCGATTACAAAACCGATCGTCCTGCACCGGTCGCCGTCGACGGTGTGGAAAACGCTTATTGGGTACAAATGGCAGCCTATCGCGCAGTGCTGCAATCGCTTTATCCTGATCGCGCTATCCGATGCGCCTTACTTTACACCGATGGCCCGCTTTTGATTGAACTGCCCGCGGACGAGCTATCAGAATCACTAAACCGTGTTGAAAGCAGGGTTTGACGCGCGCCAAGAGTCCCTATCTTATGCCGCGTCAACAAGATTAGAGGAGGCCAATATGGCTGCAGAGCATATTACCGATGACACGTTTGATAGCGCCGTCGCCAGCGATACGCCGGTGGTTGTCGATTTCTGGGCGGAATGGTGTGGCCCTTGTAAAGCTATGGCCCCACATCTCGACGCCGTCGCGGATGAGATGAGCGGCGACATTAGAGTTGCGAAAATCAATGTCGACGACAATCCAATGGCGGCCTCGAAATATGGCATCCGCGGATTGCCGACTTTGATGATTTTCAAGGATGGCAAAGTCACCGCAACGCATCCCGGCGCCATGTCGAAACAGAAAATCACCGAGTGGATCAAAGAGAACACCTGATCATACTCAGAATCGAACAATTAAGAGCCTCGCCCGACGGCGGGGCTTTTTTTGTCGGACAGAGTCTGTAGCGTGCCACAAACCCCATCGGAGGCACGCGCATGAAACCCTATCACCATCTCGATCGATCTGTTGCTGGAAAAACCGTCCTGATAACGGGCGCCGCCAGCGGCATGGGTCGCGCCACCGCCCATCTGTTCGCGCGCGAAGGGGCCAATGTGATGGCCACAGATCTGAATGGCGATGGTGTTGAAGCGGTCGCTGAAGAAATCCGAGAAGCAGGGTTCGAAAAGGTGCAGGCTCGTGCGCTGGATGTCAGCGATCATGACGCGCTCAAATCTGCGGTCGCAGAGACGGTGGCGGGCTTTGGCGGACTTGATATCCTGATCAATAATGCCGGATTTGCGCGCTTGGCGCACCCGTCTGAAGATCAGTATGAAGACATCTGGCATGACAGTATCAACGTCATGCTAACCGCGCATCAACGGCTGATCCGCGCCGCACTGCCCCACCTTCTCAAAACCGAGACAGGCGGTCGCATTGTGAACATTTCATCGACAGAAGGGTTAGGGGCAACGCCTGGAAATGGCCCTTATGTCGCTGCCAAACATGGTGTAATCGGTTTGACCCGCGCGATGGCAAATGATCTTGGACGTGATGGCATCACTTGTAACTGCATCTGCCCAGGTCCGATTGAGACAAACATCAATGCCGAAATCCCGGATGAGCATAAAGTGATTTTCGCCAAACGCCGCGTCCCTTTACGGCGCTATGGCATCCCGGAGGAAGTCGCACATATCACTTTGTCCTGTTGCTTGCCGGCGGCCTCTTACCTTAATGGCGCCGTGATTCCAGTCGATGGCGGGCTCAACATTAAGAACGCGTAGAGGCGCAATATGTTGCGACGACGACTGATGTTCTTCACCGATATGGGCATGTTGCTCTATTGGATGATCACGGCAGCAATGGCGCTCAGTATGCTCAATATTCCTGGCGAATGGCTGTTCAAGGATTATCACGACCCCCGCGTTGTGGCGTGGAATTGGTCCTTCTTCCCCCTCGATATCTTGTTCTCTCTGACGGGATTGGCGGCGCTGAGAATGGAGGATAAGGGCGACCCCAACTGGACGTTGATGGCGACGATCTCACTGACGCTGACCGTGTGCGCCGGCCTGATGGCGATATCCTATTGGATGATTGTCGGAGACTTTGATCCGAGTTGGTGGGTGCCGAACCTGTTCCTGATGATCTGGCCGTTGCCATATCTGTTCCAATTGATCCGAGGCAAACCGATTTAAGCCGGAATCTCCCGATTGGCGGCGAGCACCTCTCCGGCCAAGTATAGCGATCCGCCAATCAGAATGCGGTCAGGCTTAAGCGCAGCGGCGGCACGCATCGCGTCTTCCAGACACGCATGCGCTTGCGTGAGAGGCAGGAAAGCGCTGGCAGTTTCGGCCAGGTCGGCAGGGTCGGCGCCAGCGTGGCCCGTGGCATTTGGAATGGTGAACACAGCCTCGGCCACACCTTTAAAGGCATGAAAAAACCCGCCATGATCCTTGCTCGCAATCATTGCAGAGATCATCACCGTGCGGCCGCCCATCTCGCGCAGAAATTCCGCAATCGCCGTCGCCGCGTGCGGGTTGTGACCGCCGTCCAGCCAGACCTCGGCGCTGCCCCCCAGTTGAGTAACAGGTCCGTCAGCAAGGCGTTGCATACGCGCCGGCCAGGTCGCAGACAGCGCGCCATCCCAGATCGCTTTGTCGTCAATATGAGGATGCCGCAAGGTGCGCATCGCCAAGCCAGCAAGCGCGGCATTGTAGCGCTGATGTGTGCCGGGAAGCGCCACACTTTCCGGCACTTTTTCGATATCCTCCATTCGCAGGACGGTCAGCGGGGCGTTGAGCTCGTCCGCCTGGCGGGCAATCACATCGCCGCACACACGGGCTTGAATCGCCGACACGACCGGGCGGTCAGGTTTGATGATTCCAGCCTTTTCCCCGGCAATGAAAGCCAGATCAGAGCCGAGAAATTGCTTGTGATCGAAATCGACGGGGGTGATCACGCTGAGCGCCGGAGTGTTGACCACATTGGTGGCATCGAACCGGCCGCCAAGACCCACTTCCAACACCAGGAGATCGGCAGGAACCTCGCTAAATGCCAGCAAGGCCACCGCCGTGGTCGCTTCGAACCGCGTGATCGGTCGGCCCTCTAGAGCAGCATAGACCCGTTCTATCCAGGCAATCAGCGCGTCATCCTCAACCAGCCGCCCGGCCAGGCGAATGCGCTCGTTGAACCGCACCAGATGCGGCGAAGTGTAGACATGAACGCGCAATCCGGCCTGTTCCGCCATGGCGCGCAGATAGGCACACGTGGAGCCCTTGCCATTCGTCCCCGCCACATGAATGGTCGGCGGCAGCTTATCTTGGGGTCGGCCCAACGTTTCGAGGACAGCCTCGATCCGCCCGAGCGACAACTCAATTGTATTCGGGTAGAGGCCTTCGAATGTCTGCAAGGCCGCGGTGAGGGCGGCAGAGTCCATGGATCAGGCTTTATCAGGTCGTGGCGCCGGGGCGTCCGCAGATGGCGCTTCGACGGGCAAGGTTGAAACATCCTTTTCCGCTGCCGCGCGCTTCGGCATCAAATGGCCAAGCACACGCGCCAGAGTGGCCTTCAGATCACGCCGATCGACAACAATATCAACAGCCCCTTTTTCGCGCAGGAATTCCGAGCGCTGGAAGCCTTCTGGCAATTTCTCGCGAATGGTCTGCTCAATCACGCGCGGACCAGAAAACGCAATCATGGCGCCGGGTTCGGCCAAATGAACATCGCCCAGCATGGCGTAAGACGCCGATACACCGCCTGATGTCGGATCGCACAGGACAACAATATATGGCAGACCCGCGTCTTTGACTTCCTGAATGGCCAGAGTAGAGCGCGGCATTTGCATCAAGGACAACGTTCCTTCCTGCATGCGCGCGCCGCCAGATGCGGTGCAGATAACAAAGGCTGCTTTGCGGGCGACCGCCATTTGCGCCGCGGAAATAAACGCTTCCCCGGCCGCCATGCCGAGCGAGCCGCCCATGAAAGCAAAATCCTGAACCAGAATTACGGTTGGCACACCGTTCACCTTGCCAAAGGCGGCCGCCATACAATCATCTTGCGCAATCGGAGAGACGGATCCGGAATCCGGCGCCTCTTCCTTATCACGCTTCGCGATCTTGCTTTTCGCCCCTTTGATCCGGGACGGGTAGGCCTTGTCGTCTTTGAATTTCAATGGATCGCTCGGAACCGGCGGCAGCGGGATCGGCTCCCAGCGCTCATGATCAAAGAATAAACGAAAGCGCCGGCGAGGCGAAATACGCAGATGCGCGCCGGCCGGCGTGACATACCAGCTTTCTTCCAGATCTGAACGGTAAACGAGTTCGCCCGAGGTTGGACATTTCACCCAGAGATTATCCGGAGTGTCTTTTTTATTGCCAGACAACAGGCCCTTGAGACCCGGTGTGCGGAAATTTGTCAGCCAGTTCATCGCCTTACGATCCCTTTGTCCGAACCCGGACTTTGCTAGGCTGGCACTCCACCCTTCAGCGCCGTACTTAACTCTAGAGCCAATTGGCCCATTTTCTCTGCTGTAATTTGTGGCGTTTTGGCCACAGTTGCAAGTCTTGCTTGTTCCACAAAAGCAGACCCCACGACAACCCCATCGGCGATTTTTGCCATGGCGACGGCTTGCTCACCGGATTTGATGCCGAATCCGACACAAACCGGTAGGCCCGATATGCGCTGGGCCATTTCCACCCCAGAGCGAATGTCTTCGGGATCGGCCGATCCGGCTCCGGTCACCCCAGCCACGGCAACATAATAGAGAAATCCACTGGCCCCATCCGCGATTTTCGCCATGCGCGCTTCGTTTGTCGTGGGTGTTGCCAGCCGGATGACCGACAAGTCGTGCGCGGCATAAGCGTCGCGAATAGGCTGATCTTCTTCCGGGGGCAAATCGACCAGAATGGTGCCATCAATGCCGGCATCCGCCGCCGCTGCGGCAAATGCCTCATATCCCAGCGTGTGCACTGGATTGGCATACCCCATAAGAATGAGGGGTGTATCTTGATCTTGTTCGCGGAACCGTTTGGCCAGAGCCAGGACGTCGGCAAGCGTTGTTTTCTGGGCCAGCGCCCGCAACGCCGCTTTCTGAATGGCGGGTCCGTCCGCCATTGGATCGGTGAAGGGTGCGCCGAGTTCGATGATATCCGCACCATTGTCCCGCAAAGCACACAGTGCCTGATAAGACGATTCCAGATCCGGATCGCCAGCCATGAGATAAGCCACCAGGGCCGATCGGCCCTCGGCTTTTACCTTGTCGAAGCGCGTGACTATTCGGGATGTCGGCATTTAGGCAGTGTCCGTATTTTCTTTGACCCAGTCAGCATAAGGCGCATTTACCTGCGTACAGCCCAGCGCCACGATGGCGGGCACATCATAGGGATGCAAGTCTTTCACGATCGCTTCGATTTTCGCGAAGTTCTCAGCTGGAGCCTTGAGCCAAAGTATGAATTCAAAGGCCTGTTCGACCACACCTTTCCAGCGATAGGTCGACGCCATGGGACCTTCAATGTTCGCACAAGCTGCAGCGCGACTCTCGACGGCTTCATCCGCAATCGCGCGCGCAATGCGCTGGCGCGGGCAAGTGATCCGGTACAAGGTCAGTGAGGTTTCAGGCATTCACGCCACTTCCTGCGTCTGCGGGCTGAAGTCAACTCTAGAATTCGGCTCAAGATGCATGTTCTGCGTCAGTCTGGACGGTGGCGAGGGTCGCGGCCATAGCCTGTTCCAACTGGAGAACGGTGCCAGTATGACCGGCTTTTTTGGCGTTGGAAATGGATCTCGGGTCCTTGCCCAGTTTTTCGGCAATCTCTGTGCCCTTCAACCCGGCTTTCTGGAACATGTAGACGATATGCTGATACGGCGTCATGTCGTCGATCAGGTCCGCCGCCGCGTTGGTCATTGCGGACAGCGCCTGATTGGTCGCCGGATCACTGATTTGCCAGTCGCTGAATTGCTTCTTCTTTTTGAGGCGGATGAGAGACCGGCTCGCGGTCTCGAATAACGGGCCGCCCATTTCGCGTATCGAGCCGCCGGCATAGCCGATCCGACCATGGGCGGTGACAAAGCGGAACGCAGCCGTCCCACGCAACGCATCACGGAGATCGCAAACAATTTGATAGAAGGAACGCGGTGTCGAGAACAAACCGGCAAACTCATCCCCATAATTGACTTCAAGTGGGTAGATTATATCGGCGCGCTGACGCTGATTTTGGCGTTCGAGTTGCGCCATGACCTGGTCCATCATTGACGCCGTGCGCGCGGGCGAGAGGGCAACCGACCCCTTAATGTCGCCGACAATCAGGTAATATCGCGTGTTTGCATCCATTTATCTATCGATACTCGGTGATAAGTGCATATCTACTTAATATGATAGATCGCTTTTCGGCAATGGTTTCCAGGCGAACGTCCGCCTGCATCACGGACCCCTCATCGCCTTCAATTTTCGCTTTCGGCAACGCTGTCGTGTTCAATCGCGAGAATCAATGAGGTCGCAGCGACCAGAAATCACGGCAGATCCATCATTACATTTGTACGCCGAGCGCCTCAGCAACAGAAAAAACGTCTTTATCGCCGCGCCCACACATGTTCAGAATCAGCAAGCCATCCTTGCCCAGGCCGTCGACCACATCCCCAACCCGGGCCAGCGCATGGCTAGGCTCGAGCGCCGGAATTATGCCTTCCAGTCGGGTGCAGAGCTGAAACGCGTCGAGCGCCTCATCATCAGTACAAGTTAGATACTCAGCCCGCCCCGTATCGCGTAGAAAGCTGTGTTCAGGGCCAATACCGGGATAATCGAGGCCGGCTGAGATCGAATGAGCATCAATGATCTGGCCATCCTCGGTCTGTAGCAAATAGGTCTTGTTGCCATGCAGAATACCCGGGGCACCCCCATTCAGCGCCGCCGCGTGCTGGCCAGTTTCGATGCCATGACCGGACGCTTCGACCCCGATGAGGCGAACGTTTTCGTCTTCGATGAAGGGGTGAAACAGTCCAATTGCGTTGGACCCGCCGCCAATACAGGCCATGACCGCATCTGGCAGGCGCCCCTCGCGCTCAAGGATTTGCGCGCGCGCTTCTTTGCCAATCACGCTTTGGAAATCGCGCACCAATTCCGGGTAGGGGTGGGGGCCGGCCGCGGTACCAATACAGTAGAATGTATTGTCCACATGGGTCACCCAATCCCGCAACGCCTCATTCATCGCATCTTTCAGCGTGCCCGTCCCGGATGAGACGGGAACAATCTCAGCGCCGAGCAACTTCATCCGAAACACGTTCGGCTTTTGTCGTTCGACATCCGTCTCGCCCATGAAGACCACGCATTTCAACCCGAATCGCGCACACACTGTGGCCGTTGCAACGCCATGCTGACCGGCGCCGGTTTCGGCAATAATCCTGGTTTTCCCCATCCGCATGGCGAGCAGCACCTGTCCGAGGCAATTATTGATCTTGTGCGCGCCGGTATGATTGAGTTCGTCGCGTTTCAAATAGATCTTCGCCGCGCCGAAATGCTCGGTCAGGCGCTCAGCGAAATAAAGTGGGCTCGGGCGACCAACATAATGCGCCCAGAGATCATCCATCTGCGCCTTGAACGCGGGATCCTGCTTCGCGGTCCGGTATTCTTTTTCCAGATCAAGGACCAGCGGCATCAGCGTCTCGGCAACGTAGCGTCCACCAAACTCACCAAATCGGCCATGCTCATCTGGCCATTGATCCCAGGTATTTCTCAAATCCATAGTCTTGCTTTCTAAGCCGATTTGGCCGCGTCGATGAAGGCGCGGATCAAGTCCTCGTCCTTTACGCCCGGCGCGCGCTCGACGCCAGAGGAAACATCGACCGCATCGGCACCCGTTGCAGTCACGGCCGCTTCGACGGTCTCAGGGGTCAATCCACCGGCGAGAAGCCATGGAACACCTGGATCGAACCCATCCAGCATATCCCAATCCAGGGCCTCGCCATTTCCGCCCGGTCGGTCCGACCCTTCTGGGGCCTTGGCATCGATCAGCAGGCGGTCGACACGCCATTGATCTAACGCTTCGAGATCTGCGTCTCCGGCAACACTCACGGCTTTCCACAATTCACAAATACCCGCGCAATCACGCCACCATCGTAATACCTGATCCGGCGTTTCCCGCCCGTGCAACTGAATCGCGTCTGGTTCGACATCATGCAATACGTCGTCGAAGAAATCTTCATCTGGATCGACCAATAAAACGACCGATAAAAGTCCAAGATCCTGGGCAAATTCTGACAGACCGATGACCTCTTCAAGCGGGTCGTCGCCATCCATCAGCACATTACGGGGACTCTTTTCGAACAGCACAAAGCCAACCCAATCCGCGCCCGCCTCCGCAGCCGCGCGAATATGCGCTGTATCGCGCAAACCGCAGATCTTGACCCTTGCCATGGCGCGTCTGGTGCTCGGGGGGATGACGTAAGTCAAGCAAAGACTGTCGCCCTATACATATTTCTCGCTCGGAGACCGATCTTCCGTAAATTGGTGCGTTTTATAGACTTAGCACGTCGGGTCCTATTCCGCACTGAGCCCCAGCGATTTGATCAGCCCTTTCGCGGTATTCTGATCGAACTTTGCTCTGAGTTTAATATATGGACCTTCTTGCCGGAACCGCGCGGCCTCAAAATCATTATCCTCAAACCCGGATGCATTCCAGCCGAGGCTAATCCAAAGGTTTTTCTCTGGGCTAAATCCAATACTTGGACCATATGACCATTGCCCCGTTTCGGTGGCGTCATTGTGCGACCAGGTGGCCTGGAACCCGAGATCCACCTTATTGGTTAGATCATGACGCACTTCGCCGCCCATTAAGTGAGTCACCGCCGTTGCATGCGCGCCCTGCAGATCGGTCTCAACGCGCTTGATTCCGTGATAGATAGAAAGCTGCGTCTTGTTTGACACCATTGCGTTCAAAGCGAAATTGTTGACGATTTTCGACCGGTCCTGGAGTCCCACTTCGTTCAAATGGCCAACATCCAAGCGATTGAGGACGACGACGCCTTCGCCCCGTGGGCGCCAAGCCGCACCGATCCGTACATCGGTTTGCTCGCGGTCACCGCGACCTTCGATCTGTTCGGTCTGGCGCCGGGCCGCAGCGCTAAAGGACAGGGTTTTGGTGATTTCACGTGCGCCTCCGAGCACCGCAACCAGACGCGATCCTGAAGTGCTTTCCCGCGCCTCCAGTCGCGCCGAACCAGCCATGGTGTCGGTTTGATAGGCAGCGCCAATATATCCAGACTGAAACTGCTCTGACTGCGTTAACGGGCTACGCGCACCATCCTCGAGCGGCCCGAGAGCAGCATCCGGCGTCACCGCAAGTGGCTCATCATTGCCATCAATGTTTCGGCGTTGCGCCAGGCCGCCACTCACGGACCAGGCCTCATTGATCCGCCACACCTGATCTACGCCAACGGTCGCGCCGATGCGGCGACCACTGTCACTGGTGATCATATCAGTGGCTGCGCGCAGTTGCGTTCCGCTGCGCGGTTCCCACGTGATGCCGGCAATCGTATTCTGACCGGATGCGTTCGCGCCATTGGTGATCTCATGCCGAAGATTTACCGTGGCACTGGCACCGAGCGTCTTGTCCGCGCCAAGAACAGTTCGCCCGGGGAAAAGCGTCGATTCATCATCATTCGCGCCGCCGCTATAGACCGGTTCCTCGCGGATTGCACTGATGGTCAGACCTTGATCTATGAACGTCTTCCGCAGGCCAGCGAGAAGCAGCACGGATTGCCGAGGGTCTGCCGAATCTTCAAAATCTTCTGCGACGGCCCGCACACCAATATTGGCGCCAAAGGTCTGGCTGTCCTGTTGTAGCACCGCATCCGCAACGGTGCGTCGCGCATCGCGCGTCAAATTGGTCTCCTGATAGACTTGCGTCGCCACCGAGCGGACAATGCGGTCGGAACGATGTTCACTCTCCTGGACATTCAATTCGGCCGTGAGCTGCGCCCCAATGCGCCGCACAGCGGACGTTGAAGAGGCCTGTTGTCCGAGCCCAAATCCATCTGATTCTTCTCTGAAATAGCCCGTCACGCTCAACTTTTCGGTACGATGCGTGGCTTCCAGCAGTACGGCTTCTCCGTCGGTGCTGCCCAGTTCTGTCTCTGAATCCGTAGATGCGTATTCCGCACGCAGCTCCGTGTTCGGGGTCAGGTTGACGGTCACATCGGCGGCGATCAGGTTTGATCCCTCTGCGCCTTGCGAAGCACCATCTTCTTCATGGATCAGCGTAATCCCTGTCTGCACGGCACCGCCAACCAATCGGGTTTCCGCCCGAACCCCGGCTGTGACGCCCCGGTCTCCGGACTCCGAGGTTTCGTAATCGATCACGATCACATTCGGGTTGAGACCTGCATCCGTCGCTGCGACAGGCTGACGGAAGAATAACTCACCGGTCGTATAGTCAATCTCGTAATCGATATAGCGACTCAGCAATCGCTGGCTGAGTATCAAATCCGGACGAAAACGATCTCGCGTTTCAACTGTAATCACTTCCGAAGATCTAACCAGCGGTGCAGATTTCAGTTTGAACGGGCCTGACGTGCCGTCGGCGGCCAGTTCGTCTTTGACAAAGCTCTGATTGGTCTCCGCTGCAAAGGCGGTGATTGAGACATCCTGGCTTTCATAATCCGCCTTCAGACCCGACATCCGTCGCGAGTATCGCCCAAGATCGGTCTCAGTGAACCCGGTCTCAAAATCGCCGAACACCGCTTGAAAGGTGTTTTTCTCGAGTTTTACATAGACCGGGTAGCGGCTTTCGGCATTATTGTTCTGCCAAGTGCGATCGCCGTAAAGTGTATAATAGGCATTTGGATCAATTTCATCGAACAGCTCACCATCACGAGCGCCGCGTCGTTTGGCGGTGTCTACAGCGACGGTCAACAGCCAGTCACCTTTGACGACACCTTTAGCGAAGAACGCCAATCGGCCATTGGTCCCGGATTCGAGCAATTCACGACCATCCGCCTGTTCCAGACTCGCGCCGGATTGTGCAGCCTCGGCAACGCCGACGATGATCCAATCGCGTTTCTCCGGCGCCAGCCAGGCATCTATCTCCTCGACACCGCCATCGTGGAGGGCGACCTGAACTCGGACACGTCCGGATTCGAGCGTTGGTTCGAGCTCGACCCGAACAACACCATCGGCGCCGACCCGCAACCCGGATACGGCTGCAAATCCGGCATCGATCGGCGATGCAAACTCCTCTTCCGCCTCTTGCGCGAGGCGATACGGGTCAGCGACGCTGATTTCGGCGATGCGCCCTTCATGCACGGCATGACCGTCGGAATCTTCGAGTCGTATCGCGATCACAGGTTTGGAGCGGCCATCGGCAACCAGAACGGATTGATCATCGACATGAAATGCGCGATCGACTTCGTCCACAAACCAAACTGAGCGTGTCAGTCGCTGACGTTCATTGCCGTCCGCATCGATCAGTATGGCCACAAACGTGTTTTCGCCGCGTTGAATATCGACTCCGGCCCAGCGTGACAAAGCCACAGTACGACTGATCGACATGTCCTTGCCAGAGAAATTGAGCCCAGGGACCACGCTGCCATTCAATTCGACGCGAACGCTCATGCTCGGTTCGTGCTTAACACCCAGACTAACCGACCGCCCGTGAGGGGTCTGCTCAGATCGTGGATAAATCCATTCCAGATCCCCATTCTGCTGATTGTTCAGCCAGGTTTGATCGTAAAGATCTTCATCGCGCGTGTCCGCGACTTCAACTTGTGCGGTTTTGGTGACGGCATTCGTCCGCTTCAGGTAGAAATTGGCCCGCCAGATGCTGCCGCCCTGGGCGTCAACGAATTTCGACAGCGCGCTGCCAGCATAGCGGGAGTTCTCTTCACAGATTACGGGCTCGTATCCAGTCGGCAGCGTTGCCTCATCGACCTGAACGACATGCGTTCCCGGTCTGACCCCTTCAAAGTGGAAGAGACCATCATCATCTGTCACGACATACTGACCCGTCTCCATATAGAGTCGAACCCCGGCCACGCCCTCGCCGTCGAGAAGCGTGCGCGCCCATTCATCATCCGGACGACAGGCGGCTTCGGCCACCCGTCCAATGATTGTCAGACGCGATGTCAACAAATCCTCTTCGATGTAGATTGCCGCTTCGGCTTGGTTCGACAAAGCCGCGCCGGTCGCGTTTACCGCGACCACGCGATTGACGGCCTCGCCCAGGGGCGTGCCGGGCCCGACAGCGGTCAGGTATGACAACTGAACGGTCTCATCCGGCAGAACCAAGCCACCCGAGAACGTCAAAACCCGCCCATTTGCTGAAACCTCTGGATCATCAAAAACGCCACCGTTCAAGCGCGCTGATCCAGAGATATAACGCAAGCCGGTTGGCAGCGTATCCTGTAACGAGAAGGGCGCCGGAACCGTTCCCGAATTCTCCAAATCGATCGTGTATCCGACAAAGTCGCCGATTGAGGCCTGGCCTTCAGCAGCGCGCTTTCGAACCAGCAACTCCCCGTTCGGGTCGAGCGGTATATCGAGATTCACGGGCCCCGATGTCAGCACGTCAAACGGCGCGCCATATGACGCTTGCGCTTGCAACTCGAACGGCGCCGATGGCAACCCATCCAGGCTCGCCGGGTCGCGAACTGACGGAAACAGATATCCGTCAGGGGCCTCAACCATGATCTGGTATCGGCCCGGTGCCAGAATTGGAAAGAAGAATACGCCTGGCGCAGAGGGGTAGGTGATTCCACTTGAATCAGTGGTTTCATCGCCGGTTTCGACCGTTGAAGGGAACACGCCAGTCCCATCCAGACCCATGACTTCAGCCGGCAATCCGGTATTGGCGTCCAGGACGGTAACCCGAACCCCATCGATCAAATCGCCTGTGAAACTGTCAAAGACACGCCCGAACGGGTCAACCAAAGCCGTGTCTACGGACACTTCTGTGGCATCAAAAATATCAACATAAGTGGCCGTGAGTTGCGTGTCCTGGGGCGCTGTTATCGTCCGGTCATTGGGTTGTGTCGGCGCGGCGCTGCTCGGGAAGAAGCCGTAAAAATGGCCGGAATCCGGTTGATCTTCATACAGCCGCAGCGTGATCGTATCGCCATTGTCTGCGGCCACCGTGATCACCACAGTTTCGATTCGCGATGGATTGCCATTCTGACCTAAGTCCACAACACGAACGACCATGAGTTCGCCAGACAGATAGGTTTGCGCCGGCACCAGGCTAACCGGCGACGACGTGTCTAGCGTTTTCTGCCCGAGCAACGGAACCGTATCAAACGACGAGAAAGGCCCGCTAAGTGCTCCAGATGGACTGAAGTCAGACCCATTCAGCTGCACCTGGATCGCGTCCGGGACATTTTCAACGATCCTGAAGAATTCGATCTCTGATGGGGTGCGCCGAGCCTCAATCGTGAATGCGGCTTCGTTGGTTGGCAGGATGAGTGTGCCATTCGGCGTTTCTTGCGACACATAGGCGGTGTTGCTGACGCGCTCGCCGAGATCAGCAAAGGCCAATCCAGACATCGCCCCAACCATCGCGCACATCGCCGCGACCGTCCGCAAAGCGGCACAGATGTGCTTCCACCCGAAGCTCATCTTCGTTTCTCCACCATGACGCGGCGAGTTCTATCGACTCATCCGCCAGCTCAAATTTCGGCAGATCTGTCGCTGCCTTATGCGGTAGAAACTAAAGGTCTATGGTTATTATCCTGGTTGGGGATTCGATGAAATTTGATCGAATTCGGCAAAAAAGGCAGTCTTTTTCGATCTTTATCCAGTGATCTATTCAATCATTTCGATACGACAGACAGCAGGAAGCCCCCGCAGCATAAATGCGTCGGGGGCTTCGATTTTGGAACGTCAGTTCGTCGTCGTTATTTGACGATGGCTCGAATAACGATCTGGCCAACTTCGCCAGCCGCAAGAATTGCGTCAGAGAGCTGGATCACGCACGTTGTCGTGCCATCGCAATCGCTATCCGCAGGCGTGGTTGGCGCTGTCAGAACCGGGCCAACGCCGCCAATCGCTGTGTCATCCGCAAATCCGGTCGCTGTGGTCGTCGCCAATGAAGCGGCCACAAAGGTCACCTCAGCCGGCAGGATATCATCGATCACCAGATTCGTAGCGCTGGCCGTAGCGCCCGTATTCTCGACTTCGATGATGTATTCGACGCACGAGCCCGGAACCGCCTTTGAATCGGCAACCGCACTCGCGGTGGCGCAATCGGTCAGCGCCACGAATGGGTCAGCAATCCCCGGTTCCTTGATCACAGTCACAGTTTTCTCGGCAGACAGGTCTGGCGATTCAACTTGAATGATACCGGTTGCAGCGAACAGGCCATCAGCATCCGCTTCCGCGGCCGCGACACCCGTTCCATCTGCCAGAACATTCTGCGCCAAACCTTCGAGAACGTTGGCACCGCCTGTATCAGCCGTCACGGCTGCAGGAGATGCGGACGCCTCGTTCGCAAACGCCGTCGGATTACGCGATTCCGCGATCAGGGTGACGTCATCGGTAAATGTATCCGCCACGCCGGCGGCAACCGTACCCTGGACTTGAACGAACACTCGAACGCCTTTCGGGACATCCCCAGTGACAAAGGCCGAGCCCGCGCCCGCGCCAATGGTTGTCTCGGTAATCGTCGTGTATGCTCCGTCATCGTCAGTGCCATTATCATTGGCATCGACCAGATAACGAACGACAATCGAACTTGCGTCAAAAGTTGTTGCACCTGAGTCTAAATCAGATACTGAGAAGGCGTATGCCGAAATGTCGTTGCCTTCGTTCAGGACCTCGAACGTCAGAGTCGCATCAGCGCCTGGCACGGTGGTCAGGGTGCTATTGGTCGCCGTCACGATCAAGTCGACTTTCCGGTCGACTGTGAACAAGGTTGGCGTGCCCTGCACAATTGCCCCCACCGGTGGGGTCGCATTGTCATTGGTAATGATTGGCTGCGCCGTGCCAGAGACACTGTAGCTCAGCTCGAAAGTGTTTGAGACAGAAGTACCCGCCTCTGTCAGTGTGTTGGCCGCATTTGCAGCCCCTGCCAGACCAAGGCTAACCGCCACGGCCAGGCAAACGCGAGAGACCAGCTCTCGCACCTGTGAATAACTCATTGTCCGCCCGCTCCAATTTTTTGTAAGCGAGAGGATCATCTCACAGATGAGTTAATACCATCCAAAAAGGACTGCACGAATTCTCAAGTGCGCTGATATTACCGGCAGACTGCGGCTGCGCGGTCAATGGCGCTTGAAGATCCAGCCAGAGAGAAGTGATACGTGACGCGCGTATTTCGGACAGATGTTGCCTCGACCCGAAGTTCGCTACCGCGTTTCAATTGCCGCACAAGGCCAGCATCATCACTGTCCTGAGCAAAGGCTTCTCGGCCAATTCCAAACAAGGTCCAATCCGCCCGGCCGATGCGGGCCTTGCCGGGCAAATCGCCCCGCAACTCATAACCCACTTTCAGACTGGGTTGATTGCGCGCTTTTCCTGATCGCCAGTTCGACACATAGAACCATACATCGCCATGATCGGCGGATTTTGGCGCTTTGTCCGTCGCCTGTGTGGCAGCGTAACAAAGACGCTCACCGCCTATGTCCTCAGTGAAAACGACCCAGTCCGTATATTGCCGAACCACAGTCGGAGCAGCACTTGCAGAAAAAATAGGAGCGCCTGAAAACGCTGCCGCTAAAAGCGCAAAAGCGATACGGCGCATATAAATTCTCCTATGTGCAATAAAATATATAGCCATGCGTGAAAATCTTTTGTATCAGTCTTAGGGCTGAAATAAGACACAGGTGATTAACGGGCGATTATGGTTTTGTTGTATCGCAAAGGTTGCAATTCTGCGGATTTGAGCGCTTTATACGAGTGTGAAGCGGCGCAGGGGAAACACGTGTCCCTCGAAACCTCAGGTAGTAACCCAAGCGAACGCGAGCGCTTAGCCGATTGCGTCGAACAGATTGCTGCGTCTCGTTCTCGCGCCGCATTCTCGGAACTGTTCGAATATTTTGCGCCCCGATTGAAAAGTTATCTCATCCGTCTCGGCAGTGAAATGTCTCACGCCGAAGAAATCATGCAAGAAGTTATGCTGAATGTCTGGCGCAAGGCAGAACAGTATGATCGTCGCCAAGCGTCTGTTTCTACTTGGATTTTTCGCATCGCTCGAAACCGCAGAATTGACAGTCTTCGCCGCACGAACAAACCGGAACTCGACGCCGAGGACCCGATGCTGCAACCGGCTGAAATCGAACAGCCAGATATCACGGTCAATCGCGGACAAATTGAAGAAAAAGTACGCGAGGTGATTGAAACCTTGCCGGAAGAGCAGCTCGTCCTGTTGAAAGCGGCCTTTTACGAAGGCCTTTCTCACTCGGAAATCGCGAAAAGTTATGGCATTCCATTGGGCACGGTGAAGTCACGAATCCGCCTCGCTTTCTCGCGCCTGCGCGGATCCCTCGAACGCGATCACTAGCCAATCGACTGCAATCTGGAGCTGCATTTGCTTGACGATAACCTTGATCCGACAATATCGCCACAAGAGAGTGATAGTTTCGAGGAGCGCGCCGCGACAATGGGCAAAGCGACCATCAGCGATTTCGGGGAAATCTACAGCAATTATGCGGCCGGCTGCCTTGACCCGGCTTTCTGCCTGTTGCTGGAAACCCAGGCTGCCTTGAGGCCAGATGTGGCGCGGGCTGTTGCGCGCGCGGAAACGATCTCCGGTGTATTTCTGGAAACCGAAGAATTGGCCACGCTCAGTGCTGGCGCTGCCGACAAAGCGATGGCGATGATTGATGCTTTCGAAGCAGGAGAACGCCCAATCACCGCAGCGGTTAAAATGGCCGGAGAGGGCCTCGATGAACTTCTGGATTTGCCAGAACCATTGCGCGAGACGGCCTTGCACTCCTTCCAAAAGCACAAATGGCAGAGCCTGACGCAGGGCATTCGCCGCATTAAGCTTGATACAGGGAGCGAGGCGGACGTCGAACTCTATCGCATCGAGCCCGGCTGCACCGTCCCAAAACACAGCCATAGCGGCAGCGAGTTTACCTTGGTGGTCGCCGGCGGCTTCAGCGATGAAAGCGGTAATTTCGGACCCGGAGACATCAGTCTGAAGGGCCCGGAAGACACCCACCAACCCACCGGCGATCTAGATGGCGTTTGCTTCGCGCTCGCTGTTCGAGACGGCGGGTTGCGGTTTACCGGTATGATGGGCCTGATTCAGCGCCTGGTCGGTCAGTAATTATCGAATAATCTCGAATTTGCGCGTCTCAAATACGCTCAGCACCTGTTTCAGGTCGCGACCGCGCTTGAGCACCTGTCCTTGCGCTCCATGGACTGAATAAGCGCCCTGCATGCGCGACAGGGCTGGCGTTTTCAGAATTGTCCAGTTCGGGTTTTCGGTGTGACGGCGAAAAATCGCGAAGACGGCCTGGTCCTTGTGAGCGCCAACCGCATAGTCTTTTGCCTGCCCCGACATGACCAAACGCCCGTAAACGCCTAGAATCAAGCTCATTTCATCGCGCTGAAAGGCGGTTTTTGGTTTTTGCCGGGGTTTTTTCAGCGGTGTTATTTGGGTCATAGAGCGTGAATTCGTTACAGATAGGCCTTCGAGTGACGCATTTTTAATCCAGATTGCGGCAGTTTTGCCTCAATCGCGACTTGAAGCCGTCACCGATTGGCACCAGTCTGCAATTGTCGGGCGGCGAAGTCTAGCAGTCATTCCGGACCCATCAGCCCCCCCAGCCCCCCGGGGCGACTGCTTTGAGCCGCTCGACACTCATTACCATGTAGATTTGATGGCGCGCTCCAAAAAATTGGGGCGCGTCGTTATTTTGTGAACGCAAATTTAGCTGCACGATATTGGTGATCCCTTTACTGGCCTGGTCTAACGAATGGGGTTAACTCTCCGTGATAAGCCAGTTGCGACCCCAAAAATGCTCGACCTCCAAAATCTGAGAAAAGCGTTCGACGACCAAGTTGCGGTCGCAGATCTCAGTTTCTCATTGGCCAAGGGCGAAGTGCTTGGATTCCTGGGACAGAACGGCGCTGGCAAATCGACGACAATGAGAATGGTTGCAGGCGTCCTGGAGCCCGATGCCGGTGATGCGATCGTCAATGGTCAGTCCATCATCAATCAACGCCGCACCGCCCAAACGCAGATCGGCTACCTGCCCGAAGGCGCGCCACTTTATCGGGACATGACTCCCATCACTTTTTTACGGTTCATGGCCGACGCGCACGGTCTCTCCAAATCTACCCGAAAAAATGCCATAGAGCGCGTGATCGCTGATGCTCGGATTGCCAGCGTATCAGGCAAACCGATCGCGGCATTGTCAAAAGGATATCGCCGTCGCGTCGGACTCGCGGCAGCGCTCATCCACGATCCTCCAGTATTGCTGCTCGATGAGCCAACAGACGGCCTTGATCCCGTTCAGAAGCGCGCCGTCCGTGCCTTGGTTGCGCGCATGGCGCCGGAAAAAGCCATTGTCATCTCGACCCATACATTGGACGAAGTCCCCGCCATGTGTTCGCGGGTGATTGTCATCGATCAAGGACAAGTGGTCGCTGATGACACGCCGGAAGCGCTCGCGGGCAGCAAACCGGGCGGGCTGGAAGAGGCATTCATTTCTCTCGCAGACAAGCGGGAGATCGAGACATGCTAAACCTGGATATGCAGGGCAGTCTGACCGGGCTCAAGGCGGCTTGGCGACGAGAGATTTCTGCCTATTTTGCCACGCCGCTCGCTTATGTTTTTGTCGCCATTTTCTTGTTGGTGTTGGGCATCTTTACCTGGGATCTATCCCGTTTTTTTGATACAGGCGCGGCCGATCTCGGGCCGTTCTTCTACTGGCACCCGTGGCTATTTATGCTGTTTATGCCAGCTCTTGCGATGCGGCTCTGGGCTGAAGAGTCAAGCCATGGCACCTCCGAATTGCTGCTCTCTTTGCCGGTCAATCTAACCGGGTTGGTGATTGGAAAACTTCTCGCCGCCTGGACCGTTGCCGCTCTGGCACTGGTTCTGACCTTTCCGTGGTGGATCACCGTCAACATTCTTGGCCCGGCGGACAATGCCGCAATCGCGCTAACTTATTTTATGAGCTTGATCATGGCCGGCGCCTATCTGTCGATCGGGGCCGCGGTATCGGCGTTGACGCGCAGCGCCGTGCTGGCATTTGTCATCGGCGTTCTTGTCGCCTTTGTGCTGACCGCCGCTGGCTGGCCGCTGGTGTCGGGCGCCGTAGCCAGCATGCTCGGTGCAAACGCCGGCGATGCCATTGCCCAGTTTTCGTTTCTGACGCATTTCGAAACCGCTCAGCGCGGCGTGCTTGAGCTTCGAGGTCTGATGTTCTTCTTCGGATTTATTGCCCTCTGCGTGGCATTGAATACGCTCTTTGTTGGGCATCGTCGCGGGGGCGCGCAATGAGCCCGCGCCGCTATTTGCTCCTCGCCAGCCTGCTATTTGCGGCAATCTTTGGCGCTGCAAACTTGCTCGCACAATCCTGGTTGGCCGGTGCACGCGCCGACTTTACGGAGCACAAATTGTTCACGCTGTCCGATGGCACGCGCACAACGCTTACCGAGCTTGCCGAGCCAATAGACCTGACTTTTGTCTATACGCGCAGTGTCGGACAGGATTTCCCCGCTGTGCGGGCGTATGCCGTCCGCGTTCGGGAATTGCTGCAGGCTTATGACACACTCGGCGGTGCGAATGTACGGCTTCGTGAAATCGATCCAGCGCCGTTTTCAGAGGCCGAGGACGAAGCCCTTGCAGCAGGCCTGATCGCCGTCGACACAAATGGTGGCGATCCGCTTTATTTCGGGTTGATCGGTCGCAACGCGGTCGATGATGAACGCGTGATTCCGTTTCTTGCGCCCGAGCAAGAAAGCAGCCTCGAATATGATATAACGCGCATGCTGGCGCGCCTGGATCGTCCAGAACCGGCTCGCATTGGTCTGCTCTCCACTCTGCCTGGAATGAATGCGCTGACCGACGAAGCTGGCTACGCGATACGGCGTGAGATGAGCAAAACCTTTTCGGTTGAATTACTGGATGAAAATTTCATCGAACTCCCGGGTGAACTCGATGTCCTGATGCTGGCCCACCCCCCTGAACTGACCGAATGGCAGCTCTGGCAAATCGACCAGTTTATTCTGCGCAAGGGCCGCGCGCTGATATTGCTAGACCCAGCAGCGAAAACGTCTCAGGGCACGGGGCCGTTCAATATGACCAATCGCCAGATCCGATCGGACCTGGACCGTTTCAGCCCGGTTTGGGGCGTTTCTCTGTCTGACGACGCGATCGCGGATACCGAGACCGCATTGTCAATTGAAGCCGATGCAGGCGATGGCCGAACGACGGTTTTGCAGCACCCTCTGTTTCTATCCATACCCCCGGGTCTGACGTCGCGTTTGAATATTGTCACGGCCGACCTCACACGCACCATCAATCTCGGTGCCCCGGGTCGTCTGATCTTACAGGATGGCGCCCCCGGACAGCGTGAAATCCTGATGCAAACCGGCGTTGCGCCGAGCCGGATACCTGCCGATCGCGCGGCCCAGGATCTTTCCGCTGGCGATACGGTCGCGCTGTATGAAGCGAGCGATATCGGTCCGGCCCCCCTCGCCGTGCGTGTTTCTGGGCCTTTGATCAGCGCGTTTTCTGACGGTGCACCCCCGGTCGACATTCCGAATGATCCAATATTTGCGGAGCTCGCGCGCGCCGCGATGGAAGAAGCGCCGCCGCACATGAGCACCAGCGCGGTGGACGCTGACATCATCATCGTGTCGGACGCTGATATGCTCGATGATGGTCTGCATCTCGATTTACAAACCGGGGTCGCTTTCGCTGACAATCTTACCTTCATCCTCAACGCACTCGATAGCCTTTCTGGTGGCTCAGAGCTGATGAGCTTGCGCGCCAGGGCACCCGGGCGTCGACCAATGACCACGGTCGATGACATGCGTGACGCTGCACAAGCACGGTTCTTTAGCGAACAAGCGCGCCTTGAAGCCAATCTCGCAACGTCGCAGCAACGCCTGGAAGAATTGCAATCGATCGGCGCCACGGGCGGCTTCTTTGATGGCGACGTGAGCGCTGAATTGAACGAAGCTGAACGCGATGAGCTGGCCCGGTTGCGCGAAGATATCGTGACGACGCGCGGAAGGCTGCGTCAGATCGAACGAGACTTCAGGCGCGACATTGACCGATTGGAGCTGAGGCTGCGTCTGTTTACGATACTTGGCGGCCCGATTCTGATCGGATTGTTTGGATTTGCAGTGTTCACGCGAAACCGGCGGAGGGCGCAAGCATGAGCCAATCGCACCAGGGTCTGCGCCGAAAACGCGTCATTGTGCTCACCGGGTTCGCGGTCCTGCTTTGGCTCATTCTGGGTCTGACCAGTCTGACCACGCGCCCTGCAGACAATCAGCACGCTCGTATTGGTGACCCCGTTCTGTCCGACTTTGGTCGGACCCGGGCTGACGCTCAAAAAATCCGCTTCACCCTTGCCGATGAGCGGTACACTTTGGCGCGTACGGCTTCCGGTTGGACCTTGGAGGAAACCGGGGGTTACCCGGTCCGACCCGACCGCCTGGCCGAACTCGCGGGGGGGTTGGAAACACTGAGTTTCGACGAAAAACGCACCGATGATCCATACAAGCATGACCGCATCGGATTGGGGCATCCTCAACAGGACGGGAATGGCGCTTTGGTCGAGATCTTCGGGTCAGACGCCAACCTTATGCATAGTCTAATAATTGGACGCAAGAATGACACGCTGTATGTCCGAGACCCTGAGGATTCCCAAACCTTTCGCGCGGAAGGCACACTCCCGCCATTTTACAATCGGCGAGCATGGCTGGATTTGGATATTATCGAAATCGATCCGTCCGCGATCCGTTCGGCGCGCATCACAGATGCCAATGGGCGCTCACTCTATCTGCGCCGGTCTGAAGGATCGGATACCCGTAGTTTTCGACCGGCCCCGCCAAATCAGGACGATCGCCTGATCTCGCGATTGGCCGCGTCCACCACTGCGCTGGCCGTAACCCGTCTGACCCCGGTGGATGTGAAGCCCGCGACCGATCTCACCACGGACCCCATAGCACGCCATATCAGCGAAACATTTGACGGCCTGGAAATAGACCTTCGCGCTTATCGCGAATCCGGCGGTCTGTGGGTGACTTTACGGGCGATTGAGGCGGGTGAAGGCGCACGTCGCGCCGCGGCGATCAATGAAAAAGCTGCGGGCTGGGCGTTTCGCATCACCGATTATGATTTCCAGGATTTCACACCGGATATTCTCAGCATTGTCGAGCGGAGCTTTTAGCGTCGCGCCAAGGTCAGCGCGATCCGCAGGATTGGCACGGCGAGAAAGACCAAAATTCGGTCTACCGGTCCGCGTGCAAATTTTTTGAAATACCGGGCCAGACCGTCTGCTTTGTGTCGAGCAACTGTTGCGCTCGGCACATTAGATGTCGAGCCATAATGCAAGGCGCCTGCGTGAGGGTCATAAATCACGCGCCCATTAGCGGCGCGGCAGCGCCGACACAAATCTACATCTTCGACATGCAAAAAATAGCCTTCATCGAACCCGTCCAGCAAATCCATACTCGTCTTGTTGGTAAGAAAAAACGCGCCGGAAATCACCGGCATGTCGATGGGGGCATCGGGCGAAGGTGTGCGCTCCAGCGTCCAGGTATTCCAGCCGAACATACTGGTTGCAGCGCGCCAAAGCGTGAGCTCGCGTCGACGTGGCCCCCGTTCTTCGCGGCCGCGAATATCAAATATTCGCCCGCCAACAATCCAGGGCGCATCTAAACCCTTCGCTGCTTTCTGTAGACTGGTAATGGAGTCCCAGCGCAATGCGGCATCCGGATTGATGACCAGAATATCCGGGCCATCCGCCCGGCTGACCCCGAGATTCACGCCGGCGCCAAATCCGATATTGCCGTGACCATCCAGCATTTCGGTATTTGCGCGCTGGCCTACAAATCGAGTCAGCCATGCCTGCATCTCTGGGGGATTGCCATTGTTCACAATGATGGTTTGGCGAATGTCAGGATCGCTCACGAGCGCATACAGGCATTCTTTAAGACGCGGTCCTGTGTGATATGAAACCACGACGGCAGTGACAGTGCTATTGCTCACGCGGGGCTCGCACTCTCATGGCGCGATTGCAACAGTATGACCGCGGCCGCGATGACAATGCTGGCCCAGAAGGCTTCATTCCACATGCTGTATGCGAAACTGCAAACCGCAATACAGGCGCCGACCAGGCCGGCAGCGGCATATTTGGAAACGGCGCCCCATTGTGATGGCGGGCGCAATCGCCACCCCAGGAAAAACAGGAATGATGCGGCGAGGACGGCGCCGATCATCCCGGTCTCTGCCCAGATCTGCAAAGGCATATTGTGCGGATGGATGGGAATAACGCGGTAAACTTCCCAAGCATAGGAGTCGCCGAACCGCAGCGTCGCATCGGCCAACCAGGCCGGATGGTCGGCAAATGTATCTCGCCAAATATGTGACGCTTCCGGACCATGCCCGATCAGTGGAGCATCGCCAATCTTCGACCCGACCAGTTCCCAACTGTAAGTGCGTGAGAAAAATGACCGCGGCAGCGGTAAGCCCGACGCCCGCAATTGCGACAGGGCGCCGCTCAACAGCATTGGCGCGGAGACGATATAGAATGCCAGCGTGGTGAAAATCACTTTGAAGCCGTTACGCGGAAGCCATTTCACGATCGCCATGGCGATCAACATGAAAACAGCGCCAACCGCGGCGGTTTGATTGCCGGTTTGGATAAACGCTGAGACGGCCACCAGACCCATGGAGATTGCCAGAATAGGCCCCCAATCTGTGTTTGGACGATGCCACAGCCACGCCAGAAGGAACGGCAATAACAATAGGAACGAGGTTGCATTTCGCAGCAGGTTCTGTGGCATTTCTCGCACGGGATCGCTGATCGGCGCCAATACCGCCAGAATCTCGGACATAAAAATAGCTGTGACAACGACGCCCACAAATTGCACGCAGGCGGCGATGGAGATTACGCGCAGGCTGGTCTTGCCGGATCCAGGCGCAACCGTGCCGGTCGCGACCAAAACCGCAAGCCCCGCCAGCGCGGTAAGACCAAAACGCATCCCGGGCATATCCATAGAGAATGAACCGGTAAACACGCTTCCGGTCAGCAGGTCTTTCGATTCTGGCGACCAGAAGCCCGCGACCACGACCCAAGCCAGGAACGCAAGACAGGCGATGACGTAGAGTTTAATACCTGTGACGCGAACATAGGCGAGCGCGATCAAAGCGGCGATCGCCACGGCACCGGTATAACCCTGGGCGCCCATATAGGCGATGATCGGCCAAAGAACTAAAATCGCGGCCAGGACGGGCGCAAATGTTCTCGGGCCGATTGTCATCTCTTAGCTCACTTTACGCTTCAAATCGGGGGCTAGCGATTCGAAGGAAAGCATAGACAGTCCGTCTTCCAGCGTCACGACCTCTTGTGCTTTGGAGCCGAAGCGACGCAATGCAAGCTTGCGCTCTTCTGCTTCCCGGGCGCCGACGACGGCAATGACCGGAACTTTTTTGACGGAATGCTCACGGACTTTGTAATTGATTTTCTCTGACCGCAGATCGGTTTCGACGCGCAAACCCGCAGCGCGCATTTCGGCAGCAACTTCTTTTGCATAGGCATCAGAACTTTCCGAAATCGTCGCGACAACGACTTGCACGGGAGCCAACCAGAACGGAAAAGCGCCGGCATAATGCTCGATCAACAGGCCCGTGAAGCGTTCAAACGTCCCGAAGATCGCGCGGTGCAGCATGACAGGCCGATGCTTCGCCCCGTCTTCACCAATATAGTTGGCGTCCAGCCGCTCGGGCAGAATATAGTCGAGCTGGAACGTACCCGCCTGCCATGTGCGCCCGATCGCATCGGTCAGATGGAATTCCAGTTTCGGCCCGTAGAATGCGCCTTCGCCTTCGGCGATTTCAAATTCGAGCCCGGCTGCTGTGAGCGCATCGGCGAGGTTTTTCTCGGCGCGATCCCAAGTCGCATCATCGCCGGCTCTCATCTCTGGCCGCGTCGCCAGTTTGTAGGCGATGTCGGTCATTTCGAAATCATCATAGACAGACGCAAACAGTTCCAGGAACCGCTTGGTCTCGTCGACCACCTGGTCTTCACGACAGAAAATGTGAGCATCATCCTGTGTCATCTGACGCACGCGCAACAGACCGTGCAACGCGCCATGCGCTTCATTGCGATGACAGCAACCAAACTCGGCCATGCGCATGGGAAGATCACGATAAGATCGCTGATCGCTATTGAAGATCTGGATGTGCGCCGGGCAATTCATGGGCTTCAAGGCCAACATGTCATCCGCATCCGCGAGTTCGATCTCTTCGCTCTCTAGCGATGGAATCATGTCTGGCACGATAAACATGCCATCTCTGAACTTCGCCCAGTGGCCAGACTTTTCCCACAAGGCCTTATCCAATAATTGCGGGGTTTTGACCTCATCATAGTCGGCTTCATCCAGGCGCCGACGAATATATGCCTCTAAAGCGCGCCAGAGTTTGAACCCTTTCGCGTGCCAGAACACCGAGCCCTGCGCTTCCGACTGGAAATGGAACAAATCCAATTGCTGACCGAGGCGACGATGATCGCGTTTCTCGGCTTCCTCGAGCCGCGTCAGGTGGGCTTTAAGATCCTTCTCATTCGCCCACGCCGTTCCATACATGCGTTGCAGCATCTCATTCTTGCTGTCTCCGCGCCAATAGGCACCCGCCAGCTTCATCAGCTTGAACGCCTTGGGCAGCTTACCTGTGCTCGGCAAGTGCGGACCACGGCAGAGATCGAACCACTCGCCTTGCTTGTAAACGGTGATCGGCTCGCCTGGCGGAATAATGTCGTCAATGATCTGGGCTTTGTAATCTTCGCCGATCGATTTGAACGTTTCGATCGCCTGGTCCTTGTCCCAAACTTCCCGAACGATCGGATAATCCGCGTCGACAATCTCCGCCATTTTCTTTTCGATCTTTTCGAAATCTTCCGATGAAAACGGCGTTTCGCGAGCAAAGTCATAATAGAACCCGTCATCAATGACCGGGCCAATTGTGACTTGCGTGTCGGGAAACAGCGCCTGGACGGCTTGCGCCAAAACGTGCGCCGCATCATGCCGAATAAGCTCGAGGCCTTCAGGATCCTTGGCGGTGATCAGCGCGACGCTGGCGTCGCCATCCAGCGGCCGCATCAGGTCATACATCTCACCATCGACTTTTGCCGCAAGGCATCTTTTGGCCAATGAGTTGGAGATACTCACGGCCACATCATAGGGACTGGCGCCGTCTTCATATTCGCGAACCGCGCCGTCAGGAAGCGTGACTTTAATCATCTTCTTTGTCTTTTCATTTCGTGTCTGGCCCATGATCAGGAAATGGGCGTTCTGTCAAAGCCCAATCACCGTACCGCCATGGAGCCCAAAAGGGTGCAGATTTCGTTTCCATAGGAACCGGGTCGTATCCAGAGCTGCCGCCCGGCCGGCACCGGACGAAGCGTGCAAGCGACATCCAACCGCCTTTCCATAGACCATGCCGCGATACACATTCAGCCCCATACTGACTGCAGGAGGGGTCGTGCCGGCACCGCGCGCCGAATACCATGAAAATCGGCGACAGGGTCAGTTTATAGGCTTTCAGGAAGCCATAGGCGAAAGAGCGGCGCAGGCCGGACATGATGGGATATTCCCCAGCTGTTTCCTTGAAAACGGTTTAAACGCTAATGCCTCAGGCGAATAGGGCGCGAGCCCGAATTGTGCGCTGAGTTAGGCCGCGGGCAGCGCGTCAGCTGCCGCGGCCCTGTTGGTTCGTGCGGTTTCAATCGCGTCCAATATGGCCTCGAACGCCAGTATGGTGGAGGCGTGGCGCGGCGGATAATCACGCACACCTTCGAGGTGACGTAACTCGTAGAATCGGCCACGCGGCGGCTCACCGCCATCTTTCAACATGGCCCGCAATTGATCCCGCGCTTCGACCAACTCGTCATATGTTGCACCAATGGCATTTTCAGCCAGGATCGAGGTTGCAGCCTGACCGAGGGCGCAAGCCTTTGGATCAACGGCTATGCCGATCACCGTTTCTGAGTCTTCGGATAGCAAGACATCGACTCGCACAGTCGATCCGCAAATCCGGGACACTTTTGTGGCTGACCCATGCGCATTCGCAAGTGTGCCGACATGAGGAATGTCAGACGCAAGTTCCAGTACACGATTGTGATACAGATCGACCATGCGCCACATGTCGCGCCGAAGCGTGCCAAAATCAAGCCCTAAACGAAGGGCAGGACGGCCCAAACCCGGATCAAAAAATAGCATGCTCCGGCCAATGAGGCCCCCGCAAGAAGGATAACGAAGCCATCACGCGCCGTGATGGCCAACCCAAACAAAAGAATGGTGAGACTCGGAATGAAAGGACCGAATGGTACAAATCCCAATGGAAACGTGACCAAAGCCGCAGCGATACAGGCCAGCGCCACCAATTGTGCAAAGGGTGTTTGCGTCAGAAAAGTCAGTCGCGGTTTCAGAAATCGATCAACTTGCGCGACGTATTTGTCTGCAGCTGCAACGCCCATAATCAGGTGCTTTCTTTGAAAACTGAACGCGAGGGCTTTGTGCGGGATCCATGGATACTGCCGCCCAAACACCATTTGCACCGCGAAGATCAACGTGATGAAAGCAATTAGAAAATTGGCGCCTGGAATAATCGTCAACGGACTGATCGCGATAAAACCCAGCAAGAGTAAAACCGGACCATAAGACCGTCGACCGACAGCGTTCAGCAAATCTGCAACCGTTACGGTTTCGCCGTTTGTTTCGTTGCAAAGCGATTGCAGGAGCGTGCGCAAATTGCGAACTTTAGCCATCAACGGGCGCCCGGTCAGAAGCTTCGCCGTAGCGCTCAATCCTGCCCAGGCCGGTTTCCAGTTCAATCACGTAGAGACGATCATATTCACTCGCTTCGACGATTTCAGGACCAGGGTCGGCCCCAAGCAACTGGGCCAGAGGGGGCGTGGTATTTGAATGACCGACAACGAGCACTGTGGCTTCGGAGCGCGTTTTCAGCTGCGCCGCAAATGCCTCGAGCTCAAACGGGTCATAGATTTGAATGGCGAGGCCTAATCGCTCCGCCAAGGGCTTTGCTGTCTCGCGCGTGCGCGTCGTATCGCTCGACCAAATTTCCACAATCCCGGCATTCTCCAATCTGTCCGCCAAGGCTTCAGCTCGGAGCGCGCCAACCTGGGTGAGCAACGGGTCGCGCGGATTAAAATTCTGGGATCCGGTTTCGCTGGTTTCCTTCTCGGCATGCCGAACAAGATAAGCGGTGCCACTTTCCGTTGGCAGCGCCGATTGACAGGCCGCAACCAACATCGCCCCAAGACCAACAAGACAGAGTGTAATACGCATCATTTTACCTATACCCGCCGCCACGTCGCGCCGCCAGCGCTATCCATAATCTCGATACCGTCGGCAGCAAGTTCATCGCGAATACGATCGGCTTCCGCCCAGTTCTTATCCGCACGCGCCTGTAGGCGCGCTGCCACCAGAGCGTCAATGTGGGCATTCTCATCCGCGTCGTCCCCTTGTTCCCATTCGGCAGGTGTTCTGGTCAACAAGCCAAGGACCGCACCCGCGGCGAGCAAATCCGCCCGCGCTTCAGCCATGCTCGCCGCATCTTTGCGATCGGCGGCTCCATTGGCGGCGCTGGCCAGACGCGACAATTCTGCGAGCGCGATCGGCGTGTTGAGATCATCGCGCAAAGCATCGCGTACCCCGACATCCGCAGCGACGCCGCCCTCTGCCTCCCAGACGCGGCGCAATGCGCCATAGATCCTGTTCAATGTGGCTTTCGCCTGTTCGAGCAGCTCGGTTGTCCAGTCGAGCGGTGCGCGATAATGGCCGCTGAGCATGGCAAAGCGGATGATCTCGCCATCCCAATCCTTGAGAAGATCATTCAACAGAACAACATTGCCCAGCGATTTCGACATTTTCTCGCCAGCCATATCGAGGAAGCCATTATGCATCCAGTAATTGGCCATGGTCTGACCGTGCGCGCATTCGGACTGAGCGATTTCATTTTCATGATGCGGGAACTGCAAATCGATGCCACCCCCATGAATATCAATCGTCTTGCCCAGATGTTTGGCCGCCATCGCCGAACATTCAATATGCCAACCAGGGCGCCCGCGGCCCCATTTGCTGTCCCAGATCGCATCTTCCGGCTCGCCTGGTTTAGCGAATTTCCATAGTGCAAAATCCGCGGGATCACGTTTGCCAAGATCGACATCAACCCGCGCGCCGGCTTGATTGTCATCAAGATTGCGCTTCGACAGACGGCCATAATCCGCCATCTGAGGCACATTGAAAAAGACGCCCGCCTCAGTCTCATAGGCGTAGCCTTTTCGTTCGAGCGCTTCGATAATTTCGATCATCTCTGCGACATGCTCTGTCGCCCACGGAATGATGGTGGGGGGCAAGGCGTTTACCGCGGCTGCATCTTGATCATAAATGGCAGCATATTTCTGAGTGATGTCCTCGATCGACGTGCCTGTGTCCTGGCTCGCTGCGATAATCTTGTCTTCGATATCGGTGACGTTCCGCGCATAAATCACCGCATCCTCGCCATAAGTCGCTCGCAACACCCGATAAAGGGTATCGAACACGATAACCGGTCTGAAATTGCCAATATGAGCGCGATTATAGACCGTCGGTCCACAGACATACATGGTCACACGGGACGGGTCCTGGGGTTCGAAAACGCGCTTTTCGCGCGATAGCGTGTCGTAAAGTCGAAGAGTCATTGGGCGCTCAAAAATGTCTGGGAATCGGATATGCGAAAACCGGCTAAGGGGGCGTTACCTTAGCCGCACATACAAACACAACAACTCGTCACAGGGCGCATCGCGAATTCCTTTAATCGCGCTGACTTAAGCGTCTCAGCAGTCTTTGGCAACTTTGTTTAAAGTTCACCCAATTCCATCAGAGAATTCGTGCTGGCGAGGATTGCGTCCTTGGCGGGGATATAGTCGATGCCCAGCATCATTCGGGACTTCTCGTTCGAGAACGCCCGCGCTTTGCCCAATTCGGGCACAATCTGTTTCAAGGTTGGATTGACCAGAGTCAGCATCCGCACCAGCCAGTTCGGTAGCTCACCTTTTGGCAGCTTGCGACCCGGATAGGCTTCGCGCAGCACGGCGCCGATATCGGTGAAAGACAGGACCTTGTCGCCGACGATGAATCGCTCACCCGCCGCCTCCGGCTTCTCCATCGCGTTGACGTGCGCCAAAGCGACATCGCGGACATCGACAATTCCAAAGGTCAGTTTCGGAAAGGCTGGCACCTTGTTTTGCATGGGCTGCGTCACCAGCTCAAGCGACGCGGACACGTCCCCGCTCATTGCCGGTCCCAGCACGGCGACCGGATTTATGGTCGCAAGCTCCAAGCCTTGCCCTTCGCCTCGCACATAATCCCAGGCGGCTTTCTCGGCGATCGCCTTAGACCGCGTATACGCGGTATTGTCTTTGACATTGTCGGGATTGGACCAATGCGATTCATCCAGAGTAGCTGGCCGCTGATCGCCCCAACCATAGGCCACCGCCGCAAATGAAGAGGTCATGACCGCACGCTTCACGCCCGCCGCCTTCGCCGCTTTCAAAGCGCGCAACGCCCCGTCCTTCGCAGGAATGATCAGCTCGTTCGGATCCTTTGGAAGATTGTTCGGAATCGGCGACGCCAGATGCTGCAAATAGGTCACGCCGTCCATGGCCTCTTGCCAGCCATCATCGCTGGTCAGATCGGCGCTGACCAGTTCGATCTCCACTGGCTTTCCGGAATAGGCGCTCAGTGTCGCATTGAGCTTTTCCGCTTTGCTGGCGGAGCGCGCGGTGCCGCGAACATCATAGCCCTTATTGAGCAATGCCAGAATAGTATGCGAGGCGATAAAGCCGGTTGCGCCGGTCACGAGTACTTTGGTCATTGCGGATGCTCCTCTTGAGCGAACACTGAACGATTTGTTACTTGTTCACAAGAGGCCTCACATCACGATTTTGAATTCACGCGTTCTCGCCAACCAATATAAAGCGTCGACAGGACAATCACCGCGGCACCGATCCAGACGCTGAGCCCGGGGATCAATCGGAACACCCAGAAATCAGCGACAGCGGACATTGGCAGCCGAAGATAATCAATCGGCGACAAGAATGACGCATCGCCGATGCTCATCGCGTAGATGAAGCAGAATTGCGAGACAAAGCCGAACGCGCTCATGGCGACAATCAACCCCCAGTCCGAAACGGAAACTTCGGTCCAGTAAATAATCGCGAACGGCGCGAGCAATATGGTGGAAAACAGATTTGCGTAGAGCAGCAACACCATGGCTGGCAATTCAGCGCTCAGGAATTTTACCAGAACAATCGCCGCCGCTAGGCTGAAGGCGCTGATCAACGCGATGACGCTGCCCAGCTCAAACGCATTGCCGTCGAAAGCGCCCGGCTGCCAGAAAAAGAAAATGCCCGGCATCACCATGATCAAGACGCCGACAAATCCGACAAATAGCGCGACCCAACGCTGTGGTCCGACAAACTCGCGCAAAACCAAAGCGGCCAGCAACGTCACAAATAGCGGCCGGGTAAAGCTGATGGCATTGAACTGGGCCAGGGTCAGTGTGAAAAAATCGGACACGGCAACAATCGCGAGCGTAAACCCCAACGTGCCGAACAGACTGCGCACCATGAGGAGTCCGGGCCGTTTCGTTTTCATCGCCCCAAAACCGAGCGCAGCGACAAATGGAATGGCCATCCCCATCCCCAGAAAAGCACGCCAGAATGCCAGGAAAACCGGATGCACTTCGGCGGAAAGCAGCTTGTTGAACAAGAGGTAGAA
The DNA here is from genome assembly GCA_039029475.1 of Pseudomonadota bacterium. Lineage (GTDB taxonomy): Bacteria > Pseudomonadota > Alphaproteobacteria > Caulobacterales > Hyphomonadaceae > Henriciella. The sequence continues at coordinate 132,428 of JBCCGB010000006.1, read as the reverse complement.
CGTGAAGCCGACCCCTGACAGTACCATCAGAGCGGCACCGCGCAGGTTGCCGGAAAGCCTCGACGTGTTAACTGGCTCGTAACCCGAAGCTTCCTCCTTATCCGTCATGTCCCACTTCTCCGCTGCCGATTTAGACGCCATAGACCGCTTATGGCGCTCTATCCCGGCCGATCATGTCTGGACCGGCTGGTCGGCCAGTGGTGAGACCCCGGAAGAAATCACGCTTTACCGCACGCGAGCGCACTGGCGCCGCTTTCCGTTGCGCAAGTCAAACAAGGATTTCGTTCTGTTTGATGACAAAGGCAATGAAGTGGCTCGGTCGGATTCGCTCTCAGCCTTGTTGAAACAAGTGGAATCTATTCCCGGGCTGACCAATTAGGCGCCCTGTCCGCTGCGCATGGCCGCCGCCATTTGCTCAGCCTGTTCCGGCGTAATACCGAGCGCGTCCAGCAAGGGACCGCCCACGTCTTCATCCCAGCTGTGCGGTGGCCCGACGGTCATGCCCCCATCGACCAGGAATTCGCCGCCGGTAATAAACCCGGCTTCGGGTGAACTGAGATATGCCGCCATGCGCGCAATGTCTTGGCCGCTCCCTGTGCGTCCGATCGGCTGCATGGCGCCGCCCGCTTGCGCCACCATTTCTGCCATCTGATCTGCTTGCTCACGCGGCAAACCGAGTGAAGCGCCGAATATTGAGGTTGCGATGAAGCCGGGCAGGATGGAATTGACGCGGATTTTGTACTTGGCAAGTTCTGCCGCTGCGAGCTTGGAGAAGTGCGCCACAGCCTTCTTCGCGACAGAATATGTCACCGGCGCATAGCCTGCACAGACAGCCGAGATAGAAGACGTGTTCACGACACTGCCGCCGCCGCGTGCCTTCATATGCGGAATCGCAAAATGAGTGCCGGCGAAAACCGACTTTAGCAGCAAATCCATGGTGAAGTCATAGCCTTCGAAATCCATCTCCTCGACGGTGCTGGACGTGCCACCGCTGCCAGCATTGTTCCAGAGAATGTCGAGGCCCCCAAAACTATCGGTGGCAGATTGCATCAGAGCTTCAAGTGATTTCGTGTCCATGACATCGCAATGCTGGTACGCAACTTTGTCTGCGCCAAACCGCTGAACCAGGGCCGCGCCCTTGTCATCCTGCACGTCCGCGGCGACAACTTGCGCACCTGCGTCTACAAAGACTTCCACGCCTGCTGCGCCAATTCCACTGGCCGCGCCTGTAATGACGGCCACTTTGCCCGACAGATCTGCCATGCTTTCCTCCAATGTCTGTTTTCCCGCATGGGGCGCGAACATGACGCTGGCGTCAAGATGGGCCCTCGCGTCATTCACCCCGCCTAAGGCTGAAGCTTTGGCTTGACTCTTGGCACTGCATCCTGTTTTAGACGCCGCTTCAGGACAGGTCGGTGTGGTGCTGCTGTTGAAATCGCCCTTTGCATAGAGTCAGGGGCCAGCCCACGTCAAAAATTGAGGTACACTATGTCACGTCGTCATTCGGCGAAGTACAAGATTGATCGCCGTGTCGGCGAGAATATCTGGGGCCGCCCAAAATCTCCCGTCAACAAACGCCCGAACAAGCCAGGTCAGCACGGACCAAACCGTCGCGGTAAAGTCTCTGACTTTGGTATGCAGCTGATGGCCAAGCAGAAACTCAAGTTTCACTATGGCGATATTACAGAGAAACAATTCAAGGCGACTTTCGTTGAAGCCGCCCGCCGCAAAGGCAACACCGCCGAGAACCTGATCGGCCTGCTCGAGTCACGTCTCGATGCTTTTGTCTATCGTTCGAAATTCGTGCCGACCATTTTTGCGGCCCGTCAATTCGTCAATCATGGCCACGTCACCGTGAATGGCACCAAGACCAATATCGGCTCTTTCCGCCTGAAGCCAGGTGATGTCGTTCAGGTTCGCGAGAAATCTCGCAATATGGCACTGGTTCTGGAAGCCCTCGGGTCTCCCGAACGCGATCTGCCCGAATATATCGAAGTCGATCCGAAAGCGATGACCGCTACATTCATTCGGATGCCTGAGCTGTCAGACGTACCTTACCCGGTTCAAATGGAGCCCGCGCAGGTCGTCGAATATTATTCTTCGTAAGCAGCATATTGCTTGCACAAAAGACCAAGCCGCGCTGTCATGGCGCGGCTTTTTTCATGCCGACTCTCTGGAGAATAGAAATTGTCCCATCCTTCAATCAAAGCTGTCCGCGATGCCTTGATTGCCGCACCCGGCAAGACATTCGATCTGGCAAAACGCGACACAGGTGACCGCTCGCTTTTCCCAGACAAGAAAGAAGCGCGGGTGTCTCTGAAGAAAGATGCCGCAGTCATCAATGAGTTGCAGGACAAGCTTTATGCCAATCGCGATCGCGCCCTGCTTGTCGTGCTGCAAGGCATGGACACAGCGGGCAAAAGTGGCGTCATTCGCAACGTCTTTGCCGATACCAGTCCGCTCGGTATGCAGGTTCGGGCCTTCAAAGCGCCGAGCAAGACCGAGCTCGCGCATGATTACCTCTGGCGCATCCATGATGCGGTGCCACGCAAGGGTCGAATCGGTATCTTTGACCGCTCGCACTATGAAGATGTTCTGGTCGTCAAAGTGCGGGGGTTCGCCGCTGCCGATGCGATCGAACAGCGATATGATCAAATCAACGCGTTTGAAAAACACTTGTCGGAAAACGGCGTCAAGATCTTAAAATTCATGCTCAATGTCGGTCATGAAGAACAGGGTATTCGGCTGCGCGAACGCCTGACCGAAGAACACAAATTCTGGAAGTTCAACCCAGGCGATCTCGAGGATCGAAAACTGTGGCCGGAATTCATGGACGCTTATGAAACCGCCGTCACACGATGTTCAACCAAACATGCGCCCTGGTACATTGTCCCAGCCGACAGTCGGACGCGGCGCAATGCGATGATTGCCCGGATCGTGCGCGGTGCGCTTGAAGACATGAAGCTCACCTGGCCAGACCCGGGCCATCGATTGGAAGATTTCGACTTCACTTAGCCGCGGATCGAAACAGACCCGCCACTTGATTTGTCGCTGTCGACATCCGTCGGACCGCCATACACATCGACATCGGCGCCGCTGGACGCATCGGCCTCGACGCTGACGGTTGTGTGAATGGAAATGTCTGACCCGCTGGAGGCGTCAGCCCGGCCGTTCTCACAGACGAGGTCACGCGCATCGAGATCTGAGCCGGAGGACGATTCAGCGCGAACTGTCGCGCATGTTCCAGAGACCGAAGCGTCCGATCCGCTTGAGGTTTCGATGGAAACGGTGCCGCCATCGACGCCGGTCACGGTTACATCGGCACCAGATGAAACATCGATATAGATCGAATCTCCAGTCATGCCGCGACCCGCGACATCCGAGCCCGACGATGCTTCAACGCTTGAGATTACGGGGGCGGAAACGGTGATGCCATAGCGCTCGCGCTTGCGACCCCAACCCCAATTATTCTTCTTTCGCTTCAGCACCAGCGTGTTGCCTTTGACCAGGACATCAATATCGCTGAAATCACCATTGCGGTTTTCGACTTCAATTGACTGCGTCCCGCCGGTTTCGAAAGTGAGATCAAGTCCAGCGGAGATATCGATGGCGGTAAACGACCCGACATCATAGGTGCGGGTTTCAGCGCTCGCGGCGCCGGCAAGCCCGAGCGCGAGAAGACTGGCTGCTGTAAGATTGCGGATCATGGGAGATTGCTCCGTTAAAGGTTTAATTGTGATCCTGAACGCGGGGCCTGTGTACATATCGAAAAACAATAAGTCAACCAGGTTGACTACATTTGTGGTCAACCAATGAAGGGCGCTGGCGAGAGATTGAGATCACGAATTCAACCCAACGCTTCGCGAATTTTTGGCATAATTCTACGCCCAATGCATGAATACGGCGCCGTCGTTTGCGCGGATATATGGCCTAATACGCTTGCCACCTCCCATCTGCTAAAATACATGGACGCTGACACTGCTGATGCCCGGCGCGATCTGAGCGTGCTGTCGCGCGATCAAAGAAAAGACATCTAGGGAAGTTGATAAAACCATGAGCCTGTATTCCGATTATCTCGACCAGATTGAAGCCCGCAAAAAGGACGGTCTTCACCCTAAGCCGATTGAAGATGCGGCACTGGTCGCGGAGTTAATTGCTCAGATCAAGGAGACGGGCCATCCGCATCGCGCTCAGTCGCTCGACTTTTTCATTTACAATACGCTTCCCGGTACAACCAGCGCCGCGGGCGAGAAGGCAAACTTCCTGAAGAGCATCATCTTAGGCGACGAGAAGGTCGCGGAGATCTCAACCGAGTTCGCGTTCGACCTGCTATCGCATATGAAAGGCGGAACCTCGATTGACGTCCTGCTCGATCTCGCTCTGGGCGACGATGCAGACATTGCCAACGCCGCCGCCAAAGTCCTGAAGTCCCAAGTCTTCCTGTACGAAGCCGATACTGATCGTCTGGAATCGGCGCACAAGGCGGGCAGCGCCATCGCAACAGATATCCTTCAAAGCTATGCCAAAGCGGAATTCTTCACCGGCCTGCCCGAGGTAGAAGAGGAAATCAAAGTCGTCACATATGTCGTCGCGATTGGCGACGTCTCCACGGATTTGCTTTCTCCAGGCAAGGATGCACATTCCCGCTCGGATCGTGAATTACACGGCAAATGCCTGTTCGAACATGATCAGGACAAGCAGAACGCGCTGAAAGCGCTTCAGGCACAGCATCCGGACAAGCGGGTTATGCTGGTCGCCGAAAAAGGCACGATGGGGGTCGGCTCATCACGCATGTCCGGCGTCAACAATGTCGCCTTGTGGACCGGCGTCCAGGCGAGCCCTTATGTACCATTTATCAATATTGCCCCCGTCGTTGGCGGCACCAATGGGATTTCACCGATTTTCTATACGACCGTAGGGGTCACCGGTGGCATTGGCGTCGATCTTCAGAACTGGGCGCGCAAGCTCAATCATAATGGCGCACCGGTCATAGATGAAGACGGCGAGCCGGTCCTGGAGCAACTCTATTCCGTCGATACCGGCACGGTTCTGACAATCAATACAAAGACCAAGAAGCTCTACAATGAGGATGGCTCGGAAGAATTGGTGGACATTGCCAATGCGCTGACGCCGCAAAAAATGGAATTCATGAAGGCGGGTGGGTCTTATGCGGTGGTCTTTGGCAAGAAGTTGCAGACCACAGCCGCCGCCATTCTCGGCGTTGATGCGCCGAGTGTGTACGCCACATCGAAAGAAATCTCGCACCAAGGCAAAGGTCTGACCGCGGTGGAAAAGATTTTCAATCGCAATGCCGTCGGCGTCGCGCCGGGCAAGACCCTGCACGCTGGCTCTGATGTGCGGGTGAAAGTCAACATTGTCGGCTCTCAGGACACGACGGGTCTGATGACATCGCAAGAGCTTGAAATGATGGCCGCCACCGTGATTTCACCGACGGTGGATGGGTCTTATCAATCAGGTTGCCATACCGCTTCGGTCTGGGACCTGAAAGCACAGCGCAACACGCCAAAGCTGATGAGCTTCATGAACCGGTTCGGCCTCATTACCGGCCGTGATCCGAAGGGTGAGTATCACCCCATGACCGACGTCATCCACAAAGTCCTGAATGATATTACGGTCGATGATTGGGATGTCATTATTGGTGGCGACTCGCACACACGCATGTCGAAAGGCGTCGCCTTTGGCGCCGATTCCGGCACGGTCGCGTTGGCGCTCGCAACCGGTGAGGCAACCATGCCCATCCCGCAATCCGTGAAAGTTACGTTCAAAGGCACGCTGCACGATCACATGGATTTCCGCGATGTCGTGCACGCGACCCAGGCACAGATGCTTGACGCCTTTGATGGTGAGAATGTCTTCCAGGGCCGGATCATAGAAGTTCATATCGGGACGCTATTGGCGGACCAGGCGTTTACCTTCACCGACTGGACGGCAGAGATGAAGGCGAAGGCATCGATCTGCATCTCCGAACCGGAGACCTTGATCCAATCTCTGGAAATCGCAAAAAGCCGGATCGCGATCATGATTGAAAAAGGCATGGATAATGAAAAACGTGTCCTGAACGGCTTGATCGAAAAGGCTGATCAGCGCATTGCCGACATTCGTTCAGGCGTGCGGCCACCGCTCACGCCTGACGAGAATGCAGAATACGCTGCCGAGTTTGAAGTCGATCTCGACAAAATCAATGAACCGATGATTGCTGACCCGGACGTCAATAATGACGATGTTTCACGACGCTACACGCATGATACGATCCGGCCGATTTCCTTCTATGAAGGCACCAAGGAAGTGGACCTTGGGTTTGTCGGCTCGTGCATGGTGCACAAGGGCGACATGAAGATCATCTCGCAAATGCTCAAGAATATTGAAGCACAGAATGGCACGGTTGAGTTCAAAGCGCCGCTCGTGGTTGCGCCACCAACCTACAATATTGTCGACGAGCTCAAAGAAGAGGGTGACTGGGAAGTTCTGCAGAAATATTCTGGCTTCGAATTTGATGATGACGCGCCAAAGAACACAGCCCGGACGGCTTATGAAAACATTATGTATCTTGAACGTCCCGGCTGTAATCTCTGCATGGGAAATCAGGAAAAGGCAGAGAATGGCGACACGGTGATGGCGACTTCAACGCGCCTGTTCCAGGGTCGGGTTGTGGCTGACAGTGACGAAAAGAAAGGCGAATCGCTGCTCGCTTCGACGCCGGTTGTCGTTTTGTCGAGCATTCTCGGACGCACGCCAACTATTGAAGAATATGTCGCGGCGGTGGACGGGATCATTCTGACCAAATACGCGCCGCCGCGTCTGTGAACCGACGCGCTCTGACGCAACGCTACATTTTCAATACAAAAAACTCGCGCTGCGAAGCGCGAGTTTTTCAATTTCAGACGATTCAGAAAGCCGAAGCTTAAACGAACCCTTTGAACTTGTCCTTGAAGCGCGAGACGCGGCCGCCACGGTCCAGATTCGCATTGCGATCACCGGTCCATGCAGGGTGGGAACTGGAATCGATATCAAGGACGAGTTTGTCCCCTTCATTGCCCCAAGTGGAGCGGGTCTGATACTCCGTCCCGTCGGTCATGACGACAGTGATGAAGTGATAATCTGGATGGCCTTCGGCTTTCATCGCGGGTGCCTCTTTGAGTTGGTCGGAAGCCGATTACTGACCGGCCTCAAAATCTCGAAAGCGCGGACATACAAGACGGGGCCCGATAGAGCAAGCCAAATGAGTCATATGAGTCGGGGAAAACTTCATCCCAGCGTATTTGAGAGAATCCGAAGCTTGGGCCGGGTGTAGGCGTCAAGACGCGTTATCGTCAGCGACGCCGGAAGCGAGTTCCGGATCGAGATAATCCGCCGTGATGCGCTTATCTGCTCTATCAAGCCGCCACGTATAGTAAGCGAACACCATCCAGCTCAAGTGAAACGCGACCCCCGCCATCAAAGCGAGCCAGCCGGGAATGGGGCCGACATGGGCCCGATAGAGGAATTCTTCCCAGGTGCTGACATCGCGCGGATGCATGCCGATCTTGGCGTAATAGGCCACGCCTTGAATCAAGAACAGCCAACCATAGTTGCGACGCAATCTGCGGCCGATGGCCCGCATCGACGATATGCGGTGGCGCGGTCGCAAATAGTCGTCGGACAGCGCCGTACCTTTGTCCATGGGGATCTGGGCCCCTTGTCCACGCAGGATGGGGACGTAATTGGTAATTTCGATCATGCGAGCGCGAAACTTCCAGACATAGAAATAACGATATCGCCGCGCTTCAAGAACCAGGAACATGGCCGACAACAAGCCAACCAGTACGATTGGCAATGGCGACGCCTGTTCATTTGAGAAGCTGACCGAGAAAGCAATGCCGGTCGAAACGACGGCCCAATTGGTCGTCATATCCAGTCTTTGTCGCCAAATTGTCGAACGATAGACTTCAGCGCGATACAAATGCGCCAGTGCACCGACTTCGGCGCTCCCGCAAATCGCTTCAGGTGGGTCCTGATCCGGTTCCATCATGCGCTGGACTATAGCTCAATTTGCTTAACCGCCCATTGCGGTACTGCTTTGCTCGCAGTAGCCAAGTTCGAGAATTGCACGATAGCCATCCAGCACGCGCCGCACTTCTCGGGTATCCTGCTCATTGTCGATCGATCTCACGCGCGTCAGCAGGTCGCCGCGATCACCAGAAATACGCGCGCTCCAGAACGCGTAGCGCAAATTGTTCGGCGCATCCGTGAGCGCGACGGCCAGGCCAAGACGCGTTCGGTCACAGCGCACCATGGCGAGCTCCGCCGCCGCATGGGCGAGATTCGGTTTTTCGAAATCGGAGGCTGATCTCGAAAGCTCAAGCAAAACATCGTTCATTTTTTTCGCGGACTCTGGCTCGTCGTGGCGCAAACGGCGTCCGGCAGAAAGCAAGGCATCCGCGCGCCCGAAGCTCAGTGGAGCTCGGCGCTCACGGGCTGCCATGATCAAGCCTTCAACGCCGCTCTGTGCAAGAATTGGTTCTGCCTTTTGCCATCCATAGTCTGGATATTCGCGCACTGCTTTGTGACGCTGTGAGAAACGTTTTTCCCAATGGGTCAGCAGGTCAGGGTCACCGACCAGTGCCGCGTTTTCCAAGAACGCGGCTGCCAATCGCTCACGCTTTTCTTCCGGCAGCACCAATGCCGCAGACCAGGCCGCGTCCAGCACACAGGCTGCTTCGGATGTCTCGCAAGCATCTGTTTGCGCCTGCGCATGGATGGGCGACACCACCAACAAGAAAGGAATCAATAGGCGCCAAAACATAGCGTGCTGCTAACACAACGCATGTGAACGCAATCTGAGTTTTACACCGTTTTTCAGAGCGTTACCCACGGCCTCGATAGGGTGCGACCCCGGTTTCAGGAACATATAGACCGTCCGGCACGGGACCAGTTTGCCAGAACACATCGATCGGAATTCCGCCACGCGGGTACCAATAGCCGCTGATCCGCAACCATCGAGGGGCCAGCAACCCAGCGATGTCCTTGCCAACGCGCAGCGTGCAATCCTCGTGAAAGGCGCCATGATTTCGAAAACTGGTCAAAAACAGTTTTAGGCTCTTGCTCTCAACCAACCACTCACCCGGTGCATAGTCGATGACGAGGTGAGCAAAATCAGGTTGCCCTGTGACCGGACAGAGTGACGTGAATTCGGGCGCCACGAACCGCGCCAGGTAAAGTGTATCAGGGTGCGGATTGGGCACGCGCTCGAGCTGAGCCTCTTCCGGAGAATTGGGCGAGGCGGTTTGCTGGCCAAGTTGTCCGAGGCCCGAATAGATATCCTTGTCCGCCATACTAACCCCCGAAGGTTGGGATCAAATCAAAGCGCATGCCGATATAGAGGAAGTACCCGGCGAGCAAGATTCCCCCCTCCCAGCGCGCCAATTTGCGACCGGTAAACGCGAAGATGAACAACAAGACGAGAGACAAGAAGAGCGCGCCCATATCGGTCCACGTGACCATGCTTGCTGCCTGACCAAACTGCATTGCCGTGACTTCAAGCGGAACACCGACGGCCGAGGTTTCAATCAATGAGAACGGGAACACAATCGCTGAGACGCCAAGAATTCCAAGAATGTTGAAAACGTTGGATCCGAGCACATTGCCCAGGGCGACGTCAGCTTTGCCTTTCCGGGCCGCCATAATTGAGGTCACCAATTCCGGCAAACTCGTGCCAATCGCGACGATGGATACGCCAATCACGGTCTCTGAAACTCCCAATAGACGGGCCGCGTCAGACCCACCCTCAACGAGGAATTTCGCGCCGAAGATGACCCCGACGATTCCGCCAATGGTCAGCAGGATCGAGGCCCAGACGGGGTCGTTCGCATCGAACTCTTCCGCTTCGCCCTGATGCATTTCAGCTGCGGCGTTATTGCTGCGCCGATCAAGAATGATCGAGGCGACGAGATAGAAAAGCAGCAGAGAGGTGAAGGCGATGCCGGTCATACGGTTGAACCCGTCAATCCAGACCACGAAAGCAAACACAGCTGTCACGGCGACCATAAAGGCGCCGTCTCTTGCCAGCGCCTTCGGATCGGTTGTGATCGCCCGCACAAAAGCCGCGGCGCCGATGACCAGCATGATGTTTGCGACATTCGAGCCGATAACGTTTCCGATGGACAGTCCGACGGCGCCTTCGCTGAGCGCTTCCAAGCTCGTCACCAGTTCCGGCAGGCTTGTGCCAAAGCCGACCAAGGTCAGGCCGATGACCAATTCTGACATACCGACTTTGCGCGCGATACCGACAGATCCTCTGACAAGGGATTCCCCTCCTGCGAACAGCAAGACAAAACCACCGAGGATCAATAGCATCATCATCGGATTTTAGCTCCTAAAAACCTGGCGCTCATATGGACGCCCTTGCCAAGATGTCCAAGCGGGTAAATGATTTCGCCGTCAAGGAATAGCCCTGAGGGGGAGTCGCTATGCAATATCGAACATTTTTCATCAGCCTGATTATATCGGCGATCCTGCCCGCCTGCACGGTAAATCTGAACGTCAATGATACCCAACTCCTCGGCACCGTTGAGACAGATGAAGATCGTATTCGCAATATCCTCATGTCGCAACAAACGGCCTGGAATAGCGGTGATATAGACGGATTCATGCAAGGTTACTGGAAATCACCAGAATTGCGCTTCGCCTCGGGTGGAAACATTACCACGGGCTGGCAAGCCACCCGCGACCGCTATCACCAGAATTATCCGGACCGCGATGTGATGGGGGAATTGAGCTTTGCCAATATTGAAATCTCGCTGCTGGGCGACGACGCCGCTGTCGCCCATGGCGCTTGGGCTCTGCAGCGCAAAAACGATCGTCCCTCGGGGCTATTCACACTCATCCTTTTAGAGTTCGATGAGGGTTGGAAAATCATCAGCGACACCACGACTTCGGCGGAATAGACATGGCACTCCCAAGAATTAGACAACTCGTCTTCGCTTCCCGAGAGCAGACGGATATTGCGCGCCTCCAGACCATCCTCGGTCTCGGCAAAGGCTTTGTCGATCCAGGTGTTTCCGAGTTCGGTCTCACCAATGGCGTTTTTGCCCTCGGCGACCAGTTTCTGGAAGTCGTGGTCCCAACTCAGGAACAGACCGCAGCAGGACGGTTTCTGACCCGCACCGGCGGCGTTGGTGGCTATATGGCGATTTTTCAGACGGAAGATCTCGAACGCGTTCGCCAAACCGCCGATGCCCTGAGCATTCGCCGGGTCTGGAACATCGATTTGCCTGAGATTTCAGCGAGCCACCTGCATCCTGCAGATATTGGCGCAGCGATAGTTTCGATAGATGAGGCCCGACCCGAGAGCGCGTGGCGCTGGGGTGGCCCGGATTGGCAGCACACCGCGACGCCCGGCCGGTTGCAACGCCTCGATATTGTTGCCGCAGATCCGAAAACGTTGAGCGCGCGCTGGGGTCGAATTCTGAACGTGACGCCGGTCGATCTCGATTACGATCTGTATGAGTTGCCAATGGGGTCAGGATGCGTTCGGTTTTACCCCGGCAGTCATGACTATCTCAGCGCTTTTCAATTGGGCGTTCCAGATCCTTCATCCTGTTTGGCGCGCGCGGCGGAACGCGGGCTGGCCTGTGAAACTGACAGTTTTATGTTCTGTGGCGTCAAACTCGAGCTGACAGCAATTGATCCTGACGAATAGAACGCTAAAACACGAGCTTGAGATTCGCCCAGAGGGATCGCAGGGGTTAGCTCGATGAAACAGGGTACACTTGATCTGGACACCAGCCATTCGCCGCTCGAACGCGCGATCGAAGGGCGATTGTTCAGAAATTTCATCACGGGCCTGATCATCGCAAACGCGGTGATTTTGGGTGTGCTGACTTATGAAAAGCAGATGCCAAGCGATTTTGTATCGTCGCTCAGCTGGTTTGACCGCGCCGTAACAATTGTCTTCGCGGTCGAGATTCTGATGAAACTGGTCGTCTATCGCTTCAATTTCTTCAAGTCCGGTTGGAACTGGTTTGACTTTCTCGTCGTGGGTGTGTCGCTGATTCCGGGCGGCGCGGCCTTCTCGGTCCTACGCGCGATGCGCGTGCTGCGCATCCTGCGCCTTCTGCACATTGTGCCAATGATGCGACGAATTACCGAGGCATTGCTGAATGCCTTGCCGGGCATGGGGGCGATACTCGCCGTGCTCGCACTTTTGACTTATGTCGGCGCCGTCATGGCGACCAACCTGTTTGGCAATACGGATAATCCGGACGTCCTGCAATTGTTTGGCGATTTGCCAAGCTCCGCCTATTCGCTGTTTCAGGTGATGACCATGGATGGATGGCGATTCGAAGTCGTTCAGAAAGTCGTAGACGACGGCAATCCGTATGCACCGCTCTTCTTCCTGATCTTCATTTTTATCGCGAGTTTTGCGGTTCTAAACTTGTTTATCGCCTTAATCGTCGACGCCCTGGCGGCCGAGCAACGTGCCGCGACTGAAGAACACCTCGAAGAAATTGAAGAGGAAATGGATGAAGAGTTCAGCGATGCCGATAAGGAACGCGACGAAATCATCGCACTTCTGCTCGAACTGAAGCAGGATGTCGCAGATCTGAAAGCTAAAAAGGCGGAAGACGCGAGCTAGACATAGTTGTCCCGCCAGCGGGGGGCACTGGCGGGACGGTTCGGGAAGCGCAAGGATGGGGGGACACCGGCTTCCCAGTCTCAGGAGGGCGGTGTTTAGCCAGCCGGCAGCAGGACGGTATCAATGACATGGATAATGCCATTCGATGCCGCGACGTCCGCCGCCACGACCGTCGCGCTCGAACCTGGCGCGGTCAGAACAACGCCATCTGTACCATCGACACCCAAATCGCCATTCAGCGTACTCGCCGTAATTTGTTGTCCGGCCAGATCGCCGGATTTGATTTTCGCACCTGCAATGACGTGGAGTTTAAGAATTCCTGCCAGAGCATCCTTATTTTCTGGCATAAGCAGCATTTCTACCGTGCCCGCAGGCAAGGCCGCAAAGGCTTCATCAGTCGGCGCGAAGACCGTCAACGGTCCGTCTCCTTTGAGCGCGCCAACAAGGCCAGCGGCCTCAGCGGCAGCGAGCAAGGTTGAGAATGAACCGGCAGCAGCAGCGGTTTCAACAATATCGGCCTTGGCCTTGGTGTACGTTTCGCCGGCAACCGTGTGCGTGTAACTGGCATCGACACGATGAGCGTCTTTTTTTGAAGAACATTGCTCGGCCACAGCTGGCGCAGCAAGAAGGCTTGCAGAAATCAAGAGAGTTGCGAGTTTCACGAAGAAATCTCCATAGTAATTATGACCCGAACCATATCGGCATCATATTCTCTACGGTGTCGTATATAAAATAGTTTTCTAAATGACTCGAATTTAATAAACTCGGCTTGGCGACCTTAAGACGCGTGTCAGTTACGCTCATTCACAGCGACCCCCAATACGCGCTATAGGTGTGTTCATGTCTCTTTGGCAAAGATTGATTGAGAGCGGAAAACGCTTGTTCGACGTGGATGTGGTTGATGATCCCGTCCCCGCCGATATTGATTGCGCGCCGGACCCGAATGATGTGGGTTTCACCGCTGCCGTGGTGGGTCTGGGTGCGAAAATGGCCAAAGCCGATGGTCGCGTCACAGACGATGAGATTATGGTCTTTTCGCGTGTCTTTCAAACTGCACCAAAAGATGCCGCTGCGGTCCGCCGGGTGTTCAATCTGGCGCAGCAAACCGTGCGCGGATATGAGTCCTATGCCCGCAAGATAGGCCGTAAATACGCGGCCAGACCATGTTTGTTGGAAGGTGTACTGGACGGCTTGTTCATGATTGCCACCGCTGATGGTGTGGTGACGGAAGACGAGCTAACCTATTTGCAAACCGTGTCTAATGCGTTTGGGTTCAGCGAAGCGACGTTTCGGCGGATCAAGGCCGGCCATATGGGGCCAGACCGCGAAGACCCGTATCATATACTCGGCGTCGCCCATGATGCGGAATTCGAAGAAATTCGGCGCGTCTATCGCCGATTGATGGCAGACAATCATCCGGATCGCGTGATCCAGAACGGCGCCCCGCGTGAGTTTGAATCGGCGGCGCATGAGAAAGCTGCCACGATCACGGGCGCCTATGCTCGAATCCGGGCGGAACGCGGGCTGATCGCGGCGAATTGATCATCCGTCACATTCTAGCCGTTGACGGCACCTATCTTGCACGCCATCTATTGCGGATAAGAGGACACAATGACCGCTACTCACACTGCCCCGCTTGGCTTTCCCGAAAACCTGTTTGCGCTGATGCGGCGAATCGGAAACCTGTTCGCGAAAAGTGTGCTGGCCGTCGCAATCGTGTTCATGGCTGGACTGATCGCCGTCGCAACCGCCGCCGCCGGCATAGCCATCGCGGCATTCGCACTGATCTTACGTCTTTCCGGCTCAAATGGGCAGCGTGAGCAAACCCGTTATGAAGAACATGCCGACAATGGCACGGTCACCCTCGAAGCCAAGAAAACCCCGCGCGGCTGGACGGTAGAATAACAAATTAAGCGACTTTGTCCGGCATGCCCTCGATGAACAGGGTCTGCGTCGGATAAGCGAATTCCAGGCCGTGCTCTTGCAGCCCGCGAAACAATGCGAGAAGAACGCGCGATCGCGCTGCCATGGCCCGGTTAAAGTCGGGCTGCAATGAGTAAAAGACAAGGTCATAGTCGAGAGAGCTCGGTCCAAATGCCGACATGCCGCACCGATCAAATTCGACCGCTGGTACGTCTTTGACGATTTCCGCAACAATCTCCGGAACTTTATCCGCAAGGTCCGGTTTGGTTTGATAGATGACCCCGAACACGGTCTCGATCCGGCGACGCGCCATGCGCTCCATATTGTGGATCTCATAATCGAGCAGATTGGTATTAGAGATGATCATCTGCTCACCCGATTTGGACCTGATACGCGTGGTCTTTAATCCGATATCCTCGATGATCCCCCAGCTTTCTCCGTATCGAACCGTATCACCGACCTGGAAGGGCTTATCGATCACGATAGAGAGCGACGAAAACAGGTCTCGAAACACGCCTTGGGCCGCAATACCAATGGCGATACCACCGATACCCAAACCGGCGAGCAGCGCCGTCACATCGGCGCCGACATTGTCGAGAATGAGCAAGAGCGCCACTGACCAGACGGCGACACTGATAAACCATTTGATGATATTGAACGCCGAGGCCAGGGCCCGTGCATCACCACTTGATCGCGCGACATTGCGGCGGATAAAGGAAACAGCGAACTCCTGAACCCATTCTGCGATCTGCAGGATGGCGGCGAGGACGAAAAAGATCTTCACGATCACCGAAACCGCATTTGGCAATCCCAGCATCGCATCGGTCAATGCGAATGCGATCATGATCATGAAATAGGTGTGAAACCTTTTGACGACGCGGTGCAGCAGCGCCGTAAACGAATAATCATCGCCGCGCGGCAATTGCACGATGCCTTTCAGTACCGCCCAACGCGCCAGCCACTGCGCCGTTGTGAAGGCAATCACCAGGCCCAGCGCGATCAGGGCTGTGAGTTCACCGGATCCGATCCAGCTGACAAATTCCGATGCCGCTTCGGTGGCTTGCGCGGTGGTTTCTGTAATCGCTTCGATCGGATCGGCGGCAGGATCACTGTTTGCTGGTACGGAATCGTCCTGCAATCGCCAAATGGGTTTAGACAAAATCCAATTCTCGAAACGCATATCGCGGCCTCTTACGTCTGCTCCAGAAGCGCCGCTGCGGCGTTCACCACGCGCAGCGTTTCTTCCCAGAGATCAAGCGAAGATAATTCAGAGAGGTGAAAAAACCGTGCGTCTGCCGCATCATCGCCGGCCACGGGTTCCCCTGCGGTCCAGCGCGCGGCGTAGTCCACCAGAACATAATGGCGGGTAATCAAATCGCCCGCGCGATTATTGAAGATCGCATCGACCACATCGACCAAACCGACAATCTCGGCTTCAACGCTGGTTTCTTCTCGCAATTCGCGTAACGCCGCGACCTGGCTAGGCTCGCCAGGTTCGATACGCCCCCCCGGGAGAGACCACTCTCCCTGTCGAGGCGGTGTTCCGCGTTGGATCAACAAGACCTCCTGGCCGCGCAGACAAACCACGCCAACCGCAGGCACGGGCCGCAAATCATCAACAGGTTTAGCCGGCAGTGTCATGACCACAGATTACACTGAATGTTTTGAAGACCTCGTAAACACTTTGTGCCAAACACGCCGCAGTGACGGGGAAGACCGCGATGCCAAAACCCAAAGATCGACCGATCAGCCTCGCGCTTCAGGGTGGCGGTGCGCACGGCGCATTCACATGGGGCGTGCTCGACCGACTAATTGAAGAACCGCGACTGAAGATTAAGGCAATTACCGCAACCTCCGCAGGCGCCGCGAATGCCGTCGCCTTCGCCGCCGGCCTGGCACAGAATGGCGAGGATGGTGCCAAAGCAAATCTAGAACGTTTGTGGCGAACCGTATCCGAGAAAGGGGCCCCCTTCTCGGCTTTTTCCTGGTCCAATTCACCGCTTGCCGCCCTTCCCTTTGGCCCGATGCATCTCGCCATGGCGTTTACCAGCATTGCCAGTCCATACGAATTCAATCCATTTGACATCAACCCGCTGCGCGATGCCCTCGACGAGGCTGTCGACTTCGACGCCGTGCTCGGATCGCCAGTCAAACTCTTTCTGTCCGCAACGAATGTCGAAACGGGACGTGTGAAAATCTTTCAGGACGAAGAAATCACCCGTGACGCCGTGCTCGCGTCCGCATGCCTGCCACAAACATTCCGCGCCGTCGAAATCAATGGCAACGCGTATTGGGATGGCGGATACATGGGCAATCCGAGTCTGTTTCCGCTGATCTATGCCAAAGCCCCGCGCGATGTTTTGCTGGTCCTCCTCAACCCGATTTCGCGACTGGGTGTTCCGAAACGCGTGCCGGAGATCATGGATCGCTTGAATGAAATCAGCTTCAATGCATCATTGATTGGGGAGCTACGGGCCATCGCATTTGTCCAGAAACTGCTGGATGACGGCATGCTGACCGAACCTGCAATCAAAAAATATCGCCGACTTACCATTCACGCCTTGCGCGGCGGGCAAGTGCTGCGCGATCTGTCTATGCAAACCAAGTATGATACCAGTTGGACCTTCCTGACCGACCTGCGAGACAAGGGTCGGGCAGAGGCAGAGCGGTGGCTTCACTCGTGCGCAAAACACCTTGGGTCCGGTGCCTCAAGCGTCGATCTGCAAAAGGAGTTTCTGCAAAACTAGGCTGCTTGCAGGAACCAGATTTTGGCCGCGCCAATATTGCGATCGGCCACCAATTCCCAATCGTTGAGATCGAGCTCCTCATCAGTCGCTGTCTCTACCACGACCAAGGCGTCGTCAGCTAACCACTTGCCGGATCGAAGAAGACGCAGGCAGGGCGCCACGAGCCCCTTGCGATAGGGCGGATCCATGAATACCAAATTGAACGGCGGACCAATCCCACTTGGTATTTCACCGAGATCTGTCGCACTGCGACGATGGATACGCGTATTTCCGAACAAACTGAGCGTTTCAATATTGTTTCTAATCGCGCCGCGTGCCGCATGCGCCGTGTCAACGAACAGACAAAACACTGCACCGCGCGACAAAGCTTCTAGGCCAAGAGCACCGGAGCCGGCAAACAAATCCATGATGCGCGCATCCTTCAGGGCCGGCGCCCAGTCGGCATGCGCCAGAATATTGAACAGGCTTTCGCGAGCGCGGTCCGAGGTTGGCCGCGTCGCATCCGTCTTCGGGGCCTGAATCGGGCGGCCTTTAAACTGTCCTGCAACAATACGCATGGCTTGCCTTTACGGTGCAGCGGCGCGATGGGGAAGGGATGACTGGCACGATTGATCCAATGTCCCGCGCGCTTGAACTTGCGGCGCACGCCGCAGCACTTGGCGAAGTCCCCGTCGGCGCGGTTATCGTCGACCCGGAAACCTCGGAAATTATCGCCGAAGGACACAATCGGCCGATTCAGAAAAGCGATCCCACCGCGCATGCCGAGGTTGAGGCCATTCGCATCGCTGCCGACAGGCTTGGCAATTACCGATTGCCGGGTCTTCATCTCTATGTGACGCTTGAACCATGCGCCATGTGTTCAGGCGCGATCAGTTTCGCGCGGCTCGGGAAAGTTATTTTCGCGACCGACGATCCAAAAGGCGGCGCGATCCTGCATGGCCCGAAATTCTTCGAACAACCGACCTGTCATTGGCGTCCCGACATTGAGCAGGACCATGTCCATGCTGAAGCCGCGGGACAAATGCTGAAAGACTTCTTTCGGGCGCGCCGGAAAAAACGCGCCGACTAGGTGCGCTCTAGCACCTGAAAGAAGCCAATCACTTTGACGATCTTGCCCGCATCATTGACTTCGGTGACGTCAAATCCCGGCATGATCAAATCACCATTCAGATGGATCGCCCAATGATAGCGACAGTGATTGTTCTGAACGTCGACTTCGCTTGCTCGGGAATAAACCGCGCCTGGAATTTCTGATTGCACCTGATCAACCATTTTTAAAAAGGCGTCGTGACCGATTATGTTGTGGTTAGGGTCCACGAAGTGAACATTATGCTCCATCGCAGCTTCGGTCAGGCGGCGTTGCTCGATGGAATCCGTGCTGTTCCAGATGGCCATCATACGCTCGAGATTTTCCATATAATGCGTCATCGTTTTGCTCCTGTATAAACCGACCGCCGGTTTGTTTACATTCTTTCGAAGATCTGTAAAGGGGGGTCATGGCGACTCAACAGCAACGTTCGGATTCAACGCGGCAAAAATTACTGGCCGCGTTCAAAGCCGCCTTCCTGAGGCACGGGTATGAGCAAACGACCACGCAGCAGATCCTGTCCGAAACCGGCTTGAGCAAAGGGGCGCTCTACCATCATTTTCGCAGCAAGGCCGAAATCATCGAGGCGCTCTATGACCATGAATCGCGCGCCGCGATTGATCGCGTCGTTAACCGCCTCGATGCCGCGGCGCCGCCGCTGGCGCGGTTGAAACAGGCTTACCTGGAATGGACCCGAACCGTGCGCGCGCCCGATAGCGCCAAAATCCTGTTTGAAATTGGCCCGTCTGCACTGGGCGAGCGACGCGCTAAAGAGATTGAAGAGACGGCCAGCAACCGACCAATCAAAAGACTGTTGAGAGAGGCCATCGCGGCTGGCGAGATCGCCCCGCCGGATGAAGACTTGTTGATCGCGCTATTGAATGCACTGGTTGCGGAAGCCGCACTTTATCAATTGCACACCGGGCGAGATCCGGATGCGACACTCGACGTGGCACTCTCAGCAATCTTTGCGCAGATGACGCCTTAGCCGCCTGCACTTTTGTTTGATGGTCCCCGCGAGTATGTCACGCGTCGCTGGAACGAAGAAACCCTTCACCACGGCCCAATTATCCAGATCCCAATTTTGATCCGGTGGATCAAAACTTTGCTGCGAAGTCTATGGAAACGTGACCTGAATGGTGGAGCCAGACGGAATCGAACCGACGACCTCTTGCATGCCATGCAAGCGCTCTCCCAACTGAGCTATGGCCCCATTTTCACGGGAAAGGCGGGAATAGAATTTCCAGCCCAGGCAATCAAGCCCTATTTATCATCCTTTTCGGGCTCGATGTCATCTGCATCGGGCTCGCCAAGTTCATTATTGTCATCGAGGTCGATGTCGCCGCCAAGATCGAACTCTTCGTCAAGGTCGATATCTTCTTCGTCTTCTTCGTCATCGTCGTCATCGACGCCATCTTCGCTGAAGCCAGCCGGCATTTTGCCAGGAGCGGCGTCATCGTCATCATCGCCGCCAGACATGTCGAGGACGACTTCGTTTTCGTCACCGCCGAGCTCTTTGGCCTGATCTTCGGAGGACTCTTCCTCATCCTCGTCTGCACCTGCAGATGCCGCCTTGGCCGCTTCTTCTTCTTCCAGATCCTCGTCTTCATCCTCCGGCACTGCCTCTTTGGCAGCCGCCGTGCGAACCTTGGTTTTAGTCGCTTGCGCGGTCTCGTCTGCGGGGTCAAACGAGTGTCCGCATTTCGGACAGGTCGCAGGACGCTTGTTCAAATCATAAAATTTGGACTCGCAGCTGGGGCAAACGGTTTTGGTGCCCAGTTCCGGATCAGCCATGTTTTTCATCCATCGGTGTGAAATTCGTTGCCCGCGCGCTTGCCAGAAACGCTCCCGCCTGTCAAAGCGCTTTTCGCTAGGTACTGTAACTAAAGGAACCACAAAAACATGATGTGGACCTCGCATCCGGTGAAACAGATCACCGGAACCCTGCGCGCACCTGGCGATAAGTCGTGCTCGCATCGCGCACTCATACTCAGCGGACTGGCGGCTGGAACTTCAGAAATCTCAGGACTCTTGGAAGGCGAAGACGTTCTGAACACTGGCCGCGTCATGGCGGCACTTGGCGCCTCGGTCGAGCGCATTGGCGACGGCACTTGGCGCGTCGAAGGCGTCGGCGACGATGGATTGCAAACGCCAAGCATTGATCTCGATTTCGGAAACTCTGGAACCGGCTCGCGCCTGATGCTGGGTGTGGTTGGAGGCTATGATGTCAGAGCCCGCTTCATTGGTGATGAGAGCCTGTCCGGTCGCCCGATGGGGCGTGTCCTCGACCCGTTGAGTGAGATGGGCGTCACGTATGAAGCCAGCGATGGCAAGACTTTGCCGCTGGTGCTGCATGGACGTGGCGATCTTGCCGCCATTGATTATCAGCCGCCGCATGCCTCCGCGCAGGTCAAATCCTGCGTCTTGCTTGCTGGCTTGAATGCTGACGGGACAACTATCGTCCGCGAAACGCGGATCACGCGCGATCATTCAGAGCGCATGTTGCGCGGGTTTGGTGCTGACGTGCTAAGCCAAAGGGACGGCTCTGGTAACATCGTCTCGATCAAAGGCGGGCAAAAGCTGTTCGCACAAGAAACCGTGGTGCCTGGCGATCCGAGCTCTGCAGCCTTTCTCGCCGCTGCCGCTATGATCTCACCGCGCGGCGGAGTCGTGGTCGAAGGCATGATGTCAAATGAGACACGCGACGGCTTTTATCGCGCCGCAGCCTTGATGGGCGCACATGTCGGGGCTGAAGATGTTGGCGATGCGGCCGGCGAACGTCTGATCGATATGAGTTTTGAGGGCGCTGACCTGAAAGGCGCTGAGATCCCGATCGATCTGGTCCCCAGTATGATTGATGAGTTTCCGGTTCTCGCCGTGCTTGCCGCCTTTGCGACAGGCACGACTGTGGTTAAGGGCGCGGCGGAGTTACGCGTCAAGGAGAGCGACCGCATTAGCGCCGTGGTCAACATGTTGCGCGTCAATGGTGTCGAGGTGGATGAAACCGAAGATGGCTTCATCGTACATGGCTGCGCCGGCGCTGTGCCGGGCGGCGGCCTCGTAGAAACCCATCATGATCATCGCATCGCCATGAGCGCTTTGATTATGGGAACAGCGAGCCAAGCGCCGGTCTCGATCGATGATGCCGGTATGATCGCCACCAGCTATCCGGACTTCATTATGCATATGACGGAGCTCGGAGCGGACATTAGAGAGGGAAAGCCATGATTATCGCAATCGACGGCACGCTCGCTTCCGGCAAAGGCACCATCGCGCGGCGTTTGTCGGGCTGGTATGGTTTAGCGCATATGGATACAGGCCGCCTCTATCGCGCCACTGGCGTCGCGGCCTTGAACAAAGGCGTCGATTTTGCGGACCCCAACGCGCTGGCCGAGGTCGCGCGGTGTCTCGATCTCAATGATTATAGCGAAGATCAACTGCGCTCGGCCGAAGCCGGGCAGGCTGCATCAAAGGTCGCGGCTGTGCCAGAGGTGCGGTCAGCCTTGCTGGATCTGCAGCGCGCCTTCGCCCATCAATCAAAAGGCGCGGTGCTCGATGGTCGCGATATCGGCACAGTCGTGTGTCCGGATGCCGACGTGAAACTTTGGATTGATGCAACCGTACAGGTGCGGGCAACCCGGCGCTGGAAGGAACTCACCGAGAAGGGCGAGACACTTACGCTCGATGAAATGATTGAACAACTGAAAGAACGCGATGAACGCGATCGTCGTCGCGAAGATGCGCCTATGATCGCAGCGGCAGATTCAGTCTTGATCGATACATCTGAGCTGACTATAGACGCGGCTGTGGATAAAGCACGGGCGGCGGTTGATGCCGTTTTGGCCCAAAAATCTGACCGCTCTGAGCCGTAAGGCCCAAATCTAAAAGCGCTCAAAAGCTTATCCCTGACATCGCAGCGACGCCGGACCGGAAGCATGGTGCAACTGGCCGTAAACCCCGTATAGACTGCGCATCTGGAGACCCCATGACTGATTCAATGAACCCCTCAACCGAGGATTTTGCCTCGATGTTTGAGGACAGCGCTGGTGCCGCCACTCTTCAAGAGGGCAAAGTCGTACCAGCCACCGTCATTTCCAATAATGGCGATTATCTTGTGCTCGACGTTGGCCTGAAAACCGAAGGTCGTGTCCAAGCCAAGGAATTCCTGCTCGAAGAAAAGCAGCCTGAAGCAGGCGATATTGTCGAAGTTTATCTCGACCGGATCGAAAACCTGATGGGCGAAGCGGTTCTGTCTCGCGACAAAGCCCGCCGCGAAGAAAGCTGGATCCGCCTCGAAGACAATTACAACAAGGAAGAGCCTGTCAAAGGCGCGATTGTTGGCCGCGTCAAAGGCGGCTTCACGGTCGACCTGGGCGGCGTCAATGCCTTCCTACCTGGCTCGCAAGTCGACATTCGCCCCGTGCGCGACGTTGGCCCGCTGATGAACGAAGTACAGCCTTTTGCCATCCTCAAAATGGACCGCGCCCGCGGCAACGTTGTTGTCTCTCGCCGCGCCATTCTGGAAGAGAGCCGTGCCGAACAGCGCGCGGAAATCGTTGGCGATATGAACGAAGGCGATACGCGCGAAGGCGTCGTCAAGAACATCACCGATTATGGTGCATTCGTTGACCTGGGCGGCATTGATGGCCTTCTGCACGTCACCGACATGAGCTGGAAGCGGGTCAATCACCCAAGCCAAGTCGTCAATGTCGGCGACACGGTGAAAGTTCAGATCATCAAGATCAACCCAGAAACCCAGCGCATCAGCCTCGGCATGAAACAGCTGGAAAGCGATCCTTGGGACGATATCGAAGCCAAGTATACCGTTGGCACTCGCATGAACGGCCAAGTCACAAACATCACCGATTATGGTGCGTTTGTTGAGCTAGAAGACGGTGTTGAAGGTCTAATCCACGTTTCCGAAATGAGCTGGACCAAGAAGAACGTTCACCCAGGTAAGATCGTTTCAACATCTCAAGAAGTGCTCGTCGAAGTCCTCGACGTCGACTCTGAGAAGCGTCGCATCTCGCTTGGCCTCAAGCAAACCCAAGACAATCCTTGGTCGGCCTTCATGGCTGAGCATCCGGTCGGCACCGACATTGAAGGTGAAGTCCGCGGGATTACTGAATTTGGTCTGTTCGTTGGACTTGGCCCCGACCTCGATGGTATGGTCCATATCAATGACATCTCTTGGGAACAGTCTGGTGAGGAAGCGATCCAGGCGTTTAACAAGGGCGACTCCGTGACCGCTCGCGTTCTCGATGTCGACACCGAGAAAGAGCGTATTTCGCTCGGCATCAAGCAAGTTGGCGGCGATCCAATCGCAGACAATTCCAGCGTCAAGCGCGGTGCCATTGTCACCTGTACGGTGACGGAAGTCGCGTCCGGCGGCATAGAGGTTGAGTTCGGTGATCCAGCCGTCAAAGCCTTCATCCGACGCTCTGACCTGTCTCGCGATCGCAGTGAGCAACGTCCTGAGCGTTTCGCGGTGGGCGACAAGGTCGACGCCAAAGTCACGCAAGTGGACAAGTCATCTCGCCGCATCGGCGTCTCGATCAAAGCACTCGAGATCTCCGAAGAGCAGGAGGCTGTCGCCCAATACGGTTCCGCCGACAGTGGTGCATCACTGGGTGATATTCTCGGTGCAGCCCTGGCGAGCGGCGATGGTGAACCTGCGGCAGAAGCCGTAGTTGAGCCTAAAGTTGAACCAGAAGCCGAAGCTGAGGTCGAAGAAAAGCCAAAAGCGAAGGCCAAAGCGAAGCCGAAGGCCAAGGCAAAAGCTGAAGCCAAGGACGAAGCGGAAGCCGAAGCTGAGGAGAAGCCTAAGAAGAAAAAGGCGGCCCCTAAGAAAAAAGCTGCGAAAAGCGATGACGCGTAAACAGCTTTACATCCAAACCTAACAATCAGGTAATGGATAAGTATTTTGCGACGGAGGCCTAGTCTCCGTCGCATTTTTCGTTTAGGTTCAAAGACATGCTGAGATCAGAACTGATTGCAAAACTTGCTGATGAGAATCCGGAACTTCGTCCGGAGGACCTGGAGAAAGTGGTGTCTGTGATCCTCGATGAGATAGCAGATGCATTGGCCCGTGGTGATCGGGTGGAGTTGCGCGGCTTCGGGGCATTCTCTGTGCGCCATCGAAAAGCCCGCAAAGGTCGTAATCCAAGAACCGGTGAAGCGGTGAGCGTCGATGCCAAATCAGTGCCCTTCTTCAGGCCTGGTAAGGAATTGCGCGCGCGTGTGAATGATGGAATTGATCCCGAATCCCGTTGATTTAGCAGCCTTTTCTGCGCCGATAATTTGACGTTAACGCAATTTGCGCACACTCTCTGTCCTGACCTGATTGGGGTCTGAACACAGAAGGGGCAAATAATGTTCAATGAATTCAAAGAGTTTGCCATGAAAGGCAATCTCGTCGACATGGCAGTGGGTTTTGTCATGGGCGGCGCATTTGCGACCGTTGTCACAGCCTTTATTCAAGGCGTTTTCCTGCCGGTGCTCGCACCGATTATGGGCGGGATCGATTTGTCAGCTTTGACATTCACGGTCCAAGAAGCTGTGCTCAACGATGCCGGCGAGGTGGTGAAAGAGGCCGCCATTGTGGATCTGGGCGCATTCATCGCGGCGCTTATATCGTTCATCATCGTCGCCTTTGTCATGTTTATGATCATCAAAGGCATGAACAATATGCAGAAAAAGGCAGAAGAAGAGCCAGCTGAACCGCCAGCACCACCACGGCAGGAAGTTCTGCTCGAAGAAATTCGTAACCTCCTCGCCAAACAGTCGTAATTCATTAACAGAGCGACGGTATACATTCACTCAAAGTAGAGTGCGTAGCGTGTTAAGGGGCGGCTTGTAGCTGCCCCTTTTCTATGCGCGCTAACGACGCCTCAAAAACACATACCAGGCGCCGCCGCCGCCATGTTTCGCGTGCGCAGGCGCATATCCGCTTACAAGGGCCCGGGCTTCCGGCAAATCGAGCCAATTCAGAAAGCTGCGACGTAAGACCCCTTCGCCCGATTTGCCTTTGCCCGTAATGACAATGACGCAGTATGACCCTTTCGCTTGTTCCCTTGCGAGGAAGCCCGGCAAATACTGAAATGCGCTTTCGCGAGTATGCCCGTGCAAGTCGAAACTCGCCGAGATCGCTTGTCGTCCACGGCGCACCGCCCGCTCATTCTGTCGATTCTGAGGGGCCGCATATGACTTGGTGCGCGACGGCGCTGGATACGCCGGCTCTGCTTCGTCGCGTTTTCGCTGGCTGCCAGCCGGGGTCCCACGACGGCCCGTCATCGGGGTGACGTTCTTTGATGCCGCTGCCCAGGCACGCTTTTCTTTATCGGTCAGGTTTCGCCCACTCATGGCATGCGTTCTAGGGCGAAACGACGATGGGTCCAGAGGTCGATGCCCGCGCCGCATTGCGCATCCGAATGCGTTCAGCAACGGCACGCGGTAACAACACCCAAAGTCTTCCCGGCGCGTTGACCGTGTCAGCGGCGGCACCCGCTTGCGGTCCCGTTCCGAAATAGAGATCGCCTCGCACCGGACCTTTGATCGCGCCGCCAGTATCCTGCGAAACAAGCAGGCCCGACCAGGTGCCGCCTAAGCCTGGCGCGGAGGTTTGGATAAACATTGGAACACCGCCGGCATGAATGCTGGTGTCCACGGCCATTGACCCAAGCGGTGTTAGCGGGACTCCAAAAGAGCCTTTTGGTCCCAATGCCGGGTCGCCTTCGGCTTCCAGATTGAAGAACACAAATCTAGGATTGGCATTCATTGCTTCGCGCGCTCGCGCCGGTGAGGTGCGATCCATCCAGGCCCGAATGCCGGTCATGCTCGCCTCCCCCCGCGAAATCCAACCGCGTTGCATCAGCCAATTCGCGGTCGACCGAAAAGGTTGCCCATTGTGCGCTGCATAAACGGCCCGCAACGTTTGACCGTCGGGCAAGACCAATCGCCCGGAGCCCTGAATTTGCAAAAAGAAGACATCCGCCGGATGGGCATAGGCCAGCGGCTGGACCCCGCGGCGGGTGATTTCAGCACGCGCCGGATACGCGCGTCGTTCACCGCCGGGCAGAATCTGGTAAACCTTTCCACCGTCCGAAACGAGATCCGCGGGCAAAGCCGGGACTGGTTCTGTGTATGGTGCCTGAGGGCTGAGGCGGGCAGGGTAGGTCGGCTCGAAATATCCAGTGAACCGAGACTCGCCAGCATCGGATGCAATTTCCACCGGCGTGAACAGAGCCTGCATAACCGCTCTGGCGCTTTGCGGATCACCAATCACGTCCAGCGCTGCGCACGCTGGAAGCCAGTCATCCGCGACACCTGCCCAGGGCGCCCGACGCGACAGATAAGATCCAGAGTCGCGGCGTTCGAACACCTCGCAACTGCGACGCAAGGCTGCCAGACCGGGCGCAAGATCAGCACTCTGCCATCCCGGGAGGGAATCGAACGCGACGGGTTCAGAAGCCATCGTCCAAGCACTTGGATCAATTGCGGGTTGCGGCTGAGTCGCAACAGGCGGCTGCGGCGCCGGTTGGCGCGGCGGCGTTTCACATCCTGACAAAACCAATAGGGCGACGCTTAGAAGGCCGATGATTCGCATGCTGCGAGTCTAGGCCGCATTGGGCCAGTGGCTCAAGTTACCAATGCGCGCGATCCATCCGCTTTAATCAGCAGTATCGACATCATCCAACAACCAATTCGGATCTGAAGAGCTGGTTTGACGCATAAAGGTCCAGAGTTCGGCCGCTTTGGTTGTGGTTTCACCATCTCCAAGTTCGGATTCATACAGAACCGTGACCCGCGCCATGCCATCTGATCCGAGCGAGGCATCCGTGATTTCAGCTTTCCGGATGCGCAACAATTGCAAGCCTTCAGCGCCAGTCTTCTCACGATCCGCGATCGCAGCGTCCCAAGCTTCATACACATCCGTATCGAGCAAGGGCTTCAGCGCATCGCGGTCGCCGCGGCCAAAGGCACCGACAATCATTTCATAAGCGGCGCGCGCGCCTTGCATGAAGGATCGCGGTTCAAAACTTTGGTCAACATCGTAAATCGCTTCCATACCCGCCGCAGCTGGGCCGGTGAAGGTTGGACGCAATTGCACGACATCGCCACCGCTCGGCGCTGTTTGGCTCGGTGTTGGATTTGGTGTCGGATTTGGCGTCCGAGATCGTCCCTCGGGCGGGCCCTCATCCTGGCCGAGCGTGACAAACAATCGCCACCCGACAAAAAGGGCAATTCCTGCCAGAACTATGAATTCGATCATGGAAGAGGACATATAGGACTCATTTTATCAATCTTTCGCCTTCTCATATAGGGGGAATTCAAGAAGTGCCACCCACCGTTGCGCCACTTTGTGGCACATGTTACGCGCCAGTAATCTTTAGTCTTAGAGTGAACCCCCATGACCGATACACCTGATATGGCAACCCAGCCGCAAGATAATGCTCAGCAACAAGGCCCTGCCATTCGCGTATTGAGCCAATATATCAAGGACCTCTCATTCGAGAATCCTGGCGCAGAGGTTCAGGATCAGCCCAATATTGAGCTCGGAATTGACGTCGGCGCGGCGCCCAAGCAAGGCAGTGAGGGGGTGTTTGAAGTCACCCTGAAGCTCAAAGCCCGCGCCGGGACGCAGAATACGGCTCTGTTCCTGATCGAAATGGACTATGCCGGACTTTTCCAGCTTCAAGGTTTCGCTCAAGCCGACATCGAACCGATTCTATTGATTGAATGTCCGCGCATCCTGTTTCCGTTCGCGCGACGCATCATCGCTGACATTTCAGCCGAAGGCGGATTTCCACCTCTGCGCATCGACCCGGTTGATTTCGGCGCGTTGTACAATTCGCAAAAACAGCGCGCTGCTGCTGCAGCGGCATCGCAGGAGGCGGCACCAACACCGCCTACCGAACCTCAAGCGTAACGCTTCCAGATCGGATCATCGCCAAGGGTTTCGATGAAGCCCTTGTGATTGTCGGCGTCGACCTCGGAAATCTCTGTCTCAAGCGGAGTCGGTCGTTGCTGAGCGGGGACGCGTTCGCCAGCTGCGATCGCGTTCTTGCCGCCAAAGTCGAAACTATGCGCCCGCCCCCCGAGCAGCTCGAGGTAGACTTCGGCGAGCAGCTGACTGTCGAGCAACGCGCCATGATAGGTCCGCGCCTCGGCATTGACATCGAACCGCTTGCACAGCGCATCGAGGCTGGCCGGCGCCCCTGGGAATTTTTTTCGCGCGATCGCGACTGTATCAATCCATCGCTCTTCCGGGATTGGTGATTTGCCGCAGCGCTTCAACTCCATGTTCAGAAATCCGCGGTCGAATTTGGCATTGTGAGCGACCAAGGTGGACTCGCCGACAAAATCCAAAAACGCGTCGACTATAGAGGGATCCTCAAAGGGCGGTTTGTCGACTAGGTCAGCATCCGTGATTCCCGTGATGCGAATCGTCGCTTCAGACACAGCGCGCCCCGGATTGATATAGGTCTGAAAAGTGTTCCCGGTTGGTACGTGATTGATGAGTTCGACCGCCCCTAATTCAATAATGCGATCATCTTGATCCCATTCCAGGCCCGTGGTCTCTGTATCAAAAGCGATTTCGCGAATGTGCTCAGTCATGATTTGATTCTGCTGCCATTCCGTCCAGTAAGTCTATGATGGCTTGAACGTGTGCGCGCGTGAAGTCAAAACCAAAAGCCGTACTAATGACAAAATCAGCACGGGCGCGCTTCTCCGCATCAGCCATCTGTTTCGCGCGAATATTTTCAAACTCAGTTTCTGACATTTCGCCGCGGGCGAGTACTCTGGCTTCTTGCATCTCGGCAGGCGCCGTCACCACGGCGACAAGGTCACACCGCGCCTCTCCGCCGGTCTCAAACAGGAGCGGAATGTCCAGCACCGCAAAACTCTTTTTGCTTTCAAGTGCTTCTTGCCGAAACCTCAACTGGCTTTGCCCGACCAGCGGATGGACGATGGCCTCCAGGTCTTTCATTGCGTCCAGATTATCGACCACTTTTGCGCGTAAAGCTGCGCGATCAATACCGCCTTCTTTGACAATATCGCCAAACCGTTCGGACAAAGGTCCGACAGCAGCCCCCCCTGGTGCATATAGTGCATGTACTTCGGCATCGGCATCATAAACCGGAATTCCAGCATCCGCGAACATGCGCGCTGTGCTGGTTTTACCCATGCCGATCGACCCCGTCAGTCCAAGTATCTTCATGTCACAGCCTCCAATGCCATTCGGCATCGGCGAAGCGCGGCCTTCTGATCAGGCGCCTCACCGAACCAGATTTCAAAACTATAAGCGGCTTGCGCGACCAGCATGCTCAGACCATCCCGCACGCGCCAATTCTTCAGTCTTGCATGTTCGATTTGTGGCGCAGCAATTTTGCCATATGAAATATCAAAGAAGAGTCTGTTTTCGCCGAAAGGCAATTGAATGATCTCACCGCCATAGCCCATGCTGGTCGTATTGATCACGATTGTTGCGTGTTCGAGATAATCTCGATACTGACTTAATTCTCCGTATGCGGACTCAACGATATCCAATGAATCCATCAGTGCTTTGGCTTTGGCCACCGTACGGTTCAGAACCGTCACGTTATGCCCCGCCTTACAAAGCGCATAGACGACGGCTTTTGCGGATCCGCCTGCGCCAAGAACTAAAATCCGATCCGTGGCCGGATCACATGCGCCGAGGGCCGCCATAAATCCCGGCGCGTCGGTGTTGTCTGCGCGCCAGTTTTCCTGGCCGAGATATGTCAGCGTGTTGGCCGCGCCGATTCGTGTCGCCGCATCACTGGCTTCAACTGCGGAAGCGAGCGCCACATGTTTATGCGGAAGCGTGACATTCACACCTAAGAGATCGCGATGGCTGAGCGTTTTCAGCGCTTGGTCAAATGCGCCTTTTGCGACGTGCATGGCTTCATAACTTGCGTCAAATCCCATGTCCCGAATCCAGCCATTATGGATCAAAGGTGACATTGAATGCGCGATTGGATCTCCGATGACCCCAAGCAATTTCGTCATTGCTCCAGCACACCTCGAATTCGCAGGTGATCCAAAAGCGGAAGGAGGGGCAAGCCAAGGATCGAGAAATAGTCACCTTCGATCTTTGAAAATATTTGCGCTCCCAGCCCCTCAAGCTGATAGGCGCCAACGGTTGTCAGCAGAGGCGGTCCGCAAGCTTTGACATAGTTCGCAATAAATTTTTCTCCAAGCGGACGAACCGTGAGATGTGGGCGCGCCATGTGTCGCCATGTCGGGACCCCGTTTTCTGCAATGACGATGGCCGTTTCGAGCGTGTGAGTTTTCCCGGAAAGCTTCTTCAAATGCTTCCGCGCCGCATCAAGATTGACCGGTTTGTCGAAGGCTTCACCGTCCAGATTCAGCATCTGATCGCCGCCAATGACCAGACCACCAACCTGGCTGGACACTTTGACAGCCTTCATTTCTGCCAGTTGCATTGCCTGGTTTGTGACGCTGACGCCTTCGCGCCGCATTGCTTGTTTGGCTGCCTCCTCATCAACATTCGGTTGAATCGACTGGGCTTGAACGCCGGCCCCGGCCAACAAAGAACGCCGGCTCGCACTGCCAGAGGCCAGTATTATATTCATCATGAGACAAAGCCTCGTCGCTCGTTTAACTTGTTCAAGATCGCCGCTGCCGTTTCCTCGACGCTGCGCCGGGAAACGTCAATGACCGGCCATTTGTTCCGTTGGAACAGGCGACTGGCCTCGGTCACCTCAGCGCGTACGGCTTCTTCATTGACGTAATCGGTTTTGGAATTCTCGTTCAGAGAGACCAGTCGTTGACTCCGGATCTGAAGCAAGCGCTCGACGCCAATTTTCAGACCGACAACCATAGGATGGTCCAGCTCCTCAACCAGACTAGGCAAAGGGATGCCCGGGACCAGCGGAATATTGCCAGCTTTTACGCCGCGATTTGCGAGGTAAACACACGTTGGGGTTTTCGAGGTTCGACTGACCCCGAGCAAAACCACATCTGCATCAACCAGACCCTGTACATTTTGACCGTCATCATGATTGAGCGCAAAATCAATCGCCGATATTCGTTTGAAGTATTCTTCATTCAATGCGTGTTGGCTGGCAATCTTTTCGCTGGCCGGAATACCAAGGTGTCGTGACAACATATGCAAAGACGCGTCGAGCACGGGCAATGTCTGAATGCCGCGCTGGCGGCAGAATTGCTCCAGCTTCCGTCGCAAATTATCATCGGAGATGGTATACCAGACCACGCCGGGCGCAGCTTCAATTTCTGCCATCACCCGATCTAGCTGCCGTTCTGATCGGACCAGATAATAATTGTGCTCCAGCGGAATTGTTCGATCAAATTGTGCCGCGGCCGCCCGCATCACCGCATTCAAGGTTTCCCCTGTCGAGTCAGACACTAAGTGGACATTGAAATAAATCGAGAGACGCATATCGGCCCTGAATTGCTTTTCCCACCTGTGCCGGAGCGAAGCGAATTCGACAAGCCCTGTGGATGCTTTGTGGAATTGTCACAAAAGCCTCGAAATTGACTCTGAATCGCACAATTGAACGAATCTGACTCTGCCTGTTGTTAGCATGTTCCAAGCCATTGTCCAAAGTCACAGTTAACCAAATATTTACTTTTGAATCAGAAGGTTAATGAATGGTTAATCCCGAATACTTCTGGGGACAAGCTGTGGATAGTGTCGGGACAAATTCACTCAGCTGACGTTTTCCACGAGACTCCCGTCTTAATAATGATAAGGCCTCTTCGAGTGATTTTTTGGGTTTGATTTTTCTCTATGGCCGATCTTCGCACGTCGCGTTTTCTTAAAGTCCTTTCCGGTACCCCTTCATCTCCTGTTCCCATCTGGATGATGCGACAAGCGGGCCGACATTTACCGGAGTATCTTGAGCTCAGATCGCGGGCCAAAGACTTTCTCGATTTTTGTTATTCCCCATCCATGGCCGCTGAAGCCACACTTCAGCCTATTCGCCGATACGACATGGATGCAGCGATCCTGTTTGCCGACATTCTCCTCATCCTTGATGCCATTGGTCTAGATGTGCGGTTCGAAAAAGGTGTGGGACCGATTGTTGAAACTGTGAAAGATGAAAGCGATCTGTCACGTGTGCCGATGGAAAAAGCGGTTCAGAGATTGTCACCGGTCTATGAAACCGTGGATCGGGTGCGATCAAAACTGGATCCAGATAAAGCGCTGATCGGATTTTGTGGGGCGCCGTGGACCGTCGCTCTCTATGCCATCGAAGGCCGCGGTGGGACCGACAAGAGCACGGCACGCGGATGGGGATACTCAAATCCGGATCTGCTGAACAAGCTTCTGGATCTGATCATTGAGGCCAGCGCGCAATACTTGTCGGAACAGGTGAAGGCCGGTGCGGATGCA
The DNA here is from genome assembly GCA_039029475.1 of Pseudomonadota bacterium. GTDB lineage: Bacteria > Pseudomonadota > Alphaproteobacteria > Caulobacterales > Hyphomonadaceae > Henriciella. Next base: position 99,636 of record JBCCGB010000006.1, on the reverse strand, counting down.
TTGATGATCTTCGAATCCTGGGCGGAGGGTTTGCCATCGGACCTGTTCCAAACTCTGGTTATCGAACCGAACGCGCGGTTGGTTCGGCGGCTTCGGGATATGGGTATGACTGTGCCGATTATCGGATTTCCACGCGGCGCCGCGACCATGTTGAAGTCATACACTTCACAGGTTGCCGTAAATGGGGTTGGGCTCGATACGGCAATTGATCCTGGGCATATTGCCGGATCCGTACCGCAAAACATGGCGGTGCAGGGACATCTCGACCCGCTTTTGTTGATTGCTGGGGGTGATGCGATGGATGCGCGGGTGAGGGAATTGCTCGCTGCGTATTCGGGCCGGCCGCACATATTTAATCTCGGGCATGGTGTTCGGCCCGAAACGCCGATTGCTCATGTCGAGCGGGTCGTCGAACTCGTCCGTGAAGGAGCGCAATAGATGACGCTCTATTTGTGGATCAAAGCGGCGCACATTGTCTTTGTCATCGCCCTGATGGCAGGACTCCTGATCTATCCGCGCTACAAATTGCACCAATTAAAATCCAAACCGGGCGACGAATTGTTCGAAACGATGAAGGAGGCGTCCGATCGATTGCGCAAGATTATCTTGAATCCGGCGCTTGTCCTGGTTTGGGTGCTTGGCCTGACGATGCTGGTGCTAAATCAAAGCCTGCTCAGTCAGGGCTGGATGCATACCAAACTGTTACTGGTTTTGATCCTAAGCGGATTGCATGGCTATTTCATTGGAGTGGGCAAGAAGATCGATCGCGGCGAAATCGCGCCGTCGAGCAAAACGCTAAAGATGCTGAATGAAGTTCCGTTCCTGATCATGATCGGTGTGGTAATCCTCGCGGTCGGGAAACCTTTCTAACGCTTCACAGTTGCCACCCTTGACCAAATCTCCGCTTTTGATCATATGCGGATCAAGTCGCCGTCCGGCGCACGGGCCTGTTTCGCCCACGCTTCCCCTTTTAAAAATCAGGAAACCGGCACCCCATGCCTGATACTGCATCCGAAATCGACCTTCCGACAGAAGTTTACCTGCGCGAATTGAAGGCGAAATCTCCAACCGAGCTTCTGGCCTATGCCGAGATGCTCGAAGTTGAAAACGCATCTTCGTTGCGGACTCAGGATATGCTGTTCGCCATTCTGAAGGAATTGGCTGAGCAGGAAGTGCAGATCATCGGTCGCGGTGTGGTCGAAGTTCTGCCAGATGGGTTTGGCTTCTTGCGCTCTCCTGAATCGAATTACCTGGCGGGCCCAGATGATATTTATGTCAGCCCGAAAGTGCTGAAAAAAGCTGGCCTCAAAACCGGCGATACTGTCGAGGGCCCGATTGCGGAGCCAGGCGAAAATGAGCGCTATTTCGCCCTGACAGATGTGAGTTCGATCAATTTTGAAGACCCCGAAAAAGCGCGTCAGAAGGTTCATTTTGACAATCTGACACCGCTTTATCCCGAAGAGCGTCTACTTATGGAAGGCCAGGATCCGACCAAGAAAGATCGTTCAGGTCGTGTCATCGACATTGTCTCTCCCATCGGTAAAGGTCAGCGCGCTTTGATCGTGGCGCCGCCACGAACCGGTAAAACGGTTCTGCTTCAGAACATCGCTGCTGCGATCGAGGAAAACCACCCGGAATGCTATCTTTTGGTTCTGCTGATTGATGAGCGACCGGAAGAAGTTACCGACATGAAACGCTCGGTCAAAGGCGAAGTGATTTCGTCAACCTTTGACGAGCCGGCCTCCCGCCACGTGGCAGTCGCCGATATGGTCATCGAAAAAGCCAAACGCCTGGTCGAACATGGTCGCGATGTGGTTATCCTGCTCGACTCGATCACCCGTCTCGGCCGCGCCTACAACACCACGGTTCCAAGTTCGGGCAAGGTCCTCACTGGCGGTGTCGATGCCAATGCCTTGCAACGCCCGAAACGATTCTTCGGTGCCGCACGGAATGTCGAAGGGGGTGGTTCACTGACCATCGTCGCCACGGCCTTGATCGATACTGGATCGCGTATGGATGAGGTGATCTTCGAGGAATTCAAAGGCACCGGCAATTCGGAGATCGTCCTGGATCGGAAAGTCGCCGATAAGCGGACGTTCCCGGCCATCGATATTATGAAGTCCGGAACCCGGAAAGAAGAGCTGATCACCGACAAGGTTCAACTTCAGAAAATCTATGTTTTGCGCCGCATCCTCAATCCGATGGGCACCTCCGACGCGATCGACTTCCTGCTCGATAAGCTCAAGCAAACGAAGAATAATGATGAATTCTTCGAGGCTATGAAAAACTAGATATGGCATTACGCCGAGACACGATTTGTGCTCTCGCCAGTGGCCCGCCGCCTGCCGCGATTTCGATCCTGAGGGTTTCTGGTCCTCAAGTTCAAGAGATTATCGCAGCGCGATTCTCCGCCACGACACTTGTCCCGCGCCATGCGACTCTGGTTGATGTCTTCGATGCCGAGGGTGAAGTCATTGATTCCGGCCTGGCTGTGTTCATGCCGGGACCGGCCAGCTATACCGGCGAAGATACATTGGAGATTTCGCTGCACGGTGGTCGGATCATCACCGAACTTGCGCTCGAAGCGCTGATGACAGCCGGCGCGCGATTGGCGGAACCGGGTGAGTTTACACGCCGTGCCTTTGAACATGGCAAATTGGACCTGACGCGCGCCGAAGCTGTCGCCGATCTGATCGATGCAGAAAGTCAGGCGCAATTGGCGCAAGCGCTCAAGCAAATGGATGGCGCGCTGGAGACTCTGTATGCCGGATGGCGCGCAGATCTCACCACGTGCCTGGCTTTGCTCGAAGCGAGCATTGACTTTCCAGACGAGGAAGACGCGCCGGACCGAGTCGAGAAGCCCGTTGGTGAATCACTCGAAGGATTAGAATGCGAACTCCGCAAGGCCCTCGAGCACGGTAATATTTCAGAGCGCATTCGCGATGGTTTCAAGATTGCCATTCTCGGAAAACCAAATGCCGGTAAGTCCACTTTGCTGAACCAGCTCGCCAAACGGGAGGCAGCAATCGTTACAGAGATTCCTGGTACGACCCGGGATGTCATCGAAATCCGACTGTCGATAGGTGGTTATTTGGTCTGGATTTCAGACACGGCAGGATTGCGAGAAACCAGCGACATCGTTGAAGCGGAAGGCGTTCGACGCGCGCGAGAGGCGGCATCGAAAGCAGACCTCAGAATCTGGGTGTTCGATGCCCAAGACAATCCGCCGGTTGACGGTGTCCAACCCGGCGATTTGCGGGTTGCCAATAAGTGTGACCTAGTCGACCCCGGGACTGTTTCACGTGAAACACTCAAGATTACCGCAAAAGCCGGGATTGGTATCTCGGCGCTGGAGACAGAGATGATCTCGCGGTTAAACGCAATGACCCAGAATATCGGTGCGCCGATGATCACAAGAGCGCGTCACCGCCAGGGCATTGAGCGGGCCTTAACGCATCTGGTCGCAGCGCAACACCAACTGAAGTCTGGTTCGGGCGCGGAATTTGTTGCGGAAGATGTGCGTCTGGCCAGTCGGGAACTTGGAACGCTAACGGGGCATATCAATCCCGATACGGTCCTCGGGGCTGTATTTTCTTCCTTTTGCATCGGCAAATAGCCTGTTTCTCGGCGTCTGAATATTATATGTCGTCTCCGAACAGAGGCGGCGCGAGATGAGCGATCCATTGGAATTTGACATTATAGTTGTGGGCGGCGGTCATGCCGGATGCGAAGCGGCGTCCGCTGCGGCGCGCACCGGCGCGCGTACGGCTTTGATCACCCACAAGATCGAGACGATCGGCGAAATGTCTTGCAATCCCGCGATTGGGGGATTGGGAAAAGGTCATTTGGTTCGGGAAATAGATGCCCTGGACGGATTGATGGCGCGCGTGGCAGATCAGTCCGGAATCCAGTTCCGCATGCTCAATCGGTCAAAAGGGCCCGCCGTTTGGGGGCCCCGCGCGCAGATCGATCGCAAGCTTTATCGCCAAGCCATGCAAAGCGAGATTCTCAATCACACCAATCTCACCGTGATCGCAGACGGCGTCGAAGACTTGCTGATCGAAAAGGACATGGTTTCTGGTGTACTAGGCGAATCGGGGCGCCATTACGCGGCCGGCGCTGTGGTCATAACGACAGGTACTTTTTTAAAAGGAATCATTCATCGCGGAGCGGAGCGGATCCCCGCTGGCCGAGTGGGTGAACAACCCGCTATTGGGTTAGCCGATCGGCTCTATGGTCTTGGTTTGCCTATGGGGCGATTGAAAACCGGAACGCCGGCGCGCTTGAATGGCAAGACGATTGACTGGACTCGGTTGGATATGCAGGCCGCAGATGAAACGCCGATTCCGTTTTCCTATCTGACCGATCGCATCGAAGTGCCGCAAATCGCCTGCGGGATTACACACACAAATCCCGAAACCCATGCGATCATCGCGGAGAACATCAATCAATCCGCGGTCTATTCGGGCGCCATTGCCGGTCGCGGGCCACGCTACTGCCCCTCCATCGAAGACAAAATTCATCGCTTTGCAGAAAAGACCCGGCATCAGATCTTTCTTGAACCCGAGGGGCTGGACGATGACACGGTCTATCCCAATGGGATCTCAACCTCGTTGCCTCGTGATGTGCAGGATGTCTTTGTCCGTCAGATTGAAGGATTGGAAGACGTCGAAATCCTCGAATACGGCTATGCTATCGAATATGATTATGTCGATCCGCGCGCTTTGGATGTTGGATTGCAAGTCAAAGTTTTACCCGGGCTTTTCCTGGCGGGACAGATCAATGGCACAACCGGATATGAAGAAGCCGGGGCTCAGGGCCTGGTCGCGGGACTGAACGCAGCAAGACGGGTTCGAGGCGATTCGCATGCAACATTCGATCGCGCCGAAGCGTATATCGGTGTCTTGATCGATGACTTGATCACGCGTGGTGTGACGGAACCCTATCGCATGTTCACCTCCCGCGCTGAATACCGTTTGTCGCTTCGCTCGGATAATGCCGATCAACGGCTCACCGCACGCGGCATCGAGCTGGGTCTGGTCGGAAAGCATCGCGCCGAAATGTTTCACGTGAAACAAGCAGCGCTGGAATCCGGACGAAGCTTGATGAAAGCGTCGCAAATGACTCCCAATGACGCTCAGAAGCTCGGGTGGAAAGTGAACCAAGATGGTCAGCGACGGAGCGCTTGGGAATTTCTTGCTTATCCGACCATTTCAATCGCTCACGTCGAAACAGCGTTTCCGCAAATTGCGGCGCTACATCCCGCCATCAAGGATCAACTCGAGATCGAAGCGATGTATGCTGGCTATATTGAACGCCAGAAAGAGGATGTCGCTGCCTTGCGCCGCGAAGAGTCTCTCACTCTGCCAGATGATCTTGATTATCGCGCGGTGGGCGGTCTCACCAATGAGGCCCGAGCAAAACTGGAAACAGTACGACCGGCCACACTGGGTCAGGCTGCGCGGATTGAGGGTATGACTCCGGGCGCGCTCACGGCCTTGCTCGCCTTTGTGCGTCGCCGTCCGGATCGGAAGAAAGCCCATGGCTGATCACACGGGGTTTGGTCCTGATGGTCTGACTTATGTTTCACGTGAAACATATGAGCGGTTGAATATCATTGTTTCTGAGTTGGATGCCTGGCGGACCAAGATCAACTTGATCGGTCCGGCAGAGTTTGAACAGGTCTGGCAGCGGCATGTCTGGGATTCCTGGCAATTGTTTGAACACATGCCGGATGGCCCGATTGTTGATCTCGGTTCCGGTTCGGGGTTTCCGGCCTTGATTCTGGCTGCGGGATTCGCGTCTCAGGAGTCGCATATGACGATGATTGAAAGCGTGGGGAAGAAGTGTGCCTTTCTGCGCGCGGCGGTTCAATCAGCCCATTTAAACGCACGCGTGATACAGGCCAGAGTTGAGTCGGTTAACCCTGTCGAAGCCCAGTGCGTCACGGCCCGCGCCTTTGCGCCATTGCCAAAACTTTTGGATTACACAGCCCCATGGCTAGAAAAAGGAGCTTATGGGGTTTTCCCCAAGGGCCGACGCTGGCAAGAAGAATTGACGTCAGCCCGGGAATCTTGGAGATTCGCCTGTGAAGCGATTCCCTCGAAAACCGGGGATGGGGCTATTTTGAAGATTTCGGAGGTTTCACGTGTCGAATCCTAATACGCGCATTCTTGCCATTGCCAACCAAAAGGGCGGTGTCGGCAAGACCACAACCTCGATCAATTTGGGGACGGCGCTGGCCGCTGTGGGTCGCAAAGTCCTGGTCATCGACTTTGATGCCCAAGGCAATGCGTCAACCGGTTTGGGTATTACCCGTCCGGAACGTCGGCTGACCACGTATGACGTGGTAGTACACAATGAATTCCTCGGAGATGCGGTGCTGAGCACGCTCGTGCCGAGACTCGACATTGTCCCGGGTGACGAAAACCTGGCCGGCGTCGAAACAGAATTGTCGAGCGACCCTCACAGATCATACAGATTGCGGAACGCGTTGCGGACTTATGTCGAGCAAGCCACGCGGCGTGGGCTGACGGAGTATGATTATATCCTCATCGATTGCCCACCATCTTTGTCGTCGCTGACGATCAATGCGATGACCGCGTCGGATTCGCTATTGGTCCCATTGCAGTGTGAGTTCCTCGCCTTGGAGGGATTAAGTCAATTGTTGAAGACGGTCGAATTGGTCCGTTCGGGGCTCAACCCGGATCTTGATATCCAAGGGGTGGTGCTGACCATGTACGATCGACGCAATAATCTCTCTGATCAGGTTGCTGACGAAGTCAGATCCGTCCTTGGCGCCAAAGTGTACAATACCGTCATTCCCCGCAATGTTCGTTTGTCGGAAGCGCCAAGCTTCGGCAAACCTGCTTTACTTTATGATTATCGTTGCCCAGGCAGCGAAGCTTACATTCGGCTGGCATCTGAAATGTTGCAGCGCGAACGCGCGCTTCGGGGGTAGGCATGGCGCCAGATCCATCTCGGGGAAAACAGAGTCGTCTGGGCAAAGGCCTTTCGGCACTGATTGGTGAAGTTGAAGGTGTCGGTCTGGCCGCGCCGGCAGAAAGTGCGCCGAGTTCTGACCCGGGCGCGGCGTCTGTTTCTGAGTTTGCTGTTTCAGATATTCGCCCCAACCCGGCCCAGCCGAGACGGACGTTTTCGGAAACCGAGCTGGAAGAACTGGCAACCTCGATCCGGCAGCGCGGTGTGCTCCAGCCGATCTTGTTGCGGCCGGACCCGGACGCGCCAAACCAATATCAGATCGTGGCCGGCGAAAGACGGTGGCGTGCAGCGCAACGCGCTGGCCTGAGCACAATCCCGGCCGTCGTTCGAGATATGGATGAATTGCAACTTCTGGAAGTTGGGATCATCGAGAATGTTCAACGCGAAGACCTCAATCCGATCGAAGAGGCAGAAGCTTACGGCGCTCTGATCAAACGATTTGGACGCACCCAGGAAAACCTCGCCGAGAGCGTTGGCAAGTCGCGGGCGCATATTGCCAACACGATGCGATTGCTGAACCTCGGCGAAAGCTCACGAGAGCATTTACGACAGGGTCGGATTTCCGCCGGTCATGCCCGCGCAGCCCTGGGCGCGCCGGATCCGGATCCGGTGGTCGATATGGCTGTGGCAAAAGGCATGTCGGTCCGCGATGTTGAGGCCCTGGTAAAACGTCTCAAGGATGGCAGCGCGCTGGATGCGGTGGCCAGGAAGGTGGCGCAATCAGATAAGGATGTCGATACAGAGGCCTTGGAAAGTGACTTGGCCCGCGTCCTTGGTTTGAAAGTCGACATTCGCCAAGGCGCGAAGGGCGGGGAGCTGCGGATCCGATATGGCGATCTCGAGCAGCTTGATGAATTGTGCCGCAAACTGACAGCAAAACGCAATTAACCCACTGTTAATAAAGAATAATATTTCCTTCTGGTCTTACCGGAGGCGATTTCCATCAGATTTGTCTTCCGTTACGGCATATCGTTAGCCTGTTGATGGTCGACGCTCGATTGGTAGCGCGGCGCTACAATTTGAGGCTGACATGGCAGATACGACATTTGAGGCGCGGCCCGCGCTGAAGCGCCCGGCGATGAGTTATCGCGCCCCGACCCATCCAGGATATCTTGAACGCGGTGATACGATCATACCTGCGAGTGAGCTGGACCTGGCATCACTGGATCTCGCTGATGTCGAGATTTGGCGGCAAAACAAAATGTGGGATCGATTCGAACGCTTGCGCCAAGAGGATCCGGTCCACTATACGCCGGACAGTCTGTTTGGCCCGTATTGGTCGATCACACGATACAAGGATGTGATGGCGATCGACACCGATCATAAGCGGTTTTCATCAGACGCCGAACAAGGCGGCATCACGCTCTCCAACATGACACAAAGTATTGTTGGTCGAAGTTTTATCACGGCCGATGAACCAGTTCATTCGCAACAAAGAAAAACCGCGCAACCCGCGGTCGCCCCAACGGCGCTACGAGACTATGAGCCGCTCATCCGAAAACGCACACAAGCGGTGCTCGAGTCCCTGCCCGTCGGTCAGCCGTTCGATTGGGTCAATTCTGTCTCGATTGAACTGACGGCAATGATGCTGGCGACTTTGTTCAATTATCCCCAGGACCGCCGCCGCGAACTCACGCGCTGGTCGGATGTCACCACGAATCCAACGGACCCAGACATATGTCCGGGAGGAATGGATCAATGGCGCGAAGAACTCACACAATGTGGACAAGTGTTCTGGCAAATTTACCAGGATCGCAAGAATGCGGCTCCCGCAGGGGATTTGATGAGCCTGCTCGCACATGGTGAAGATACCCGCGACATGAGCCCGATCGATTTGTTGGGCAATGTCATTCTGCTCATTGTCGGTGGCAATGATACAACCCGTAACTCGATGACCGGCGGTGTTTATGGCCTGAACAAATTCCCCGATCAGTATGAGAAATTGAAATCGGATCCGAGCGTCATTCCAAACATGGTGTCGGAGATTATTCGGTGGCAAACGCCCCTTGCCTACATGCGTCGTACGGCGCTCGAGGATGTTGAATTCCGAGGCAAAACCATCCGCAAAGGTGACAAGGTCGCCATGTGGTATGTTTCGGCCAACCGGGATGAGGCGTTCTGGGAGGAAGATCCAAATGAGCTGATCATTGATCGCAAACAGGCGCGCAATCATATGTCGTTCGGATTTGGGATCCATCGTTGTGTTGGTAATCGCCTCGCAGAACTTCAATTGCGAATCCTGTGGGAAGAGATTCTGGAGAGATTTGAACATGTCGAAGTGCTCGACGAACCAAGCAGAACATCCAGCGCCTTTGTAAAAGGTTACACTTGGTTGCCTGTTCTGTTGCATCCGAAAGGTTGATTGTGATGATGTCCCAAGGACGATTCAAACGATGGGGCATACCGCTCGCCTTGCCTGCACTGTTGGCCGCGTGCCTCCATGATGCGCAAATAGCTGACCCCAGCCCGGAAGCGATTCACGCGGCGGCGATCGTACTCGACGCGCATGCCGATATCGTGCTTCCGGAAACTTCGCCGCTATATCTCGGGGCGGATGGCCGTTCAAAAGTCGCGCCTGAAAAGCTCGGCGCTGGTGGTGTTGATGCGGTCATTATGAGCGTCGCCGCTGGTCCAAAACCAAGGACGGTTGAGGGGCGTATGCGGGCTGCTGAAGTAGCGCGTTCGAAGCTCGTCGAGATCCAACGATTGGTCGCAGAGCAGCCGGCTAAGTTTGCTATTGCGACGCGCTCCGATGAGGTCCGGACGAATGTTGGTCAGGGCCGGATTTCCATCTTGCTGGGTTTTCAAAATGCTCAATCTCTGAATGGGGATCTCACCCAGCTGGATGAATTCTACAGGGCGGGCATTCGTGTATTTGGCCTCACCCATATGGGTCACAATGATTATGCCGATTCCTCCCGACCGATGTTTGACGGCGAAACCGGAACTTATGAAGTCACGGAAGAACATGGGGGTTTATCGGATCTCGGTCGAGCCGCGATCCGGCGAATTGATGGGCTTGGTGGCATTATCGATGTCTCGCAAATGTCCAAGGCGGCGACCCTGGAGGCGATCGATCTGAGCGACACACCGGTCATCGCCAGCCATTCAAATGTTAAAGCATTGTCCGATGTCACGCGGAACCTGTCAGACGAAGAGCTCGACCGCATCGGTGAGACTGGCGGCGTTGTACATATTGCGGCGTTCAGTGCTTATCTGGTTGATTTGTCAGATCCGGTTTTGGCGGCAAAGATACGCGAAGTACGCCGGACCGCGGGCTTGCCTGAAACATATTCCTATCCATACGAGCTCTACTGGGAGCTTGAAAACGATGCCGAGAAATTGGAGTTTCTCACCAATATGCGTGCCCTGGTTGGGCGCGAAGACGTCGATCGCATGATTGACCATATTGATTATGTGGTGGCGCGCATCGGCATTGACCATGTCGGAATCGGAACAGATTTCAATCATGGAGGCGGCATTGTCGGTTTCGCTGAAGCCGATTCAGCAGCAAATGTGACCGCGGCTCTGATCGCGCGCGGATATTCAGCGGAAGAAATCGACAAAATCTGGAGCGAGAATTTTTTGCGCGTGTTGGACGAAGCCACGTTGAAGGCGCGCGGACAATAACCAAACCAAAGCTCAGGTGGTGAAAGTCTCGATCGCCTTCATGAATTTGGCACAAAGAAAACGCCGAGAGCAAAATCTGCTCTCGGCGTTTCGGTTTGAAGTCATCGCCAGACTGCCAAGTGACGGGCGCCGACGCCGGGTCGTTGCTAGAACGACTTCTCGATTCGAATGCCGACCTGACGTTTGTCGCGAAGTCCGACATGGATACTCTCTCTGGAGAAGTCGAACAGACCGCTGCCAAAGCGTACATCCAGAGACGTATCGGCGATGTTATTGGCAGACCTCGGCGTGTCTTCTTCGAAGAGATTGGTCACAAACAACTCGATCCGGGCAGAGTCTTTGCGAAGACCTGCGCGAAGATTCACGTCCGTTGCATCAGGGAGCACGGCGAGGTTCGTGTTGCTGTCGAAGATTTCTCCGGTGTAGAAGACATCCGTGCGGACATACCAGTCAGCATCATGATTGCCGAAGAAGCCGGCCGGCAGGTCATCTTCATATTGAGCGCTGAACGAGCCTGCCCATTCCGGGAAGCGTTCGGCACGTTGTCCGACAAAGTCAGCATCGGGTCCAAAGACGTCAGAGAAATCACCGGCGCCAGCGCCGGCTGGGAAGGATTGAATCTGCGCATCAATCCAAGAAAGTGATCCGGTCAGTGTTAACTCATCTGTGGGGACCCAGGTGCCATCAATCTCGATGCCGTAAATATCCGTTGTTGCGCCATTGCCGGTGAACGCAACGGTTCTGACCGGGTTGGGCGCCGTTGGATCGGTTTCGGTGATAAAGCCAAATCCAGAGAAAATCTGATCAGACCGTTTCATATAGAAACCAGCGAGATTGAATGCGAGTGTGTTGTCGAGCAAAGACTGTTTCCAGCCCAGCTCATAATTTTCGAGCTGTTCTTCATCAAACGTCACACTGACGCCGGGATTGTCGAGCGCGAGTTCTGCCAATTGGGCTGTGTCCAATTCCGCAACTTCCGGGTTGAAGCCGCCCGGCAAGTTACCGACACTATAGTTCGCATAAAGGAGCGTATTCTCGTTGGGCTTGTAGTCGACCACGATGCGGGGCAGGAATTTATCAAACTTGGCTGGCGAAATGGCGGCGGGTAGGCCAGCATTGACAGTGTCGTCAGCAATCTCGTCTTCCTGATAACGCCCTTCAACGCGCACGCTCCACTGGTCATTGATTTGATAATCCAGCGTTCCGAAGACGCCGACTGTTTCGGCGCCGGTCACAGTCGCCGGACCAAAGGCTCCAGCAAACCAGAAATTCAGGACACCATCATAGAAGCCGCCCGTCGTGATGCGTTCGATATCAACCATGTTCGCGCCGACAGACCAGTCCAGTCGGTCATCAAGAATAGAGCCTGAGAGTCGTGCCTCGAGGCTGTAGTCTTCAAGGCGCTCGGCGCCCGTCGTGTTGAACCCGAAACCCGGAGTGGAGTCGAAATCCGCGTAGAACAGATACTCATTTTCATTGAACCCGGCCAACAAATCGAGAGTCAGATTGTCGGTGAAGTCATATGACACGTCAGCGCTCAACCGCGTGCCCTTCTGGACCAGGCCGCCATTGCCCGGCAGATCATTGAAATCGAGACCGAGGAAGGTGAACCCGCGCGGATCGCCAAATGCCGCATCCAGAGTCCGTTGATACTGCGCGTCTGACGTGCTGGCGCCAATTTCACTTTCATCCGGTGTCCGGATTGTGCCCTGAAACGCGGTTTCCGTGGTGCCACCACCAGCGAGTGGAAAGCCTCCGAAATTGTGTTCAGCAAATCCGCCGACTCGCGACACTGCGGCCACGCCGTCTTCTGTGCGATAATAGCCTGCATTGAGTTTGACCGTCAGTCGATCATCCGGGCGGAAATCCAAACCCCCGCTGAGCGTGAAATTGGATTCGTCACCCAGCGTCTGTCCGGGATTGGCGACATTGTCATAATGTCCCTCTTTCTCGTCATAGCTGATGCTGATCCGGCCACCAAGCTGTTCGCCAGCGATCGGCCCCGACAAGCTGGCCCCGGCCGAATACTGATTGCGTTCAGCGGCGAGCGCTGACACATCGAGTTGCCACTTATCTGTCGGTGCTTTGGTGATGTAATTGATGGCACCTGCAAATGTGTTCCGACCAAACAGGGCTGATTGCGGGCCTTTAATAATCTCGACGCGTTCGACATCTTGCAGATTGAGGCTTTGAATGCCGCCAACGACATAGACCCCGTCCATGAAGACCGCTGCCGTTCTGAGCAATGGGTTGTCATTGTCGACGACGATGCCGCGGAACCTCGGAGACGTCGCGACGCGCGCATTTCGATCATTATAAGATTCGATAAACAGTCCGGGCGCGGCCTTCGCCACGTCAATAATGCTGTCCAGTCCGGCATCTGATATCTGTTCGGCGCCAACCGCCGTGATTGCCAGCGGCGTATCCTGCAGGCTTTCCTCCTGCTTCCGCGCCGTGATGGTGATTGTATTCAGACGCGCTTCGGCATCTTCTTCATCCTGGGCGAACGCCGGAACGGTGTATGCCGTGAAAGCAACCGCTGCTGCACCAAACATCAAAAAAGTCTTAGACATGAAGGTCTCCCCGCTGCGCCACCGCAATTTTTTGCGCCTGGCAAATGATATATCTTTTATCCTCAAGATAATCGTCTAAGAGCGAAATTTTGTTTTGACCAGCCCCCCGCACATTATCTCAATGTCTCGTGGCGAAAAAAACACACAACTATTCAAGCGATTTCGCGGGCGCAGCGCTTCCGCTCACGACATAGCGAAGGGGTTTACGATCTTGCACTGTCCATAATGGGGGATGGAGCGGGTACACGGAATCGAACCGAGCTCAACAGCTTGGAAGGCTGCCGCATTACCACTATGCTATACCCGCTCAGGGCCGCAGCTTCCATAGCATGGAATGTGCAAGTGGTGGAGGGGACTGGATTCGAACCAGTGTACGCAAAGCGGGCAGATTTACAGTCTGCTGGATTTAACCACTCTCCCACCCCTCCAGGGTGACTTACACAACGCCATTTGACGCCGCTGTTTCCGACCGTCATTAGGAGGCTTCAACCCCTCCACCTTTCAACCGGAAACGGCCTTATAATGAGCAAGCCTCGCCCGCGCAACCGTCCTAATTCACACAAGCGAAAAACATCAGGTCGGCCACATGGATCGGGCGAAAACTGGTTATGGGGTGTGCATGCCGTTGTTGCGGCACTGGGCAACAAAAACCGCCAAATTAAGCGACTTGTGGGGACACGGAACGCGCTTGATCGATTGCCCGTCGCGCCATCGACCGCCGAATGTCTGGCGCCCGCAGCAATTGATGCCTTGCTACCGCGCGATGCCGTCCATCAAGGTCTGGCCGCGCAGGTTGTGCCGCTTGTGCCCGCCCAGCTTGAAGATGTCGTCGCCGCTGGCACAAAACGCATCGTCGTCCTCGACCAGATTAGCGACCCGCATAATCTCGGAGCCATATTTCGATCCGCGGCCGCCTTCGGATTTGGCGCGGTGGTGCTTCAGACACGGAACGCCCCTCCGATTACGGGCGTTGTCGCCAAGGCTGCGGTTGGCGCCATTGAAACCGTTCAAGAATGTCGGGTGGTGAATATCTCGCGGGCACTGGATACATTGAATACCGCTGGTTTTCATTCGGTTGGCCTGGCGGGCGGGGGGGCATCCGAAATCGCCGAAGCCGTGGCAGGCGCCGCTCGTCTCGCTATCGTGCTCGGCGCCGAAGGTCCCGGCCTGCGTCCCGGTGTTGCGAAAGCCTGTGCGCAACTGGCGCGGATTCCCATTGCCGCTGAGATGGAGAGCCTGAATGTGTCAAATGCCGCGGCGATTGCTTTTTACGAAGCGCGCCAAAACGCTGAGTAGCGCCCGTCTAGCGAAGCCGGTTAAGAACGGCATCGGCCATCATCGGCCCGAGATTGGGTCCCTCGAGTGGGTAGAGATAAGGCTCGATCAGTTCGAGTTCCATCAGCAACAAGCGCCCATCATCACCGCGCAACATATCAACGCGGGCATAGAGCGGGGTTTCCGCCAATGTGGCGAGCACCGCTTTCGCATCCTCAAGATCAGGCAGGCTTGGTGTGATCGGAGTCTCTTGTCCGCCATAGGTTGACTGAATGCGATAATCCCCAGATTTCGCTGTTTTCAGCAGCGCGTGACAAAACGCGCCATCGACGAAGATGAAACTGAACTCCCCCTCTTCCTGGATCTTGGCCAGGAAAGGCTGCGCCATCATGGGGTGGGGCATGTCAGGAATGGTGCTATCTGGGCCCAACCGATGCTGTCCATCCGCTCCGGCGCCAACCTGTCGTTTGAACACCAGATCCCTCGTATTCAGTTGCTCAAATGCTTGTTTGACGTGTGTCGCGTCAGCGTGCTCAAGCCAGAGCGTCGGGATCAGGCGCGCGCCCTTTTCTGCGAGGTCGCGCAAATAGCCTTTATGGCTGTTCCATTGGATCAGCGCTGCGGAATTAAACAAAACGCTCTGTTCTTCGATCTTTTCCAACGTGCGCAGAAACGCATCGTGATGATCCCAATAATCCCAAGTGGTGCCAACGATCACCGCATGGTAATCGCTCCAGACTTGAGTGTTGTCGGCCCAATCAACATCCTCGATGTGTAGACCCTTGGCGGAGAAGGGTTGGCGCAAACAATCCATCATACGGTCGTGTTCGAACGCATCCGACCGGCGCAATGGCGACCCTGGCAGAGTGGCTTTCGATCCGAGATAGGCAATCTTCATCATATCAGCGCCTTAGCTGGGCTGATCGGTTGCGTCCAGAGGGTGGTTCTGGCACAGCGCTCGTCGAAGCAATAAAAGGATATCCGCAATGATGTCAGCGCGGTTCGACGTGGTTGGATTAGGCAATGCCATCGTCGATGTGATTTCGACTCAAGATGATGCCTTCCTTGCGAAATGGGGAATAAACAAGGACGCGATGAATCTCATCGAAGCGGATCGTGCGGATTTGCTGACCGAGGCATCCGTCAACGCGCTGGAAACGTCTGGAGGGTCTGGCGCCAATACGATTGCGGGCATTGCCAGTTTTGGCGGCAAGGCGGCTTACATCGGCAAAGTCGCCGATGACCGATTGGGAAAAGTCTTCAAAACAGACATGGCGACGGTCGGTGTGCCGTTCGAAACCAGCCCTCTGATCGGCGGCGCCGCGACCGCTCGGTCGATCATCTTCGTCACGCCGGATGGAAAGCGGAGCATGAATACATATCTCGGGGCATCGGTTGAATTCTCTCCTGAAGATGTAGATCGCAGCACCGTGGAAGCCGGCGGCATCCTTTATCTTGAGGGTTACTTGTTTGACAAAGAAGCGGCCAAAGCCGCCTTCGTCCATGCGGCTGAGATCGCGCATGCCGCGCAACGAAAAGTGTCGCTGACTTTGTCAGACAGTTTCTGTGTGGACCGGCATCGCGAGAGTTTCAGACAATTAATCCGAACCCAAGTCGACATTCTCTTCGCCAATGAAGAGGAATTGCTGAGCCTTTATCAAACGCGGGATTTTGACGCTGCGGTCGGCATGTTGCGTGAGGACACAGCGCTTGCAGCGGTGACTCGCGGTGAAAAGGGGTCGGTTGTAATTGGCGCCGGCGACCCGATTGGCGTGCCAGCGGAACCGATCAGTCAGGTCGTCGATACCACGGGTGCGGGTGATCAATATGCGGCCGGCTTCCTATTTGGAATGGCGCGCGAACTGCCATTGGCGACCTGTGCGCATCTCGGCCACATCGCTGCAGCCGAAGTGATATCGCATTATGGTCCGCGCCCGGAAGCCTCGCTCGCAACGCTCGCTACGGCAGCTGGCATCAACGCTTAGCGGAGCAGAGCTTCCTCGGCATAGTCGAGTCGGTCATGCCCAAAAAACATTTCGTCTCCAACGAAAAAAGTCGGTGCGCCAAAGGCGCCGCGTTCGACGGCTTCTTCAGTATTGGCACGCAGCATAGCTTTGGTTTCCGGGTCGTTTCCAAGTGCCCATAGAGCATCCGCGTCAAAGCCCTCTGCGCCAAAGGCCTGCTTGAATTGCGCTTCATCGCCGGCGTCAATGCCACCCTCCCGTCGACCCCAGAGGTGTTTGA
Organism: Pseudomonadota bacterium; assembly: GCA_039029475.1. Classification (GTDB taxonomy): domain Bacteria; phylum Pseudomonadota; class Alphaproteobacteria; order Caulobacterales; family Hyphomonadaceae; genus Henriciella. Next base: position 82,912 of record JBCCGB010000006.1, on the reverse strand, counting down.
AGCCGGCATCGAGCAACTTCATTTGCTGTACCGGATCGTCTGCCAGGCGGATCGTCGCGCCGGTCAAAGGGCGGGAATTCATCAGCGGAAAATACGGGTTTGAGAAAATTTCGATGCCATGGCGTTTGCAGCAGCGCGCCATATCCATGCCCATATATTTGCCCTTTGCCGGCACCATGCCCGGCGGTTGGTTGCCGGTTGCTTTCATGACGCCGCCGAGGAACATCGGCCGCAACTTCAATTCTGCTCCGGTTCTTTCAATGACGCCGGGCACGACCGCTCTCGCCAAAAACGAGGTTGGGCTGATATAATCAAAGAAAAATTCAAGTGTCTTGGCCATGTGGCGTCCTCCGAATATGCATTGTCGGCTTTTGTAAGTTCTTATTTGGAACTTAGAACAAATCAGGTTAGGCTGACAAGTATGAAGTGGACAGACTTAGACGAAAATTGGTGTCCGGTTGCGCGAACCCTCTCTTTGGTTGGCGATCGCTGGACTTTGCTCATCTTGCGTGACTGCTTTCTCGGCATGTCACGCTTCGATCAATTTGTTTCGAGCACAGGCGCCACCCGGCATTTAATCTCTGATCGTTTGAAGCGGCTGGTGGATGCCGGAATCCTTGAAAAGCAGGCCTATTCGGAGCGACCAAAACGGTTTGAATACGTTTTGACCGAGAAAGGTCAGGAATTCTCTCCGGCGCTGATGGCTTTTCGAGATTGGGGCAAGAAGCATTTGCCGGTTCGGCGCGCCAGCTCGAGCTAGGACTCGTCCGGATCAAGATCCCGCGCGACATCAACGCGGCGAAACACGGCGCTCATTTCAGCGGCTTCATCATAAGACAGGTCGGGAATGAAATGCAGCTGCGGCGTGAATTTCATGTCGATCTCGCGGCCAAGCCGACCGCGCAAAAATGCGGCCGCGCGATTGAGGGCATTGGCAATCTCTTCCATGTCTTCCTGGCCGGTTTTACCGAGCGCCGAGCAAAAGACATTGGCGTGTCTGAGGTCAGGAGACGACCGAACTTCGCCAATTGTGATCGCCACGCCTTGCAAGACCGGATCGCGAAATTCCTCGCGCGCCAGGATTTCCACCAGGGCATGGCGCACCAGCTCTCCAGCGCGCAATTGTCGTTGCGTCGGGGCGCGGGATCCGTGATTAGGCTTGCGACGTCGGCTCATTCACCCTTCATGCCCTGCCCGAGGCGGCGCATAAAGATCTCACACGCAGTTTTTTCACCAAACCAGTCATGCGGAAGCATCAGCGGGTCGGCACCGTCAAAGTGAACAATGGTATGGCTGCGGGTGCTCTTGATTTCATCAATCGCGTCCCAGTCGATTTGGGTCGAAACCATTCCACGTCGAATGGTCAGGAAATCATCTGTCAGGGCGACTTCCGTGACCTGCTCCATCTCGGCGCCGCGTCCATGCTGGTGTCGGTACGACCAACGCATGAAAATCAAATACCAGACAATCCCCGCAACCGCGGCCAAAAGCGCCGACAGCATCACGGTCCAATAGGGTGAAAAATTGATGGATTCCAGCGCGGACTGAACCAATAAGGCCATTCCGGCGCCAATGATTGGTGCCGTGACGCCCGCATAATATAGCGTCGTTGGGCCAATTGTACTGCCGCGTATAGCGTTGGTCAGTCGCTTGGCATCGCGCTTTTTCAGCGCTCCAGAGATGGTCATCGCGTCCCGCATGGCTTCAGCTAATTGCACAAACAGTTTTGGATTTCGAAAACTCAATCGATAAAAATGAAAAGGACCGCACATTTCTGCACGGCCCTGGTCAGGTAAAATCAGAATTCAGATTAGTCGAGCGAACGTGCGATCATTTCGATCTCAAAGCACTCGATGCGATCGCCCTCGCGAATATCTTCATATTTTTCGAAGGCCATGCCGCATTCCATTCCGTTGGTAACTTCCGGAACTTCGTCCTTGAAGCGCTTCAGCGTTTTCAGCATGCCTTCATGGATAACGACATCATCACGCAACAGGCGCACACCACAGCCGCGTTTGACCACGCCTTCGGTGATCTTACAGCCTGCAACTTTGCCGACTTTGGTGATGTTGAAGACTTCGAGAATGTCGGCATAACCGATGAAGGTCTCTTTCTTCTCTGGCTCCAGCATGCCGGAGAGAGACGCTTTCACATCATCAATCAATTCATAGATGATCGAATAATAGCGAATCTCTACGCCTTCTTTCTCCGCCAGGTCGCGGGCCTGCTTGTTGGCCCGGACGTTAAACGCGAAAACAGGTGCGCCAGAGGATTGGGCGAGCAGAATGTCGCTTTCTGAAATACCACCAGCAGCGCCATAAACGACATTGGCGCGAACTTCTTCGGTCGACAATTTTTCAAGCGATTGTGTGATCGCCTCGACAGATCCTTGCACATCACCTTTGAGGACGATTGGCAGATCCTTGGTATCAACGGACCCATCTTTGAGGCTGGTCATGAATTGCTCGAGGGACGCACGCTGTGTTGCAACGCCCTGCTTCTGGCGTTTCATGCGCTGGCGATACTCGGTGATCTCGCGAGCCCGCGCCTCGCTTTCAACGACATTGAAGGCATCACCTGGTTCAGGTGTCCCATCGAGGCCGAGAATTTCTGCAGGCATCGAGGGCAGCGCTTCTTTCATCTGCTGTCCGCGTTCATTGACGAGCGCGCGGACTTTACCCCATTGCGCGCCGGCCACGACAATGTCGCCGCGTTTCAGACCGCCGCGCTTGACCAGTACGGTCGCAACGGGGCCGCGCCCTTTGTCCAGCTGTGACTCAACCACGATACCATCGGCATCGCGTTTTGGATTCGCCTTCAGTTCAAGCAACTCAGCTTGCAGGGTGATCGCTTCAGTCAGCTCGTCGAGCCCTGTTTTCTTGAGGGCTGAGACTTCGATGGCCTGAACTTCGCCGCCCATAGCTTCGACTTGGATATCGTGCTGCAGCAAGTCCGTCAGGACCCGGTTCGGATCCGAGTCCTGCAGGTCGACCTTGTTGACCGCGACAATGATTGGCACTTCAGCCGCTTTCGCATGGCTGATGGCCTCAATCGTCTGCGGCATGACAGAGTCATTTGCAGCGACCACCAGAATGACAATGTCGGTGACGTTCGCACCGCGTGCCCGCATTGCTGAAAAAGCTGCGTGGCCGGGTGTGTCCAAGAAACTGATCTTGTCGCCAGATTTCAGTTGAACCTGATAGGCCCCAATATGCTGGGTAATGCCGCCTGCTTCGCCTGCAACAACATCGGTTGAACGAAGCGCATCAAGCAAGGACGTCTTGCCGTGATCGACGTGCCCCATGATCGTCACGATCGGTGGCCGGCCGACGAGATCCTTTGGATCATCCTCAACACCTTCCAGGCCAATTTCGACATCGGCTTCAGAGACACGTTTAACGGTGTGCCCAAACTCGGCAGCAATCAATTCCGCGGTGTCGGCATCAATGATGTCATTGGCGCGCATCATTTCGCCCTGCTGCATCATGAATTTCACAACGTCGCCGACGCGCTCTTTCATACGTCCCGCAAGATCTTGCAGGGTGATGGTTTCGGGCAAAGTCACCTCGACAGAGGCTTTCTCGGACTGCTCGCCGCCCATGCGGCGTTCGCGTTCGCGTTCGCGCGCGCGTTTCACAGAGGCGAGAGAGCGTTGACGGTCACCGTCATCTCCGAGCGCCGAAGCGATGGTCAGCTTGCCGCGACGCCGTTTAGAATCGTTGCCGCGTCCGCCGCGTCCTCCGCCCTGTTGGTCACGTCGATTGCGATCATCGCGATCACCGCGCCCGCCTTTGCGGCGTCCGCCGGATGAGCTGGCAGCTGCTTCAAGGTCGGCTTGGCTTGGCTGTGCGCCCCGCGATTGACCTTTGCCGCCGCGATCGCCACGCGGTGATGCGGACTCTTCTGCAGCTTTTTTCTTGGCCTCGACCTCGGCTTTCTTGCGCTCAACCTCATCAGCCTTGCGCCGTGCTTCGGCCTCTTCGCGCTCTTTTTCCTTTTGCTGCTTGGCAGCTTGTTTTTCTTCTAACGCTTTTGATTGCGCCTGTTGTTTCGCCTGTTCGGCCTTGCGTGATTCTTCGGCTTTCTTGCGCTGCAGCAGCACTTTCTGACGCTGCTTCAATTCTTCGACCGTGATCCCGAGTTTGGCAGCCGCGGCTTCAAGTTTCGAAGGCTCTTTCCCACCAGCGCCTGCGGCAGGTTTCTTGGCGGCAGACTTGCCCGCTGCCGTAGATTTGGTCTGTGCGCCAATGGTGCGCTTTTTCTTGGTTTGAACAACCACCTGCTTCGACCGGCCATGGCTGAAGGTCTGCTTCACCGTGCCCGATCCAGACCCGCGCGCGGTGAGCGGCTTGCGCCCGGTTGTACCTTTATCTTTCGTATCGCTCATGCGTACCCTGGTATTTAACCTTTCCTTCGAGGCGTTTGCCACACGCCCCTATCATCACAATTCTTCATGCCTGCCGGAGAACCAGCCTGTCTCGGGCGCAACTCGGAATCCGCTCAGGCGCCGATAGGCGACCGCAAAGGCATCCGAGAGAGAACCTTGTTCAAGCAGCGCATGTATCACATGCTCCCGCCCAAAGGCTATGCCCAATTCAGCAGACGACAGGGCGCCTGCGACTTTGACGTCTTCATATATTGCCTTGGCGAGAAAATGAACCTTATTCCGGCCATCTTCTGCACCATCACTGGCTTCAAGCAGCCAGCCGGGCGGCTGTTTGCGGATATAAGCGCGCACTTGGTCAAATCCAAGCACGGCCACACCGCTCTTTTTCGCCATACCCAGCAGGCCTATACAGCGCTGCAAGAGTTGACGTTCGACTTCACCCACAAAATCTTCCATCGGTGAAGATTGGGCTTTGAAAGCCCGCGAAAAGACGCCTTGTTGCAAGCCGTCTTCCAAAATCGTCCGGTCCGCTGTGACCCAGGCGCCACGCCCGGGAAGTTTCCCGAAGACGTCCGGCACCACAATGCCATCAGGACTGCGGACAAAGCGAATGAGCGCGTCAGGCGCCAAGCGCTCACGCGTCACCGCGCACTGACGAACCTTGCCGTCAGCGCGCCTGCCCGTCTGCGCCTCTAGGCGCTGGTCCGGCTCATTCAGACTTTGCGGCTTCATCGCCGCCCTCCATGAGAAGATCTTCGTCGAGATCGAGACCTTCCAATTCGGCCAGGATGTCTTCATCGCTGACATCAAGGGTTTCTTCGATGGTGGTGTCTCCATCATCGGACTTGCCAAGCTCGCCGAGGGCCAGCAATGCGCGTTCCTCTTCGGTCAGATCTGCATCATCTTCGCCCGCCGCAGCAGCAGCCATTTCGGCTTCAAGCTGTTCCAGAGCTTCTGGTTCAATCCAGCCGGCGAGAACGCGGGCTTTCATGATGAAGAGTTGCGCGTCGTCTTTTCGCATCTCGCCTTTTTTCAGGATTCCGTCCTGCCAAACCGGCTTGCCTTCTTTATTGTTCTCGCGCCAGCCGGTGAGGTCGTCCGGCACCAGTCCGGCAACGTCTTCCACGGACTTCACGTCATTCTCGCCAAGCTTCACGGCGAAGCCTGGGGACATGCCATCCAGCTCCATAACCGCATCTTCGACCCCAAGCTCAATCCGCTTGGCGTCTTGTTCGGCGGCAAGTTTTTCCAGATACTCGCGGGCGCGTTCCTGGATCTCGGCGGCGACATCTTCATCAAAGCCTTCGATCTGCATGAAATCTTCGGCTTCTATATAGGCAATATCCTCGACCGCCTCGAAGCCTTCTGACGCCAGCAACTGGGCCAGTGTTTCGTCGGCATCAAGCGCTGACATGAACAATTCGGTGCGACGCTGGAAGTCGATCTGATAGCGTTCGGAATCGTCGCTCTCAGTCACCAGGTCGATTTGCCATCCCGTCAGCTGCGATGCGAGGCGTACATTTTGACCGCGGCGTCCAATCGCCAGCGGGAATTGCTCGTCAGCAACAACGACTTCTACGCGTTGCTCTTCTTCGTCGAGAACAACTTTCGTCACCTCGGCCGGCTGCAATGCGTTCACGATGAATGTCGCATCATCATAATTCCAAGGAATGATGTCGATTTTTTCGCCGGACAATTCACCGACCACGGCTTGCACACGCGCGCCGCGCATACCGACACAGGCACCAACCGGGTCAATCGAACTGTCATTGGAGATCACTCCAATCTTTGCGCGTGAGCCAGCATCGCGGGCACAAGAGCGGATTTCGATAACACCTTCATAAACTTCCGGAACCTCTGCTGCGAACAGTTTGACCATGAAGTCTGGGTGCGCACGGGACAGGAAGATTTGCGGGCCTTTGACTTCCCGACTGACTTTATACAAGTACGCCCGGACGCGGTCATTGGGCTGAAAATTCTCTCGCGGAATACCGTCATTGCGACGGATGATACCTTCTGCGCGGCCAAGATCGACGATCACGTGACCATATTCGACGCGCTTGACGATGCCATTGATGATCTCGCCTTCGCGATCCTTATATTCGTCGAACTGGCGCTGACGTTCAGCATCACGCACTTTCTGCATGATGACTTGCTTTGCGGTCTGCGCCGCCACGCGCCCAAAATCAAAGGGCGGCAATTCTTCTTTGATCTCGTCACCCAGTTCGAGGCTCGAATCGATTTTCTTGGCGTCTTTAAGCGTGATTTGCTGAGCCGGATCTTCGATCTCTTCATCTGCGACGACGGTTTGGATGCGCCACAAGGTCTGTTCGCCCGTTTCATGATCAATAACGGCGCGAATGTCATGCTCCTGGCCATAGCGAGACTTTGCGGCTTTCTCGATCGCCTCTTGCATCGCTTCGATCACGATGGATCGATCAATCGCCTTTTCCTCTGCAACCGCTTTTGCGATTTGCATGATTTCAAGTCGGTTTGCGGAAACGCCAACTGTGCTCATGGCTTTAAGCTCCACTCTCTAGGTTGTCTTCAATAGTGTCGGAGTCGGCTTCATCCGTTTCGAAGCCGTCAAAATTGTCATCGCCAGGTTGCGGCGGCAGCGACCCATCGCTCGTCGCTGCGTCGATCAGCTCATCCGTCAGGATCAGGCTGGCTTTGGTCATTTCATGAACTTGCGCGACCAATTCGCTGTCATCATCAAGCAATATGGCAACGCCATTATCATCTTCGCGCTGAATAATTCCCTGGAACCGGCGCCGGCCATCCAATGGCATGGTCAGTTCGAGCTTGGCCAAATGTCCGATCCAGCGGGCAAAATCTCCAGTCCGGGTCAGCGGACGATCTATTCCTGGGGTCGAGACTTCCAGGCGATAGGCTTCGGTGATCGGGTCTTCGGCTTCCAGGATCGGCGAGAGGTTGCGTGAGAAGGTCGCGCAATCTTCGACATCGGTTGGCGCGCCGCCTGCTTTTTCGATCATAATCTGAAGCAGCGGTCGATTGCCGCCCATAATTCGGATACGCACAATTTCGAGGCCGAGCTCGTTGGCGAGCGGTTCGGCCATCTCAAAAATACGATCCTCTTGTGGGCTGATTGTGATCAACGGGTGGACTTTCAGACAAATAAAAGCGGCGGCCCCGTTCCCGGAACCGCCGCCGATATGTTTCGACTTGCCGCCTAGATAGGGGCAAATCGGGGTTTTGTCTAGATCAGTTTCAGGTCGACAGCAGAGGTCTTGTTGCGACGCTCATCATGATAGAGTTCATATTCGACAGCTTGATCGTCGGCGAGGGCCTGTAGCCCAGACCGCTCAACCGCTGAAATGTGAACAAACACATCCTTGCCGCCTTCATCCGGAACGATAAAGCCGAAGCCCTTCGTTGCATTAAACCATTTTACTTTTCCGGTGGCCATATCGGGCCCTTTCCGTTGAATCGCGCCGGATCTGCACCATGCAGGGGTCGCGAAGTCGATTACGGAGAGGTAGGGACATCAATATTCCGCCGGTCTGGCGGGGTCTTCTCAATTCAGACCGGCCGTATTCGATGTCGGGAGCAGGCTCACATTCGCAGGCTGCGGTCAAGCGAAACCGAACTAGTCGAGAAAGAATATCAGTGGCTGAACAACATCTGTGCGTTCCAGGCGACATTTTACACCAACATCGCGTCGTTTTTGCGGGCGAAACGACCATTGCGTGACGACACGCAGCGATTTCTCGTCAAATTCATTCTCGGGAACAGAGGCCAGCACCTTTGGATTGATGACATTCCCATCAGGGTCAAATTCAAATTCCAGAATAACGGCGCCGACCACGCCCCTCTGTGTGCGCCCGGAAGGGTATTTGAGTTTCGGCGTTTGCCGCATGCGGCCCGGGCAACGCGGCAATGCGTTTTCGTCGCTCACGGCTTGGGATGCAGAGGCTGCCGGTTGACCCGGATCGTCATAAGAATCGACGATGGCATCGAGCTCCCGATCAGACGGGTGATCCTCGTCTACTCTTTTGAGATACGCCTCCATGGCCAGGCGCCAGGCGGTTGATTTCCATTGCAAGTCTGTCGCCCAGTCCGGGCGCGTGCCGTCTGTGGCGCGATGGTGACGGGCAAACCCCTCAACCGCCGCCATTTCCGTCATCGCGCTGGGGTCTTGTCGACTGTTAAACAAAGCAACGGCAGCGACAAAGCCGGAATCGACATATTGGCGAGGGACAATCTCTGCCACAGGCGCCAAATGCATCGCCGCGGCGTGCGCCGATTCCCGAAGTGTAGCGGGCTCGCCAGTGATCGAGTCATTGGCCATCACGACAAGGTGGGCATTGACGGTTTCGACCGTCGCCTCGCCGCGATAGCGCGCCAATGCATCGAGTAACGTTTCACGGTGCGCGTCGGTCGGGTCTTCATCATAGGCGGCCTGCGCGGTCGCGATTTCAGTTATGTCAAATTCTTGCGCGCCCGCCGAAATCGTCAAAGTCTGACAGGCGATGAACAAACAGAACACGATGAAGAAGCGCATATGAAACCCGTTAGATGACAGCCGTAAGGACAACGTCGATGGTGCTGGATCAAGCTTTGGGATTGATCATAAAGTCGTAATAGACCGGCGCAATGTCACCGAGGTTTTTTTCCTGATAGCGCGTTTTGATATGATCCGCGGGCACTTGGCGCCAATCATCCGCAGATGTCGCCATCCACTTGAATTCATCATGCGCCAGAAAACGTTCCAATGCCTCATCGGCATATGACCGGACATCCGTCGCAAAGCGCAACCGTCCCCCAGGCTTCAGCACGCGCGCCAATTCATCCAAAAACTCGGCTTGGATCAAGCGGCGCTTGTGGTGCCTTGTTTTGGGCCAAGGGTCGGGAAACAGGATGAAGATGCGATCAAGACTGTCATCCGCGAGGGCTGATACCAGGTCTCGACCATCCCGGGGCCACAAGCGAATATTGCTCAAGCCTTCGTCATCTATTTGCCCCAACAGTTTCGCCACGCCCTCGGAAAACACTTCGCTGGCGAGCAAGCCGATCGTCGGGTTTCGGACCGCTTGTCCGCTAACGTGTTCGCCGCCACCGAATCCGATTTCCAGCCAGATTTCGGACGAATTCTCGAATATGGATTGCGGGTCTAGCATACCGTTTTCTGGCAGCGCGATGTGAAGCTTCGGCAAGAGCCCATCGATCAAGCCTTGCTGGCGCGCCGACAGTTTGCGTCCGTTCCGACCGCCGAATGTGCGCAAGGCTCGATATTCGTTGGTCGTCATCAGTCTCTCCTTCCGGTCAATCCATCCTTACCAGAAAGGCGGCGGACCATAGCGGCGGGATAAACCCAATTATCATCCAAATGGGAAGACCGCGCGCTGTGCTTGGTCTGACAAAGGAAGACGTTTCTCTAACCATTCTTCAATCTAATCATGGCACGCCTGTTCAGGTCCAGTCTGCCACCCTGACGGCGCACTGATTGGAGACCCCAGGTCGAAATGACCGAATCGATGGCGCGTGCATCGGCTTCAATGGGGTGAGGTGAGCGAGGCAGTCCCGTTGACACATGATGCGCACATATCCTGGCGATATTGGCTGGTCTGGTTTCTTGTTTTTGCTCTGCTTAGCGCAGTCTGGCCCCGCGATGCGGTTTTTGATATCGCGCACTATCATATCCACAATGGCTGGTCCGCGGCACATGGGCGTCTCGGCCAGGACCTTGCACCGGCCGATCTTCACAGTTTTCTCAATCCGATCCATAGCCTGCTCGTCTGGGGGATCATTGATCGCGTTCCCGGGCCAATTGCTGTCGCCCTGCTGAGCCCCATCCAGGCAGCTATTCTGCCATTGCTCTACGCACTTGGAGCCCGCTGCGCATCGCGATTGAACGTCTCGTTGCCGCGATCCGTATTGGCAATATCTGCGGCCACAGGATTTCTCGCAGTCGCCAATCTGTTCACATTCGCCAGCATCGGGAATGATCACTGGGGTGCGGCGGCTTTCATTGCGGCGCTTGTCTTGTGTTTGGATCGGCGCGGTGTGGATCGCAGCTGGCGCAACATGGCGCTGGCCAGCTTTCTGATCGGCGCGGCCACCGGAATGAAGCTCACCAATGCCGTCTATATTCCGGGGTTTGCAAGTTTGGCATTGATTCTGGCCACGTCCTGGCCAGCGCGGATTCGGGTCGCGCTTGTTGGTGCGGCATTTGGTTTGTTTGGGCTGTTATTGCTCGGCGGCTGGTGGGCGCACGAAATGTGGACACAGTTCGGGAACCCGGTCTATCCGCATCTCAATGCGTTATTCGGGTCGCCTGAGCTTGGTCCGGAGGAACCGTTTCGCGATCAGCGCTATTTGCCTGGTTCTTTTTTCGAATTGCTGATCCGGCCTTTCCAATTCTCTTTCAACACGGCGCTGATTTTCGAGTTTGCTTTGATCGATCTGCGCTTCCTGCTGATCTATGCCGGCATGTTGCCATTGCTTGCTTGGCTCGCCTGGAGAGGCTTGCAAAGACAGCCCATCGCCGCAGGTGCGCGCACAGTTTTGGCGATGAGCAGCGCTGTCCTGGTCACCTATTTTAGCTGGGCGGCGGTGTTTTCAATCTTGAGATATGCAAGCGCCTTATGGCTGATCGCACCGATCCTTTTCATGGTGTTGTTTGCCTGGGCCTTGCCCAAATTCACCGAGCACCGCCAGTTTCGAGCAATGGCATTGATCCTCTGCGGGGCGCTCATCATTTCGACCAGTGCTGCACCGAATCGGCGCATTCCCTGGGCGAGCTGGAGCGAACCCTATGTCTGGACGCAATTGCCAGATGGCGTTGATATCGCTGACAGCGTCATTGTGTTTTCCGCGCATTATCCGACAGCGTTCACCGCGCCCGCTTTTGCTGAAGCGGCCTGGCTTACTCATGCTGATTCGCATGCTTGGAGTGCGCCGGCCCTGGCAAATTATCGCCCGTTGATTGACGTCCGGTTGCAACAAACCCAGGCGCCCGTTTTCGCCGTCCTGTTTGCAGATACCGCACTGAACGCAGCCGACTTGCAGCGCCTGGCGCGATCGCTGGGACTGCGCGCTCAAGCGGACGAATGCAGACCGATGCGTACTGGCTTCGACATTCGCGAAGAGCACTGGGTGCTGTGCGCGTTACAGCGCGTGGCACCGGAATAGGCGCACCGGTCACACTTGAAAAGAATCGGCCAGGCGCATCGCGAAAACACTTGCTGTTCGGGGCGGAGAGGTACACAACCCGCGCCTTGGTTTAGCTCGAGCAGATGCCGTGAACAGGTCCGAAACAGCCGCAATAGAAAGCACACGATCGAAAACCTTGCCGATGCCGCAATGGGAACTGGTCGTCATGGTGGCTGCGTTGATGTCGCTCAATGCGCTCGCCATCGACATCATGTTGCCGGCGCTCAGCAATATTTCGGATTTCTATGCCCTGACCCGGGACAATGATCAGCAACTTGTCATCTTTGCCTATATTGCCGGATTTGGCGCACCCCAGCTTGTCTTTGGGCCGATTTCGGACCGCTATGGACGCAAGGGTCTGCTGCGGATTTGCCTGATAGGATATGCGATTGCGGGCATTGCCTGCATCATGACCAACTCATTCATGACGCTGTTACTGATGCGCTTCGTGCAAGGGGTGTTTGCCAGCGGGGTGCGTGTCATCGCAGTTTCGATCGTTCGCGATCTGTTGGCGGGCCGCGCCATGGCGCGGATCATGTCCCTGGTCATGACCGTGTTCATGGTGGTGCCGATCCTGGCGCCGACAATCGGCGCAGGGGTGATGTTGTTTGCGCCCTGGCAATGGACGTTTGCCTTGCTCAGCATTGCCGCAATATTGATCCTGGCCTGGATTCAGGTTCGGTTGCCCGAGACACTGCCCCCTGAAGATCGGCAGCCTTTGAATTCAAAGCAGTCGGCGCAAGCTTACTGGCAGGTCGTGACCACGCGCATCACGTTCGGCTACATGTGTGCGAGCGGCGTGATTTTCGGTGCTTTGTTCGCCTTCGTTGCAGCATCCGAACAGATTTTTACTGATGTGTTCGGGCAACATGAAACATTTGCCTTGTGGTTTGCCGGCGTGGCCGCGGCCCTGGCGATATCGAATTTCCTGAATTCTCGCATCGTCGAAAAGTTCGGCATGCGCCGGATCAGTCACAGCGTGCTGGTGCTGTTCATCGGTCTGGCATTGCTCAATGTCGTGACACTCTACACCGTGGGCGAGAAGCTGTGGTTATTCTATCCGCTGTTCTGCCTCACGTTCGGGTGTTTCGGGATGCTGGGGGCGAATTTCACCGCGCTCGCCATGGAGCCACAAGGCAAAATTGCCGGCACGGCAAGTGCGGCTTATGGTTTCGCGTCGACGACCGTGGCGAGTTTGATCGGCTATCTTGTCGCCGGTCAATTCGACGGCACTGTTGCACCTTTCATGTGGGGATTTGTGGCCCTGGGCGCCTCGTCTCTCTCGATTGTCTTTGTGACCGAGCGGTTCAGGTTGTTTCAAACACGCTAATCCTCTTGCGCTTCCGCAACGGTAGCGGCGGTAACACACAACCAGCAACCAAAAGGACAGACCGACATGGCGCTTCAGACACGCATCACCGAAATGCTGGGCATCGAAAAACCGATCATTCAGGCTGCCATGGGTTGGATCGCACGGTCGCAGCTTTCGTCAGCATTTTCCAATGCGGGCGGCATGGGCATTATCGAGACGAGCTCCGGAGAGCTTGATGCGGTGCGTTCTGAAATTCTGAAAATGCGTGACCTGACGGACAAACCGTTCGGTGTGAATGTTGCCCAGGCTTTTGTGCGCGACCCCGACATTGTCCAATTCGTCATCGATCAGGGCATTAAATTCGTCACGACCTCAGCCGGTAATCCGAAGAAATATACCAGCCAGCTCAAAGCGGCAGGCCTGACGGTTTTCCATGTCGTTCCAAGTCTTAAAGCGGCGCTCGGCGCCATTGAGGCCGGTGTCGACGGATTGATCGTCGAAGGGGGTGAAGGGGGCGGTTTCAAGAACCCGAAAGATGTCGCATCCATGGTTCTGATCCCGCAAGTGTGTGAAGCGGTGGACGTGCCGGTGGTGGCCGCGGGGGGTATCATGGATGGCGCCAGCATGGCGGCGGCTTTCTCCCTCGGCGCGGAAGGGGTGCTCATGGGCACGCGAATCCTGTCGAGCGCCGAAAGCCCTGTGCATGGCAATTGGAAACAGGCAATTGTCGACGCCGACGCAACCGATACCGTATTTCTAAATCGCGATGGGCCCGGGCCGGCTTTGCGCGCTTTGCGGACAGAGCGGACCAGTCGGATCGAAAAAGACGGCGTGGAGAATATCTTCGGTGAGTTTGCCGGAACCCAGGACGTTTATTTCGGCGGCGACCTGGAGGCTGGGATTGCCCTCACCGGACAAGTCGCCGGTCGGATCAAGGGCGTCAGGCCTGTTGCGGACATTCTCAACGAAACCATGGCGCAATTCGAGGCCACAGTGGCGCGCCTGAACCAGCTACAAGTGTGACAGGTTCGCCCTAGGCGACTGATCCAAAAAATGGTTAAACACAGCAAAGTTACACTCAAAGGTGACCCAATGACTGCAAAAAAATACCTCTTCGGGGGCGCTGCGGCGTTCGCTATTCTTCTCGCGGGCTGTGACGTTGTGCGCGCCCCGAGCGCGGAAGATGGCGCTGAGACCGATGCCACAGTAGAGAGCAATGAGGTCGAAACCGCGGCCGTCGATGAAGCGGCGCTGGCCGATAATGTGCTGCTGCAAGACTGGGATACGCCTTATGGCGTACCGCCCTTCGCGCAAATTCAGGACGCGCATTATATGCCGGCCATCGATGTTGCGATTGCAGAACTCGAAGCAGAGATCGAGACGATTGCGAACAATCCAGACGCGCCGACTTTTGAAAACACGATTGTCGCCCTGGATAAAGCGGGCGGCACATTGTCAAAAGTCGCTTCCGTGTTTTCAAACGTGACCGGCACCGACACCAATGACACATTGCAAGGCCTGGCGACGGAAATCTGGCCGAAAGTCACCGCCGTCAGCAATGATATCAGTTTCAACGCCGCGCTGTTTGAGCGGGTCAAAGCCGTGCGCGATGCAGGCCCTACGCTGGATCTTGATGAGCAGGACTTGCGACTGATTGAACTCACCTATCGCGGATTTGAGCGCGCTGGCGCGACGCAAAGCCCGGAAGTGAAAGAGAAAGTCGCTGCGATCAATGAAGAGTTGTCATCGCTGACCACGACATTCTCACAAAACCTTCTGGCGTCGACCAAGGCGTTCAAGCTGGAAGTTACCGAAGAGGCCGATCTTGTCGGGCTGTCGGAGGACTTTAAGGCGGCTTTGAAAGATGGCGATAGCTGGATCCTGACGGTTGATCGGTCTGTCTATGAGACATTCATGGCGCAATCCGAAAATCGAGATCTGCGGAGTCAGATGTTTGATGGTTATCGTTTGCGCGCGACAGAAGGCGAAACTGATAATGGGCCACTGGCGATCAAGATTGCGCAATTGCGGGCCGAGAAAGCCGAGCTGCTTGGTTATGCCAGCCATGCCGATTACATTCTCGAGTACAATATGGCGCGCACACCGCAAAACGTGGAAGACTTCCTCGTCCGCGTCTGGCAGCCCGGTCTCGAACAAGCCAAAGCAGAGCGTGCAGAAATGCAGGCGATGATTGGCGATGAGTTTACCTTTGCCGGACATGATTGGTGGCATTACAGCGAGAAAGTTCGCCAGGACAAATATGCGTTCGACGGCAACGTTCTAAAGCCTTATTTCGAGCTCAGCGCCGTGCGCGCCGGAGCCTGGAGCATGGCCGAACGCCTGTTTGATATCACGCTTGAAGATGTCGATGTCGAAGGCTGGAATCCCGTGGTCACGGCCTATGACGTCAAGGACAAGGCGACGGGCGAACATCTCGGCCTGTTCATGATGGACATGTATGCCCGCGACAGCAAGCGCGGCGGTGCTTGGATGAGCTCTTATCGTGCCTCCACCAATTACGATGATGCTGACGAAGTGCGGCCCATCATTACCAATAATCTCAATCTGATCACGCCTGCCAATGGCGCCCCGACTCTGATGAATTTCAGCGAGGTTGAAACCTTCTTCCATGAGTTTGGACATGGTCTGCACGGACTTCTGACTCAGATTAAATATTCTGAATTCTCGGGCGTCGATGGCCCGAGGGATTATACAGAATTCCCCGCACAAATTCTCGAACACTGGGCCGGCGAGTCGGAAATGCTGGCCGAGTATGCGCTACACTATGAGACCGGCGAAGCGATCCCACTCGAGTTGATTGAGAAAATGCGAGAAGCCTCGAACCACAATCAGGGGTTCCGCACGACCGAGTTCATTGCGGCGTCCTTGCTCGACCTGGCTTGGCACCGTCTCAGTCACGCAGACGCGCTGGCGATCACGGATGCTCGGGCTTTTGAGAAAGAAGTGCTGGAAGGCTATGGCCTGATTGAAGAGATTGAGCCGCGCTATCGCACGCAATATTTCGCGCACATCTTCTCCAGCCCGGTCGGATATTCATCGGGTTACTATGCTTATCTCTGGTCCGAGATTCTCGACGCTGATGGCTTTACCGCATTCAAGGAGGCCGGCGACATCTGGGACCCAGAACTGGCCGCTCGCTTGAAGAAGTGGGTGTATGAATCCGGCGGCTTGCGCCCCGCCGATGAGCTCTATCGCCTGTTCCGGGGTTCTGACCCAACGATCGAACCGCTATTGCGCATTCGCGGGTTTGATACCGAAGAGGGCGGCGAAGGCTAACGTCCCTGACCCAGCAGATTTGAAAAAGCCGCTCCGTCTGGGGCGGCTTTTTTATGCCAAAGCCAGACGATAGTTTCGCCGCGTCAGCCGCGGATCGATGCGCAAGGATTTAAAACTCTCGGCTTTAAGGGAGCTCAACATCGCATCGGCGCGTTTCTTGTCCGACGGCATCATCAGTTGATACGCATCCAGTGCATCCTGGAGGCGCAGCAGCGAGAAGGTGCGGGCCGCGATCATGCCGCCATGGCCGCCAGTCGCGAACGGAACCATGCCGAGCCCACGCGGAACTTCGGCTCTCGGTTCGGCCGTCATCGCCCATTCGCTAAAACGCTCAATCGTCGCTGCCAGCACCGGGACGTGCTCGTCCAGGGCCACTTTCAAGATAGGCAGCAAGGTGCGCGGAATGTCATCATTCGGGATTAAGTCGCCGGTTTTGCCGTGTCCGGCGATGACCCGCTCGACATAATCTGCGACTTTCGGCGCGGTGCGCTTCATGTGCTCGCCGGTATGCTTATCGCGATACTGATGGGCATAGAGCGGGCCGATCAACGCGAAATCAGCATAACTTGCGCGGGTGCCAAGTAGGTAGGGCAGCGATTCAAGGTGTTTGGAGAGGTCGGCGAGAAATTGTTCGTAAGCCTTTTCAACGCCGGGCGCGGTTTCCGGTGTGATGCCGAGCATGGGGACGAAGCTGCGGAAGCGTTGTCCCACGGCTTTGCCGGCTTCATATTGCTGTTCTAACGTGCCATCCGGCGCGGCACTTTTGCCGAATTCGCCGTAAATCCACTCTTCATTCTTGTTCCAGCGATAATGCATTGCCGGCAGGGTCATCCACTCGTCAGCGAAGAGCTGAAGCAGAAATGTGACCAGCAATTGCAGCGGTGTCGCGGGCAGCGCTTTTTGACCGCCAGACAAGTTCTCAAAATGTGCGATAATATCCGCGGTATCCTGGACATATTCGCCTTTCGGGGTCTTCAGGACCGGAATCACTGGCCACCCAATGTTTGCGATGATTTCATCTTTCATCACTTGCGGGGTTGGCGCGATTTCCGTGAATGAAATGCCTTTCCAGCGCAGATAGGCGCGCGCCTTGCCGGAAAAGTAACTCATCTCGCTGCCAAAAAGCGTGTAGCCCGTCATCTGTTGTCTCCTCGCCACAACCGCGTCGCCTCAAACGCGAAAAAAAGCAAGCGTGATGGCGAATAAGTTTACCAGAATCGAGGATTCATTAACCCAATTTGGGCAATCCCATGAACATTGCAGATAACAAGGCGAAACGTCACGTTTCCGCCCGATTCTCCGCAGATAGAAACACGAGTTTGTAAAGGCGGCGCGGCGCCGCAAAACAGAAAGATTGGGACCCGCTTATGGAATCACAAGCGCTGGCTGACGTTCATACAACTGGCACGTTCTCGATGATCGAATTGTTGCTCGCGGCAGATCCCGTGGTCAAAGCGGTTCTGATCGCTTTGGTCATTGCCAGTATCTGGTCTTGGGCCGTGGTCGCTGAGAAGCTTTTTGCGATCGGCGGAGCTCGCAAGAAAGCGAGCGAGTTTGAAGAGGCGTTCTGGAATGGCCGCGCCGACGATTATGAAATTCGTCCCGGTCAGAATCCGAACAATGCAGGCGCGCGCCTGTTTGCATCGATTTCTCGCGAATGGCGTGATGCCAAATCAATCTCTCCGAATGAGCATGGCGCGCTCGTCGCGCGCGCGGAACGATCTTTGCGGGCCACCGTCGATCGCGAGGTTGGCAAAATCTCGAATGGGATTGGCGCCTTGGCCACAATCGGATCTGCATCGCCGTTTATCGGGCTGTTCGGTACCGTTTGGGGCATCATGAATGCGTTCCTGAATATCAGCGCGCAGGAAGACACAAGCCTGGCCGTCGTCGGCGGCCCGATTGCCGAGGCCCTGTTTGCGACCGGGCTTGGTTTGATTGCGGCGATCCCAGCGGTCATCTTCTACAATAAGTTTTCAGGCGATCTGAATCGCTATGCCGACACGCTCGATGCGTTCAGTCAGGATTTGCTCGTTCGCCTGTCGCGCCGGGCCAGTGACGGACCAGTCTGATGGGCATGCAACTCGGATCCTCCAGCGGCAGGCGCGGACGGCGGGCCTTCAACGCCGAAATCAACGTGACCCCATTTGTCGATGTCATGCTGGTGCTGCTGATCATTTTCATGATCACCGCAACTGCTTTGCAGCGCGGCGTTGAGGTCAACTTGCCCAAAGCCGCGACCAGTAACCTGACGGTTCCAAAGACAACCCCACTGCTCGTCACTGTCACCCAGGATGCAAAAGTCTACATTTCGGAAACCGAGATTGAGCTCGAAGAACTGACGTCGAAACTGCTGGCGATTGCCGGCGAAGGCTATGAAGAACGCATTTTTCTGCAAGGCGATACAAATGCCGCTTATGGCGAAGTTCTGGCGGTGATGACGCAGATGAAGAATGCTGGCTTCACCAATATTGCTCTGGTCACCGACCCGAAAGCGCGTGTGGAAGGAGCGGAATAGGGCATGATCCGTGGCCTTCCTGCTTCCATCATTGCGCATGCCGCAGTTATCGGAGCGTCTTATGTGACGTTTCCGTATTGGAGCACGAACACACGTATTCTGGCATCGGAGCTCGAAGCGGTTGATGTCAATTTCGCTGAGATTGGTGAGATCACCAACATAGCCCCTTTGGTTGAAACGGAACCGGAAGAGCCGGAACAAGAGGCGGCGCCGGAAGAGCCTGAAGAGATTCCTGTCGATCCAATTGAAGAGGAATTGCCGGAAGCAGAGCAGGATGTATCTCAAGAGGACGCGGCACCTCCGGAAGAGGCGCCTGAAGATTTGCTGCCAGAATTCGAGCCCCAGGAAGACGAGCCGGACCCGGAAGAGACGAAACCTGAGCCTGAGAAGACGCCAGATCCCGCACCGCGCAGGCCTCAGGATGATCTGATGGATTTTCTCAATCAGAGCGAGTCGACGTTCAAGAGTGAACAGGCCACACAAAAGAGACGGCCCGAGCCGAAGCCCGTAACGCCGGAGCCGCAATCAGCTCTGGAAAACGCGCCAAAACCTGTAGAAACACGGAACCGGCAAGGATCCGGCGAACGCAATGCCAACACGGCGCGCCTTGAGGCATTCGTTGATTCTCGCATTCGGAACGAGTGCTGGTCTGGCGTTGACGACTTACCAAACCCAGAACGTTACAACGTCCACATGAATCTAAGACTGAATGAGGATGGGACGATCGCCGATCTAACTTTGGTTGATCCGAAACGGCGCCCGATTGGCAGTTCGTTTATGGGCACGGCTGTAGATCGCGCGTTACGTGCGGTTCGAAAATGTGAGCCTTTCCGCCTGCCATCCGATGAGTATGAGCTGTGGAAAGAGATCAATGTCTATCTAGGACTAGGATATGTCGATAAGTGATTTTGCGACCAGGAGATTGGCGATGTTTAAGAAATTGATTTGCGCGGCGATTTTCGCGCTCCTGGGGGCCTGGGCGACAGCTGCGGCTCAATTGGAAGTGGTTGTTGATCGAGCAGATTTAAAACCCGTTCCGGTCGCCATCCCGAACTTTGAAGCGATTGGCGTCGATCCCGAGGTGGCGCAAACAATCAGTGATGTCATCCGCAATGACCTGGAATCCACGGGTCTGTTCACGATCACGCCTGAAGACGCGTACATTCAGAAAGATCTCAACATCGAAGTTGCGCCACGTTTTGCAGACTGGAAAATCATTCAGACCGATGCTCTGGTCGTCGGCACGGTTGAGCAGATCGAGCGCGATGGAAATCAGCTGATCCGTGGCTCGGTGCGCATGTGGGATGTTTATGGCGAAGAATTGATGCGGTTTGAGGATTCGAATGGGCGTCAGGTTTCCGGTCGTCGCTTCACCACGACGCCTCAGGATATTCGCAGAATCGCGCACAAGATCGCAGACGCGATCTATAGCCGCCTAACCGGTGAAGATGGCTATTTCGATACACGCATTGTCTATATTGCCGAAACCGGCCCGAAGAATGCCCGGATCAAACGCCTGGCCATCATGGATGCAGATGGTGCGAATGTGAAATATCTCACGTCTGGCGCCTTCACGGTTCTGACTCCCCGTTTCTCGCCGACCGCGCAACAGATTACCTATATGTCTTATGAAGGCGGTATTCCGCGCGTTTATCTCTACGATCTGCGCCGCGCGCGCCAGGAAGTGCTTGGCAATTTCCGCAACATGACATTTGCCCCGCGCTTCTCGCGAGATGGCAATTCGGTGCTGCTCACGCAAGCCACAAACGGCAATTCGGACATCTATCTGATGGATTTGCAGACCCGCCAAAACCGGCGCCTGACCGACCATCCTGCGATTGATACATCACCTTCAATGTCGCCAGATGGGCGGCAGATCGTCTTCAACTCGGATCGTGGCGGAAGTCCTCAGCTTTACGTGATGAACAGCAATGGGACACCGCGCACTTGCCCATCAGGCGGACGCGATATCGCTTGCCGGATCACGTTCGGCTCTGGCCGATATTCCACCCCGGTGTGGAGCCCGCGCGGCGATTTGATCGCGTTTACCAAGCAAAGCCGAGGTCGGTTCCATATTGGCGTGATCGGCATCGATGGACGGGGTGAGCGCTTGCTCACCGAATCATATCTCGATGAAGGCCCGGATTGGTCGCCAAATGGACGTGTGATTACGTTTTTCCGGGAACCTTCCCCTGGGGCGTCCCCAACCTTGTGGTCTGTTGATCTGACGGGGCGCAATTTGCGGCCATTGGTAACGCCCACGGATGCTTCAGACCCGGCCTGGTCGCCATTGCTCGACTAAAACCGTCTGATTTAGCTCCTAAAAACTCAGTAATCTTCCCAAATCACGGAAAAAAAGGGTATACGGGACCACGAAGTTGACATTTAGTCCGCCTAAATGCACCCAATGCTCGCATAAGCAAGGAGAGAACAATGCGAAAGCTTATGATGACATCTGCATCGATTGCCGTCCTTTTCGGTATCGCTGCATGTGCCAGCCAACCTGAACCTGAACCTGTCGTCGTCGCTGAGCCAGAGCCGGTCGTAGAACCTGAGCCTGAGCCCGAGCCCGAAGTCGTCGTGGTTGAGGAAGTTATTCCAACCGGACCTGCTGAAGGCTCTCTTGAAGACTTTCAGGTCAATGTCGGCGATCGCGTCTATTTTGATCTCGACCAGTACCGCTTGAGCTCTGACGCCCAAGGCATCCTGCGTCGTCAGGCAGCTTGGCTGAGCTCTTATCAGAACGTCAACATTCTGGTCGCAGGCAATTGCGACGAGCGCGGCACCCGCGAATACAACCTCGCCCTGGGTGAGCGTCGCGCGTCTGTCGTCAAGAATTACCTGGTCGACCTCGGCGTTGACCCGGCTCGAATTCAGACTGTGTCTTACGGCAAAGAGCGTCCACTGGCGCTTGGCTCAACGGAAGAGTCCTGGGCTCAGAACCGTAATGGATTTACGCAGTTGATTTCGGGTGTTGTTGGCTAAACGTTAACTGCACTTACTGCAATTGATTAGGCCGGGCGTCACATTTTGGCCCCGGCCTTTTTGTATTTGAGTTTCAGTCCAAGATCTGAAATTGGAGTCGACCAGACATGTTGCGTTATTCATTGATCTCTGCCCTGGCCTGTTTTGCGCTGATGTCGGTGCCGCCTGCAGATGCTCAACGTCGCCAAGCAGACATTGTTCAAGGTGTAACCAGCGGTGAACTCGCCAGCACAGTCGATGAATTGCGCGCCAGCAATGCCGAACTTCGCGCCCGAATGACCGGGATCGAGTCCGATAAGGCCCGTCTCAACGGGAAACTCGAGACCCTGGAATTCCTGCTCTCGGAAAGCCGCGACGAGATTAATCGCATGCAGGGCGATGATGCTGAACTTGAGCGGTTGATCACCCGGCTCGAAAGCCGTCTTTCGGATCAAGAAAAGACCATTGCTGACCTCAATCAGAAACTGTCTGCATTGCAGCCAGAACCTGCATTCTTGAGGGAAGGATCGGGGGATTCCTCGTCCGATCCATCCGCTCTAGGTGATTTCGCTTCGGATTCGGATACGGCCGAACAACTCGACAATTCCGTGACCGTTGCCTCGGCTGGACCAACCCGCATCGTGCGCCGTGTCGAGGCGCCTGACGCAGACACCATCGGCGCCGCGCCGACACAATTAGGCCCGGATGGGCAACCGTTGCCACAAGGATCATTGGGAACCCTTCCCGCCAGCGCCTTGCCTGGTGATGCAGGGCCGCTCTTTGCGGAAGCAAAATCCCGCCTTTTGCGGTTTGACTATCCTGGTGCGGAGCTCGCATTCAGATCATTCCTGAGTCAATTCAGCGATGACCCGCAAGCCGGAGAAGCACAATACTGGCTGGCGGAGGTGCTTTATCAACAAGAAGCCTATCCTGAATCCGGAGCCGCTTACACTGACATGATCCGATCCTATCCGGATGATCCACGGGCGCCTGAAGCTCTGGCAAAACTGGCCCGATCAATGCGTCTGGTCGGCGACACGGCGCAAGCCTGCAACGCCCTTAACCTGCTGCCACAACGTTATCCGAACGCCTCTGGCGTCACCCGAAACCTGGCAGCGGGCGAGCGGGTACGTTCCGGATGTGACAGCTAAACCCGGTGCGGTTAGGGGCAGAATTTTCTGCGCTGATCGATCGCTTCAATGCCGATTTCCAACGCCCGATCGCGGTTGCTGTTTCTGGCGGCAGCGATTCGTTGGCGCTGCTCCATCTTTGTCACGCCTGGGCTCAGGAAAAAAACCGACGACTGATTGCTCTGACGGTCGATCATGGTCTGAGATTGTCAGCTCGCGACGAAGCTGATCGCGTGTCAAAGCTTTGCGCGGCGTTGCAAATTTCGCATCAGTGCGTGCGATGGGACGCCCCTAAACCGTCACAAAACGCGGCGCGTCACGCGCGCTATCAATTGCTGGCAAAGGCAATGACGGAGGTCGGTGCAAGCTGCCTTGTGACGGGTCACACACTGGATGACGTGGTTGAGACCGTTTTCATGCGTCGTCAGCGCGGCGTGCGCGGCGGGATGACAGCGGGTCCCGTTCTGGCAACGCCTTATCCAATCTGGCCAGACGGATACAATTTGACGGTGCTGCGCCCGTTGATTGGCGTCAGGCGAGGTGCGCTTCGTTCATACCTACGAGCGCGTCGTGTGACCTGGATGGACGACCCTTCCAATGAGAATGCCAAGTTCGAACGCGCGCGGGTTCGTGCATTCTTCGCGCGTCATCCGAAACTGCACGAACGAATCATCCCGAGCGTAAAAGCGTTGCAAGACGCCCGCGTTGAGCTTGATGCTGCGCTCGCAGCAGACCTGCAACATGTCAAAATTGATTCAGATGGATTGATCGCCGTGCCGCACACCAGCGATCCGTTTCGTTTGCTTGGATTGCTGTCGCGCTTCGCTGGCGGGGGTGACCGGGATCCTCGGCGTAGCGCGATAGCTGGCATGGTCAGCGCCTTGAGCGAACCTGGCGCGCGTCAGACGCTCGGCGGTGCTTGGTTCCAGCACACGCGGTCCGGGTTTCTGATCGGGCGAGACCCGGCGACTGTGGAGACAGATAAGCAATCGGCGATTTTCGACGGCCGTTTCAAGCGCGATCCTGCGGCGCAATTGCCGGCCGCAGCCGACGCGTCTTTTCTGGTCAGACACGCTCTGCCAAGCGGACCTCATTGGCGGGAGCTGATCACTGACCGGATTGCACAAATGCGCCTATGTTTGTCGACGTCGCAACTGGCAATAGATGTCTAACAGAGCTTGATCTTGCCAGCCCAATCATCGCTTACTGGCGCCGATTCGGGATAAGGATTTGGGATATGTCGGTGACCGGATGGGTCTATCTGGATGGGACGTATATGGGGGCGAGTGAGGCAAAGATCTCGCCATTTGATCGGGGCTTTCTGTTCGCGCAAGCCGCGTATGAGGTGACTGCGGTGTATAATCGGGCGCTGGTTGACTTTGACCTCCATCGGGAGCGCCTGTTCCGCACATTGCAGGGGCTCGAGATCGACCCTCCGACACAGGATATTGGCGATATCCATGAGCAATTGATTGAGCGCAATGATCTTCAAGAGGGATTAATCTACCTCAATGTCAGCGCTGGAATGCACGGTTTGCGCGACTTTAGTGGGCCAGAAATTCTGACCCCGTCCGTGTTTGCCTTTGCCAACCCGCGTCCGTTGATTGGCGACGCGGCGCGCGACGGGATTTCTGCGATTTCGATGCCGGACACACGTTGGCAAAGACGGGATTTGAAGACTACGCAACTCGTGTCGCAGTCTCTTGCCTATCGCGCCGCCCGCCGCGCGGGGGCCACGACCGCCATCTTGCACGAAAATGGCGTGGTCACAGAAGCCGCGTCAGCAAATGTCTGGATGGTCACAGAAGCAGGGCAATTGGTGACGCGGGACCTGTCCCGGGCTTTGCTGCCCGGTGTGACCCGTGCGCGATTGATATCCCTGTTCCAGGAAAGTGGGCCAGAAATACAAGAACGGAGATTTTCGCTGGATGAGATGTCAAACGCACGTGAACTGTTCACCTCGTCTGCCGGCGCCATGATCGCGCCTGTGCTCAGCGTCGATGGTGTCCTTGTTGGCGACGGCCGGCCCGGCCCGGTGACCCGGCAAGTTCAAGCCGCCTATTACAAACATATTGGCGTGGATCCAAAAACCCTTGGCTGGTTATGAGTCGTCGCGCTCCGGATCTAGGATCTCGCCCTCAACCGTAAACGCCTCGGCATCGGTCTCATCCGGCGTCTGACCTGTTTGCATCTGCGCAAATGCGTCCTGCATCTGATCCATCATGCCGGCCATTTGGTTGAGTCCAATCCGCGCTGAGACCCACGCGCCGACAAAAGCCATGATCGCTGGCACAATCGCAAACCAGCCATCTACCAGCATCACTTGTGGTTCAAACTCGGTGGTGTGAAACAGAGCCGCGACCAGGGCCGCAAGAGCAAATATGATCGCATAGCTGACCAGCCCAGCTGCAAAGCGCTTGCCCGATCCGCGCAGGGGGTTGTGCGGGCGTTGTTCGGCCTCAGGGCGCAGCACGGATTTCAGATCCATCGCCGGCGATGGCGTCACCGTTCGAATTAGGATGGTGGTCAGGGTCGCGGCCAGGGCCAGGACGGGCACCAGGATGAAACTGCGATTCATCGCGCCGGCAATGGCAACGGCAACAAGAAAGGCGATTGGCCCTGCGAGGCGCAATAGAAGTGGAAAGAACAGAGCAACAGGCATGAGTACCGAAGGGTAATTAGGGGATCCCTATGCCCTAACCCGCTCACGCCTGTGCTGGCAATCTCTGACGCTGTGTTGACCGCACGGCGTGGAGTTTCAGCGTCAGAATGGTCGCCGCCAGAGCCAGGGTGATTGCATTCGCGAGAATAACCGGCAGGCTGCCAACCAGCACGCCGTAAAGCAGCCACCCTGCGACCCCGGTTGTAAATAAAGCATACATGCTGAGAGAAATGCCATCAGTTCGGCCCGTACGGAGCACAAGAAGGGTTTGCGGCAGGAATGAAATCGTCGTCAGCATGGCTGCGACCAGTCCGATAATGTCTGTCATGTCGAGAATACTCCGAGAGAGCGATCTCTATAGCAGGTTATGCCTCATCTACACCGCATGTCTCGCCATGTCATTTATGCAAAAATGCAGGCATACGTTCACGGTCGGGAAAGCTTGCTTCGCTCTCGGTTCTCGCTCATCTTGCAGTGCAACAATGCCTGGGGAGCTGATCTTGGCGGACACTCAATTTCAACATGCGCCAGACCGGCCTTGGATCTTCCGCACCTATGCGGGGCATTCGACCGCTGAGAAGTCGAACGCATTGTATCGCAGCAATCTGTCAAAAGGGCAGACTGGCCTGTCCATCGCATTCGATCTGCCAACGCAGACAGCTTATGATGCGGATCATATTCTGGCGCGCGGGGAAGTCGGCAAAGTTGGCGTACCGATCGGTCATCTTGGCGACATGCGGGTTCTGTTTGAATCATTGCCGCTCGAGGAAATGAACACCTCGATGACCATCAATGCGCCGGCCGCCTGGATGCTGGCCTTGTATGTGGCTTTGGCGGATGAGCGCGGCGATGACCGGATGAAATTGCGCGGCACCACCCAGAACGACATCATCAAGGAATACCTCTCCCGCGGCACCTATGTGTTTCCACCGCAACCAAGCCTGCGCCTGATCAGTGACATGATCAGCTGGTGTTACACCGAAGTGCCAAAATGGAATCCGATGAATGTCTGTTCCTATCATTTGCAGGAAGCGGGTGCGACACCAGAACAAGAACTGGCTTACGCGTTGGCAACGGCCTGTGCCGTTCTCGATGCGGTGAAAGCAGGCGGGCAAGTGCCGGAGGCGGATTTTCCAACCGTGTTCGGGCGGATTTCATTCTTTGTGAATGCCGGTGTGCGCTTCGTCACCGAACTTTGCAAGATGCGCGCTTTCGTGGATCTTTGGGAAGAGATTGGACGCGATCGTTACGGCGTCACCGATGCCAAGGCGCTGCGCTTTCGCTATGGCGTACAGGTCAATTCGCTAGGGCTGACCGAGCCGCAACCGGAAAACAATGTTTATCGGATTCTCATCGAAGCCTTGGCGGTTACCCTGTCCAAACGGGCGCGCTGCCGCGCATTGCAATTGCCGGCATGGAATGAGGCGCTGGGTCTGCCGCGCCCATGGGATCAGCAATGGTCTTTGCGCATGCAGCAAATTCTCGCTTATGAAACCGACTTGCTCGAATATGAAGATCTGTTTGATGGCAGCCACGTCATCGACGGCAAGACGGACGCGCTGAAAAACCAGGCGCGCGCTGAATTGACGAAGATTGACGAGATGGGCGGCGCGGTCGATGCGGTCGGCTATATGAAGGAAAGCCTGGTTGGCGCGCATATCACGCGCATCAAGGGCATCGAATCCGGCGATTTGAAAGTGGTTGGCGTCAACGCATATACCCAGACCGAAGATAGCCCGCTCGGGGCGGGCAACGAGGCCATTCAAACCGTGGATCCAATGGTTGAGCGTCAGCAGATCGAGGCGCTTCGACACTGGCGATCGCGGCGCGATCAAGCAAAAGCCGATGTGGCGCTGACAGCGTTGCGAGACGCTGCAGTCTCCGGTGAAAACATCATGAACCCGAGCATCGAAGCGGCCAAAGCGGGGGTGACAACGGGTGAGTGGGGCACAGTGTTGCGCGATGTGTTTGGTGAGTTTCGCGGCCCGACTGGCGTGAGTGTAGTCATCGATACAGGCGGCGACGACTCGATTGAGGCCACGAAATCTCGCATTGCCGGGATTTCACAACGCCTCGGACGGGATTTGACTTATGTTCTCGGCAAGCCAGGCCTGGATGGACATTCTAATGGGGCAGAACAAATCGCCGCCCGGGCGCGCGCATGCGGTATGCACGTGGTGTATGAGGGTATTCGTTTTACGCCTGCAGAAATCGTGAATCAGGCCAAGGCGGCTGATGCGCACGTCATCGGATTGTCGATCCTATCCGGCAGTCACCTCGATCTGGTTCGCGAGACGCTGGCTGAAATGCAAAAAGCGGGGCTGGAATCGACGCCATTGGTGGTGGGCGGAATCGTTCCTTTTGAAGACCAGCAAGCCTTGCGGCAAATGGGCGTCAGACGGGTTTACACGCCGAAGGATTTTCAGCTGACGGAGATCATTGATGATGTTGTCGATGTGGTTGAGCAAACTTGGCTCAGCGACCCGGCCTCACCATTGACCTAAGCGACGAAAACGGATTTCCCGCAACTCGATGGCCCGCGTTTTTTCCGGAACCACAGGGCGAACCGAGATGTAGTCAAATGCAACCGCATTCTCGAGCAGCTTTCTCGGGACATCAACTTCGGCTGTGTACGTTTCCCAGTCCGGCTTCATATCGAACCGGATCCAGCCCGAATTGCCCGCCTTGCCAGCCGAGTAATTAAACTCGAAGGCTTCTGCACCGGCACCTTCTGTCGGTTTAACCGTCAAAGAGATGCGCACTTTGTGCCCCGAATATACGGTTTCGAGATCCGGACCCAAGCGAAAGTGCGCATTGCGCTGGACGTCCGGGAGGTTGGCGTCTCTTTCAGCGCGAATGGTCAGGACATCGTTTTCCAAGTTCAGATCATAGCCGAGATAGGCTTCCATTCGGCACAAATCGCGGCCTTCCAGAATGATCAAACTATAATCATCCGGCCCATCTGCACCGCCAAATGGGCCACATTGGGGCTTCTGCCAGCCCAGATAGAGTGCGCTGACAATCATGGCCGCAACGACCAGTGAAATCAGGGGGTAGAATAGGGCGTCTCTCAATCTCGTCTTCCTGCGGCGATGACAACGAATCGTTCGGGTAGAAATCCCGGCCCTCCTCTGATAGCAACGCCAGCAGCGAAACGCGACCCACACCACTGCTGCAAATGCAACCTGACCTAAATTTAACGGAACCCACCTGATGCCTAAACTTATTCTGACCCGCCATGGCCAAAGCCAATGGAATTTGGAAAATCGCTTTACCGGTTGGTGGGACGCTGATTTGACGGAAAAGGGTGAAGCCGAAGCCAGCAAAGGTGGCGCCTTGATCAAGGCTGAGGGACTCGCCCCGACATTTGCGTTCACCAGTTTTCAGACTCGCGCTATTCGCACCTTGTGGCTTGGACTGGCTGCCATGGATCGCGCCTGGATTCCGGTAGAGAAACATTGGCGGTTGAATGAGAGACATTATGGTGGACTCACCGGTCTCGACAAAGCCGAGACGGCTGAAAAGCACGGCAAAGATCAGGTTCACATCTGGCGCCGTTCCTATGACATTCCACCACCGCCGCTCAGCTCGGATAGTCCATACAGTCTGACCGGTGACGCGCGTTATGAAGGCGTTCCAGTTCCGGAAGCTGAAAGCCTGAAACTGACCCTTGAACGGGTGCTACCTTATTGGGACAGCGCCATTCGCCCGGTCCTCGAGCGGGGCAAGGACACGATCATTTCGGCGCATGGCAATTCCTTGCGCGCCCTTGTGAAGCATTTGTTTCAAGTTGCTGATGACACCATTACGGGCGTCGAAATTCCGACCGGGAATCCACTTCTGATCGACCTTGACCGTGATCTGGTGCCGACCTCGGCGCGATACCTGGACGAGGCGCGGGCAAAGGGCTTGCCTGAGCTGCCATGAGCGTTCAGCGCTACATATTAAGAGCCGCGGCACCTGATGGCATCGGCATTCTCGCGGATGTCATGGGTCATTTGGCCAGTCACCGGGTAAGTGTCACTGAAAATCATGATTTTGGTGACCCTGAAAGTCATCGATTTTTCATCTGGGCGAAGTTTGAAGCTCAGCAAGGGTTCAACCCAAACGCGTTTCGCGATGGCTTCCAAGCGCTCGCTGATCGTCGGGAAATGGACTGGTCATTGCGACTCGAAAGCGAAAAACCGAGAACCCTGATTATGGTTTCCAAGGGGGACCACTGCCTCAACGATCTCCTTTATCGCCATCGGCGCGGGCGTTTGGGCGCGGACATCGTGGCGATCGTGTCCAATCATGACGACACCAAATGGCATGCCGATCGCCATGAGCTGCCTTTCCATCATGTCCCGGTGAACAAACGCAATAAAGCCGATGCGGAAGCCAGGTTGCGCGAAATAATTTCCGATACCGACACAGATCTCGTCGTCTTGGCGAGATACATGCAGGTTCTCTCAGATCAACTGTGCCGGGATCTGTCTGGACGGTGCATCAACATTCACCATTCGGCCTTACCCAGTTTCAAAGGCGCGCGGCCTTATCATCAGGCGCATGCGCGCGGCGTGAAGCTGGTGGGCGCGACGGCGCATTTCGTCACTGCGGATCTTGATGAAGGGCCAATCATTGCACAGGATGTGGTTCCCGTGGATCATCGCTTGTCGGCGGAAAAAATGGCTGAACTTGGTAAAGATATCGAAGCCAGAGTGCTGGCACGAGCGGTCCGGGCGCACGCTGAAGGGCGCGTGTTCTTGAACGATATGCGCACAGTGGTGTTCGAATGAGCGCGCATTCTCTGCATATGCGGCGCGCACTGGCGCTGGCCAAGCTGCAACGCGATCGAACGACGCCCAATCCGAGCGTCGGTTGCGTCATTCTTGACCGGGATGGCCACCGGCTTAGCGAAGCTGCGACCGCGGATGGGGGGCGACCGCATGCCGAAGAATTGGCGCTGGCGCGTCTGCCGGTTGGCGCGGCTGTCGGCGGTACTGCCTATGTCACTCTGGAGCCCTGCCGGCAACGGTCGAGCGACCAGGCGTCTTGTTCGCAGCGCTTGATCGAAGCCGGGCTGACCAAAGTGATCATCGCCACGCTCGATCCACATCCATTAGGCAGTGGGGGTCTCGCGCGATTACGGGAAGCAGGCCTGCATGTGGAGATCGGCACGCTTCGCGCAGAAGCCGATGAATTCTATGAGGAATTCTTCAAGGCCGTAAAATCCGCGGATTCGTGACCGTTCGACCACAGCGTGCACGCAACCGGTGCTCGGAATGTGAAAACTGACTTGACGTTAACCTTTGTAGTGTCAGCTTCTCAATGTAGTGTACGTAAGTGGAACGGTCCCATGATCGGAATCGTCGTTGTCAGCCACGGAAAACTTGCGCACGAGTTGGTGCGTGCGGCCGAACATGTGGTTGGCAAACAAGACGCTTTTGAAGCGCTCTCGATTGAGGTCGAAGACGATATCGACCAACGCCGGGACGAAATCCGAGATACGGTGAAAGCCTGCAATAAGGGCAAGGGCGTGATAATCCTGACGGATATGTTCGGCGGGACACCGTCAAATCTGGCCCTCGCCAGCCTGGCCAGCGGTAAGATTGATGTGATTGGCGGGGTCAATTTGCCGATGCTGATCCATCTCGCGCAAATCCGTTCCGATCTAACCCTGGATGAGGCCGTGCAAGCCGCAAGCGATGCTGGAAAGCGCTATATCCGGATTGGGTCGCAAGTCATGAGCCGCACCAAATGAGTAGAGAAATGCGTCAAACCGAAATCATCAACCGCAAAGGCCTGCACGCAAGAGCGTCGGCGAAATTAGCGGAGCTGGCATTGGAACTGCCGGAGATCGTCACGGTCAGTTTTGAGGGCGAAAGCGCGGACGCCCGATCGATTATGGATCTGCTTTGCCTGGGCGCAGGTGTCGGTAGCCGCGTCGAGCTTAGCGCGGACGGGGCGGGAGCAACGCAGTCACTCGATGCCGTCGAACGTTTGTTCAAAGATGGCTTTGGTGAATTGCAAGAGGATGCTGCGTGCGCGTGTAAATAGGCGCTACAGCACCAAGGGCGCGAGCCAGAATCCTATCGCCGTGATAATCACAATCCCGATCAGATTGATGCGCACACCGCGTTGTATCATCTGCGCAATTGGGACTTTCTCGGTGGCATAGATGATCGCGTTTGGAGCGGTCGCAACCGGCAACATGAAAGCGCAACTCGCAGCCACAGCCGCGGGCGCAAGCAAACTTTCCGGCGCCGCCCCCACCGCGCCTGCGAGTATACCCAGGATCGGCGCAAGCGTGGTCATGGTTGCCACATTGCTGGTCAATTCGGTCAGGAAGATAACCAAGGCAACAACGACGGCGATAAACAGGATCGGCGGTAAAACCGACAATGTCGTCAACTGATCGCCAATCCATGCCGCCATCCCGGTCCGCGTGAGTGCTTGACCCAGACTGATCCCGCCACCGAACAGGATCAGCACGCCCCACGGCAATTTTACAGCTTCGTCCCAGCGCAAGATCGCCCGGTTCTGAGTTCGACCCGCAGGCACCAGAAACATTGCAATGGCGCCGGCGATCGCAATCCCCATGTCGCCGATGGCGAACAGCCAAGGCGTGTCCCAGGCCTGGCTTTCAGCAAACAATTGCGCCGGGGCACGCAAAATCCACATACTGGCGACAATTCCGAACACGAGGGCGGCGCGAGCTTCCGGGGCTGAGACGGGGCCGAGTCCGGCGCGCTGCTGGTGAATTTCCGCGAGCGCGGCATGGGCATGGTCGAGCTTTGGCAGCGTTCGGGTGACAACAAACCAGGCCACCGGCACCAGCAGGACCATGGCGGGCAACCCAAAACTCATCCATTGCGCATAGCCGATCGTTGTGCCGGAATTCTCTTCCAGCCACTGGATAACGATCAGATTGGTCGGAGTTCCAATCGGGGTTGCAACGCCGCCAATCGAGGCGGCGTAGCAGACGCCGAGCAACAGCGCCGTGACAAATTTTCCGGATGGATCCTTCAGGGCTGCGGCAGCCGACAAGGCAATTGGCACCATCATCAAAGTCGTCGCCGTATTGGAGATCCACATGGATAACAGGGCAGTGGCGAGCATGAATCCAAAAATCAAGGCGGCGGGATGCGACCCGACTCGCGCGACAATGTTGAGGGCGATACGCTTATGCAGGCCCCATCGCTCAATCCCCAGGGCGATGATAAACCCGCCCAGCAAAAGCATCACGATCGGGCTTGAATAGCCCGCGGCAGCTTCGCGGGCGGTCCCCGCGCCGATCAGCGGAATAAGCACCAAAGGCAGCAGCGAGGTTACAGGAATCGGGATCGGTTCAGTGGCCCACCAGACAGCCATCCAAACCATCAGGGCGCCGGTGGCCCAGGCGGAGAAACCTAGTCCTTCCGGGGCGCCAATTAGCAACATGATGCTGGCTGCAGCTGGTCCCAGCCAGAGACCGATGCGGCGCGCGAGATTTGGGGACCCATCCATGTCGCCAATGGGCCGCTCTTGACCCGGCAAGTCAAGCGCCGCGATGCGATCTTAGCCTTCGAGCACCAGATCGTTGCGGTGCACCAAGGCCGGGCGCCCGCGATATCCGAGCTCTCGCGCGATCTGGTCGGACTGCAGACCGGCAATGCGGGCGGCATCCTCTGAGCTGTACGCGATAATGCCTTTGGCAATCGTCGCGCCAGCCGGGTCTTTGATGGCGACCGCGGCACCACGAAGAAACTCACCTTCAATTCGGGTGACCCCGACCGGTAGCAGGCTGGCCCCCTGGTTGAGGGCAGAGCTTGCTCCAGCATCTACATGCACGGCGCCTTCAGGTGTGAGATGCCCTTTCAACCAGACCTCACGTGCCTTGTCGGGCGTCAACTCGGACAGAATCCAGGTTGCGCGTCCACCCTCAAGGAGCGTGCGAATCGGTCGCTGCGGTGTGCCGAGCGTGATGACTGTTGTGCAGCCGGCGCTCTGTGCAATCCGGGCAGCCGCAAGTTTGGTCGTCATGCCACCGCTGCCGAGATCGGCATTCTGATTGATGTCACCCGCCATCATCTCATGTTCAGCGGTAAGCTCGGTGACGCGCGCTATATGCTCAGCACTGTCATCGGTGCGTGGATCCGCGGTGTACAGGCCATCAACATCGGAGAGCAGGATCAGGACGTCGGCGCCGACCATTTGCGCGACCCTGGCGGCCAGCCGGTCATTATCTCCGTAGCGAATTTCATCTGTCGCAACTGAGTCGTTCTCATTGATGATCGGGACCACACCTGCGCTGAGCAGTGTATCGAGTGTCGCACGGGCGTTCAGCCAGCGGCGGCGGTTTTCGGTGTCGTCCAGGGTCAAAAGCGCTTGCGCGACAGTGACCTCGTGCGGTGCGAAAGCCGTGGTCATCGCGGTCATCAGCAAGGGTTGACCAAGCGCTGCGGCGGCCTGCTTTTCTTCCAGTTTTTTCGGGCGGTCAGGGCCGAGTCGGTTGCGTCCAAGCGCGATTGCGCCGGAGGAGACGAGGATCACTTCCTGCCCGTTCGCGCGCAGGTCAGAAATGTCGGTGGCGAGTGATGTTAGCCAATCCTGGCGCGCATGCCCGTGTTCAGCAATGAGCGCCGACCCAATTTTCACCACCACACGCTTTGCGGTGCTGAACGTGTCTGACGAATTGATCCGGGTCATCCCAGAGGACTCCAATCCGCGGACGGATCTTGCTCGTCGATTTCTTGGATCGCGATCTGGCCCAGTTCTTTGAGCATCAAGCCGAGCGCCGTCTTGACCCCTGTGCCGGCAACAGCCGAGATCCGAAGCGGCTCCTGACCGCACGCCTCAGCGAGCAGCCGGGCTTGTTCGTCGACCAATTCCTCATCCAGAACATCGACCTTTGAGAGCGCCACGATTTCAGGCTTTGCGGCAAGCCCTGGATCATAAGCCTGCAGCTCCTCGCGAATGGTGCGATACGCTTCGTCAGGATGATCCTGCGTGCAATCCACCAAATGAAGCAGCACCTTGCAGCGCTCGACATGACCGAGGAATCGATGACCAAGGCCAACACCATCGGCCGCGCCTTCGACCAGGCCGGGTATATCGGCGAGCACAAACCGCGATCCAGCGCCGAGATCGACAATTCCCAATCCTGGATGCAGCGTGGTGAAGGGGTAATCGGCAATTTTTGGTTTGGCCGCCGTAGCGCGGCTGAGAAAAGTCGACTTGCCGGCGTTGGGCAAGCCGAGCAGGCCAGCATCGGCGATCAATTTCAGGCGGAGCCACAGCGTGAATTCTTCCCCTGCTTCGCCGGGATTTGAGCGCCGCGGGGCCTGATTGGTGGAGGTCTTAAACCGCATATTCCCCCAGCCCCCATTGCCACCTTCGGCGACCATGACGCGCTGACCGACCTCTGTCAGATCCGCAATCAGTGTTTCCTGGTCTTCCTCGTAGATTTGCGTGCCGACCGGAACTTTCAGGGTTTTATCGGCGCCGCCGCGGCCATGCCGTTGCTTGCCCATGCCATGACCGCCCCGTTCAGCCTTGTGATGCTGCTGGTAACGATAGTCGATCAGTGTGTTCAAGCCTTCCACGGCTTCGACATAGACATGTCCGCCGCGACCACCATCACCGCCATCCGGACCACCGAATTCAACATAGGCTTCGCGACGGAAAGAGGCGCACCCATTTCCGCCATGACCGGCTTTGACATAGATCTTGGTTTGGTCGAGGAATTTCATCGCGCTCTCATAGGCGATCACAAGCATAAAAGCGAGCGTAGCGTGCACGCCGTGATCACGCAGACTTGAAAAAGCCGGGCATGGACTCTGGTCACCGATCCGCGCGAGACTAAATCATAGTCATATCAAATGGAGAATGAGCCATGAAAAGAGCCCTTTTGGTTGCAGTGGCAGCGATCGCGTTCAGTGGTGCCCCAGCTATGGCTGGCGGGAGCGGTGGCGGCT
The DNA here is from genome assembly GCA_039029475.1 of Pseudomonadota bacterium. Classification (GTDB taxonomy): domain Bacteria; phylum Pseudomonadota; class Alphaproteobacteria; order Caulobacterales; family Hyphomonadaceae; genus Henriciella. Next base: position 47,528 of record JBCCGB010000006.1, on the reverse strand, counting down.
CCGGCTCGTCCTCGCCGAGCAGTTCCGGTCCCAGCTATGATCCGGTTGAAGAATATCAAAGCGGCGTCGAGGCGCTGCAGGCAGGGGAATACAAAAAGGCCGAGCGGGCGTTCAAGCGGGTCAGCAAGGTCGCGAAGAAAGATGCCAATACGCGCTATATGCTGGGCCTCTCACATCTCGGCCAAGAGGAATACAAGGCCGCCGCCAAATCATTCGAGCGAGCGGTTAAATATGATGCCAAACTCTATCAGGCACATGGCAAGCTTGGCGCAACCTATGTTCAGCTCGAAAAACTCGAGAAGGCCGATGGCGTCCTCGCAGATCTTGCTGCGGCTGATGCTGCATGTGCGTCTTCCTGTCCTGAATCCGACAAGATCGCCGCAGCTCGCGCTGAGATTGAGGCGGCCAAAGGCGTTGTAGAAAGTCTTGAGACGTCGCATCTGGCGCCCGATATCCATCACGTCAGCCTGGCAACGGGCGACGTGCTTTATTCTGAAGCGCTGCGACTGATCAACCTCGGTGACTATGATGCGGCGATCGCTGAGCTGCGGGTGGCGGGTCAGATTCTGGGCCCGCATCCGGATGTGTTGACCTATATCGGCTTTGCCAATCGCAAGAAGGGTGAGCGCGAAACGGCGCTGTCTTACTATGCTGCTGCGCTCGCGATCGCGCCATCGCATCTGAGCGCGAATGAATATCTCGGCGAATATTATGTCGAGATGGGTGATCTCGAGCGGGCGCAGGCACAGCTTGATAAACTCAACGCGCTTTGCCCGTTTGGCTGCGAACAGACGGAAGAACTCGCGAGATGGATCGACGACGCGCGCGCTTGAAGCAGCTGATCCTGGCGGGCGTGGCGGTCGGGTTATCGGCCTGTGCCGTCGCCCCGCCAGAACCATCACCAACGCCACCGGATTTCTCTGCATTGAACTGGCTGCGCCTGGACGCTGATCCAGTTGGGCATATGACGCGGCAGCCTTCGACCTGTTTGTCGGCGCCAAAGGCCGCGCCAATCCAGAGAGGCGCACTTCTGTTCGAAAGCCCGATGCTGCTCGGTGGGCAGGCCGCGAAAGCCGGACTGAGCTGCGCGGCTTGTCACAGAAATGGCCGCGGGAATCCGGACTTCCTGTTTCAGGGCATATCTGGAGCACCGGGCACGGCAGATGTGACGCACGGCCTGTTTTCCAAAGTTCGCGCAGATCAAGTGTTCAATCCGGTTGCCATTCCAGATCTTGCAACCGTTGATGGACAATCTCGGGTGGATCGCGATTCTCCCGGGACATTGGAGGCTTTTCTGAACGCTCAAATTGTTGAGGAGTTTTCCGGAACCCAGCCAGACCCTGTTGTCATCGAAGACCTCGCCGCCTATTTGCGCGCCCTCGACATTGCCGTCTGCAATCCCTCAGCCACTGAACCGCAATCCTGGCGACAAGAAGTCGCCCGGATCAAGGCCGGTCTGTCGACGCGCGGCGCCGCGTCCCAATCCTATATCAATGCGATGCGGGCAGCCGTTGGGCGCATATATGAAAGGCTTTCCGATACGCGCCACTCAGAATTGCGTCGGCGATTGATACGGTTCAGTCGTGCGCTGGAGGCGGGGAATAGCATGGATGAGCTGCGCTTAACCTTGTCGGATATCGAACAGGATTTGGCGGCAGCAGAATCAACGTCTTTTTACAATCCGGATGTTCTGGCGACCGTTTGGCCTTAATGAGCGGCAAGTTTGAGCGCCAGATCCGGCTCGATTCCCTTAGCATAGCGGATACACGGATATTTGCCGCCGCGGGCCGGGCCGAACAATTCGGTCTCGCCAGCCGGGATGAAGCCGAGTTTCTCAAGAATACGACCTGACGCAGGATTGTCGGTGAAATGCCCAGACGCGAAGCGCGAGATGGAGAGTTCGCGCTCGGCCCAGTCGAGCAATGCAGTTGCGGCTTCCGTTGCATAGCCTTGCCCCCACCAGGGCTTGCCCAGCCAATAGCCAATCTCCCAGACATCCATAGGCATGAGGCGCAGGCTGATACAACCAATCACCCCTTCTCCGCGCCGAGTCATGGCCAGCACATAGGCAGTATCTTCTTCCCATTTGGTCGGGACGTGCTGCAACCAGTCCTCAGCATCTGAAATTTGGTACGGGTGCGGTACGCGTCCGAGATTCCAGGCTACGTCCTTCACGCCGACCCGCTCCGCGATTTGCGGCGCATCGTCCATAAAGGGCGGGCGCAAAACCATACGCCGCGTCTTTAAGATGATCGGATCAGCCATCGCTCTTCCCTCAGCGCGTTGCACCCACGGCGCCTTCAGAAGAAGCGCCCAACGCATATCGCCATGCTAGGTCTTTTCCGCCTCGGGCTAAACTGTACAGCTGCTTTTCGCCTGTGCGCTCAAAGCCAAGCTTCTCGAGCACGCGTCCCGAAGCTGGATTGTCCTGAAAGTGGCCCGCCACGAATCTCGTTACACCAAATCTGACCTCGCCCCAGGTCAGCAACGCGCTCGCAGCTTCGGTCGCAACGCCTTTGCCTTGCACCGCTTTGTCGACCCAGTAGCCGATTTCCCAGGCATCACCCGAGGTATGATTGAAACCGACAGAGCCGATCACGCCAGCTTCGTCATGGGTGACCACGAAGGCATATTCCGATCCCTCGGCACGGGCCTTGTCGGCATACGCAATCCAGTCCAGCGCGTCGCTTGGGGCGTAAGGATGAGGGAGGCGGGCGAGATTGCGGGCCATGGCCATATCATTGACACAGCACGCGATCTGACGCGCATCTCGGGCCTCTGGTGGCCGCATTAAAAACCGTTCTGATCTGAATTCAAACGATTCACCCATTTGAAGTCTCCATCAGGGAGGCAAAGAAAAAGGGAGGCAGTGGCCTGCCTCCCTTTGGAACTCTTTGGCCACCCCCCTGGCGGCCTTTTACGACCGCGCTATTCTGCTGCGTCCGCAAGCGGTGTCACTGACACAAACTGGCGGTTACCGCGCTTGCGCGTAAATTCGACCTTACCTTCGACCAGCGCGTAAAGTGTGTGGTCTTTACCCATGCCGACGCCGCGACCAGGATAGGTCTTGGTGCCGCGCTGGCGGATAATGATGTTTCCAGGAATCACGTGCTCGCCACCATATTTCTTGGTGCCAAGGAATTTAGGATTCGAATCGCGTCCGTTCTTGGATGAACCGCCTGATTTCTTATGAGCCATATCCGCTCTCCAATCTTGAGTTCCAGCCTATAGCTGAAAACCTAACCTTTCGCGAGCTCTTTCGCCTGGGCGACCCAGTCATTGCTCTCAAACTTACCTGCTGCGCCGATTTTCTCTTCGAGAGCGTCGATGTCAGCTTTTTTCATTTTCGCGATTTGTGCGAAAGTGGTGATGCCTTCGGCTTCCAACTTGCCAGCAAAGACTTTTCCGAGACCTTTCATCTTGGTCAGATCGTCAGCTTTTGCCGGGGCGGCGTCTTTTTTCGGCGCTGCCTTTTTAGCCGGCTCGTCCTTCTTCGCCGCTGGCTTCTTGGTTTCAGCCTTGGCTTCGGTCTTTGGCGCCTCGTCTTTCTTAGGCGCGGCTTTCTTGGCAGCTGCCTTCTTTGCTGGGGCTTTCTTACCGTCTGCGAGAATTGATTCAATGGTCACGACGGTCTCGAGCTGACGGTGACCTTTCTTTCGTCGGTAGGTGTTACGCTGACGCTTTTTCATGATCAGGACTTTGGCGCCCTTGCGCTGCTCTGCCACGGTGCCGACGACGCTGGCGCCTGCCACGATGGGCTCACCGATCGTGACCTTCTTGTCGTCACCAAGCATCAATACGTCTTCAAAAGTGACGCTCTCACCTGCATCAGCAGCGAGTTTTTCAATGACGATTTCATCGCCTTCGGCAACTTTATACTGTTTGCCACCTGTCTTAATGACCGCGAACATGGCGCTCGTCCTTCCGGAACCCAAAAAATGAAACTTTTAGCCGCTGCCGTTCCCGGCGCGGGCATGAAGGCGCGGATAAACACCAAACAGGCGGCAGAGTCAAACCCTCTTAAGCATGAAATACAGGGCATCTGGTGAATAAGCTCAAGAGACCCGGGATTTTGTCATTGCTGTATTTCCTGTCGGCAATCAGAAAGCCCAAATCAGGCGTGTCAATGATCACGCAGGACCGGCCCCGGATAAGCGCCAGTGTTGTCGAAACTTGAATAGCAGCTGCAGCTGCGTTTACCGGGTTCAGATCATCCTTTGAACGCTGTAGGAGGCCGCCCGCACCTAACGTATGCTACGTTGGTTCAAGTAAGGATGGTCCGCATGCAGGGCACCGATATCAAAATCACCGACATCGAATATGTCGCCGACATGCTGAAAGCGATCCTGTGGGTCAAATCCGACCTGGAGCACGTCTCTCAGGAGACTCTCGACGAGTTGGAATTCTCGCTCAATGCCGCTGAGGCGGCCCTGCGGCGTACGGCCGCCGAGATGAAATTGCCGGTCAATTCGCGATAAGGCGACGCCGGACTTTACGGTGCAACAGATGCCAGCTCTGTCTGGTCTGCCTCGTCTGTCGGGGTGAGCCTGCGAATGCGATCCCGTTCTTCTTCTGCTTCGGCCTCGCGTTCGAGCTGCATCAAGGCCTCAACCCGCAATTCGCGAACTGAAATATTCGCGGGATCCTGCTCGAGCAGATTGTCGGCATTCTCCAGGGCATCAGCGTACTTTTCCAGAACGACCTGAACCGAAACCAGTTGCTGGGTGAGCTCGGCATCATTCTCTTCGCTGATATCCATCAATTGTAAGAGGGTCTCTTCAGCCTTCTCCGGGTTACCAGCCGTCGCATGAATGCGGGCCAGAGCCATCAGAACGGTGGCGTCATTTGGTTTCAGGGCGGAATACCCAACCAGAAGCTGCTCGGCCTGTTCATATTCGCTCATTTTCGCCAGGTGATCGCCAAGTTCGAGCGTGATCTTGCGGCTTTCGGGGTTCAGATCCAACGCGGTTTGAAACGCGACCAAGGACTCGTCATTGGCTTCGCTGACGGCGAGCGCGCGGGCTTTGTAGAGCCAGAAAAGCGGGCTTTTCGGGTTTTTCGCAAGCAGGCCGTCCAGTCGCTCAGAAGCGGAGTCGGGTGCGCCTTGTCGATACTCGTAGCGCGCCAGGGCGAAGGAAACAGGCTGTGCAAAAATCGAGGTATCGGGCAGGGATTCGGCAATCCGTATGGCGTAGTCCATGTCTTCAACGGCGAGGTTGAGCAGCGCGCACATATAGGTCAGCCGCTCACTCCGTCCGGCATCAAAGCAGGTCGCATCGCGGGTTTCCAGAGTTGGCGGACGGATAACACCGCTGGCTTCCTGCAAAGCCAGCAGAAGCGTGGTTTGCTCTGCGGACATTTCGATATTTTCCATACGCCGGATGAGCTGGCGGGCGGCTCGAGGACGCTCAGACGCAAGCAGGTTCGCCGACCTTGAGAACATCACGTCAAAATCATTCGGTGCTTCCTCGCTGGCGGAGCGAAACATCGGCAATGCGGTTTCAAATCGGCCAAAGGAGAAATTATACTCTGCCCATTCTTTCATCGTTACCGCGCTGTCCGGAGCGAGCGCGAGGGCCCGTTGATAATCAGCTTCAATCTCTTCCGGCAGATAAATGCCTGCGCGGGCCTTGGCGGTGGCAAATCGGCGCCAGGTGGGGCCACTGTCCGGCCGAAACTGGATCGATTTGTCGAAGGAATCGATCGCCGCGTCATATGCGCCCAATGCCATCTGAGACTGGCCGAGCAGAGACAGAGACTTGCCCTTTCGAGAGCTACTGGTGATGTCGACGGAGCGTTCGAAAACACGAACGGCTTCTTCGTGCTGACCGGTTTCGGCCAGCAATATTCCATAGTTTACATAACCCGGATTGTGGTTTGGGTTCGCCGCAACGTGAATCGCATACGCATTAATCGCCGCCTGTGTGTTGCCGGCGCCGCGATACGATTGAGCAAATGCGAAGGAACTGTCATGTTCAATACGCTGCTCTGGCGACAGGGCAGAGAGCACGCTGAGCGCTTCTTCGTGGCGTTTGCGTTTGGCCAGCAATCCGCCAACATAGGCTTCCAGTTTTGGTCTTTCAGCTTGATCCGCGGTGCGGAAAAAGAGAGTCGATCTCAGCTTGTCAGAGGTCAGCGGCGCAAGCGACGTATCCTGTACGATTTCAATCAGATCGGCCTGGAAATCTTCGGTGAGATCGCTCTCGACCAGTTGTTCTATTTCCTGCTGATCATCAGAGGAAATCGTGCGCATGATACCGGGCTGATTGTCGGTGCGAACGATCATTTCCGCGACCAGGGCAATGCCTGCCAAAGCAAGTGCTAGGGCACTCAAAGCCGGCGCGGAGAAAAATGGTGATTGCTCATGCATGGGCCATTCCCTTGTCGGTCAAACTATCGACCAAGCCTTTTTGCTGGACGTTCTGAATCTCAATTCCCGGACGACCATTCACTTCCAGAACCAGCGGACCGCGATCTTCGTCGAGGCAAATATCAACGCCGATATAACCCAGTGGTATGGCTTCGGCGGCGGCGATCGAAATCTCGACAATTTGCCGCCATTTCGGAATTTTGAAACCGATCAGCTCAGCGCCGGTATCGGGATGCTCGGGCGTGGTCGTGCCTTTCAACGCGGCATTGGTGACCTTGCCGGTTTCCAGATCGATGGCGAGCCCGATTGCACCCTGGTGCAAATTGGCTTTACCGCCGGACTTTTCGGTCGGTAGGCGCAGCATCGCAGAAACCGGGCGCTGTTTGTGCAGAATGATGCGAATGTCAGACAGGCCGAAATCAGACAGACTGCTGAGTTCGGCATTCTGGCTCAGCAGCGGCTCGACATAAGCATAATCCTCGTCACCACTTTGAGAGAATGATCCATTGAGGATTTCTCCAACATGGCGCGACATGTCTTCTGTGGTGCGGATCTTACCGCCGGCCGAGATAAAGTCTTTTCCCTCACGACCGCGGATGATCATGATTCCATTGCCCTGGGAGCCGCGATTTGGCTTGAGGGCGAAAGCGCCGAGGTCGGACAGGGTCTGAACGAATTCGGGAAGTTCACGGAACGACCGGCAGACGGCATAGGTCTTGGCCACGGGAACGCCCGCATCTTGCAGAATGTCCTTGCTGCGCAATTTGTCGGCTGCCACATCGAGCAACTCTGTCGAGTTCAGGCGGTTCACATAATTGCGATTGCGGGAATTCATTCCAAGTACCGGACCGTTGCCGAGAATGGAGCGGAACCGGACATATTCCTGCATGCGCATCCCGGACCATTGACCGATCGCCAGCTGCACCGCGAGGACCAGCAGCAGCAATTCCGGCATCAAAGCGAACAAGCCCTGCAACATGACAGATGAGAAGACGATATAGCAGGCGACAATCGTGACCAATGTGCCAATGCCTGTGGTCAGCATGCCTTTCCAGTCGCTTTCATCGAGCATGTTGTGAATGCGCTCGGCCAGAAAGGAAATGATGACCACCGGAAACAAAGCGAGGATCCCGAATTGCAGACTCGAGCGTCCGCCGAGCCAGAGCAGAATGCCGATGAACAGCACCGTACAAATCGTAATCACCGCGGCCAGTCTCGGAATTTTCAGGATGTTGAAGGAATTGAAGTAAGCCAGCATCAGAACCGCGAAAGCGACAATGCCCGAGAAGGTGGCGAGGCCCAGCCATAGACCGGTGTTCACACAAGCCGCGGCGATCAGCATCGGCATGAATATGCCAAACGTCTGAATGCCGACGACGCTGCGTAGGAAAATCGTCACCAGGGCCGCCAGCGGGAACATCAGGAACACGCCGATCATTTCTTCTGGCAGCCCGGTCAATTGCATCAGGCGGGCGGCATTGAAGCGATTGAGGACCGGTTCATTCTCTTCGAATTCAAACAGAGCGGGCGACTGGCTGATCGGAGAAATCGTGAAGCGATAGTCGAAATTGATGTTGCGCGTATGTCGGAACAGAGCGTGGTCGCCTGTGTACAAGCGCAAATAATTCTCTGGCAGCGACGCAAAATGCCCATTGGTCGGGTCGAACGGCACCCAACGGCCTTCGATCAGCACTTCCAACCATTGGTGTGAGGTCTTCTTTGAGCCTTCATTCATGATCACGCCGCCAACCAGACGTGCAGGAATGCCATTAGAGCGTGCGAGCGCGACGAACAAACGACCTTTGCCGTTACAACTGGCGCGTCCGAGGCGGAGGGCGGTCAACGCATCGGTAAACCCCTTAAACGGCGCGCCTTCGATTTCCTCATAAGTGTAATTGTAAATCGCGTTCAGCACCGGCACCAATTGGCGGCTATCATCAGGCTGGATCGACGACCAGAGATCCCGAATTTCCGGGTGACTGACCTGGATGCCTTCTTCCTCGATCAGATATTGCGAATACTGTTCCGGCAGGAATTGTGGGACCTGCAGGGCCGCATCGAGGTCATAGACAAGCTCTTTGGAGGTGATCAGGGCGTGATATCGAATGTCCCGCCCTTGATCGCCCGACCACATGCCGCGGCGACCTGAAGGATCGGTTTGATCATCAAATTGCAGCTGACCGGAAAGGATATTCTCGCGCACAATGTCCTGGCGCTCATCGGCGGCGGGCAGGAAAGTGGTAACATCGACATCGCGATCATCGCCAACAAAACTCATTGACAGCGAATAGTCATACATGGTGACCGCACGCAGCTGCTTGAGCAGCGTTGGTGCGCTCTGCAAGTGCCAAACGGATAGAATGGCGCAGATCGCAATGAGCCAAGCGCTCGGGTGTCGCACAAACGCGACCAGCCTTGTTTGCCAAGTCATGTTGAGTGTCTAACCCCACCTCGAATTGCTTGCCGGCCGCTCTTTTCTAGTTCGGTTGCAGGCCTTCTCCGCCGCAACCAACGGTCCGTTAAACAATATTAACCATCAAGCCGCGCGCCTATACTCCAATCACTCGCGGTTGGCGACTCCTTTTTATTTCGCTTCCAATAAAGGAGAAAATACGACCAAAGCTTGTCGGGGTCACGCCTTGGTCGGTTTAATAATTAGCAATAATCTTGCAATTTTCGGCGCAAAATCTTGCCAATGGGGTTTTTTGGCAGCTCTTCGATGAAATGTACACGGCGCGGCACTTTATAGCCCGTCAGGTGATTTCGGCAGTGCGCCAAGACGTCTTCTGCCGACAGCGTTTCATCATCTTTGACAATGAAAGCGTGCAATTCTTCTGAGCCGGTTTCGATTCGAATTCCGGCACTGGCCGCTTCGCTGATGCCCGGGCACTGTGATAAAACGCCATCAATTTCGTTTGGAAACACGTTGAAGCCGCTGACCAGCACCATGTCCTTACAACGGTCGACAATGTGCAATTCACCGCGTGCATCGAACCGCCCCATATCGCCGGTTTTGAACCAATCGCCATAATAGGCGTTTTCGGTTTCCTGATCGCGCCCGAGATATCCCTGCATGACTTGTGGTCCTGATATCAGGATTTCACCGACCCGGTCGGGGGCTGTTGTCAGCTGATCATTGTGCAAGATGCGGACTTCTGTTCCAGGCAGCGGCGTGCCAGCAGAGCCTGGCGATTTGCTGACGGCATGGTCTCGCACCGCAATCAGGGTCGTGGCTTCGGTCATGCCATAGCCTTCGACAATATTGGACCCGGTTGTGCTCATCCAGCCTTGAGCGGTGTGATCGTGCAAGGCGGCGGCGCCAGAAATGGTGGTCTTGATGCACTGGCCGGCATCCTCGAACCAGTCTTCCTCGAGCAATTTCTCGAACAATGTGTTCACACCCGGGAAAATATCGGGCTGATAGGTCTTGAACGCCGCTTTCATGTTCGTGAGCGGTCGCGGGTTCGGAATCAAGACCAGGTGCCCGCCATTGGTGATCGCAATCACCGACGCCAGCATGCCAAATACATGATAGACAGGCAGCGCCAGAAGCATGGACTGATGCGGCGTGGTCAACAAAGTCGGACACGCACCGGCAAACTGCGCGATATTGCTCATCAATCCGTCTTCCGTCAGCCGCACGCCTTTGGATATGCCGGTTGTGCCGCCGGAATACTGGTAAATCGTATCCCGGTGGGGATCGAGATCGGCAACATAGTCAAACGCCAGCGCATCCGGTGCGGGCGCCTCGGCCAGAATTTCGTTGAGCGTGCGGTGCGGCCCGACAAAGGCGCGATCCAGCTTCTTGACCTTGCGGAGCATGAAATTCAATGCCCGTCGGGTCATCGGCTTGAAGAAATCGGTGACCGATATCGAAATCACGTGATCGACGTGTGTGCCCGCGATCGCATCTTCCATCATTTCCGAAAATATGGTCGACCCGATCAGGCATCGCGCCTGGCTGTCTTTGAGTTGTCGGCGTGTCTCGGCCGCTGTGTATAGCGGGTTCACATTGGTGACGGTGAGGCCGGCCAGAAAGACGCCGAGCAGGCTGACAATGTATGAGGTGCAATTGGGCGATTGAATCGCCACAACATCGCCTTCGGCATATCCCAGGTCGTGACGAAAATAGGCCGCGAGTTTTTGCGCTGACGCAATCGCTGTCTTGAAATCAGTCGTTTGCGCATGACCGGTTGGCAGGGCCGTCGTCAGAAACGGGTGGTCGGCATAGTTTTGCTGGGCGATCTGAATTTTTTCATGCAACCGCCCGGGATTGAGATCAACGCTCTGTCGCGGCGAATGGGCAAAATTGGATTGATGCGGAACAGCCATTATGAACCTCTTCTGGGACCATATCTGGCGTATCGGAATTAGCTTTGAATCCCGTTACGGTTGATCGATGAATTTGATCAAACGGGCTTAAGCAGCAGGGGCTGTTTTGGCTTTTCGATTGGCTTCTCGCGTGGCCAGAAATTCGTCCAGTTGCACCGCCGCCATTGGCGATAACGGGCGATCGACAATCTCTTCATCCAAGGCGCGCAGCATGTCTTCGCCGGTAACCTTTTGGCGTCCGCGCTGAGTCACGCGGGTGATATAGATGGATTGCAGAATTTCGGCGCCGGTTTGATCATACCAGGTGTGCCACATCTCGACATAATGCTCGCGCCAGCCGACCACGCGGGTGTGTATTTCGACATCACCTGGAGGAACGCGCGGCTGTTTGCGGGTTTGGATCGAACTCAGCACCATCGGGACCCAACCCTCTCGGCGAACCACATCTGACATTCGGGTTTGAATGAAGAAGTTGACCAACGAAACATCGATATAGGAGGGCACGCGGGACGGTAACAGATTTCCCTGGCGGTCGAGATCAGACGATCGCAGCCGGAAGCGATAGCGCGTGCCGTCCCAAACATTCGCTTCACGAGGACCGCGAAAGGTTCGGAATACGGTCAAAAGGAGGGTGAGGAACAGGTCCATATTACTCTACGAAAACCACTCAATTACATGCTTGTGCAAATACTCATTAGCGCGTTAACACACCGATCGTAAACGATTTCGTTGCAAGCCGAAAACTCAGAAAGAGTTTCAAACACATGCGAGAAGCATCGTATCTGATCATTGGGGGCGGACCAGCCGGGCTGACCATGGCGCGGATGTTGAAAGATCGTGGCGTGAACAATGTCACGATTCTGGAAGGGTCCTTCAAAGTCGGTGGAAAATGCCTTTCAAGCGGCATCGGTGATCACGTTGTCGAGTTTGGCACCTGCTATGCCATCTGGTCTCATCGCTACATTCTAAGTCAGATGAAAAAGCTTGGCATTCGCCGCAATTATTTGAAGGCGCAACGGATCGATGATCGCGAGTTGCTGGACTATATTCGCGATGGCAGCGGTCCGCCTTTTGTCTTGCAGGCGTTGAAATATGCCTGGCTGCGGTGGCGCATTATGCGCAAGGCGCGGCGCGGCGATGCCAGCGTGAATGATGTGCTCGCACAAACCACCCGATCCTGGTTGCAATCAAACAATCTCGGCAAGATCGAGAACATGATGCATCGCGTCGTCACTTCGATTGGCTACGGCTATCTTGATCGACTGCCGCTGCTGCACGCCATGCGCTGGGTCGATATCGACATGCTGATCACCGGGCTGATCAAGTTTACGGTGATGCCAGAGGGCGGGTGGCAACTTTTTTGGGATCGATTTGCTGACGATCTCGATGTCCGGCTCAACCACAAAGTCACCCGCGTCTCGCGCAACGCTGAAGGCGTCGAAATCTCGATCGAGGATGGCGCCAAGTTTCAGGCAGATTATTTGATCAATACAATTCCGCTGGATGAGTTCGCGCAGTTGACTGAGACAACCTCGGCAGAATCCCGTGTTGCAAAAGCGATCAGCTGGGCGGGGTACACGACGTCGCTGCTCTCGGACGATCATTGGCCGCACAGCGCGCCGGTCAATTCCTGGAGTGAAACGTGCGCGAACGATGCTCGGGACGGCGAGATCTTGTATGCGCGTTATGAATGTGAAGATGAAACGGGTGCGACGTTATTCTCAGTCGGACAATTGTCGGTGGCTTATGACGCTGCTGAATTGATGGAGCTGGCGGTGTTCAGCGCCAAGCAACGCGGGGCAAACGATCCGCGTGTCGTCCAGCAAGTGATCTGGAAATATATGCCGACTTATGATGCCGAACAGATTCGGGACGGTCTGTTGCAGGAGATGATCGAGATGCAGGGTGACCGGCGGACATTCCACACGGGATCGAGTTTCTCGCACGAAGCGATTTCGACAATTTCGAGCTTTAATGCCCGCTTGCTTGCATCGGCAATAACTTGATCGCCTCGCCGTCAATCTGAACCTGGTCTGACGGCACGACGGCGACCAGATTGACCGACTTTTCGCCGTCGAGATCTTCGCGATACTGACCGCCGAGGTTTTCGATATGTGTGGCGGACATGTAGGAGGCATAAGCGTCGAGCGTGACGCCGGTGCCTTCTTCGCGCAAAATGTGCATCTTGTCGCCAGCGTTGTTTGTGCCGGAGCCATGGACGCCGCGGACGACGAAACAGATCGCATCGGACCCATCCGGCATGGCGCGAACATGCATGGACAATTTGCCGTCTGCGCCCACGGTCCGATGCGCTTTCAGGCACATTTGGCCGAGCGCACGGGTGAGAGAGCCACTCGCAGATGACTTGACCAGGAGATCTTCGGGAATCGCCTGCACGACATTTCTAAGCGTGATATCGTCAATGTCGGACTGCGCCATTTCCGTCAGTTCTTCACCGAAAATCTCACGCAGCTTGACCATTTCCGCATCGACCAGGTGGACATTGTCGTCCAGCGAGTGACGCGTCATCGACGACATCAGACGTTCCAGGTCTTTCGATGCATTCATGATCAGATTGGCGAGATTGCCGAGCTCTTCATCATCGAAACGAATTCGAGAATCGGGCTGCAGCAAACGCGCATATTTCATAATCGTCTTGATCGGGTAGATCACTTCGCGCGAGATCGATTCAAAGAAGGCCGACTTGGTTTGCAGAGCTTTTTCGGCTTGCTGGCGTGAGCGCAGAATGGTCTGCTGGCTTTCAACCAGAGAGCTGACATCTTCGATCAATTCAATATTGTCGCCTTCGACGCCGTTGAACTCGGTCTGACGGAAGTAGCGGCCTTGCCAGAAATGGAAGCCTTCGCGAGTCACGTTGCCGTGCACCAGGGCCTCGCGGTTCTCAGCCATGTTGGAATTGGAGAAGACCACTTCGCCCGTATTATCCTGAATTTCGAGACCGATACCGAGCGTTCGCACAGCCGATTCGAGCCGACCCTTTGAAAGCTCGAGACCCAGGCGAACACGCAACATCTCGACGGTGTCGTGATATTTCAAATGCGCCATGTAAACCATTGTCACGCCGAGCGTTCCGCCCATGGCCGCGGTGATGATCGCCGCCGCACCATCGATGAAGACCAGAGAGAATACGGTGACCGGCAAAGCCCCCGCGAGAAAGCGTGCGGACATGCCGGCATTCGACCCAAGACAGGCCGCCGCTGCGGCGCACATGCCGGTGGAGAGTGCCGCCAGCGTGATGTTTGCGGCAGGGTCTGGGCCAGCAAAGATCAGGCAGCTTGATGCCCACCAGGCGCCAAACAGAAAATTGTTTCGCGCGCCTTTCTTCAGGAACCCGCCCGACAAGTTGATGTCCTTGGGAACCCGCGCCATGGCGATGGCGCCTTTATATTGATAGAATGAGAAGAACAGGATCGGAGCCCACCAGATCAATGCGAGCCACCAATAGGTGAATTGCATGAAAATCAGAGTGACGGCGGTACTGTTAATCGCTGTGATCAATGCCAGCGGTTTCATCACCGCGGCGAGCTGATCGAATAATTCACGCACAACAGCATGTCGCAACCGACCTTCTGGCAGCTCAAGCGTGCCGTGCACGATGCTGTTAAATACGGACTTGGTCGATATGCGCATGCTGGTGTCATGACACAGAGATCTTGAGAAACCGGTCGCAATGAGCGCCAATCTGATTTCAATTTATTGAGGAAGGATCAATCAAGCTTTCCAAGGTGTTAATCGATCAAATCAATTGCACCTTGGTAAGGAAACAGTAAGGCGCTTGGCGCATGTCTGACGCAAAGTTTTTTCTGGACGAACAGATGCGGTGCGTCTCGCGACAAAAAGACCATAGCTTAATTTCAATAATACCACTATTCGCAACATCAATTGTCGATAATTCGAATTTGCTCAAGAGTTAGGAAGAATTCCATGTCAGAAAACAAGAACGTCATTTATGAAATGATGAAAACGTTTTTCGAGCAGAACGTGCCTTATGCCAAGCATACGGGGATCGAACTCTTGGAAATCGCTGACGGACATGGCGCGGCAAAACTGCCAGATCGACAGGAAACCACCAATCATATGGGCACGCAGCATGCTGGTGCACTGTTCACTCTTGCGGAAGCGGCCTCCGGGGCCGCGTCAGTGTTCCTGTTTGCTGACAAGGTAACCACGGTGAAGGCCGCGATCGTCGAAGCCAACATCGCTTACCTGCGATCAGCGCGTGGAGACATCATGGCGCACGGAAAATTGCGCCGGCCTGGAACTGAAATCCTCGACACATTCAATTCAGAAGGAAAAGTCGACTATATGGTCGATGTTGTCCTTTCAGACTCCAAGGGCCGCGAAGTCTGCACGATGGATGTAAAATGGTCGATTAAGTCGATCGTCTAAGCCCGGACCGATCTCTAGACACGCTTTGCCGCCGCAAGTCCGTTTATCCGGATTTGCGGCGGGTTGCTTTTCAAATCGACAGAAACCGTTCTATGTCGCGATGATACAAGTTGCGTGCTGGAGCTGGCTATGAGCAAAAACCCTGTAAACGATTACGCCCTCGATCAAATTTGGCGCCAAGGCCGCTCCTATAATGGTTGGACGCCGGACAATGTGCCGGAAACGCTCATTCGAGCGACCTATGATTTGACGAAAATGGGCATGACCAGTGCGAATTGCTCGCCGGCAAGATTTGTGTTCTTGCAATCTGCCGAGGCGAAAGCGCGGCTGAAGCCGTTCCTGATGGAAGGCAATGTCGAAAAAACACTTGCCGCGCCCTGGGTTGTGATTATCGCGCATGACCTGGAGTTTCATGAGAAAATTCCTGAACTGTTCCCACACAATCCGGGTGCAAAGGACTGGTTCGCGGACGAGCAGAACCGGCATTTGACCGCATTTCGAAACGGCACTTTGCAGGGTGCATATTTGATGTTGGCGGCGCGCGCTTTGGGGCTCGATTGCGGACCAATGTCGGGCTTTGACAATGCGGGTGTCGATGCGGAATTCTTCGCTTCCGATCAAGCCACCCGAACCTGGCGGTCAAACTGGTTGTGCAATATCGGTCATGGCGATGAGTCTACTATTTTTGAACGCAGCCCCCGCCTGGCATTTGAAGATGCCTGCCTGATTCTTTAAGGCCGTTGAATGCGCGTGCTTGCAATTCATACGGCCGAGCCGGCATGTGACCTTGCCGTGCTTGAGCATGGTCACGTTCTGGCTGAACGTTTCGAGCCGATGGTTCGCGGCCAGGATGCCCACCTGCCGAGATTGAGCCAAGAGGTGCTCGCTGCGGCGCGTGTCGATCTGCAAGCATTGGATCGAATTGCTGTGGTCACTGGACCAGGTTCGTTTACCGGAATTCGCGTCGGGACGGCTTTTGCGCGCGGCTTGGCTTTGGCCATCGGCAAGCCTTGCCTCGGTGTGACAGCGATGGAAGCGGCGTTGCCCGCTGGCCAGCAAGGCTCTGCCATGGTCGCATTGCCGGCGCAGAGACGTTTGCCGGATGTCACATTCTGGACGCAGACATTTAGAACCGGTGCCGCGACCGGTCCGGCGGATGAAATGCCGCTCGCCGATCTCACCGCTTTATTGAGAGACCGTCCGCACATGCTGTTTGGGGACGAGACGGCGTTGGCGGCGCATTTTCCGGATTTCAAAATTCATGAGGCAAAGCCGACCGCGCGTCGTGCTGGACAGGTCGCCGGCCTGATGCGCCCGGATGAGCGCACCGCGCAGCCGACTTATGTGCGCGCACCGGACGCAGCACTGCCGCAACCCAAACACCGCAAATGATGCGGGTCATAGAGCTGGATGCCAACGCCGCAGAGCGCATGGCGGCGTTGCATGCGGCTGCGTTTCCGCAAGAGGCTGCATGGTCTGCCGCGGCGTTTCGCGTTCTCCTCAATCAATCTGCCATACTGGCACGCGGGATCATGCGCGATGGCACCTTGGCAGCGATCGGCGTGATTCAGTTTGCCGACGGGCAAGCGGAAATACTGACCCTCGCCACAGCGCCGGAGGCCCGGCGTCAGGGATTGGCGGGGATGGTTTTGGCGGCGGCGGAGCGCGAATTGCGACCGGAAGGTCTTGAGGGATGGCTGCTTGATGTGGCTGCGGACAATTCTGGCGCGCGTGCCTTTTATGCGAATCTTGGTTTTCAAACAGATGGCGTCCGGCCTAAGTATTACAAACGCCTTGAAGGGCCGCGCGTTGACGCCATCTTGATGTCAAAGCCTGTGGGTGGACAGATCGCCCGTTAAACCGTTAGAGGGTCGCATATGGATCGTTTGGAAAAACTCTGCGCCGAAAAAGGCTTACGCATGACTGAGCAGCGCAAAGTCATTGCGCGCATATTGTCCACCTCGGATGATCACCCTGATGCAGAAGAGCTGCACCGCCGGGCAAATGCGGTCGACAAAAACATTTCACTCGCGACGGTCTATCGAACCGTCAAGCTGTTTGAAGAATACGGCATCATCGAAAGCCATGATTTTGGCGATGGTCGCGCGCGCTATGAAGAAGTTCCTGATGAGCACCATGATCATCTGATCGATGTGAAATCCGGAAAAGTCATCGAGTTCCACAATGAGGAAATCGAGCGCCTGCAAATCGAGATTGCCAGGGCACACGGTTATAAACTGGTCGATCACCGTCTCGAGCTGTACGCCGTGCCGCTCAAAGAAGGTGAAGACTAAATCATCGTGAGTCAGGCTAGTTCATTCCTGATTGCTCTGACTGGCGGATCTGGGTCCGGCAAATCGACCGTCGCAGAAGCCTTGCGTGAATATTGCGGCAAAACCGGGATCGTGATTTTCAACGAGGATGGGTATTACTGGCCGATGAGCCATTACGGCCCAGCGGATACGGATGCGCAGCGGCAATCGATCATCGATCGCGTCAATTATGACGACCCGATCAGCAAGGAAACGCAATTGATGGCGCGGCAATTGGCCGACCTCAAGGCGGGTCGGACGATCGAGCAGCCGATTTATGATTATGACCGCCATGATCGCAGCGAAGAAACGCGATCGATTTCACCGGCGCCGATTATCGTGCTGGAAGGCATTCACGCCCTGTCGGTGCCCGAATTGAAACCGCTGATCGATTTGTCCATTTATGTCGATACGCCGGATGATTTACGCCTGGCGCGCCGGCTTCGCCGAGACGTGGTTGAACGTGGTCGCAGTGTTGAAAGTGTTCTGGCGCAATATCTCGGAACCGTCCGTGCGGCGCACTACCGGCACACATTCCCGGCCATGTTCGAAGCTGATCTGGTGATCGCGGATGAAGGTCTCCCGGCCTATGGTCAGGTCCGGGCCAGTGAAGACGCCATTGCCCGCATGTTGGCCCCAATATTAGATCGTATGAGATCCGAAGGTGTGATTTAGGCGATCTCGCGCTACAATCGCTGACATGTTCAGAATTCTCACAATCGGGCTTGCGCTTCTGGTCTTTGGACCCGCAGCCTTTGCGTGCGCGATCACCAGCGATCTAAATCGAGAGAAAGTGGTCGATTACGTAAGCCTGGGAGGCGCCTGCCTTGCGGCGCCGCCAACCGGGTTCCGATTTGATGAGACCGTTGAACGGGCCTTCCTGACGAAAATCAATGCGGAGCGAAAACGCCAGGGTCTCGCTGTCTATCGCGTTCGCGAAGCGCTGCGCCCGGCTGCCCGGTTCCAGAGTCTGGATATGGCCGCGAATGGATTCTTCGATCACAAAAGCCCCGATGGTCGCCGCGCCGCGCAACGCATTGCGGCCTTCGACCGAACGCTCCTGGCGCAAAGTACGGGTGAGAATATCGCCGTGTTTGGTCCGGCGAAATGTTATGATCAGAATGACATTGAGGTGTCGTGTTTCAATCTGCCCGGTTTCAAACTGCCAAGCCCGAATGCGGTCGCAGAGAAGCTGCATCAGGAACTCATGAACAGTGAAGGACACCGGGCGAATATTATGTCCGAGGACTTCACCCATGCCAGCATCGGCGTGGCGCGGACCGATTCCGGATTCTATGTGACACAGCTCTTTGCCAATCCGGTCGGACGCTTGTCGGAACCCCTGCCGACCGAATTCACGCTCAATGCATCGATGGGGTTGGTGCCAAAACTGTCTGGATGGGACACCGGCTATTATACCGTGATCGATGCGGCGGGTGAACGGACCGACCTGACTTCGGACACCTTGAGCAAGCTCAATACTGGTGATTTGACCTTGAACGTTGTCGGCCAGAATAAGAGCGAAGAGAAGCGCGGTGCGGAGACTTACATTCTCACCGAGTGGCTAAGCCTGAGTGGCCCGTCTTTTACGCTGTCCGACGCTACAGGAAGCTAGCAATCTCGCCGACCGGTTTTTTGACCAGCGCGTGA
Source organism: Pseudomonadota bacterium (assembly GCA_039029475.1). GTDB lineage: Bacteria > Pseudomonadota > Alphaproteobacteria > Caulobacterales > Hyphomonadaceae > Henriciella. The sequence goes on along the minus strand of JBCCGB010000006.1, from coordinate 28,454 downwards.
TTGGGGACCATGGCATCGTCCGCCGGGTACCCTGCGACCAGAATCAGAAACGGTTTTTCTGAGTCCGGGCGCCCACAAATCCCATTCAGGAACTTCATCGGGTTGGGGGTATGTACGAGCGTTGCCAGCCCGGCATTGTGACAGGCCGTGATCAGCATCCCTGTCGCGATGCCGACGCTTTCATGGATATAGTAATTCTTCTTGTCTTCGCCTTCGCGAATGCCGCCACGCCGTTGCGCAAAGATGCAAATCAACCAGGGGGCAATTTCCATATAGGGTTTTTCCGCATCTGTACCGATCGGGGCAAGTGCATCGATCCATTCCTGCGCGGCGCGACCAGAATAGAACTCGCGCTCCTCGGCTTCGGCTGAAGCGCGGATTTCCGATTTCTTCTCATGTGACCCAACGCAGGCAAAATACCACGGCTGGTGATTGGCGCCGCTCGGCGCGGTCCCCGCGGTCAATACGCACTGCTCAATGACCGATTGCGGCACGGGCCTGTCTGAAAACGCCCGAACCGAACGGCGCGACTGCATTTGGGTGTGAAAGGCGACGGCACGGGCCCGCATTTCTGCTTCCGGATAATGCGGAAAATCGGCGCTTAACGGGACATGGGTATCTGGGGTGGTTTTCATCGTCGCCCTGCATCTGCGCCAATCTTGTAAGCGCGCTTGGTCCAGGTGTTGATTTTCGCTTCCGATGCGGTTTTGGCTTGCGCGAAATGTGAATAGCTCGTCGTCTTCACTCCGCTGAAGCCAAGCACCTGTTTGGTGATCCGGTTTTTGTGCGGATTTCGATAGACCCATTTGATAAAGAAGCCCGGCGTGTCTGCCGTGACCATGACATCGGCGGTGCGACCTTCAAACAATTTGTCCCACCAGGGATCATCCTGGTGATAGTCAAACGCGATCCCGGGCAAGAAGGTGCGGTCGATAACGGCTTGCATTTTTGCCGGCATCCCGCCCCACCATAAGGGGTGAAACCAGGCCAGATGGTCAGCCCATTTTATATTTTCGAGAAACGCCTCGAGGCAAGGTTCGTGATCCTTGCGCTTCTGATAGCCATAGGTGAGATCCATATCGAATGGCATATCATGAAGGTCCATTCGTCGAATCTCGGCGCCCTGCGATTCGGCGCCGCGCTGATACGCATCGGCGAGGCCATGGCTCAGCGATTCAGCCCGCGGGTGCCCGACCCAGAGGAACAGTTTGGCGGCCAATCAGGACTCCTCCGGCAATTCCGGAACACCGACAGCGTGGAAGCCGGCATCCACATGCAGCACTTCTCCGGCGATCGAATGGCCCAAGGGTGACAGCAGATAAAGCGCGCAACCAGCGACCCCTTCCATGCGCGTATCCTCTTTCAAGAGAGACCAGTCCTTGCCGGTTCCCATCAGGGATTTACCACCGCGAATACCGGCCAGGGACAAGGTCCGCATGGCGCCTGCGGAAATCGCGTTCACCCGAATGCCTTGGGTGCCGAGATCGCGTGCAGCGTAGCGTGTGGAGGCCTCGAGCGCGGCTTTTGCGACGCCCATGACATTATAGCTTGGCACGGTGCGTTCGGCGCCGAGATAGGTCATGCAGATAATCGCGCCGCCATCCGGCATAATGTCCGAGGCGCGCCGAGAGGCATCGATAAAGCTGAACACGGAGATATCCATCGCCCGGCGAAAGCCTTCGCGGGACGTGTTTGCGACCATCGACCCCATCAACTCATCCTTGCCGGCAAAGGCGATGGAGTGGACGAGGAAGTCAATCTTGCCCCATTTCTCTTTCACCGCAGCGAAAGCTGCATCCATGCTGGCATCATCGGTGACGTCGGCCGGAATCATGAAATCCATTCCGATGCTCTCAACCAGAGGCCGGACCCGGCGCTCGAGGCTTTCGCCCTGATAGGTGAAACAGATTTCAGCCCCTTGTGCTGCAAGCTGCTGGGCAATGCCCCAGGCGATGGAGTTCTTGTTCGCCACACCCATGATGATGCCGCGCTTGCCTGCCATCAGATTGCCGGTTGGCATGTCTCCATAATCGGCCATGTTTGAAGACTCCTTGCTCTCAATTCTGTTGAGGAGAGGGCTATTCGCGCCCGGCAATGGCGTCAAGCGATGTCGCTGCCCTCGCCGCGGGCTTGGCGGCCGCAAACAACGCCTCTGATGGCTGGACGTTCCGTGAAATCGTTAATAAAGGTTAACGCGATATGGGGCGTAACACATGGTGATAAAAGCGGGTCTGGTCATGGCCGCGCTGGCGACATTGTCGGCCAGTGGATTTGCCAATACCGTCCAGAAGGTTCGGTTTGTACAGCCCGCTCAGGTGCTGGTCTGGCAGGACGGCGCACTGATCGGGCAGGGTGAATCTGTTAATGTGAACGGCGCCGCGACACTGTCGCCGGGACCGTTCTTGGGGTCCGGACAGCTTGACCCGCTCAATGTCTTCACGCCCAATGCAACTGGGAAATTGCGTCTGAGAATTGCGAGCAATACCAGCTTCTTCGTGGCGACGACTGATCCGCAGTCTGCGACCCAGATTCAGGCGCGCGTCATCGCGGTCGGCGCGAATGCGAAAGCCGCGCCGCAAGCATCGGATGCCCGCAGGGGCATTGTCTATCTTCAATCGGAGAAAACCGCGTTGCGTCGCGGTGCACCGGACAGTCAGGCGATTGAGATCGAACTCTCCTGGACGGGCGCGGCGCCGCACGACCTCCGTGTCATTGCCGCATCGCCATAGCAAGCCAATGAAATCGCAGTCGTTTTAAGAGCTTCTTAGCGCCCTCGATCTAGCCTTGCTCGGGTGAGGCGGAATTTTAAATCTATGGCCATCCCGGTCGGGATGATGCTGAGCGGTCTTCTGTTGAACACCGCGCAAGCCGATACGATTGATCGTCCGCACTTTGAACGCGAAGGCCTGGTCATTGTCTGGGCCGCGGATGCGACTGGCGCGGCGCCGGTGGTTTCCGATTTTATCCTCGATACGGGCAATGGCACCAGCGCCGCCGGATCAGGGGATGTCGATCTGATTGCGTCAGATGCCCATGCGGTGGTGACCGGAACGCTGATCTCAACCCAGGACGGCGTTGCCAGCGCGACAGGCGGGATGCCCTTCCTGCTCACCGATACGGGCAGCGGAACCATTGATACCGACACCAATGGGGATGGCGTGGTGAGCGGCGCAGATGCATTCACGTCATTTGGCATCCAGGACATTAGCGATGCGCGTGTTGATGCTGTGCGCCAGTCTTCCAGCTTCTATGTCGCATCTAACGTTCCCTTCGCGATTGACGCGCAGGCCTTCACACCAAGCACGTTTACCGAATTCATCCTGCTCTTGATCACGCGGGTGCAATTGTCAGTGGCGCAATCCGGTGATGATGGACTGGCATTTGGGTCGAGCGCACAATTGCCGCACTCCGGCGGCGCCGCTGCCGGGTTCGGTCCGAGCCTTCGGCTGTGGGATCTGCGCACGGCGCAAAACGTCTTCACTGGCAATCAGCGGACCGCCGCGTCGACCGGGTCCTTGGCCGATCAGTCTGTCCGCTTCGATGCCGAATATGCCATCTCAGCCGCCAGTCTGACAGGCTATGACCTGTCACTCGGGACGTTCGATTTCCAGGTTGAAGTCGTGTATACCGTTTACGTGCCTTAACCTGCGGTTTGTTGGCCTGATTTATCAACCAACCCGACCCGCATATCGATCGCCGTATAAATCATCTCATCATCGGCATAGACCCGGCCATCTGCGATCCCGAGGATCAAGCGACCGCGACGCACGCGTTTCATGTCGATTTCATAGCGTACCAGCTTGGTGTCGGGCGTGATCTCTCCGGTAAACCGGACCTGACCGACGCCCAAGGCGCGGCCTTTGCCATATGAGCCGGTCCAGCCGAGCCAGTACCCGACTGCCTGCCACATGGCGTCCAAACCGAGACAGCCTGGCATGACCGGGTCGCCTGGAAAGTGGCAATCGAAAAACCAGAGATCGGGATGGATGTCGAACTCGCCAATCACGTGACCTTTGCCGAACTCACCGCCATCTTCAGAGATCTCGGTAATCCGGTCCATCATCAGCATTGGCGGCGTGGGAAGCTGCGCATTGCCAGGGCCGAACAGTTCGCCGACGCCGGATTTGAGCAAGTCTTCTTTGCTATAAGACGGCTGCGGGGTGTGGAATTCGTGCGGTCCCTTCATCGAAACTGGCCTCGCTGATTTGAGTTACGTGTCTGCCGCTTGCAGACTCAGGATCGCCCGGCCTTAACCGCATGTGCGCGGCGCCGCAAGACTTGGCCGATCAGAGATTGTCCGTGGCGAGTTCTGTGCCCCACAATTCGGATTGTGGCAGCCAGCCAGATTGGCGTCCGACTTTGATCTTGCACCAGCCCTGCTCACAGACCTCCAATTGCGCAATCACACCCGCCTTGAGGCGTGCTTTGGCGCGCGCCTCGGCAGAGGGGCCTCGCTTCAGCTCAGCATCGCGGGTCACCAAAGTCGTGCGCGTTTCGGACAGCATCCGGGCTTGCATCCAGACCTCATCGCCATCCGGATCGCGGACGCGGCGCCAGCCATGGGTTTCGCGGACCACCAGCATGGGCAGGCCTTCGCGTTCATAGCGCCAGAGGATTTCATGATCGAGATTGGGTCCCTGACGGCCATGGACGGCGGAATAACGCAGCGATTCAAAGCGCGGCAGGGGTTTGCCAGAGAAGCGACTGATCTTTACAGTATCTGCAGATTGACGTGCCTCAACCGTCATCACGCTGACGGCGGCAAACAGGGTCAGACAAAGTAGAAAACGGGCAAACAGCGCTGTCATAACTGCTTTTTTGCCGATTGAGGTGAATCGACCGTAAAACAGCGCATTGGCGAGCTGCTTTTGCTCTGCTAAGCGCGGAAAAGAAAGCGAGGAAGAATGTCAGATACGCGCCTGAAGGTGATTGTCACCCGCCGCCTGCCCGATGCGGTGGAGCTGCGCCTGAAGGAGTTGTTTGATACCGAGCTCAACCCCTCCGATGAGGCGTTTACTTCAGAGCAATTGGTGGATGCCGTGCAGCGCGCTGACGTCCTCGTGCCAACGGTGACGGACCAAGTCGATGGCCGTGTTCTGAGCCAGGCCGGAGATCAATTCAAAATGATCGCCCAGTTCGGGGCCGGGGTCGACAATATCGATGTTCAGTCGGCGAATAAGCAGGGCATCACGGTCACCAATACACCTGGCGTTCTGACCGATGACACGGCCGATGTGACCATGGCCCTGATCCTGGCCGTCCCGCGGCGGCTGCATGAAGGCATTGAGTTGATGGAGGCCGGCAAGTTTGACGGCTGGGCGCCGACCTGGATGATGGGGCGTCGGCTGTCGGGCAAACGTCTGGGCATTATCGGCATGGGCCGGATCGGTCAGGCTGTCGCCCGCCGGGCCAAGGCGTTCGGCTTGCAAATCCATTATCACAATCGCCAGAAAGTCTCGCGCCTGATCGAGGAAGAGTTAGACGCAACCTATTGGGACAGCCTCGATCAAATGCTGTCGCGCATGGACATTGTGTCGGTCAATTGCCCGCACACGCCGGCGACGTTTCACCTTTTGAACGCCCGCCGACTCGAGCTGATGAAACCCGAAGCCTTCATCGTCAACACAGCGCGGGGCGAAGTGATTGACGAGGCGGCTCTGGCGGAGGCGCTGCAATCCGGCAAGCTGGCCGGAGCCGGCCTTGATGTGTTTGAGCGCGAACCGGCGGTCAATCCGGACCTGGTCGGGCTGCCAAATGTCATCCTGCTACCGCATATGGGCTCGGCCACGGTCGAGGGGCGCATTGAAATGGGCGAGAAAGTGATCATCAATATCAAGGCCTTCGCCGATGGGCATCGCCCTCCCGACCGCGTGATTCCGGCAATTTTGTAAACACGCGTGGCGCGTCTAGTGGACGCTCACCGCTTCGAGCTTGTACGCTTCGGCGGCGGCTTCGGCGGCGGCACGGCCTTCAATGATGGCTAGTTTCTGGCCTTCGCCATTGGTCACCACCACCAGATCTTCGAGATCCTCAACACCGCGCAAGGCGTCAACGGGCAATTCCGCGAGCTCGAGCTCGTTAATGTTGCGGAAATAGACAAACCGGCTGAAATCGAGTTCGCCGGCGGTCGGCTTTACAAGGTCATTCATGGTCTACTCCTTCCGTTCTTAGACAGGACCAGAACACCGACGCCTCGCGAGACTCCATCATGGCAGCCCGCCGTCTGGAGGTTTGGTGTTAGACTGAATCTAGGAAGCCATGGTGTCGCCATCAAGGCGCAGCTGTTCACATTGCGTTGTGAATCGGACCCGGGGTCAAAAGCCGGGCAGCACGACCGGCCCGAAATGCCAGGGCATACGGGGCGTTGAGACGGGATTTGGAAGATAAGGAGACCGCGGACCCGCGGCGTCGCCACCCCGGATCGCGCCACACACCAGGCCCGAAAGCGTCCGCGCACGCTGGGCGTGTTGGCAAGACCGCCCCTTGCGGATGTGGGGCGAGACCGGTCCCTGGACCCCAGCTTTTGCTGGCGTCGGCGGAGAAAAGGTGGGCCGGGCGATCAGACACGCCCGCCAGCCAGACCGGTTCAAAATCGGCGCTTGAACACGGTTCCGGGCACCGCGTTTCGCCGAGATTATGGACAAAATACCGGATCTCCATGCCTTCATGATACGGCACCCAGGCGAAACCAAATTCATCAGGAACGACGAAGGCCCGCTTCCCGGTTGCAGCACTCCAGCGATCAACCCGCCACAAATTAAAGAACAGGATCGGCCAGACATAGACCGAGACCTGTAGATAGTATGGCCAGTGGAAGCGGTGGACGAACATGGCGGCAAAGATAGATGCGCCCGCAATCCGTCGGATTCAGGGATGTGAATTCGCGGTCGCGAGACGGCTTGGGCGGCTTAAGTCGCCCCAAGTAGGACGTTCATCGCTTCCCAAAAAAACGCGTATGAGAAGACGTTGGCTCAGCGGTTTAGGGCATCTTGATTCAGGCGCTGGGTGCGTCCGATCGTGTATCAGACGCGGTGTTATTGTCCCTACTGATCCAAACTCTGGAGGTGGTTTAAAATCGCCAAACAATATGCCTCCGGAATATCCTCATGCAAAAAATGGCTGCCGCCTTCGAGTATTTTGGGCTCGTAATTCGCGGCCCCTGGAATAAAGGGACGGACGGATCGGTATCCCGTCGGCGCAACCTGATCCTTGTCGGAATATATGCACTGGAACGGTTTGTGGAATTGCTTGAGTTTTTCCATCGCGCGCCAATTATCCTGCAGCATTGGCTCATCATTCCGAACCGGCAGTTGAAGCGCAAATGCGCGGTTGCCGACGACATAAGCCGGGCTCGGACAGGGCGCAGCATACCCAGCCTTCACCTCTTCAGGCATATCGGTCAGGACCAATTGGGCGACGGTTTCCCAATGCGGCCAATCTTCCATCTGACGGATCATGTCCTGAAAGCCGCGATAGGCCTTGCCATCTTCGCGATACATTTCGGTGATTTCTTTGCCAGGCTCCCAGGTTGGAAACCCAGTGTTTGAAAAAACCACACTCGATACGCGGTCTTGATGATCTGCGACGACCCGCAGGCCAACGATGCCGCCCCAATCGTGAAGAACGAAATGCGCATTCTGAATATTCAATTCGTCAATCAACGCTGCTTCGAGCCAACGCACCTGTCGCGCGATTGAATAGTCTTCGAGTTTTGCGGGCTTATCAGACCGCCCCATCCCAATCATATCAACAGCGATGACGCGATACCCTGCGTCGGCGATCACCGGAATCAGGTTGCGCCACAAATAAGACCATGTCGGATTACCGTGCACCAGAATAACCGGTGGTCCATCGCTCGGCCCCTCATCCACATAGTGCATGCGAAGCAAACCACCGTCGCCAGATGGAACGTTCACGTAGTGTGGATCAAAGGGATACCCCTCCAGATTTTCAAATCGTTCGTCTGGTGTCCTCAGAATTTCCATTGTTCCCTCTTCGAATCGTCGCCTTGCGTTGAACAGCATTTAATGGCATTTCGAGTGCCAGTACAATTCTTTTATCTGTTACTGCCAATCGAGAGCCTTACGCGATGACGATTTTAAGTCGGCTGATTCCGAGCCCCGCCAGCAATGTGTTTCCGGGTCAAAAGGTTGCACTTTATGCGTTTATCCCACTCTGTTTGATGCTGGTGGTGCGCAGTACGATTCACCTGGCGGCGCCAGATGGAGGCGCGCAGAGTATCGCGACGATTCCACTTGATCAGTATTCTGAAGGCGGGGCGATGAATATCGTCGCAATATTCTCGCAATGGGGGCTTTCGCAACTGCTCCTCGCCTTGGTATTTGTCTTGGTCTTAATCAGGTACCGGTCTTTGATACCGCTCTTCTATTTTTTGTTCATGCTGGAGCAGATCGGGCGCGCAACCGTCGGCCATTTCAAACCGATCGAAACTTTGGCGGCGGCCGCGCCAGGTGAGAATGGGAACTTACCCTTGTTGCTGATTGCGACGCTCATGTTCATCCTTAGTCTCATCCCGTCAAAATCTGCTCAAGAACCAGGCGCATGACGGACACTGCGCAGACACTCGAGCGCATGATGCGAGACGCGCTGCCTCAGACGGGTGAAATGGTCGAGGGTGGTGGCACGTTTATGGAATGTGCCGACCCAGTCACGCAGCTGACCTGGATGGGGCTGACCCCGGCCAGCAGAGCAGATTTTGCGGCCTGGAAACCTGATCTTCCATTGCGAAAAACCGGGATTGGAAAGGCCGCGATGGATATGGCTGCTTTTCGGCATGATCCGAGTGGGCCTGACATGCCCGTTCAGATCAAAACAATTGATGGATATCGCTGTTTGAATGTGGCCATACCCACAGACTTACAAGCGCCCGAAGGAGATGGCCTGCCGATCCGGGTTACGGTCAGAAAAGGCCACACCCTGGGGTATGAAGCGGAGCGACGCGTTAAGTTCCTGCAAATCGGCGATGAGTACTTTGTAGAAGTTGTTCGCGATGCGAGCCTGGACGAGAAGATTGTTGCTCCGAATGGTGGCACGTTCGCGGAGGTCCAGCTCAACAAACCATGGATTGTCGAGCTCCCGTATCCAACAACCGCGTTTTTCTGGGTGACCCCCAAAGGACCGCGCAGCTTCCAGGGACCTGTTCAACGACCGATGTGCCAATAAGCAAGCCAATTGCGCGTTCAGTGCACTACCTTGTCGATCATTTCGACCGTCATTCTGACCACCGCTTCGACCCCAAACAAACGCTCCTGAATAGCATATTGATCTGGTATGTGGTGACTAACGCCCATGGATCCGCATGGCTGGCAGTGTGAACACCATACCCGAGTTAGTGCGCGGCGCTGTGTTGACGGACCATGCCGGACCCGAAAAGCTCGTTTGGCGTGAGGCCATACCCATCCCTTCGATCTGGACCGGGGCGCGATCTCGCTTCATAACCGGGCTTTCGACGGATCGCATCAAATGGCGCTGAACTGGATACCGAATGCACTGACGCTGGCCCGCTGTGGTCTGGCCTTCGGCGTTGCATGGTTGATCCTGTCCATGCCCGCACCGGCGATCTGGCCGCTGGCGGCGTTTATCGCTGTGGCCGCGACGGACTTTGTCGATGGCTGGGCGGCGCGCAAGCTGAACGCAGTGAGCGCATTGGGGGCGTTTCTCGACCCGATTGCCGACAAGCTTCTGGTCGGATTGAGCCTGTTGACGCTGGCCACCACACAGGATTGGAACATGCTTGTTGTGATCCCGAGCGCGTTGATTATCGCCCGCGATATCATCGCCACCGGATTGCGATTGGTGCCGGCGATTGAGATGCCGGTGTCGCGTCTGGCAAAATGGAAAACGGCTTTGGAAATGATTGGAATCGGCGCGCTGCTGCTGGCGGGGCCGGTCGCCAGCGCCTGGGTATGGACCCTCGGCCTGATCCTGATCTGGCTCGCCGCCCTGCTGTCTGTCTATACGCTCGGTCTATATCTCGGCACCATCATCGCGGATGCAAAACGACCGCAATCATGAGATTGCGGCCGTCTCGTTCCAGGCCAGCGGCGCATCCAATCTGCGAATGCATGCTGGCAACCTGTTTGCCGTGCCGGGAAAGGGGACCCAGCACGGAGCGGCTTATGCCAGCCAGGCTTTAATACCTGTTTAATCTTCGCGCTTAAGTTTTATACGCCCGCCTAAATTGTGCCTCGGTCTCGTCCGCAATCGCGCCGCCATTGCGCGGTCTAAGCGAAGGCATGAGACGCATTTGGCAGAAATTTGGATTGCTCATCTTGCTCGCAGGCGCGCTGGCCTTCATGGCGTTGCCGGCCGTATTGGCGATGACACAGACCTAGACGCTACCAGTGGTGAGAGGGGGGCGCTGCCGCGAACACCTCTTGCAACCGGCGCCGCGTGGCGGGTGTCGTATCGGCCGGCGGGGTCAAAGGATCTGCCCAGACAATCTCGGAAATTTCCCGCCCGATCGGATCACCGCAAGGTTGCCAGGCCTCCGCGCTGACATGAAACAGGACAACATGATCATTCTTCATGATGTGATGATTTGAATAGATCCGGACCTGAACCGCGTCGGTGAGCAGGCGAACGCCGCCTTCTTCTTCCAATTCCTTGCGAATGGTCTGCTGAACGGTTTCGCCGCGCTCAACCCCGCCGCCCGGTAAGAACAATCCGCGGGCATAGGTGTGACGGACCAGCAGGATTTCTCCGGCCTGATTTTCGACCACCGCGCGGGCGCCGAGCGTCATTGGCCGCGACACACGAAACCACATGCGAAACAGGTGCGTGCGAAAGTCTGTCACAGGGGGCCTCTTTATTCTGGTAATCAGGGCTCGCCAAATCGGCCAAGACGGTTTAACAGGTCGCAAGTTTTCGAAGGGCTGTCATCATGATCCACGCATCTGTCTGGGCTATCCTTGCAACCGTTGCGGTTTTTGCAATCCTCAACCTGATTGATTTTCGCCGCCTCGACTAATTGAGCGCGGTATCAGACGGTTCTGCCCAGCCAAACGCTGGGGGCGTATGCCTTTCATGTTGCTTTGTCCGCATCCCGACGCAGGAGGACTAAGTGGCTATCCGAGTATCTGAAGGCCCAAAGCGGGCGCTGGTCACCGGCGCCGGCGCGCGTTTGGGCAAAGCCATGGCTGAAGCGCTCGGCGACGATGGCTGGTCGGTTGCGGTCCATTATCGCGGTTCGAAAGCCGGCGCCGAAGCCACGGCTGAGACGATCCGGGCCGCGGGCGGGCGCGCCGAACTGGTGCAGGCGAACCTTGCAGACGAAGAACAGACCGCAACGCTGACCCGTGCAGCGCAGGAAGCGCTGGGCGGCCCGCTAACCCTTTTGGTCAATTCAGCCTCGACATTTGAAGACGATAGAGCGCTGGAGCATAGTCGCCAGAATTGGGACTTTCACATGGGGCCAAATCTGCGCGCTCCGGTTCTGCTGGCGCAACATTTTGCCCGTGCATTGCCCCAGGAGGAAGCGGGCTTGATCGTCAATATGATTGATATGCGGGTGAAGAAGCTGAACCCGCTTTTCTTTACCTACACCTTGTCCAAGTCTGCCTTGTGGACGGCCACGCGGACCCTGGCGCAATCCCTGGCGCCGAATATTCGCGTCAATGGCATCGGGCCCGGGCCGACCCTGGAAAACGTGCATCAAAAGCCCGGCGAGTTTGCCGCCGAAGCGCAAGCCACACTGACGCAGCGTGGCTCCAATCCGGATGAAATTGTCAAAACCCTGCGCTATCTGATCGCGGCGGACAGCATTACCGGTCAGATGATTGCCAGCGATGGCGGTCAGCACTTGATGTGGCAAACGCCGGATGTGATGCTTTAGCCGATGAATTTTGCGTCAGATACAACCGCCCCCGCCCACCCCCGCGTGATCGAGGCCATCGCCGCCGTCAATCATGGCAGCGCGAATAGCTATGGCGCGGATGATGTCACCAAACGTCTGCGCGATCTGCTCGTGGACACTTTTGAAACCCGGGATTTCGAGTTCTGGATCTGTGCCAGTGGCACCGCATCGAATGCGTTGGCGCTGTCCGTCATGTGTTCATCGATCGGCGCGATCGCCTGTCATCAGGAGTCGCATATTGAGCGTGATGAGCGCGGCGCGCCGGAATTCTTCACCGGCGGCGCCAAGTTGCGGCTCTTGCCGGGTCACGGTGCCCAAATTGACGAACAGGATTTGCGCGCGGCGCTGGCCGCCAATAATCCCGATTTTGTCCATGAGACGCCGCTTGAAACCCTGTCGCTGACAAATCTCACCGAATGCGGCACAGCCTATTCGGTCGATCAGATTGAACACTATGCCAGGCTCGCCCAGGCGGCGGGATTGAATGTTCATCTCGATGGCGCGCGCCTCGCAAATGCGCTCGTCTCAACCGCGGCCAGTCCGGCTGAGATGAGTTGGAAAGCGGGTATCAATGTCCTGACGCTTGGCCTGACCAAGACCGGCGCGATCGGGTGCGAGATCATTCTCTTGTTTGGCGACATGCGACAGCGATTTGCGGCCTTGCAGGCGCGGGCCAAACGCTCTGGCCATATGCCGCCAAAAATGCGCTTTCTGGCCGCCCAGGCCGAAGCCATGCTGACAGATGGGTTGTGGCTGGATCTGGCCGGGCAAGCCAATGGCGCGGCCAGTCGACTGGTCGAATTGCTGTGCCGCAATCCGGATGTTTCGATGGCCTATCCGACGGATGGCAATGAAGTCTTCGCAATCTTGCCCCCAGCTTTTGAGGCGCGGATCCAGGCGGGCGATGTTAAATGCTATCCGTGGCCCGGCGGATCATATCGGTTTGTCTGTAATTGGGCGACGACTCAGGCGGAATTGGACGCGTTTCGCGATCTACTGACTTAGCCCGGATGCCAGCCAGTTCTGCATCAATTTCAAAAACCCGCTCGTATCGATCGGCGAAGCCTGTTGGCCGCCCAAGAGCTGCTGGTGCAGCGTCATCACCAGGATCGGCGACAGCATCATAAAGGCTGATGCCCGGCGCTCATCCGGGGTTTCCGGTTTTCCAGGTGTCGCTTGCATCTTGTCCGAGACCGCGGCCAAAGCCGGGTCGAGCAGGAATTCCAGATAGGCCTGACCAACCGTCTCATCCGCCATGCCCTCAATGATGCCAAAGGCGTGGGCCCGCGCGAATCCGCCATGGGTCAGCCCGGCTTCCGTGACGCGAAAATACTCTTCCACCGCGGCGCGGGTGTCCGGCGCGCCTGTGGCAATGACTTGCCAGAGCGGAATGGCGCGCGCGTGAATGTGTTTGAGAATGGCGATCACCAGGCCCTGGCGATCTTTGAAATAATGCCGCAAGGTTGGCTCTGAGGCGTGCGCCGCAATTGCAAACTGTCGCAAGGACGGCCGGCGCAAGTCATCATTCAGTGCAAACTCTGACAAAGTGTCCAGCAAAGCCGTCTTTTTGGCCTCGAAGTCATGATTACGAACCCCTGCCGGACGTGGCATATTCCCTCCCAATTCCCAGCACTCAGCGTGGCTGTCGGTTGTAGCGTCTTGGACGATACGATGGCAACCTTGAGAACAAAAATAGTAATGATTATTACAGGTTGCGCGGTTCTCGGGCTGTTTTCAGGCGTTCGACCAGATCCAGTACCGGCTTGACGGCTTTGCTGCCCGCCTGGCCGACTTTCATGGCGGTCTGCAGGCGATCTGCGATGAACCGGTCAAGCGCTTCGCCATCGTCATGATCGAGCCAGTATAAGACAATTGGCGGCAACACAGCGCTTAATAAAGCGCGCTTGGTTTGACGATTATAGTCGGTTGCCGTGTCGCCCGCCGCTTCCCAGACCGCATCGGCGATCGCCCAGACCCGCTTGACCGCGGCGCCCGCGCCCCAGGGCAGCAGCCCTTTGCCAGCTGCTTTTCGGACCGCCTCCTTGTGTGCTGACAAGGCATCGAGCCAGGCCCGAACGCCAGCGGCAACGCGTTCATGCGTGCGCAAACCAGAAAGGTCTTGCGTCGCCAGGGTTGCCAGCATTTCGTCAACGGCCCGATCGAAAAAGTGATCGATGAGATCTGAAATGCCATTTGGTGCGGCCAGGTTTTGCTCGCCGGGGCTGATTTCCGCATCGCGCGCGGCCTGTTTGGCGCTGACCAGGCTCCATCCGGTCTCAGGCACGCGCGGCAAAAGCGTGTCGAGCCAGCGATCGCGGAGTTTTTCAGAGGGCGTCGGCATATCTGAGTCCAGGGATAGGCAAGGCGGTTTCCACATGTTATAGGCGCGGCTTGCTTTCGGCTCTATAGGCCACAACCGCACATCTGCAGGATTTCCTGCCCCGACTTTTATGGAGAGTTGACCATTATTCAGATTACTGTTCGCGACAATAATGTCGAACAAGCCCTTCGCGCCTTGAAGAAAAAAATGCAGCGTGAAGGCCTGTTTCGTGAAATGAAATCCCGCACTTACTTCGAGAAGCCCTCTGAAAAGAAGGCTCGTCAGAAGGCAGAAGCTGTGCGCCGCGCTCGCAAACTCGCTCGGAAGCGCGCCCAGCGTGAGGGTCTCGTTTAAGCGATCGCTGAACACCTGAAACAAAACCCCCGTGCCATGAGGCGCGGGGGTTTTGCTATTGGGCGCTCCCATCCGTCAGGCATTGACCGCCCCTTGCAGATGAGCAGCCGGATGACGGATTCACTTCAGAAATTGCAATTAGATACAAAAAGTAGTGCACTTTTGAGTTTTGAAAGACCAGAGTGACGGAAATGCATAAGGTTTGAATTTTCATGATTATGAAAATTTATGCAAATCAATTGCCTCCCGCTTACATCAGACCTATCCTGCGCCGTGATCCGCAAAGCGATCTCTGGAGGATATTATGAGACACCTGTCCGTCTTCGGCACCAGCCTTTTCCTCTTCCTCGCGGCCTGTCAGACGCCACCGCCTGAGCCGGCGGTGCCAGCCTTCGATTTTGGCGGTGTTTATGACGACACCTATGCCGGCGAAATTGACCGAACCGTCATCCCGCGTCGCCCGGATGGTCCGCCGAATGTTGTTCTGATCATCGCTGACGATCTCGGCTGGCCATATCTCGGCTTTCTCGGCGATCAGAATGTCATCACGCCGAACATGGATATTCTCGGCCATGCCGGCGCCGTGTTTGAAATTGGTCACTCGACATCAAATCACTGTCGCCCAACGCTGCAAAGCCTGATCACCGGCTTGTATCCGGTTCAGTATGAGACCCGGGCCAATCAGATTGCGGAATCGGCCATGCGATCGAACATGCTGCCGGTTGAGGTCGACACCGAACGCGAACGCAACATTCTGCGCCGGCAGTATGAAACCTCCGCGATCGAACAGTTCAAAACACTGCCGCGCATTCTGGGTCAGGCCGGATACGTCTCGCATCAAAGCGGCAAATGGTGGGAACAATCCTATGCGCATGGCGGTTTTACCCATGGTATGACCGAGACCTGGCAGTGGCAGGATGCAGCCGATCTCGGCGATCGCTGGTTTTTCACCTTCATGGGAGGACGTGGCAACGAGATTGGTCGCAACACGATGGCGCCGGTCGAGACCTTCATCAAGGACCATGCCGAGCAACCTTTCTTTCTCTGGTATGGCCCGGCTTTGCCGCACACCCCCCTGAATGCGCCGGATCGGTTCTACAAATATTATCAGGATCGCGCTGATCTGTCTGAATCCGCCAAACTCTATTATGCCAATATCGCCTGGTTCGACTGGGGAGTCGGCAAAGTCCTCGACACGCTGCGCGATGAGCGCGTGCTCGACAACACGTTGATCGTCTATGTCAATGATAATGGCTGGGAACAGCCCGCGGACGTCGAATATGCCGACAATCACATTACCTTCGCGAATGGCGGTCCGCGCGGAAAAGGGTCATTCTTCGAAACCGGGTTTCGCACGCCGATCATCTTCTATTGGCAAGGCAAGATCACCGCGCTGCGCGATACCGAAACACTGGCCAGTGCGATCGACATTATGCCGACCATTCTTGACTATATCGGGATCGAAGTTCCCGAAGAGTTGCCAGGCTATTCACTCAAGCCGAAGATTTCGGGCGCCGATCCAGAATCAGGCCGCGATTTCTTTGTCGGCCGGATGACCCAGCATCGGGCCGGGACAGATTTTCGCGGAGCGCCGAACGCTCTGAGCGCTGATCATATGGGATCGGCGCTTGGAGGCTATTATCGGCGCGATCTGGATTGGCATTTTGTCTGGCTGCCAGAGACCAATGAGACCGCCTTGTACGATTTGCACAATGACCCTGGCCAGCTGGCTGACGCATCAACCCAGCACCCGGATCTCATTGCAGGATTCAAAGCCGACATTGATGCCTGGCGCGCGCGCTATGAGCCGCCAGCGCCTTAATCTCTAGCCTTCTTCGGCCAGGCGTTTGAGATTGTTGATCGCGTTCTGGCCGTTCATCATGATTGACCCCAAGGTCTGCGCGACGCTGGGCTCGGTCATGTCGGCATTGGCCATCAAGGTTGCGAAGCCATCCAGGCGGCTCTTATTGCGCCATTCTGCAATCGCCGGGGATTGCATCCACATGACCGTGTTTTCCATCGCCGCAGCGAGCACGAGGAGCACGTCCTCAACGGTATCGATGCCTGGTGCCGGCCGTGCATAATTGTTCTTTTCTTCTTCCGGAACGTGCGCCTCAATACAGGCAATCAGTCCCGCGCTATAGCAAGGCTGGAACTGGCGAATGACCTGAACATGGATTTCGTTTGGCTGGAAGACCGGCGCGCGGACGCCGACATATTTCTTGAAGGCGCTCGCCGTGCAATCGATGAACAGCGTGTCCGGGGCGATCTCGACATCGCCCTGGCCCATGATCAGGCGTCCGGGTTCGATGCGCTGCACATAGCCTTTGCGTACGACATTCTTGATCGTGCGCAGCTGTTCAATCTCTTTTTCAGTGACAATTGAGGCATGGAACATGGTCGGGCGAATGCTGGTGTCGACGCGTTGCCAGAGGCCCGCCGCTTCCATCCGGTCTTCGAGATCGGTGACGGATTCGGCGGCGGCGTAGATTTCGACGGCGCGGGCTTGTCCGCCGACCGTGTCATCAAAGAATTTCTGGTCTATCGTCTGGAAATTGACGCGATTCAGGAACCAGGCATCGCGCGGGACAATCCAGGTAATCTTGTCCGCATCATAGCCATGTCCGAGCAGCCACATGATGGAATCCGTTGCGGTCTTGCCACCGCCAATGATGCAAACCTGTGGATGTTTGGCGGCATTCAGAGGCAGACCATTTGGCGGCAGACAGGTGACGCCGGGCGCGACCTCGTAATTGCGTGTATGGGTGGCCGGAATGCTGGTCGTCAGATAATTTGCAAACACGGTTTTCTTGCGGACCGTAATATCGTGCGTTTCGCCGGAGAGCAGAGACTGGATGCGGCCATCATCCTCATAGCGGGTCAAGGGCAGGAATTTGACGCGACCGGAGGGCAGAAACGTGTCCTCCATCAGCTCATGATAATAATGCGTGATTTCCGGTCCGGAGGACAATTCCTCGAACCCGGCATTCGGGCCGGTATCTTCAATCTTGCCGCTGCCCAATTCTTTTGACGCGACACCATATGTCGATGCCGATTGATGCAATCGGACAAATGGATAGGATTCATTCCAATGCCCGCCGGGTACGGCGCGGTCGTCAATCATCACCACTTCGGCATCGGTTTCTGTCAGAATCGTATCAACAAAAGCCATGCCAACGGCGCCGCTGCCAATCACCAGATAATCGGTTTCGATGTCCATAATTGTCCTTCCCAAATGTCCCCCGACGCGATCCCGCGCCTGTTGATTCGCCATTTAGGGCTTCGTATGTCCGCGCCCAGCCCTAATCGCCATACAATGGGCGCGCTTGGGCGTGGGAGTCACGCGATTTTTGGGACAGAGGACAAACAGTCTGCGCGGGCCCGAACCGGGCAGTGGCGGTGAGACAGGGATTCGAACCCTGGAGACTATTGCTAGCCTACACACTTTCCAGGCGTGCGCCTTCGACCACTCGGCCACCTCACCGTAAGCCGCGCTGTATACTTCAGGCGTGCGATATCGCAAGGCATGACATTGTGTTTGGCTGCACTTGCCCCATATTGGTTGAGATCCAATACAGAGGCTGATCATGCTTTTCTCTCGCAAACCCCTGGCTCTGCCGACTCGAGACACGGCCTTGCCCGGACGCGCCCTGGCGATTCCGACGGCGGACACGCATTTCGTCAATGGCCGCGATCTCAACGCGCCTGCCCCCGAAGGGATGAAGGAAATCGTTTTTGCGCTGGGCTGTTTCTGGGGCGCCGAGCGCGTCTTCTGGGAAGCTGGCGGTGTCTTTGTCACACAGGTCGGATATGCCGGCGGCTATACCCCGAACCCGACTTATGAAGAGGCCTGTTCTGGTCAGACCGGGCACACGGAAGTCGTCCGCGTTGTGTATGACCCGGCCAAGATTACGCTTGAGGCCTTGCTGAAACTGTTCTGGGAGAGCCATGACCCGACCCAGGGTATGCGTCAGGGCAATGATATTGGCACCCAGTACAGGTCTGCGATCTATACCTATGATGACGCCGATCTCGCCATCGTCAGAGCGAGTGAAGCGGCGTATAATCAAGCCTTGAAAGCGGCTGGCCGCGGCGCCATCACGACCGAGATCAAGCCGCTTGATGCATTCTACCCGGCTGAGGATTATCATCAGCAATATCTGGCCAAGAATCCGGCCGGCTATTGTGGCATTGGTGGCACCGGCGTGACCTGTCCGATGCCAGGCGTACACGCCCTCGATTAAAGGGTTGAGCCGCCAGTGACGGAGAATCTCTTGCGGTTCGACAACATGGCCTGTCCTTGCTGGACGGCCTGATTGGTGGCTTGTGCCAATTGCAGGATCGGATCGACTTTCAACCGTTCGACGGCAAGCTTGAGATGATCCATCGCTTCACGCACGCGGACCGGATCGAAATTGGCTTGCGCCTGATGTAACAGGGCGCGGCCAAGATCAATTCTGGCCTGGACTTCAAAGGCGGGCGGCATCGCCTCTTCGGCGGCCAATCGCGTGCGTCGGTATTCGATCACGCGGGCCAGATGGTCTGGTGTCGCAAGCGCCAAGGCCATTGAACAGTAATCGGTTTCCAGGGTCAGTTGGGTGCGATCCGGCAAGGCGTCCTTGTCGCTGAGACAGGCTTGCAGAATGTCTGCGACGGGCGCCAGTTTTTCCGCCCGATAAGCGGACCCATCCGCGAGGCCAGGTTGCAAGGCGCGGGCGACGAGATAGGCGACGACCCGGGCTGTGGTCTCTTGATTGTGCTTGTCGATCTCTGGCAGCAAGCCCTCGGAATGCATCGCATCCTGAGGCTTCAATGACCCGCCCAGCGACAGCACTTCAACATTTGTCGGTTGCACCTTTCCGCGTTTGCGGTGACCCCAAAGCACCAGATCGGTCGATGATTTTTCCAGCCATCGTGTCGCCGCAGCCCGCAGGCCCTTTGCGCCCTTTGCGCGGATGCGAGGGGCGCGAACGATTTCGAAAGGCGAGCCGAATGTGAACAAGTCCAGATGCGTCTGCAGCGCCGCGACAATTGCCTTAGTCTGCTTCGATCCCCGGGCCCCGACAATCGGCGCAATGGCGATTCCGAACCCTTGCGTGGATTGCCGTTTGCGGCTGGCCATTGTTGTGGTGATCATGGCGACCAGACTGGCAACGGCTCTGAATATCAGAAACACGCCGATCAACACGGCGACGATGGCCGTCGCCAAACCAATGCCGCTCCAGATCATGGATCCGGCGATATGGGTGTTGAACCACTCGATGATTGTAGACAATTGCGCGGGCATAGCGATTTTGGGCCTGGAACGATACTCGGTCCCCCAGATACCGCACCGACAGGCGTTTTCGCAATGCAAAATGACTGTTAGGTCACGATTCAGTTGAGTCGACGGGCCGAAAGGACACGTTCAGCGATGTTTCGCACGCGATTTGCGCCATCTCCGACCTATTACCTGCATTTGGGGCACGCCGCCTCGGCCTTGCATGTCTGGCAGGCCGCTGCAGAAGCGGCCGGAGAGGTGCTGCTGCGGATCGAAGACATCGATACGACGCGCTGCCGTCCGGAATACACCAAAGCGATCTTCGAGGACTTGCATTGGCTGGGCCTCGTCTGGCCAGAGCCGGTGCGGATCCAGTCCGACCATTTTGATGATTATGTCACTTGCGTCTCGGCACTGCAGCAGCGCGGTCTTGCCTATCGTTGTTTTCGGACACGGCGCGATTTGATCGACCTGCCCGATCCATTGCAGCCCGGCCCGCATTCAGCCGCCGCAGAAGCGGACCTGCTGGCGCAAGATAAGCCATTTGCCTGGCGCCTCTCGCTCCAGGCTGCGCGCGATCATCTCGGCGCGGCCTGGCAGGACCTCGCTTATTCCGAACGCACGCCGGAGGGTGTTATCCGTCAGCGCGCGCGCCCCGATCTTCACGGTGACATTGTCATTGCCCGCAAGGACAGCCCAAGCGCCTATCATCTGGCGGCGACGCATGATGACGCGCTGCAGGACATGACTGACATTATCCGCGGCGAGGATTTGTTGGATGCGCCGCACATTCAGACCTTGCTACAAGTCCTGATGGGCTGGCCGCAGCCGATCTATCAGCACCACACACTGATTTATGATGCGGATGGAAAAAAACTCTCCAAACGCCAGAGGAGTATTTCGCTTGCGGGCTTGCGCGCCGACGGTATGACCGCAGATCAGGTCAGAGCACGGTTAGGGTTCGCATAGAATGAATGAGCAATTGGCCAAGATCCGAAGCGCCTTTTGGTTCGGGCCGTTGCTGGTCTTTCTCGGCGGCGCCTGTATCGGCCTGGCGCCGATCGGATTGCGCCTGGGTCTTGATGGTTTGGGTCCGCAAGCGATTGCGTTCTGGCGCTTCACGTTCGCGGTGCCGATTCTGTTTCTATTGGTCGTTGCAACCAAGCGTCACCTGCCCAGCAGGCCGAACCCATTCGTGGTGATTGCCGGCATCTGCTTTGCCAGCCAGATCGCGCTCTGGCATTGGTCGTTGACCCTGACAACGGTCGCAAACTCAACCTTCATTGTGAACATTGGCAATATCTGTGTCGGACTGACAGCCTGGATCTTTTTGCGAGAGCGGCCAACGCGCACCTGGGCCCTGGCGGTTTTGATCGCGATTGCTGGCGCCGCTGCACTGTCCCTTGGCGGCGGTGAAGGCGGCCAGGTCGACTTGCGCGGAGATCTTCTCGCATTTGGCGCCGCCATTCTGGTTTCTTGCTATGTCGTCGCGTCGAAAGTCGCGCGGCGCTCGCTGTCCGGGGTTGAGACCATATTCTGGTTAACCGTGGTCGAAATGGTGGTCGCCGGCTTGATCGTGCTGATCTTCCGCGAGCCCTTCCTGCCGGTTCATCTCATCGGCTTTCTGGTGCCGCTTTTTCTGGCATTGATCGTCCAAGTCGGCGGCCAGGGTCTGATCATTACCGGGCTCGGGCATACGCCTGCGGCGATCGCTGGCGTGCTGATCGCCGTGCAGCCCGTCGTCGCGGCGGCGATATCCTGGCAGCTTTTCAATGAGCCCTTGGCCCCTATACAAGCAGGCGGCGGCCTTTTAATCCTGATCGGGATCGTCATTTCTCAACGCGGTCGAAAACCGACCGCGCCACCATCATCGCAAGACCGTCCCAGGTCTTTTGCCGAATAATTTTCCACTTGAGGGGATAGCATGCGCATAGCTCTTACCATTTCCGCCGCCGCGCTGGTCGTGGCCTGCGCCACGGTGACCACGACCACCGCCCTGCAAATGGCTGAGTCTGACTCCGCCTTGTTGGCCCGTGCGGCGACCCCAAGCCAGGCCGATGATCCATATTACCAAAAGGCCGAGACCGCGGTGCAGGCGCGGTTGAGCGAAGCGTTTCAACCCGAAGCCAAGAATGTCATTCTGTTTGTCGGCGACGGCATGGGGATTTCGACCATCACAGCCGGCCGGATCTACGCGGGCCAGAAGCGAGGAATGGATGGCGAGAGTTATCAACTGGCCATGGAGACGCTGCCCCATATGGCGCTGTCGCGGACGTTCAGCCATGACTATCAGGTCGCAGACAGTGCCTCGACCGCGACGGCGATGGTGGCTGGCGTGAAGACGCGTTCAGGCGTGCTCGGGGTGACATATGAAGTGCCTCGCGGCAATTGCGCGAGCCAGGCCGGCAATGGGTCCGATACATTGTTCGAACTGGCCGAGCGCCGCGGCATGGCGACGGGCATTCTGTCGACGGCGCGCCTGACCCATGCGACGCCGGCATCGACATACGCTGAATCGGCCAACCGAAACTGGGAAGACGATACCAGTTTCGGGTCAGACGGCGCCGGCGGATGTCAGGACATCGCGGCGCAATTGATTGACTGGCCTGCCGGCAATGGCTTCGAAGTCGCCATGGGCGGTGGACGCCGGCATTTCATGACCGACGAAACCTTTGATCCTGAATATCCCGACAAAACCGGCATGCGCGCCGATGAACGCGACCTGGTCGTCGCCTGGACGGCCAAATCGGACGAGCATACCGTGATCTATAATGGCGCCGACTTTGCCGCGACGGATTTTGATTCCGATGCGCGCGTGCTTGGCTTGTTTGAGCCATCGCACATGCAATACGAATATGACCGCGCTGAAGATCCCGGCAGCGAACCGTCCCTGGCGGACTTGACCCGTGCCGCAATCACCCGTCTGTCGCGCAACCCGGAAGGGTATGTTCTGATGGTTGAAGGCGGCCGCATTGACCATGCGCACCATGGCGTGAACGCGGCGCGCGCCCTGGAAGACACAGATGCGTTCGATCTTGCGGTCGCGGCGGCCCTGGAGCTGACCAATGCTGAAGACACGTTGATCATCGTCACCGCGGATCACAGCCATACGATGACCATGGCGGGCTATCCGCGTCGCAACAATCCGATCCTTGGCAAAGTCGTGTACGAAACCGGCGCGATTGCACGCGGCGATGATGGCAAGCCTTATACAACGCTCGGCTATGCGAATGGTCAGACCGCCTGCCGAACACTCGAGAACGGCGCCACCACGTGCACACGTGAAGATATCAGTGATGTCGACACAACCGCAAAGAACTACCAGCAACAGGCGCTGGTCTTCATGGGATCTGAAACCCATGGCGGCGAGGATGTGGCAATCTTTGCGCGCGGCCCGGGGTCAGATCTGGTGCGCGGCGTGATGGATCAGAACGAGATTTTCCATGTCATGGGCTTCTCGAGCGGTCTGGTCGCAGCCAGCGACGCTACAGAATAAACTTCGACAAGTCGGCATTGCCGACCAGGTCGGACAATTGCGCTGTGACATAGTCCTCAGTGATGGTCACCGTTTCGCCCTTGCGGTCCGAGGCGGTGAAACTGATCTCATCAAGCAGGCGTTCCATCACGGTGTGTAACCGACGGGCGCCGATATTCTCGACCGACTCATTCACTTTCACGGCAAGATCGGCGAGCGCATCAATCGCTGCCTCTTCGAATTCTAAGGTCACCCCTTCGGCATCCATCAAGGCTTGATGCTGTCGGATCAAAGACGCTTCCGGTTCAACCAGAATGCGCCGCATGTCATCGCGCGTGAGCGCGGTCAGCTCGACCCGGATCGGCAGACGACCCTGAAGTTCCGGCAACAGATCGGATGGCTTGGAGACATGAAAGGCGCCAGAGGCAATGAACAGAATATGGTCGGTCTTGATCGGGCCCCGCTTGGTCGAAACCGTCGTGCCTTCGATCAAGGGCAGCAGGTCACGCTGGACGCCTTCGCGACTGACATCCGCGCCAGAACGGCCGGAAGCGCCAGCCACTTTGTCGATCTCATCGAGAAACACGATGCCGTCTTCCTCGACGGCCCGCGCGGCTTCTCTGGCAATCGCATCTTCATCAATCAGCTTGTCAGCTTCTTCATCAATCAAGGGCTGATAGGCCTCACGGACGGTGGTGCGCACCCGTTTGGTGCGCTGGCCCATCGCTTTGCCCAGCATATCACCGAGATTGATCATGCTCATCGAGCCGCTGCCAGGCATGTCCATCATCTGCATCGGATTGTTGGTCTCGGCGAGATCGATGTCCACAGCCTTGTCGTCAAGTTCGCCGTCACGCAGTTTGCGACGGAACACTTCGCGGGTTGAGGATTGTGCATCCTCGCCAACCAGAGCGTCCAGCAAACGCTCTTCCGCCGTATCACGGGCTTGCTCTTCGACGGTCTTGCGCTTCTGATCGCGCAGCATGCCGATCGCGGCTTCGACCAGGTCGCGGACAATTTGTTCGACATCGCGCCCGACATAGCCAACTTCGGTAAACTTCGTTGCCTCGACTTTCAGGAACGGGGCATTAGCGAGTTTTGCCAATCGGCGAGAGACTTCGGTTTTACCGACGCCGGTCGGGCCAATCATCAGAATGTTCTTGGGCGTGATTTCTTCGCGCAAGCCTTCCGGAGCCTGTTTGCGTCGCCAGCGATTGCGCAGCGCCAGTGCGACCGCGCGCTTGGCATCATTCTGTCCGACAATGTGGCGATCAAGCTCTGAGACAATCTCAGCAGGCGTCAGTTGGGTCATATAGTGAGTCCGGCGTGTTTAGGCTGGTTCAGGTGGAAATACCTGGCTCCATGTGCCGCCTTTTGGAAAAAATACAAGCACAGCTCTGCGGGCCGTCTTCCAGCCGGCGCCGAGCAGAACCACCCCGGTGCCGATCAACATGGTCACCGTGATGAAGATGTTGAAGCCATCCAGTCCAATGCGGTTGAGGACGAAAACCAGCGTGACGATAAATGTCAGAAGGCTGGCGGCAATCAGAGCGCGGCGATTGAGCGCGAGCGAAATCACGCCAATGGTGAGCAAAACGATGAGCAGGGTGATGCCTTGCAGAGCGTCATCGGCGCCGCTGGTTGAGCCGCCGAGTATGTTTGATCCCGTGACCATGGCACTGATGCCCCAGATCAATTGCGGTGCGGCGGCCAGATGCAACCAGAACGCATTGTCAGAAGCTTTGCGAATGCGCTCCGGGTCCTTCATGTCAAACCAGATCGCAACGGCCAGCGTCGCGGCGCCCATCAGCACCAGCAACGGGCCGCCGACAACTTGATAGATGTCGCCGAAGAAACTGGCGGCAACATAGACAGCACCCGCCGCCGAAATCGCACTCATAGCGAGCGAGAAAGGCAGGCGGAAACGCAGGAAGATTGCCAAGGAAGCGGCCAAAGCAGCGAGAAACACAAACACACCGAGCACGCCGGTTGTGCCATACATTTCACTGAAATCGAGACGCTCTATATCGGCGCCAATAATGCTGGCGGCAAATGACATTGCCGCCGCCGTGCAGAAGACGACAAAGATGACGGAGAGGGCCATGCTCGGCAAAAGCAGACGACGCCGGGCGCAGAAATACTCCATCAACACCCAGGCAAAGCCCGCCACTGGCAGCGAGAATAACACGCCCGCCAACAGGTTTCCTGACGCCATGGCGGGCGCCGAGAAGGTGCCGACAAGCGCGATCACACCGACAAAGAGGATGCCCAGCCCGAGCGTAATGAAGATGTCATTGAAATTGGCCAGGAAGCGCAAATTCTCTTGTCCGATCTGCTCCTGTCCGACCCCGTCATCCTTGCGTGAAAGCAGGAAAGCTTCCAGGCGCGAGGCCTGATCAGCGCTCAACACATTTGCACCCACGGCCGCACGTAAATCCGTTCGATCAAACATCCAGAACCTCCACGGTGAAGTTGGCATTGGTGTAGACGCAGATATCGGCAGCAATCTCCATGGCGCGGCGACCAAGGGTTTCGGCATCCTTTTCGTATTCGATCAGGGCGCGCGCCGCCGACAGCGCGTAATTTCCGCCCGATCCAACAGCGACGACGGGATGTTCCGGCTCCAGGACATCGCCGGCGCCGGTTACCACCAGTGTTGTGTCCTTGTCGGCGACGATCAACATCGCTTCCAGTTTCTGCAACTGGCGCTCCGTGCGCCACTCCTTGGCCAGTTCAACCGCGGCGCGTTGTAACTGGTTCGGGAAGCGTTCGAGTTTTTGCTCGAGACGTTCAAACAGTGTGAAGGCGTCGGCTGTCGCGCCGGCAAATCCGCCAAGAATGTCGCCACCGCCAAGGCGGCGCACTTTGCGTGCATTGCCCTTCATGACGGTTTGACCCATCGAGACCTGACCGTCGCTCAACATCGCGACATGCTTATCCGTGCGAACCGCCAATATGGTCGTGCCGTGCCAATCGGGCGACGACGAAGATTTATCGTTTATCATAAAACTCTAAATGACGAAGAATTCTGGAAATATCAAGCCCCCGAGCGAAAATCGGCGCATCAGGCGGTCAGCTTGCTCGTCATAAAGGGTTGAGATTTCAACATTTCTTCGAATGCCGCCGCGGAGACTGGCGGGCTGTACAAGAAGCCCTGACCGATGTCGCAATTTCGATTGGTCAAGAAGGTGGCTTGTTCTTCCGTTTCAATGCCTTCGCCAACAATCGTCATCTGCAACGAATTGGCCATGGACAGGATCATGTCGACAATGGCGCTGGCCTGTTCATCCTGCGGGGTGCCGGTGAGGAATTGGCGATCGATCTTGAAGACGTCAAAGTCTATCTGCGTCAGAACCGCCAGATTTGAATGCCCGGTGCCGAAATCATCCATGGCCAGTTTCATGCCCAGGCGCCGCAACGGTTCCAGCACATCGCGGACGCGATCCGGCTGTTGAATGGCGAGGCTTTCAGTGATTTCAATTTCGAGCTGTCGCGGTGACAGGCCCGACTTGGCCAGCGCATCCAGGATGGTTTCGGCCAGCAGCTCGTCTTCGAACTGGCGCGGAGAGACGTTGACTGCGAGATTGATCGGGTGGCCTTCACGAGTCCACTTCGCCGCTTCTTCGCAGGATTTGTACATGATCTGAGAGCCGATCTTGCCAATCAGGCCGCATTCTTCCGCGAGTTCGATGAAAACAGACGGCGACACCAGCCGGCCATTATCGAGCTGCCACCTGGCCAGAGCCTCAGCGCCAGAGATGCGTCCGGTCTTGAGATCAATCTTTGGCTGGAAAAGCGGGATGAAGCGATCTTCTGCCACGGCCTGACGCAGTTCGGCTTCGAGTTTGACTTTGGCATCTCGCTGCCGCTCAAGTTTCGGCGTGTAGAATGCGAAACCGCTGCGCGCCTTGGCTTTAAGGTCTTCAAGCGTGGCTTGCGCACGTTCGAGGATTTTCGCGAGGCTGTCGCCATCCTGAGGAATCAGGACGATGCTGCCATTCAGAGACACGGCAATACGTTGCGACTGACAGTCGAGCGGGACGCGGAATTCACCGAGCAATTCGCGAATGACATTTGCAACATCATCCCGCGAGGCATTCGATTTGATCAACAAAGCGAACTGATCCGAGAACAGGCTCCCCAGTATCCAGTCATTGGCCTCATAGCCATGCTTCATCACGGCTTGGCCGGCAAAGACGCGCAGTCGATTCGCTGCCTCAATATAAGCTTCGTTGCTCAGCGGGACGGATGGGCCATCCGGAATCGCGTTCTGAGCCTGAAATTCGATCGTGATCAATACGGCCTGGGCGGCGGATGAAAGCGTCTGTACGGCTTCTTTCACTTCTTGATGAAATGCCGGTTCATTAAGCAGGCCGGTGCGTTCATCCAGACGGGCTGTGGCGCGTAAATGGTCAAGCTCTTTGGCAACCCGGCGTGTGGCGCGGGTGGTCGCCAGCGCCAATTGACGAAATTCCGCGAACGCAAACTTGGACACTTTCCGGCGGCTGGTCCCGACCAGGCTGTAATCGCCAATCAAGCGCGTGACCTGTCCGACATAGCCGACAACGGTATTGGCGAAGAAACCCATGATCAGGGCCGACAGGGCGGTCACGCCGAAGCAGATCAGAATCGCGGCCCAGACGGGAAGTGGTGGTCGAAATTTGAGTCGTGGCGCGTAGACCAAAGTGCCCAGTGTTTCGTCGCCATGGGTCAGTTCGAACCGCATTGCGCGCGGCGCCGCGTCTGCTGACAAGTCCCCTATCATTGGCTCGCCGACCGGATCGAGGATCAGTGCCCGATCTGCGAGCGAATGCTGCATCGCTGTCTCAATCGTTCGGGTTTCATTGTGCGCGAGCTCTTCGCTCATCAACTCGGCCACCTGGGCACCGCTATCGCGCGCGCTCATCTGGTAAGCGTTCCAGGATTGAGAGAAATAGAAAATCGTAAACAGGCTAGAAAGGGTCAAAGCCAGAATCGCTGCGGCAAGCGCCAGCACGCTCGCGAAGCTTGTCCTCGCCAGTGATCTCGTAAAGGCTCGAATAGGTTTCAACGCAACTGCCTTTTATGCCCGACTCATCCCTCTACAATCCTTGTGACCGCAATTGTTTAGGGAGTCGTGAACAGATCTGTGCTAGCCGACAGTGAAAATTCACCTTATCTGAGCCCGCAT
>JBCCGB010000005.1:0-256928 GCA_039029475.1 Pseudomonadota bacterium | reverse complement strand
GGAAGAGGGTGGCCGTCACACGCCATTCTTCACAAACTATCGTCCACAATTCTACTTCCGGACGACGGACGTGACCGGTGTTGTCACTCTGCCAGCGGACAAGGAAATGGTTCTGCCAGGCGACAATGTGAAGATGAGCGTAGAGCTGATCCAGCCGATCGCCATGGACCAGGGTCTGCGCTTCGCGATCCGCGAAGGTGGCCGTACCGTCGGCGCCGGTGTTGTGGCCTCTGTCTCCAAGTAAGAGACACACAAACCAAATCTCAAAGCCCGCCTGAAACCAGGCGGGCTTTTTTGTGCGTGAAATCGCAGCACACAGCAAAATCCTGCCTCGTTCTGCCAGATCGTGTCGCAGTTTGTGGCTTGAGCGTGCGCGCGGTGCGTGGTGTACCTGATGCCAAGACGAAAACGTCATCCAGACTTAAATGGCCGGGGAGGCTTATTTGACCGACACCACCATCGCTACTGAGCGCGACACCAGTTTCTTTGGGCACCCAAAAGGGCTGATCATCTGTTTTCTTACGGAGATGTGGGAGCGCTTTTCATATTATGGCATGCGCGGTCTTTTATTGCTCTATTTGGTGCAACATTTCCTGTTTGGAGACCGGGAAGCCTCTATCATCTATGGTGGTTATATCGCTCTGGTCTACATCATGTCGATTTTTGGCGGTGTTTTATCAGATCGATATTTGGGTCAACGAAAAGCTGTCACTTATGGTGCCATATTGCTCGTTCTGGGTCACTTCGGGATGGCGTTTGAAGGCGCTGGTTCAAAAGAAACCCTCACGTTCTCGGGCAATGACTATGTCATTGAAGATGTCGGCCGCGATGATAATCGCAAACTTTACATTGATTATGAGGGCGAGAGCCGGCGGATCGTCTTTGATTCTTATCAGTACCTGACTCTTGGTGATCAGCGTTTCGAGCCAATCGATGATGCAGGGCAGGGTGATTATGTCATTCAGAAGAACACGCGTGGTCTGGTGCAGAATATCTGTGCCATGGTCGGATTAGGTTGCGCGGGGCCGGCTCCCTCCACAGACTTATTGCTGCAAGGAACGACCTATCCAGCCAGTTTCCGCTCGGATGCCAATGGCGCGGAAGAAATGTTCGTGCAGATAAACGGTGCCGAACAGGTCGTGGCTGAAACCAGCCAAAGCGATATTCTGATCTTGCCGACCGCGGACGAAAACAAAGTGGCTGATACCAGCGTTGTGTTGGCCACGGTGGCTGACGGAGACTATGCGACCAGCGTTGAGAAACAGCAACTTTTCGTCAATGTGCTATTCCTGTCTTTGGCGCTGATTATTGCTGGCGTCGGGTTCTTGAAGCCCAACATTTCAACCATTGTTGGCGATTTGTATGAACCAGGTGATGAGCGCCGCGATAGCGGCTTTACGATCTTCTATATGGGCATCAATCTAGGCAGTTTCCTAGCAACTTGGTCCTGTGGCATTCTTGGCATTGTCTATGGCTGGGCCTATGGCTTCGGCCTCGCAGGGATTGGCATGTTGGCTGGCCTGATTGTCTTCCAATGGGGGCAGAAATATCTTGGCGATGTTGCTGAGCCGCCAAATCCAGAAAAGCTCAAGCAAAGCGTGCTGGGCCCAATCAATATCGAATGGGCTTGTTATATCGGTGGCTTGGCGCTGGTAATCGGCGCGATGTCCTTGTTATTCGTTGCACGGATCATCGGGCCAATGTCGATGATTATCGGTATCGTCTTCTTCTTGGGATTTATTCTCTACTCATTCTTGAAGTTGAAGGGCGTTCAGAGATCTCGGATGTGGGCGGCTTTGTACTTCGCTGTCGCACAGATCCCGTTCTGGTCATTGTTCGAGCAAGCAGGCTCATCGCTGACCCTTGTGACCAGCCGTTTGGTTGATACGACAATATTCGGGATCGATGTTCCGACCCCTGTATTCCAATCTCTAAATGCTGGATTTATTTTCTTGTTTGCGCCCATCATTGCCTGGCTTTGGATCTGGCTTGGAAGACGCGGATGGGAGCCATCAACGCCGGTGAAATTTGCGATTGGAGTATTTGGCGCTGGCCTCGGCTATATGGTTCTCGTTTCAGGTATGAATAGTGTCGGGAGCTCGGCTCTGACGCCGGTCTTTTTCATATTCGCCATCTATTGGGTTCACACGATGGCAGAACTTATGGTGTCGCCTGTTGGTCTTTCAGCCATGACAAAGCTGGCACCCGCGCGCCTGGTTGGGTTCTTCATGGCGGCTTGGTTTGTGTATTCGGGTATCGCCAATGCCTTGTCAGGGGTCATTGCGGCTGCCGCCGGTGCAGAAACGGTCGGTGGACAAATTGTTGACGTTGCTGCTGCGAAAGCCGGCTATGTTCAGGTGTTCTCGTCGATTGGATATATTGGCATGGGCGTTGGCGTCGTGATGTTGCTGATCGCACCCATCGTCAAATCCTGGATGAAGGAAAGCGAATTCTCTGTCGACTCACTTGACGATGAGTTGCAAGCGTCAGGCGAAAAACCGAGTTAACCCGCACCACCAACCGTGAGGCCGCCGACTTTCAGAGTCGGTTGGCCGACCCCGACGGGGACGGACTGGCCGGCTTTGCCGCAAGTGCCGACGCCATCATCCATGGCAAAATCATTGCCGATCATTTCGACCTGGCTGAGCGCTGTCGGACCGTGCCCGATCAAGGTTGCGTTCTTGACCGGCGCGACGACTTTGCCATTCTCCACGAGATAGGCTTCAGTACATTGAAAGACAAAATTTCCGGACGTGATGTCGACCTGGCCACCGCCAAAGTCGACGGCCCAGATGCCTTTCTTGATCGAAGCCACGATTTCATCAGGATCATCTTTTCCGCCCAACATGACCGTATTGGTCATGCGTGGCATGATGGTCGCGTCATAGGCTTCGCGGCGACCATTCCCGGTTGGGGCGACACCCATCAGCCGGGCATTCTGCCGATCTTGCATATAACCTTTGAGAATGCCGTCCTCGATCAGGACAGTGCGATTGGTGGGCGTGCCTTCATCATCGACGGATAGCGAGCCCCGACGCGCATCGATCGTGCCATCATCAATCACGGTGACGCCTTTTGAGGCGACCTGTTCGCCAACACGTCCAGAATAAACGCTGGTGCCTTTGCGATTGAAATCACCTTCAAGGCCGTGGCCAACCGCTTCATGTAGCAAAACAGCTGGCCAACCAGGCCCCAGCACCACTTCCATCTCACCCGCCGGGGCAGGGATTGATTCGAGATTCACTTCGGCTTTGCGCAGAGCCCGCAGGGCCAGGCCTTGCCAGCGTTGAGGGGCAATCCATTCGTCATAAGCAGCGCGCCCGCCGGCGCCCGCAGAGGCTGATTCGCGGCGGCCATTCTGTTCCAGCGTGACCGATACATTCAGGCGCACCAGTGGACGAACATCGTGGAAGGTCTCGCCTGCAGGACGCAGGATATCGATTTGCTCATGACTGCCCGCCAGTGAAACTGAGACCTGCACAACACGCGGGTCTTTGGCCCGCAGCCACGCATCTATTTCAGCCAGCAATCCTGTTTTTACGGTAAAGTCGGGGGACTCGGTCGGATCGATCGGCGCGTAAAGCTGGCGATTCGTCGGTATCGGACCTGTGGCCAGATTTCCCGCATAACCGCGTTTTGCCTGTCGTGCGGTTTCGCCCGCGCGGGCAATCGCGGCGAGGGTCAATTCTCCGGAATGGGCATTGCCGCTCGCTTCGCCCGCCACGACACGCAGACCAAAGCCTTGATTGGTATCGTAAGTCGCCGATTTCAGGCGGCCATCATCGAATACGAATCCCTCTGATCGAGATCGCTGAACATAAATATCCCCATCATCCGCGCCGTTGGCGGCGTCAGAGAGCAATTGTGTGGCTTTTTGTGTGTCGAAAGGCAGGTCTGTGTAAGTCATGCCCTGTATGTGACGCTACAGAGGCGCCGGATCAAGCGCCTCTGTGCGTGATTCTTTAGCCAGCCTGTTCGAATGTGAATCGCGTCAATTGGCGTTCCGCGAGGTCCCAACCAGGTTTCAATTCCAGCGATTTCTGGAAATCATAATAGGCCCCTGCGACATCGCCGGTGTTTTCCTTGGCAATGGCGCGATTGTAATAGGCCGCGAACAAATCATGCGACTCAAGCTCAATTGCACGGTCCAGCGGGGCTATGGCCGAGGCGAAATCTCGACGATAAATGTGTGCAGCGCCTTCATTGAGATACGCCGCGCCGAGATTGGGCTGCAGGGCCACCGCTTCGGAATAATCTTCCAGAGCTTTTTCATGTAGCCCCTCACGCATCCGCAATACGCCGCGATTTACGTAAGTTGCGGCGCGATTCGAGCGGGTCATAGCCTGTTCGCGTAAGGCGCGGGTGCAGACTTCTTCAACGCTCCGGAAGTTCGAGTAATTGTTCTTGGTCTTCTGATAGCATTCGCCTCCCAGGCCGTTTCCGATCACGAAAACCTGTGCAGACGCGGTTTCAGCGATGAGTGCGGTGGTGGCTGCGGCGATCATCAACTTAAATTTCATAGGACTGCCTCCTGTATGCTGACTTTAACTATACACTAAGTGAGACAATTTATCGACCGACTGCGACATTTTATAAGAGGTGGTCGTATTGGGTAGACCTTCGCGTCTGTCGTATATATGGCTGCAGCCAAGATTGGATGGAGTGACTCTTGCGTTACATCTTTGCATGGATTTCAGCTGTGTTGATGACGGGATCGGCATTTGCACAAGAATTGGTCGGGCAACCCACGCCTGGCGCCCTTGGGTTTCAACCCGCAGCAACGCGAATCATGGAGCGTGTAAACGACTTCCATAATTACTTGTTGGTGATCATCACGGTGATCACGCTGTTTGTTCTGGCGTTGATCGTTTGGGTTTGTATTCGCTACAACAAGCGAGCGCACCCGGAGCCCAAGAAGTTCAGCCACAATACTACGATTGAGATTATCTGGACGGCGGTTCCGGTTTTGATTCTGGTCGCGATTGCCGGCCCGTCCTTCTCGAACCTGTTCTATCAGGAAAACCAGCCGGATCTGGAAGTCATTGCCCAAAGCGGCGATATGGATGACCCCAACATTTTCATTGAAGCCGCCCAAGAAGGTTGGATCACGGTGAAAGCAGAAGGCATGGGAAACTGGGCCTGGACGTATTATTATGTCGATGAGCTCGATGCCGACGGCTATCCGGTTCAATTCGTTTCAAACGGGATTCATTATGGATTGCCGTCTGATCCGCCTGCGACGCCAGAAAAACCTAAATACCTGGCGACAGATTACCCGATGGTGGTTCCGGCGAACCGTTACATCCGTTATCAGACAACATCTGACCGGGTTATTCACTCTTGGACTGTGCCGGCCTTTGGCGTCAAAACAGATGCCGTGCCCGGACGACTGAACGAAGGTTGGTTCCTGGTCGAAGAACCCGGTGTCTATTACGGCCAGTGTTCCGAACTGTGTGGCAAGAATCACGCCTTCATGCCCATCGAAGTCCGTGTTGTCCCGCAAGACCAGTATGATCGCTGGCTTGAAGTGATGCGCACGGGTGACGTCGATGCGGCAACAGAATTAGTACAAGTTATTGACCCGATGGACGCCAATACGCGTCTCGCATCGGTCGAGTAGGAGAGGGATTAGATCATGCCTATGGATCAAGTTGCTGCTCACGGCCACGATGCCCACGATCACAAACCTGGTTTCTTTGTCCGTTGGTTCTTTTCGACCAACCATAAGGATATCGGCACACTGTATTTGGTTTTCGCGCTCATCGCTGGGATTGTCGGGTATTCGCTTTCAGGTCTGATTCGTCTCGAACTGGCAGAGCCAGGCATCGGACCGCTCACCGGCCTGATGGAAGTCATGTATGGCACCACCGGCCAACAAGCGATTGAGCAAGCCAAAAGCTTCTACAATGTCGTGATCACCTATCACGGCTTGATCATGATTTTCTTTATGGTCATGCCAGCCTTGATCGGTGGATTCGGCAACTGGTTCGTGCCGCTGATGATTGGCGCGCCGGACATGGCGTTCCCGCGGATGAACAATATTTCGTTCTGGTTGACCGTGGTCGCCTTTGTTCTGGCGATGATTTCTTTCCTTGTGCCGGGCGGCAATGGCGTCAATGGATTTGGCGGCGGCTGGGTGCTTTACCCACCCTTGTCGAGCACTGCCGGGCATGCAGGACCGTCTATGGATCTGTTGATCCTGTCGCTGCACACCGCTGGTATTGCGTCCATTCTTGGCGCGATCAACTTCATTGTCACCATTCTCAACATGCGTGCGCCGGGCATGACGCTGCACAAGATGCCGCTTTTTGCCTGGTCGGTCTTGGTCACAGCCGTGTTGCTGCTATTGGCGCTGCCCGTTCTGGCCGGTGCGTTGACCATGCTCCTGACGGATCGAAATTTTGGATCGCAATTCTTCGATCCATCGGGCGGTGGCGATCCGATCATGTTCCAGCATCTGTTCTGGTTCTTCGGGCACCCTGAAGTTTACATCATGATCCTGCCAGCTTTTGGCATCGTCTCACACATCGTTTCGACCTTCTCGAAAAAGCCGATCTTTGGGTATCTCGGGATGGCGTATGCAATGGTGGCGATCGGCGCGATCGGGTTCATTGTTTGGGCGCACCATATGTACACGGTTGGTATGCCGTCCGACATGAAAGCTTATTTTGTGGCGGCGACGATGGTCATTGCGGTCCCAACCGGGATCAAGATCTTCTCGTGGATTGCGACCATGTGGGGCGGATCGATCGATTTCTCCGTACCAATGGTCTGGGCGATCGGTTTCATCTTCCTGTTTACCCTTGGCGGTGTGACCGGCGTTGTGCTGGCTAATGCCGGTATCGATCACGCTTTGCATGACACCTATTATGTGGTCGCTCACTTCCACTATGTGCTGTCTCTTGGCGCGGTGTTTGGCCTCTTCGCCGGTTGGTATTACTGGTATGAGAAGATGTTCGGCATCAAGTATAACAAGATGATCGCATACGCGCATTTCTGGATCATGTTTGCAGCGTCAAACCTGATCTTCTTCCCGCAACATTTCCTGGGCCTGAACGGCATGCCGCGCCGCTATGTTGATTACCCAGATGCGTTTGCATTGTGGAACAGCGTCTCATCTTGGGGCTATGCGCTTTCAATGGTCGCTACATTGTTGTTCTTTGGCGGTATGGTTGAATCCATGTTGCGTCGGCGTAAGGCAGAAGCCAATCCATGGGGAGAGGGCGCCACGACACTAGAGTGGACACTGCCAAGCCCACCCCCATTCCACCAGTTCAATGAGCTGCCAGTGGTCAAGAACGAGGCGGGCCACTAAGCCCGCCCGGTAAATTCAGAAACGGGCGGCCCTTTGCGCGACACAGCGCAGAGGGCCGTTTCCATAGAAGCCAGTGAGATTCGCCCTATGTCTGTCGATATGACCGCTCCAGACACCACCCCACGCCTCGCCACCGCTCGCGATTACGTGGAGCTGTTAAAGCCGCGGATCATGATGTTGGTCGTTTTCACGGCATTGGCGGGTCTCGTCGCTGCCATGGGCGTCACAGGCACGTCGATGAACCCGGTTCTTGCCACGGTGGCAATTGTGGCTGTTGCACTTGGCTCGGGCGCCGCGGGCGCGATCAACATGTGGTATGATGCAGATATTGACGCGATCATGACACGAACCTCGACGCGACCGATTCCTTCCGGCGCTGTGCCAAAGAATGAAGCGCTGACGATGGGGCTGATCATGTCAGCTGTGTCTGTGCTTCTGATGTGGATCGCTTCCAACGTCCTGGCCGCTGCACTCCTGGCAATGTCGATCGTCTATTATGGCTGGTTCTATACCATGGTGTTAAAGCGCCGCACGGCGCAGAATATCGTCATTGGCGGTGCAGCTGGCGCGTTTCCGCCGGTCATTGGCTGGGCTGCTGTTACCAGCGCGACGCCGCTTGATGCTTGGATCCTGTTCGCGATCATTTTCTTCTGGACGCCGCCACACTTCTGGGCACTCAGCTTGGTGGCGCATAAGGAGTATGAGAAAGCAGGCGTACCGATGCTTCCGGTGACAAGCGGTGCCAAGGCCACTCGGCTGCAAATCCTGATCTATACGATTATACTGGCGCCGATCGGCCTGGCGCCACTGGCCACGGGCTTGGGTGGCTGGGTTTATGCGGTTGTGGGCGCATTGCTGACGCTGGCTTTTCTTCATTTCGCTGTGAAAGTTTGGCGCAGTCGGGCAGGGGAGTCCGATGCCGGTGATGCGGAAAGAAAGCTCGCGATGAGCATGTTCGCATTCTCTATCTTGTATTTGTTCGGTCTCTTTGCCGCACTCATCATAGAGCACGGTTTCGGGTTATATTTCCCGTTCGGAGGCATTTGATGACTGACCCCAATACGCCTGTTGCAACGGATGCTGAGGCATTGCTGAAAGCCCAAAAGCGCCGCAATGCCTGGTTGGCGCTGGCTTTGGTGGCTTTTGTGATCGTCGTCGGCGTGACAACGGCGATCCGCATTCAGGAAGCCGATTTCAGCGGTGGCGATCGAATATATTTCTCTGGATACATGGACGAAGCGGCGAGCGAGAAAGCAGATCGAGAGGCTCAAGCCCGGATCGCGGCGCGCGAAGCCGAAAAAGTCGAGACGGTCGAAGCTGCTCAACCACCGGACCAAGGCGATGAATAATTCCAGGATCGCAATTATTGCATCGGTCAGCGCACTGTTCATGCTTGGATTGGCGTTTGCGTCTAAGCCGCTCTATGACACGTTTTGCCGCGTCACTGGCTTTGGTGGCACCACACAAACTGCACAAGCAGCACCAGACCGCCTCAGTGAGCGCGAAGTGACAGTGCGATTTGATGCAAATGTCGCCAATGCACCGCTAAAATTCAAAGCCAGCCAAACCGATTTGCAGGTTCAGCTCGGCGCGCACAATCTGGCTTTTTATGAGGTGACCAATACCGGTTCAAGCGATGTCAGCGTGATTGCCAGCTATAATGTCACACCGCACAAGGCCGGGCGCTTTTTTAGCAAGCTTGAGTGCTTTTGCTTCGAAGAACGAATCATCAAGGCTGGTGAAACCAAAAAGCTGCCGGTTATCTTCTTCGTCGATCCGGCCATGGAAGATGAAAGCAATGCCGATGATATCCGAACCATCACGCTTTCTTATACCTTTTTCAATACCGACGAATTTACAGGTGCGACGAAAACGGCATCGCTTAACTGAACGGTTGCAGAATCCGTCAACACCGGTCTAAAAGCGCCTGAGATTGTAATAACCATTGCCACAAGGGATTCCCCGTCATGGCCGAAGACGTCAAACACGACTATCACCTCGTAAACCCATCGCCGTGGCCGCTGATTGGCTCAATTGCGGTGCTCACGCTCGCTGTTGGCGGTGTGACCTATATGAAAGGTTTGTTCGGCATCGAGCAAGGCCAGCTCTGGACCCTGGTTCCGGGCTTTCTGATGGTCATCTGGGTGATGGCAGGCTGGTGGCGAGAAGTCGTCAAAGAAGGCCGCACAGGTGATCACACACCTGTCGTCGAGATCGGCCTGAAATACGGCATGGTGTTGTTTATCGTCTCCGAAATCATGTTCTTTGCGGCATGGTTCTGGAGCTTTTTCGAACTGGCAATTTTCTACCCGGCGCGCGTCGGTGGTACATTCGACGCTGCCAGTCCGGTTTGGGAAGGTTTGAACGCGTTTGCGCAGTGGCCACCAACAGGGGTTACCACATTTGATCCTTTCCATCTGCCATTGATTAACACGCTGATCCTGTTGCTGTCAGGTACAACGGTTACCGCGGCGCACCACGCGCTTGCCCATGACAAGATGGACAATGCGAAATTCATGCTCCTGATCACCATCCTGCTCGGCATCGCGTTTACCTGCCTTCAGGTCTATGAGTATTCAGAAGCGCAGTTCACGTTTGATGGCACGCTTTATGGCTCCGCTTTCTTCATGGCGACAGGCTTCCATGGCGCACATGTCGTTATCGGAACGATCTTCCTGACGGTTTGTCTGTTCCGACTCTATGCGAAAAACATGACAGCCAAGAAGCATCTCGGTTTCGAATTTGCGGCCTGGTATTGGCACTTTGTGGATGTCGTGTGGCTGTTCCTGTTCGCCTTCGTTTACGTCCTCCCGCACATCGTGCTGGGTCATTAAGCAAAGGTCGGCGATATTCGCCGTCTTGAGACAACATTCTGAGTTGGCGCCGTCATGTTTTCATGGGGCGCCAATTTGCGTTCGAGCGACTGTCCAATCGCGAAGATGGAGTTCCTAGATCATGACGTTTCGGCCGATGCCTGTTTTGACGGTTCTGACACTCGCCAGTCTGATCATTCTGATCTTGCTCGGAAATTGGCAATACGAGCGTTATACCGACAAGCTGACCAACCCAGATGCTGCCGAGCAGGCCGAAACCAGCCAGAAATTGCGAGTCGAAATTGATCTAGCGCACCCCGGAAACGTCCAGCAGGTTTACGGTTTTGCCGATAGCGAACCCATCTGGCGCAGATACGCACCAGGTCAAATCGAAGGAACAGGTGAGACTGTTCTGGTGATGGTCGAGGCCACCGGCGGCGCTCAACCGATCCCGGCGCTCATATCAACGCTTCCAGACTCCATAACGCTGGACGGTTTAATCGCGGCGAAATCTCCGAGCTCTTCGGCGTTTTCAGGTCGCGACGATCCAGACGCTGATCTCTGGTACACGCTTGATCGCACAAAGTTGGCTGATCGATTGGGTCTGGCAGAGGCCCCGCGCGTGGTTGAACCGATCGTGATGTCAGTTCGTAATGCCAGCGATCTGTCACAGAGTCGTCAGACCTTGAATCCCTATGCTTTTTCTCGCCCCGTCGATCCATTGCCGCCAGAGCGTCATTTTGGCTATGCTTTGACCTGGTGGGGGATGGCGCTTGGCTTGATTGGCGTGTATGTCGCGCTTCACCATTCACGCGGACGCTTGAGATTTAAGAAGGCTTGATAGCGATGAGATATATATCGACCCGCGGCGGCGCTGAGCCGGTAGATTTCGTCGAAGCCTGTTTGACCGGGCTGGCGCCGGATGGCGGACTGTACGTGCCAGAAGAATGGCCACAGATTGCACCAGCACAGGCTGGCGAAACCTATGTGCAGATCGCATCGCGTATCTTGAAGACATTTGCCGGTGATGCATTGAGCGAAGCCGATATCGCGGGATTGTGCGCGCGGGCCTATGCCAGTTTTTCACATCAAGCGGTGACCCCGCTGACGCAATCCGGTCCGAATGAATTCGTGATGGAATTGCATCATGGGCCGACGCTCGCCTTTAAAGACGTCGCGATGCAGTTCATTGGTCAATTATATGATCTGGTGCTGGATCGACGCGGCGAACGCATGAGCGTTGTTTGCGCAACTTCTGGCGATACTGGCGGCGCCGCGGCTGCTGCCTTTGCTGGCGCCAAACAGGTGGATTTGTACATTCTCCACCCGCATGAACGCGTGTCGCCCGTCCAAAGGCTGTTCATGACCACGACGGGCGCGCAAAATGTGCACAACCTTGCGGTGGATGGTGATTTTGATGATTGCCAGGCATTGGTCAAAGCAATGTTCGCAGACCCCACATTTGCCACGGATGTGCGTTTGTCCGGCGTAAATTCCATTAATTGGGCCCGGATCGCGGCCCAGTCCGTCTATTATGCCGCGGCACAGGTAGCGCTCGGACAGGAGCGCGCCCTTCGCTTCGTCGTGCCAAGCGGAAACATGGGAGACGCCTTTGCCGGGTATGTGGCCGCCCGGTGCGGTTTGCTCAATGGCTTTGAAATGGTCTGCGCGGTGAACGAGAATCAGACGTTGAACACGCTTCTGACCGATGGCGTTATGAAACGCGAGCGCGCCGTTGCGACGCCAAGTCCCGCTATGGATATTTCGGTGCCAAGCAATTTTGAACGACTCTTGTTTGAAGTATCGAGCCGGAATGGAGACGCCGTACGACGCATTTACGAACAATATGCGCAGTCCGGCGCGGCGGATTTACCGTCTTCGGTGCGGGGGCCGCTATCCTGTACGGGTATTTCATCTAATGTGGTGAGCAATCATGATACTGTGCTGGAAATGCAAGAATTCAAAACCCGCACGGGTGCTTTGATTTGTCCGCACACAGCGGTCGGGACCGCGGCAGCGAGACGGCTGGCGCAGGACGAGGCT
This sequence comes from Pseudomonadota bacterium, assembly GCA_039029475.1. Taxonomy (GTDB): domain Bacteria; phylum Pseudomonadota; class Alphaproteobacteria; order Caulobacterales; family Hyphomonadaceae; genus Henriciella. The sequence continues at coordinate 244,757 of JBCCGB010000005.1, read as the reverse complement.
TGTACGGTCATTCTTTCGACCGCGCACGCGGCAAAATTTCCGGAAACCGTGCTTGAGGCGACGGGCGATCAAGCCGGCTTGCCGGACCGTTGCCAGGCGCTGCACGAGCGTGAAGAAATATTCGAACGGGTCACCAATGATCTCGGCGTCGTCAAGAATCTGATACGCTCAAAACTTGTGGCGGACGCATAAGGCATGACGGGTCCGATCGGAGAATGGCAGTGGAACCGAACCACGCAACGTTTGTCCTTGACGATTGAAGACCCTGGTCTGGCTCGACAATTATCAGGTGATTGGGCGCTCGAAGATCTCAGCAATGTGCTTGACGGTCTGAGCCGCCAACGCTTGCGGAGCGGTCTGGAAACTCCGAATGGAGATGTCGCGCTTGAACTGGTGACGGCGGAAGGCGGTGTGGTTCACCTCGCCGGGGCGACCATTGATGAGACCTGGTCGCGCGGCGTTGTTCTTTCGGTCGATAATGGCGCATCGGATCAGCCGCCAGACCTGGTTGAGCTTTTGCCAGTGTTCCAACCCATTGTTTGCCTGCGAAGTCGCCGTGTTGAAGGGTTTGAGGCCTTGGCGCGCTGGGGCAGCGAGGATGGTTTGCAATCGCCGGTCGGCGATAATCGTGCGCTGGCATCATCGATGTTGATCCAGGCTGCGGATGCACTGAGCAGCTTTCGTAAGGTTGCCCGAGTGGACTCACTGTTCGTGCAAGTAAACATTACCAGTCACGATCTGGCTGATGGACAATTGGTGGATTTGATTTCCGCCTTGCAAAGCGGACATGATCTCGCGCCAGGATCAATCCGGCTCGAACTCACCGAACAAGATGCGTTGCGCGACACAGCGCAAACGCTCAATCGTCTGCACGAGTTACGCGCCGCAGGAGCCGGCATCGTGCTCGATGATTTTGGCTCGGGTCATTCGTCGTTTCTGTGGTTAGCGGATCTGCCCGCCGATGCCTTGAAAGTGGATGCTTCATTGATCCGGCAAATCAATAATCCGCGGGTCGAAACGATCCTCGAAGCGCTGACCTTGATGGCGCGGCGTTTAGGGATGACGTCGACAGCCGAAGGGGTTGAGGACGAAGCGGACATGGGTCGTTTACGAACGCTCGGTTTTGATCATGCACAAGGCTTCGCGCTGGGGCGACCCGTATCGGTCAATCAAATGGAAGCATTGCTCGCTGGTTAGACGCCGAGGTCGACTTCCAGTGATGATATCGCATGTACGAAATTGTTAGGCGCGAGCGCGCCGTTGCCGGTCCATCTGATATTCGGGAAGCGTCCGAGTATGTTTCGGTAAGCGGTTTCCAATTGCATGATCGCGACGCGTTTGCCGAGGCACACGTGCGGTCCATTACCAAAAGCCAGATGCTCGTTCGCATTTGCGCGCGTGATATCAAACTGGTTCGGGTTATCGAATTTTGATGGATCGCGATTGGCCGCCGCGTAATACATAACGACTTTGTCGCCTTCGCTGAGCTTTTGTCCACCGAGAGTCGTATCCTTGGTCGCCGTCCGGCGCATATATGTAACTGGACTGACCATCCGTATCGCTTCATTCACAAAGCCTGGAAACAACGCGGTGTCGCGCATCAATCGATCACGCTGATCGCTATACTGCGTGAGCAGTTTCGTTGTTCCTGACAGCGAATTTCGTGTCGTATCATTGCCTGCAAAAACAATCAGCAGCCATGATCCATCCAGGAATTCATCCGAGAGGGGTTCGCCGTCGATTTCGGCATTGGCGATGGCTGACAGAAGGTCATTCTTGGGGTTCTTGCGCCGTTCAAGCAGTTGATGTCGGCCATAGTCGAACAGGGCTTGTATCTCATTCATGAATTCCATGATCTGCTCAGGTGAGACGTTCCCCAGGCCCTCTTGCTGCGCCTGATACTGTGAATTCTCGAGATAGTGCATCCAGTGCACCAGCTTTGGTCGATCCGCTTCCGGAACACCCAAAATTTCGCACAAAGTGAAGAGCGGCAGTTCTGCGGAGAACATCTCGACCATGTCGACGACGGGGCCCTTTCTCTGCATCTCGTCCAGCAGCTCATTAACCTTGGCATCAACCTTCTTTTTCAACTCGGCAACGTAATCAGGTCGAAACCAGGCCATGTGCTCCATCCGCAAGGGAGTGTGATGCGGGCGATCAAGATTGATCAGCGAGTTCAACGACGAAGAGTGTAGCAGCGGGTGGCGCGGCGTGTCCGGCATGCCATAGGTCATCAAAATGCCGCCGCGTTGCGATGAGAAAGTCTCAGGATCCAACTCTACAGTTTTCACCAGATCATACGATGTCAGCGCCCAGAATCCGCGCGCGACGTCTTCGGGATGCCACATGATTGGCGCTTCTCTGCGCATTTGGTCAAAGGCTTCGAACGTATATCCGCCATGTCTGGAAAATACTTCCGGATCGTGCAGGGGAACGGGCGGGGTCAAATCATAAATCGGCGGGTTGGATGGTGGCGCTGGGGCTGCGTCTTCCTGATATGTCTCAGTCACGTTCTGAAAGCCCATGAGCCTACCTCCATTTGAGTGCGCGCGTGTGCAACAGGCGCAACATGGTTGCTGTCGCCAATTGTGGCGACGGTCAGGACAGATATTAGCTTAACGCTTGCGTCTGTGAAGGCGTGACCTCACGGGACCTTTTCGCGGTTTGGGCTTTGTCTGCTCAATCGGCGGGAGATGTTGATCCGGAATCGATCCCTGCAACGTCGCGCGTAAGACGTCAGACGAGATTTCTTCGACGGCCCCAGGCCGAAGGTCGCCAAGTTCGAATGGCCCGTATTGAGTCCGGATGAGTCGGTTCACCTGCAAACCGAGATGCTCCATGGCTTTGCGAACTTCGCGGTTCTTACCTTCTGTGAGTCGAACATTGATCCAGTTATTCGCGCCCGTCGTTCGCTCAAGCTCGGCTTCGATAGAGGTATACCGGGTGCCGTCATCCAATGTGATGCCGTTCTTCAACGTATCCAGGGCGGCTTGTGTGACTTCGCCGTGCGCCCGTGCGCGGTAATGGCGAACAAATCCGGTCTTCGGCAATTCCATAGCCCGTGCGAGTCCGCCATCATTGGTCAGCAGCAAAATGCCTTCGGTGGTTAAATCGAGGCGGCCGATGGTGATCGTGCGTGGCAGCGCCTTGGGTAATTCTTCAAAGATCGTCCGGCGCCCTTCAGGGTCTGATGTCGTTGTGATCAATCCCGCGGGCTTGTGATACCGCCAGACGCGCACCGGGTCATGCGCCTTGATGCGTTTGCCGTTCACTTGAATATCTTCGCGACCAGTGACCTTGAAGGCGGGTGTGGTCAGTTTGCGCCCATTTATCCGCACTTCGCCGCGTTCAATCATCGCCTCAGCTTCGCGACGCGACGCAACGCCGGCTCGGGCTAGATATTTGGCAATACGTTCACCGTCACTCCAATCGCGGTCTGGCGTGGGTTTCCCACGAGCTGGTCGATTGCGCCTGGATTTGCGGTTCGTCTCCCGACGGTCCGTCATGGGTTCAACTCCTAAAGGGCCCCTAATCCAAAGGCGGGGGCAAGAATGGCGAACCCTAGAACCAATTCCATCGGAATCCAAACAGGAATGAGACCGTTCGCGCGATTTTCAGTCCGGTCGAGCACCAATGAGAGTAGCCGGCCCATGCCGGCGCCAAGCCAGCCCATTGCGACCGGAAACAGTGCAAATACCTTGTACGGTAGGGCGAGCCCGCCTTGCAGGAGAATGATCAGCGCAGACAAGTGAATGAGTAGCAATAATCCGCCATATGTCGCGCGAAATTCGGAAAAGCCTCCGGGCTTGTCTGGGTCCGGATCAGCGACAAGACGAACAACTCCAGCCGCCCATTTTGGCGCGATCAATGCGCCCATTCCGAGTGCAGCACAGAATCCAAGCGCGATCATCGCGATCAGGTCATAAATGGGCGGCATCTGCGGCTCCTTAACAGCTCAGACCTGACTATAGGGCGCGGCGATGTTTTGGGTAGACTAATCGATGCCGGCATCGCGCCAGGCTTCCTTCGGCCAACGTCGATGTTGCCAGAACCACTGCCCGGGATTGGCGCGGACTTCGGCTTCTATGAACGCCGTGATCCGCTCGACACAGGCAATGAGGTCGGCTTCTGCATCGCCACTTTTGGTCGGGTAATAGGGTTCATGGACGATGACTTTGAAGCGCGCTGGGCCTGTTCTTCGCGTGGAAATGTTGACGATGGGCACATCATATTTCAACGCCAATCGCGATGGGCCCGGAGCCGTCATCGCAGCATGCCCAAAGAATTTGATGGCCAGCCCCTGATTGAACTTTTGATCATTCATCAGCGCCGCGCATCGTCCTTGGCTTAATGCCCGCATCAACTCGCGGGTTCCCATGCCTTTCGGCGTCAGGACCCCAATCCCGTAATCGTGGCGCAGCTTGTTCAATTTGCGATCAATATGAGGATTGTTCAGCGCGCGATACGTAATCAGACAATCAACGGGCCGATTGCAGATAACGGCGGCCATGATTTCCCAATTGGCAAAATGTCCGGTGGCAATGATTGCGCCTTTGTCGGACGCTTCGATCGCATCCAGATGTTCGCCGCCGATCACTTCGACACGATCCCCATGATAAGGATCAATTTTTGGCAGATGCGGTAATTCGCCAGCGGTGCGTCCGACGCTTTCCCAGGATTGCCGGGCAATTTCGTTGCGCTCGTTGTCTGAAAGCTCGGGAAAGGCCAATTGCAGATTGCGCTTAACTGTTTTGTTTTGCGAGAATAAGGGCGCGATGGTTTTCATCAACCAACCGAGAAAGCTCGACGCCCGATCCGGCCCGACGGCTTTCATTGGCCACCAATAGATGACGTCCCAGGCAATTGCCTCCAATCGCCACATCATTCGTTGACGAAATGTCGAACGATTGTCGATGTCCTTGGGACGGATATATTGTTGTTCAGTCTTTGCCATTGCGCCGCGGTTTGATCACATTCGCAATCAACTTGTCGAGTTCTGTTGCCAGATCGAATTCGACCTTAATGGGTAAGCTTGTAATCTCGTCACGCAGGCGTTCTGGCAAGCGCACCAGATCCTTTTCGGTGGTGATGAGCCGCGCGCCATGATCTTTTGCCAGGCGCAGCAAGTATCGCAAATCAGCATCGTTATACGCGTGGTGATCGGGGAAGGGGACCGAGTCACGCAGCCTGACGCCAAGGTCGAGCAGCGTATCAAAAAACTTTTCCGGGCGCCCAATGCCAGCAAATGCCACATAGCGTCCATCTGGTGGGATAGCTGCGGCCGTTATCGAACCTCTGATCAGGGGCAATTTTGAATCATGCAAGATCACCGGTTCATTACCTGTGCCCATGATAATGATGGCATCGGCGCGGCGTAATCCTTCGGATACTGTCTCACGCAACGGACCTTTAGGGATGACGTGGCCGTTGCCGAATCCAGCTGTCGCATCCACCACAATCAATGTCAGATCCTTGGCCAGGCCCGTGTTTTGGTGCCCATCATCCATGAGGATGATATCCACGCCGTCTTCACTCATGGCACGACCTGCGGTCGCCCGATCTGCCCCGATCCAGCTTTCGCCAGAAGCGGCCAGCATCAGGGGTTCATCTCCGACATCACTGGCGGAATGGATGCCGGGATCGACTTTCAAGGGACCTTTCAATCGTCCCTTGTACCCTCGGCTCAATGTCGCGACGCGCAAATCGTACTGTTCTGAAATCCGTTTGCGCAATTCAGCGACAACCGGGCTTTTCCCGACGCCGCCTGCGGTGAGATTGCCAACACAAATCACCACTGCTTCGACGTGTTCCGGATCAGCCAGTCGAATCTTTCTGCGCGTCGCCTCGGCGTAGATCCAAGCGAGCGGCGATAAAAGAAAGCGCAGAAGCGGCGCCGCTTCGCGCGACTTCGGATCGACGTCACGAGACCAGAAACGCGGTTCCCTCATGTGTTTCCCACCGCCTGTGCGAGAATTGGGTCAAGTGCGTCGAGCGTTGTAGACATTGGTCCAAGTGAATCAGCTTCCAGCATCAAACTCATTTCAGTCGATACGGGTAAAGCCGGTATGGCCGCGATTATCTCATCAACATCGTGGACAATCGAAAATCCCTGCAAGGGCAACAGCCGCTCAGACAGGTCTCTGAAGTTAAATATGCTCGGTCCCGAGATGACCGGTTTGCCCAAGCGCAAGGCCTCTAAAGGATTGTGACCGCCAATGCCTGGCGTATGCCCACCGCCGAGATAGACCGTATCGCAAAGGCGATACCACAACCCCATTTCACCAATCGTGTCGGCCAGTAAAACATCTGTTTGCGCGTTGAGAGGGTCGCCTTCGGATCGCCGAGATATCCCGACCTTGGCCATAGACAGTAATTTATCGATCTCATCACCGCGGTCCGGGTGACGTGGTGCGATTATCAGGAAAGGCCGGGGCACCATTTTCAACCAGGCATCCAGAACAATCGCTTCTTCACCCGGATGCGTAGACGCGGCCAGAAGCACTGGGCGATCGCCGATGTCTTCGACGAGTCGATCGAGCTCATCAGGGTCGACGGATGGCGCCGGGAGCGCGGATTTGAGGTTGCCCGGACAGATCACGTCACGCCCCGACAGCTCAGACAATCCCGTCTTGGTCTGGACGTCTGCGGCGACCAGCAGGTCAAATGTTGAAAACACCGCGTTCGCGGTCTTGCGCCAACGGAGCCAACCGAGAATGCTTTTTTCGGTCATCCGGGCATTGACCAGAACGGACCCGATCCCCCTGGTATTCATCTCAATCAGAAGGTTGGGCCATATCTCACCTTCGGCGATGATCGCCAGATGCGGACGCCAGTGATCGAGAAATCGCCGTGCAATCGTGGGCGTATCGACGGGCGCCATTTGCTGAATACACGGCACAGATTTCAGCACAGCATCCGTGTCGATGGCGTCTGAAATCATTTGCGCCGCGGTCTGCGTCTGACAGGTAAACAGGCACAAACCTTTATAGGCGCGAGTCTGAACTAATCTTCGCGCAAGCTCCAACTGGATTTGCGACTCGCCGACACTGGCCGCATGAAACCAAATCACATGATCATCAGGTCGCTGGGGCAGATCCTGAGCCAGACGTTCTGAAATCCGCGTTTCGTCTTCTTTTCCGGATTTCGCGCGACGACGAAAGATCGCGCCCAGAAAAGGCGCGATCATTGTCGTCACTATTTTGTACAAGAACAGTCCGAACGGCATTGAGCGCTTATAGACTGATTGCAGGCAAGACGCCCAGCGTCAGTTTCAGCCCGAAATCAAGCTGACAAAACTGCTATTCGGCGCAGGCGCCAGAGAATCCTTGTTCTCATCTGTGTCTGGCGAGATTGAAAATCCCATCCACGCGAGAATCAAAGCGACTGTGAATTTTTGAATGGCAACGAGTACAGCAATCATACTAAACCCCATAACTTATCGAATATCATTAAACCAGAATCGTCTTAACGAAAAGAGGCAGGGCGTAATTTTATTGTATGTATCTGCTTATCGCGCGATCCAATGCATCAGGAGTTCAACATGCAAATCGACATTGAACATTTGCTCAATATGACTGGGGGTGACGTCGATTTAGCCGATGAGGTGTTGGACATTTTCCGAAATCAGGCAGAAACGTGGGGCCGGCTGTTGAACCCGGATCTGGCGCAAATGCAATGGGCCGATGCGGCACATGCCTTGAAAGGCGCAGCCCTGAGCATTGGCGCAAAAGCTTTTGCTGACAATTGCGCCCGTGTTGAAACACTTGGTCGGGCCGAAGAGCAAGTTTCACGGGTCGCGGCTGCGTCTGCGCTTTCGGGCTTGAAAGATGGCCTCACAATGACGATCGAGGCCTGCGCGCGAGCGAGCTATGAATTGTCCAAACCCGGTTTGAGGCGATCAAACGATTCGAACTCATAGGCGATGCAGCGATCGATCAGCGTTCGCCAAACCGGTTCGGCGATCGCTGGTGATAATCCCTGTCGCGCGGATTCGGTTTTTACTTTCGCGACAACGTCTTCAATTCTCGGGCGATCAAGCACTGATTTGCGCGTGCCTTTGATGCGGGCTGCTGCATCCATGAAGGATTGACGTTCAACCAGGAGCTCGACCAAAAGCCGGTCTATCCGGTCAACTTCGTGGCGCACATCATCCATCGTCTCAGCGGTATCGCGTGTATGATATCTGGTGGTCAGGTCTTTGATCGAGTGGGGCATATTTCTGGCCTTTTGATTACCGACCATATGTGGCGTGCGAGATAGTTTTGCGATGCGGTGTGGCGCCGCGGTTTTGATCTGCAGATGCGAATAGGCCTTCCGGCAAATTGCCGAAAGGCCTGGTCAACAGTCGTGATGTCTTATCAGCGTTCAATAAAGCTCGGCATGCGGGCCTGGATGCGGGTATTCTTCGCAGCTTCTGCCTCAGCAAGAAGGGCCTGCATTTGCGGATCATTGAGGATCGTCGCCAATTGTCCGATCGCTTTCAATTCCTGCGCGGACGCGCTGGATTGCGCACCAAACAGTCCGAAACCTGGCGTCACTTGCGGATAGGAGATGATGCGCACATCTGACTCATCTTCAATCTCGGCCAGGACTTTCGCTTTTGCAATTGCAGCGGTCAGACCGCCGAGCTCATCGACAAGACCGATTTCGAGGGCGTCTTCACCGCTCCAGACACGGCCTCGAGCAATGTCATCCACTTCGGACAAGGTGAGATTTCGTCCTTCGCTGACCAGATTGGTGAAGCGTGAATATCCACGTTCCAACCAGGCGCGAACCTGTGCGCGTTGGTCGTCAGTAAACGATTCTGTGGTCGAGAAGGCACCGGCGAAAGATCCGCCGACTTTTATCGATTCGGCGTTGACCCCGATCCGCGCCAAACCTTCATCGATCGCCATTTTGCCACCGAAAATTCCGATAGACCCGGTAATGGTCGTGCGGTTCGCGATGATCCAGTCAGCCCCGGTGGAGACGTAATAACCGCCTGACGCTGCTGCGGACGCCATTGAGACGATGACCGGTTTGCCTTCTTCTTCCTGAATACGCTTAACCGCGCGCCAGATTTGATCCGAGGCTGTTGGCGAACCGCCCGGACTGTCTACGCGGAAGACAACTGCTTTGACATCTTCATCGCGACCCGCTTCCAACAGTGATGCCGCGATCGTGTCAGACGCGAATCCACTGCCTTCCTGGAACAGACTGCCGCCAGAACTGCCATTCACAATCGGGCCTTGGCCGCCGACGATTGCGATCACCGGAGCGCCAAATTTGGCCGCTGGCATTTCGTAGGATGAAATATCGATGGCAATGGCATCGTCGCCAGCGCGCGCTAGCGCAGCGTCTTCTGCATCCTCAGGCCATCCGAGATTTGTCGCAAAATTCACCTCGACCAATTCCTCGGCACTGAGCGGTGTTGATTCGAGAATCGTCCGCGCCGAATCAATGCTCATGCTCCGATCACTCGAAATGTCCGCCAGGGAGACGTTCCACAGCGACTCAGCAAGCTCCGTCATCGCGAGACGATGCGGCTCCGTGTAGGTGCTTTCTTTGTAGGTGTTTGGTGCATTCTTGTATTCGTACAGCGCTTCGATTTCAGGCGTGACGGAAATATTATCGAGCAGGCCTTTCAAGAACAGGGTTTCCAGAACCAGGCCGCTGGCAATCAGGTCGCTCCCAGGTTGCATCCAGATTTCGTCCGATGTGGCAATCGCGCGATAGCTTGATGGTCCGCCGCCAAATGTTCCCTGGCTGTGCGTAATCACAAACTTGCCGGAGGTTTGGAGGTTTTTAAGGGCGCCTCGATATTCTTCCGCTCGCGACGATCCGATGCCAAATTCGGCACCGCGGATGAAGACACCTTTCACCTGATCATCAGCTGCGGCTGCATCAAGCTTTGTAATCATGTCGACAAAGCCGACGGCGCTGCCGAACAGCAATTCCGGTCCGGATGTCGGCGCCTGGTCAGCCAGACCGCTTCTGAGGTCGAGTGTCAGCACGATGGGATTGCCATCATCTTGGCCGGTCTCTGGACCAGAAGCTGTGCTGATCGCGTCATTGATCGCAAACTGGATCATGGCAACGCCAACAAAGAACAAAAGGAACAGGCCGACAATGGACCCGATCACTGCGCCACCGAGAGAGGCAAAAAACGTTTTCATAGGAGGAGGGCTCCGTATCTTTATTTATCGGATAACGATATGGGCGTTAATATTCAGTTTGTCAAAACACAAAGATCACACGAAATGCGAAACCTGTGTGTTTACGTTCGGGGACGGCGTCTGCTGATCTAAAAAAGCAGCTTACATTCACAACGCGGCGATTTGGGTGTTGCAACCGGAAATCGGATTGGCTATGTCCGCCGCTCAGTTGGGGTGTCGCCAAGTGGTAAGGCACCGGTTTTTGGTATCGGCATTCCCAGGTTCGAATCCTGGCACCCCAGCCACCTTTCCTTGCATCCGCGGCTCAGTCCCCAATCAGAAGATGCACTGCCTTTTTGCGAACATGTAATATTATTTCAAAAAGGCCTTGCAACTGCCTCAATTATGAATGAGAGTTTGACAAGCACTTTAGCTTTTTGCAGAGGTGACAGAGTATGCGAAGATGACCTGCGGTTAATCCCGTACGCTGCGTAGAATAGAAAGACGGAAAGTCTCGAGGTCATAAACTGGGAGGAGGTGGGTGCGAGCCCGGTTTCCTTTGTAAACTTTTCGGGGTGTGTTTGTCCCGTGCATAATCTGTTTCGACATGATGTCGGAGCACTAACGAGTTTTCGCAATGCCACCCGGTATTGCCACAATTGGAGAGTGAGAGGCAGACTTCATGAAGAATGTTCTGACACCGGCTCGCGGAGCCATTCTAGCAGCAACAGTTGTCGGATTAACCGCACCTGCCGTTGCACAGGGACTGGATCGCGCGATCGCGACCGGCGAACAGGCGACACGCCGCGCCGAACAAGTTCAGCAGCAAATCAACCAGCTCGATGACGAGCGCTCGGACATGGTCGGAGAATTCCGCACCTTGTTGCAGCGGAAAACCGCAGCCGAGCTTTACGCCCGCCAGCAAGCCGCTGCGGTCGAAAGCCAGGAGCGGGAAATTGCGTCATTAACCGATCAGCTTGCCCGCGTGGACGAGATCACCTCTCAGACCGTTCCAATGCTGGAAGCGCTGATCGACGATCTGGATCTGTTTATTGACGCAGACCTGCCGTTCCGTTTGGAGGATCGCAAAGACCGCGTCGCGCGTCTTCGCGAGTATCTGGTTGACCCGAACATTTCCGTGACCGAGCGCTATCGCCAGATCATGGATGCTTACACGTCGGAAATGGAAGTTGGCCGCAAGACCGACACCTGGAAAGAGACCATTGACGTAGACGGCAAAGACGTCACCGTCGACATGGTTCTGTTTGGTCGCGTTGCGCTGGTCTACATGGACCCAACGGGTCGCTATGCGAAACGCTATGACCGCGACACCCGCACATGGGTCGATCTAGAAGGCAAGTATAAGCCTGAGATCGAAAAAGCCATTCGCATCATCCAAGGCAAACGTACTCAAGACGTGATGTACGTGCCTGCAACCAAGCTTGCTGTTCAGTAAGCCCCGATGGAGTTAAGGAAAGAACAAATGAAATCGTTCACAAAATCACTTAAGACCATTGGGATTGCGGCAGCTTTTGCTGGCGCCTCAATGGCTGCGTCTCTGCCTGCCATGGCTCAGGTCTCTCTCACTGACATTCTCAACCGCGTCCAGCAGGATAGCAATGAGATGTCACAAGAGAATCAAGCCCGGTTGAGAGACTTCCAAACCGCTGTAAATGATCAAGAGCGTCAAATGGCGGAAGCGCGCGGCGAACTGGCTCAAGCGACCGCCGTCGGCGATCGGCTGGGCGCCCAGTTCGATGCGTATCAATCAGAAATCGACACACTGGCTGCCGAACTTGATGTTCAGGCCGGCGACTTTGCGCAATTGGTCGGTGAATTCCGCGCCGTTGTTGGTGAAGTTCAACCGCTGATGCGCGAAAGCCTCGCAAGCTTCGACTATCCAGGTCGTTTCGAGGCTCTGTCAGAGGTCGCAGAAGCAACGTCTCTGCCGACTCGCGAAGAGCTTGATCGTCTGCCAAAGGCGATCCTGCAGGAAATGATTGCTCAGTCTGAAGTTAAGACCTTCAATTCACCGGTTTCCATGGGTGGATCTGATGAGTCTGTTCAGGATGTTGAGGTCACACGGGTTGGTACATTTATCGCTGCCACCAATAGTGATGCTGGCTTTGTCACCATCGAGCGGGCTGGCGACGGCGACTACTTCCTGGAGAAGCTAGAGCGTCAACCTGGCGGTCGTTTCCGCAGTGCCTTTAATTCGGTGATCAATGCGGATGCCGGTCAAACTCTGATCGTTCCATTCGACCCGAACCGCGGTGAGCTGTTCAAGATTGAAGGCGACAAGCCAGGTCTTGGCGAACGCATCAATCAAGGCGGTATCGTTGGTTACATCGTTTTGACGCTCCTCGTCATTGGTCTGACGGTTGCTCTGTTCAAAATCATCACGCTGTTCTTCATGGGCAACGCCATCCGTTCGACTGCAAAAACCAAGCAGGCTGGGGACGGCAACCCACTCGCACGCGTCTTCGAAGCGTATGAGACCAATAAGAACGCTGATCTGGAAACCCTCGAGCTTAAACTCGACGAACAGATCTTGCGTGAATCACCGAAAATCGAGCGTTACAATGATATCGTGAAAGTGCTCGCCGCTGTGGCCCCGCTTATGGGTCTGCTCGGTACGGTTATCGGTATGATCATTACCTTTACCGCGATTACAAACTTCGGTGCCGGTGATCCGAAACTGATGGCTGGCGGTATTTCAGTTGCGCTTATGACCACAGTGCTGGGTCTGGTTGCGGCGATTCCACTTCTGCTGACACACGCTCTGGCTGCGGCCATGGCACGTGGCAATCAGCAAATCCTGGACGAGCAGGCAGCTGGTCTTGTGGCCGAACGCGCGGAACGCGGAGGGGCGGCGTAAGCCGCCTCTGAGATCGGGAGCCCATATATGTTGGGAATGACCGAACTTCAGGAGTTTTTGGCTCGCGGTGGGCCAGTGCTTCTATGGATCATGGGGGCCACATTTATCATGTGGGCCCTGATCCTGGAGCGCCTGTTCTACTTCCGCATCGCCCATTCTTCTGTCGCAGAGGAGGCTCTTTCGGAGTGGCGCTCGCGCTCCGATCGAAAGTCCAAACTTGCGCACTGGGTAAAGGATAAATTGGTGTCCGAAGTCCGACAAAAAGCTCAAGCAAATGTCTCATTTGCGAAAGCCATGGTGGCACTCGCGCCGCTGCTCGGACTGCTCGGAACGGTGACCGGGATGGTAACTGTGTTCGACAATATGGCGATCACAGATGGGGCCGACGCCAAAGCGCTTTCGCGCGGCGTGTCGCAAGCAACCATTCCAACCATGGCCGGCATGGTGGCATCAATTTCAGGCATTCCGTTTGCGACCGGCATGGACAAGAAAGTCCGCCGACTGGTGCAAAAGGTCGAAGACCAGATGGAGATTGGCTAATGAGAGGACGTGCAAGTCGCCCAAGTGACGAAGCTGCTGTCGATCTGACCCCAATGCTCGACGTGGTTTTCATCCTGCTCATCTTCTTTATCGTGACCTCGACCTTCATTCAGGAAGAGGCATTGGGAGCCGAGCCACCGCCGCCGCAAACAAATGCGCCGAGTAATCCAGCGCCTGCGATTATCGTCTATATCGACGAAACGGATCAGATCCGCGTCAATCGCAAGCTCACGGATATCTCAGCCGTTCGTGGCGGTATGGAACGCGCCCGCGCCGAGAACCCTGAAAGTGCTCTGATTATTCAGGCGCATCCACAGGCCCGCACCGGGACGATCATCGAAGTGCGTGATATCGCTTATGACGCACAAATGGAGCGGGTGAATATTGTCCGTTCCGCAGGTTAGAGGAGGCTGAATCATGGCTCGTAAAGTACGAGAAGCTGCTGGCAGCGCGGAAGATGATGTCAACCTCACACCAATGCTCGATGTGGTTTTCATTCTTCTGATCTTCTTCATTGTGACGGCACAATTCATTCGTGAGCCGGGCGTTGAGATTGATCGGATGGAGGTGAACAATAAAGAGCGGCAAAACCCGCTTGGTATTTTGATCGCGATCGATTCGAGCAGTGAGATCTATATGAACAAGCAAGTTGTTCCGATGTCAGAAGTGGGTTTCCGGATCCGTGAATTGCGCGAAGACAATCCGAAGGGACGTCTGGTCGTGCAAGCGGACTCTGAAGCTCAGGCTGGGGTGCTCATCGACCTCATGGAGGTCGTAAACGAAGTCGACGGCTTGGGGCGCGTGCCGCTTTCAGTGGTCAATAATTAGGAGTAGCCTATGTTTGCAAACCCTTTAACTCGCATGGCGATCGGCATTCCAATGGCGATCATTATGACATTGGCTTTGTTCCACCTGATGCGGTTCTTTATTTCCGCAGACTTTGAAGAACCGGAAAATCTTCGCGAATACAATCTCGAGAGCATCACCCCAGAAGCTCAAGAAGAGGACGTGACGCGACGGGCCCGGAGCAAACCGCGCAAGCTGAACAATGCAGACAAGCCGCCGCCACCGCCAAAGCTGACGGCGAGCAAGAATGACATTGACCTGCCAACGCCCAACATTCAGGGCGCGCCGCCGAGTGAACTTCCACCCACCCGGTTGAATTCACTGGCCATTGACCCGGTCGCGATTTCAGACCGAGATGCGCAACCGATCCGACCACCCGTGCCGACATATCCGTCGCGCGCGGCTGAACGGGGCATTGAAGGATCTTGCGAAGTTCGCTTCGATGTCGACACACGTGGTAAGCCTTACAATGTTTCGGCTGATTGTTCTGATCGTGTGTTCAAGCGGGAAGCGGAACGGGCCGTGAGCCGCGTGGAATTTGCACCAAAGATCATTCGGGGCCAGGCCGCAGAGCGCCGCAATGTGGTTTACCCACTCGAGTTCACGCTCGCGGACTAGGTCTGTATCATTCGAATCGAGGGCAGGGGACTCTAACGGGTCCCCTCTCTTTTTGCCTTGACTATGTGATAATATTACGTATTGTAACAACATAACACAGGGAGGCTCGAAATGAATGAGATTGCAAAAACCAATACGACGCTCAGACCGACTATGGCGCGATCAAAACGCATGTTGGGCGTCGCGATTCCGGCAGGGGCTGTGACGTTTGGTCTGTTTCTGGCCATGCAGAACTTAATTGCCGCCGACGCTCCGTCAGCATCAGATCTGCCAGTGTATGAGTTGATACCGTATATGGAAGTCGAGATCGAAGACCCGGTCCTGGAACCTCGACCGACCATAAACCGTCGCGCGCCTGTCGCGCCGCCACCAAGCGCGCCAAAACTCGCCAAATCGGTCAAGAACCCAAAACTACCACTGGATTCTTATGCGGGGGCCGCACCTGCAGAGTATACCGAGCCGTCAATTGGCCCAATCGTAAAGCAACGCACATCGGTCATTGAAAATCGCACGATCCAACCGATCACGCCGCCGGTGCCGGATTATCCGCGTGCCGCAGCGAGCGACGGAATAGAGGGCGCGTGCGACGTGTTTTTGAATGTCTCGACAAAAGGAGAGCCGTTCAATGTGCAGGCGGAATGCAGCCATAGAGTGTTCGTTCACGCCGCAGAAAAGGCGGTCCGAAAGGTCAAGTTTGCACCGCAAATCCGCGATGGACTGCCTGTCACTGTGACAGGTGTGGTTTACCCCCTTGAGTTCCGCTTGAAACAATAGGAGTGTGCATGCATAGAAAGTCTGGGAAAAATGCTTCAACTTATCGTTTGAAGCGCTTGAAATCGGAGCAAACTTCCGGTTCAAAGGAAATGGAGCGCCACGTCGGCGTAGAGGAGTGAAACAATATGATGAAGCACATCATGAAAGGCGTCGCATCGATTGCTATTATGGCTTCGATTGGTGTTGGATCCGCTGCCGCGCAGGCGTGCGAGGAAACTCAATTCAGTTCAACCAATGCGGAAAACTATCTGAAAGCTGAAACCGAGCTTTTGGTGAATGATAATCCGTCAGGTGCGCTGGCAGCATTGAACGCTTTGAAAGCACAACCGTTGAATTGTTACGAAGAGGGCGCTGCGCTGCGTCTCGGCGCGGCGATCAAGATCGAAACCGGCGACTATGAAGGCGCGGTCAATGATCTGATCACAGCGCTCAATCGCGGCTTCATTCCCGCGTCTGAAGCGAAGACCACTTATTACAACGTTTCACAAATCTACCTGTCCACCGACAACAAGGTCAAAGCCCTTGAATATATGGACAAGTGGATGGATGCGGGCGGCGTTCCGGATCGCAATCAGAAATGGACGCTTGCGGTTCTTTACCAGCAAATGGACCGATTCAACGACGCGCTACCTTGGGCAGAGCAAGTTCTGGCCGCAGATGGCCCGGGTGCGGATCGCTCCGTCTATGACTTCCTGATTTTCCTTTATGACAAGACCGGCAACAAGGCGAAGAAAGCCGAGCTTCTGGAATTGTTGCTGGCGCGTGATCCATCGGATGTGCGTTTGTGGCAAGCGATTGCCGGCGAATATTTTCAAGCTGGCGAAGACCGCAAGGCATTTGAGGTCCAAAAAGCCATGTATCTGGGTGGGCTGCTTGAGACCGAAGATGAGTTGATGCGGATTGTGAACTTCTACAACTCTTTTGATGTCCCTTATGCCTCCGCAAAAGTCCTTGAAAAAGAAATGAATGCGGGACGTATTTCCAAGAACTATCAACGCTTGGAATTGCTGGCCAACCTGTATCAGGTGGCGCGCGAGTTTGATCGTGCGATCCCTGTTATTGAAGAAGCAGCGCGCATCTCATCAGACGGCAAAATGTTTGAGCGGCTTGGACGCTCTTATAGCGAGCTGCAAGAATGGGCGAAAGCCGAAGAAGCCTTGATCCAGGCCATCAACAAAGGTGGTCTGGCGGACGCAGGTCTGGCCTGGGTTCTGGTGGGGCAATCTCGCTACGAAAGAGACGACCGTTCGGGCGCGCGCGAAGCGTTCCGGAGCGCCAATAATCGTGGCGGGCGCGGCTGGCTCGACTTTATGCAAGCTGAAGACAATACCGCCGTTGCACTCGCACGGTTCGAGATCTTCAACGAAGTCAGCGACTATAAGAAAGAAAAAGAGCGCTGTAAGGATCTTGCCGTCATCGGCGAGACGACTGAGAATTGTCAGAATGTTGATGAGCGTTTGGCAGAGGCCGAAGAACGGCTCGCGGAATTCGATCGCAATACCTGATCCATGTCAGCCCTGTTACCCAAGCCCCGGACTTTCAGGTCCGGGGCTTGTTGTTTTTGCTAAAGCGTGAAACCAAGATCGATATGGTAGATTTAAGCCACAAAACTTCAGAAGACGAAGCCATTTGCGAACGTGTGACGGACTTGAAAGCCGCAATGCAGAGCCGCACCTTCGACTGGGCAAAGATCAATACGGGCAGCTGGAATAGAGAAGGACTGGTCGCCCTGGCGCCGTCGCTCGCTGACGCGTTTAGCGGCCTCGATGCCAAAGTCGAATTGATTGAGACCGATCCGTTTGAAAAGATTTCCAATTCAGGCGCCGTGGAAGCCTTCGAGACCGGCCCGATCATCCGCCTATCATCACGGCCAGACGCCGGCATGCAAGTGATTATGAGTGGTCACTATGACACGGTCTTTCCGCCAGAGACGTTTACTGAGATTACGGATATCGGCGACGACAAGTTTAACGGACCAGGGCTGGCCGATATGAAAGGCGGATTATCGGTGATGCTCGGCGCATTGCAGGCGTTCGAAGCCGGTCCATTGAAAGACAAGATCGGGTATCAAATCGTCATCACGCCTGATGAAGAAACCGGAAACTTCGCCAGCGCACCGTTTCTGACCGAAGCGGCACAATCAGGTGCGATGATCGGCATGACTTATGAGCCATGCATGGACACGGGTGCGATGTCGGGTGGTCGCAAAGGGTCCGCGGTGTTCGATATCGTCCTGCATGGCCGCTCTGCGCATGCGGGCCGGGCCAAAGAAGAAGGACGCAGCGCATTGGAAGCCGCAGCGTCGATGGTCGTGTCGCTGGAACAACTCAATGGCCAGCGCGATGGCGTCACGTTTAATGTTGGAGCGATTGATGGCGGCAGCGCGGTCAACATTGTCCCTGACCTTGCCGTGGTTCGTTTCGGGGCCCGTGCGCCGGATGCGGCAGCGGCGGCCTGGGCGACGAAGCAAGTGGAGCATTTGCTAGCGGTGGCAATGGCACGCGACGGCATTACGGGTCATATGCATGGTGGGTTTTATCGTCCGCCAAAGCCCCGCAATGAAGCGCAGCAGCAGCTGTTCGATGCCGTGGCCCAAACTGGCCGTGCGATCGGTCTGGAGCTGGAATTTGTCGATACTGGCGGCGTATGCGAAGGCAATAATATCTTTGCGGCGGGAGTTCCAAATGTCGACACGCTTGGCGTCATGGGTGGACGAATTCACTCAGATGAAGAGTATGTCGTCATGTCGAGTTTCGTAGAGCGAGCGCAATTGTCCGCTTTGTTGTTAAACAGAATTGCAGATGGGCGCCTCGATGCGCCAAAAATCAAGGCGTTGATGGGATGAGTTCGCCCTATGTAATGAGACCCGCAGAATTGTCAGACTTTGACGCTCTGCGCGCTATGGCCGTTGAATCTGGGGCCGGGTTCACCTCGCTGCCTGTAGATGAAGAAATCTTGCGCAAACGCTTGTTAAAATCCGTAGATTCCTTTGCTGGACGGCTAGATCAGCCGGAATACGGCAAATACCTGATGATGCTCGAGAACACCGAGACGGGAGAAATCGGCGGCTGCAGTGCTGTCAAAGCCGGCATCGGCGTGAAGTCGCCCTTCTTTAATTATCGGATTATCACGCTTGCCCAGGCGAGCCAGGAAGCTGATCGACGCTTTGACATGGATGCACTTATCCTGACCAATGAATTTGTCGGCTGCACGGAAGTGGGCACGTTGTTCCTGCGGCCGCAGCATCGCGGCGCCGGCGTCGGGCGGTTATTGGCGCAATCACGTTATCTGTTGATGAATACAAAGCCCGATTGGTTTGGTGAAAAAATCATCGCCGAATTGCGCGGCGTTGTTTCGCATGAAGGCGAAACACCATTCTGGGAATGCCTCGGTCGTCATTTCTTCAAAATGTCATTCACCGATGCGGACTATCTGTCGGCGACGACGGACAATCAATTCATCCTCGATCTGATGCCGAAATACCCGGTTTATGTCGACCTGCTTCCGAATGAAGCGCGTGAAGTGATCGGGCGCGTGCATGTCGAAGGCGTTCCGGCTTTCAAACTGCTCGAATGGGAAGGCTTCGAATTTGAACGCGTTGTCGACATTTTTGATGGCGGACCGATCATGCAGGTGAATCGCCAGAATTTGCGAACATCGCGCGAGAGCAAAATCCTGGAGCTCGACGTCGGACCAGCGACAGGCTCGACCGGAATTGCCGCACGAACCGATCTTACTGAATACCGTGCCTGCCTCATAGAAGGTGCGGAAATGGGCGACAAACGTTTCATGACAACTCAGGAAACGCTCGACCGATTGAAACTCAAGCGCGGGGACAAAGCGCGGATTTGGCTGAGGAGTTAGTATGGCCAAAAGTGCATACATCAACGGACGCTGGTCAGACGGCAAGGATGACTGGTTCGAAAAAACCAATCCGGCAACCGGAGAGACCAGTTGGGATGGCCAGGCCAGCAGTGCTGATCAAGTGCATGAGGCCGTCGCAGCAGCGCGCAAGGCGCAATCAGATTGGGCCCGACGCCCGCAGCATGACCGAACGACGATCCTTGAGACTTATGCCGAAGAGATTGCCAAACGGGCAGACAGCGTCGCCGCGGCGATTAGTCGAGATATGGGGAAAGTCGCCTGGGATGCCAGAGGTGAAGCCGGCGCGATGTCGGCAAAAGTCGGCATTTCAATCAAGGCGCAGGTTGAGCGCGCCGGAACGGCGTTTTCAGATGCAGCCTTCGGATCCATGCACCTGACCCATCGCCCGCATGGCGTCATGGCCGTATTCGGGCCGTTTAACTTTCCGGGTCATTTGCCCAATGGACATATCGTTCCAGCGCTATTGGCGGGCAATGCCTGTGTTCTGAAGCCCTCCGAACTTGCGCCATCAGTCGCGCATATCATGGTGGATGCGTTTGCCGCTGCCGGTTTGCCCGAAGGCCTTCTCAATGTCGTGCAGGGCGGCCGGGAAACCGGCGCAGCGCTTCTCGACGATGACATTAATGGTTTGCTGTTCACCGGATCAGCACAAACCGGTCTGTTCTTTCACCGCCACTTTGCCGGGCGTCCGGAAGTTATTCTGGCATTGGAAATGGGCGGCAATAATCCGTTGATTATCTGGGACCCGGCAGATGTCGATGCAGCGGCTGATATTGCGGCGCAGTCTTCGTTTCTGACGACCGGACAGCGTTGCTCCTGCGCGCGACGCATCATTCTGCCAACCGGGAAATGGGGAGATGAAGTTGTTGATGCGATTGTGGCCCGGGCAAAAGCCCTGCGCATTGGCGACCATACCGAAGACGAGGCTTTCATGGGGCCACTGGTGTCTGAGCAAGCTGCGCAGAACGCGGTTGAATTCCAGATGATGCTGTCCAAGCAAGGTGGAAAATCGCTGCGCAGATTGAAGCGTATGGACCGGGGCGGCGGGTTTGTGACAGCCGGTGTGGTCGATGTCACCAATGCCAAGGATATCCCGGATGAAGAATTGTTCGGCCCGTTAATGCAAATCATTCGAGTCGACGATTTCGATTCCGCCATTCAACGCGCCAATGACACCAAATATGGTCTTTCGGGTGGTCTGATCAGTGACAATGATGCGCTCTGGTTGCGGGCCCATAGCGAGATGAAAGCCGGCATCCTCAACCGCAACAGACCGACAGCGGGTGCCAGTGGGGCAATGCCATTTGGTGGCCCTGGTCATTCCGGAAATTTCCGCCCGGGCGCATATTATGCCGCTGACTATTGTGCCTGGCCACAGGCGAGCCAGGTCTCGGATCAAGCCGCTCGACTTGGCGCCGTCGGATTTCCGAAGTAGAGGACGACATCAGATTTTGGCCGCGCCCTGAGCCTGTTGAGACGCGTGCGCCGACCCATTCCGTTCGGACGTCTAAGGATACGTCCTTCAACAGGCACAAGGCAGGGGTTCCCATGTCTTCCTCCACGACAGTTGAAGTCAATTTTGATGGCCTGATTGGCCCAACCCATAATTATGGCGGTATGTCTGACGGTAATTTGGCCAGTCAGAACAATGCTGGCGATGTCTCCAATCCGCGTGAAGCCGCGCTTCAGGGTTTGGAGAAAATGCGGATGCTGGTTCGCGCCGGGTTTGTGCAAGGCGTATTGCCGCCTTTGGCGCGCCCGAATTTGGGATTTCTGGTTGATGCAGGTTTCCATGGCAGCGACGAAGCGATCATCGCAGCGGCTGCGAAAACAGCGCCGCAATTGCTGAAGACGGCCTATTCGGCAAGTTCGATGTGGACCGCGAATGCGGCGACGATTTCGCCATCCGTGGATGCACATGATGGACGCTTACACCTTAGCACCGCGAACTTGTCTTCCATGTTACATCGTTCGCTAGAACACCCCGATACGACGGCGTCTCTGGCGAGCATTTTTCATGATCAGACGCATTTTGCAGTTCACGCCGGTTTGCCGATGCATGCAGACTTTTCAGATGAAGGTGCGGCCAATCATGTACGGTTAAGTGCCGAGCACGGATCTGAAGGCGTAGAGCTTTTTGTTTATGGCCGTGACGCCGGAGAATCTGTCGATGGATTCCCGGCGCGCCAGACTCGGCTGGCCAGCGAATCCGTCGCGCGCAGTCATCAGCTGCGCGCCAACCGCACCGTGTTTGCCCGCCAATCAAAGCGAGCAATCAATGCAGGCGCGTTCCATAATGATGTGGTGAGCGTCGGCACGCTCGACACGCTCTTTTTCCATGAGCATGCTTTTGAAGATACAGAGCTGGTGCTCAACGATCTGCGCGCGGCAGCACGCGGCTTATTCGACCTGAAACCCGTGATGGTGCCAGACGCTGACGTGCCGCTCTCTGATGCGATCAAATCCTATCTGTTCAATTCACAATTGCTGCACTGGCCAGGGGAAGATCGTCTGGTTTTGCTGGCGCCAACGGAGACAGCGGAGACCGAAACAACACGGGCTTATTGTGAGCGCCTGGTCCAGGGAAACGGCCCGATCGGACGCGTTCAATATGTCGACGTGCGTCAATCCATGCGCAATGGCGGCGGGCCCGCCTGCCTGCGCCTGCGCGTCGTGATGACAGCCGAACAGCGCGCCGCATGTCATCAAGGTGTCATTCTGGATGAGGACAAGATTGATGCGCTGCAAACGGTCGTCCGAGCCCATTACCGTGATCGCTTGGCGTCGGCGGATCTCGCTGATCCACACTTTGCCGATGAATGTCTGCAAGCCCGTAGCGCGCTTTTGCGCGTGCTCGATCTGGATCTTTTGAACTGATGGCGCGATTTCCGTTTGAGATAAAAGCGTCAGATGGTGCGGCGCGCACAGGGCGATTAAAAACCCCGCGCGGAGATATCCGCACGCCGGCATTCATGCCAGTTGGTACGGCTGGCACTGTTAAAGCGCTGTATATGGATCAAGTTCAGCAGACGGGCGCTGATATCATTCTTGGTAACACATATCACCTGATGCTGAGACCCGGCGCAGAACGCGTGAAACGACTGGGGGGATTGCACGCGTTCAGCAAATGGTCGGGTCCAATGCTGACAGACAGTGGTGGCTTTCAGGTCTGGTCCCTGTCTCAGCTTCGAAAAATGGATGCCGACGGGGTAACGTTTCGCAGCCACATAGATGGGTCGGAGCACAGGCTAACGCCGGCGCGCAGTATCGAGATTCAAGCGGATCGTTTGGGCGCTGATATTTCGATGCAACTTGATGAGTGCACCGATTATCCTTGCACGCACGAGGAAGCTGAGCGTTCGATGCGATTGTCGGCCGAATGGGGCGCGCGATCGCTGGCGGCTTTTGGCGATCGAGACGATCAGACATTGTTCGGGATCGTCCAGGGATCGAATTATCCAGATCTCCGTGAAGCGTCTGCAAAAACAGTATCGAATCAAGGATTTGGCGGTATAGCGATTGGCGGTCTCGCGGTCGGCGAAGGACACGAGCAGATGTGCAAGACAATAGATATGACGGTTCCACACCTGCCATCTGAATATCCGCGCTATGTCATGGGGGTTGGCAAACCAATAGACCTGGTCGAGGCCGTTGCACGCGGCATCGATATGTTTGATTGCGTTTTACCGACGCGGGCAGGGCGCCACGGTCAAGCCTGGACCTGGGACGGGCCGATCAACCTCAAGAATGCGCGCTTCGCCGAAGATTTATCGCCGCTTGACCCCGCCGTGCCAGGGCCGGCCAGTCAGGACTATTCGAGAGCATATTTGCATCACCTTATCCGCTCCGGTGAATATCTCGGGTCCATGGTTTTGAGCTGGCACAATCTGGCCTTCTTCCAGGCCTTGATGCAGCGCATGCGCGAAGCCATAGAGGCGGGGACATTTTTCGCGCTGCGAACGGAGCTCAGTACACGCTGGGCGGGGACCAAATCCAAACCCAAGTCGCAGAACTAAAGCCTAACGAAAAACCACTTTCGGTTCTTCTTCCGGTAAGGGTAGCGGGGCGGCAGGATAGGTGCAGGCTTTGATCAAGCCCATCCCTTTCAAAAAGGTCCGCCGATGCGACCCGCGCTCATAAGCCTTTCGGACTTTCGTAGCGTGCGAATTCGCCCCGGTTACAGTCCGAACCAGTCCACGATAGGGAATGAATCCCGAGGCGCCAGACGAAACGGCATCCAGAAATGCGGTCGATGCGCCATCCGCGGCGCGGTCGCTCAAGCCTTGCTCATCGGGTGGTGGAATGTCCCAATCGCGGCCAAGCAAACCATCCAGTACGGTCACTTCTTTCGCGATCTGATCGCACGAGATATCTGCCGAAACGTCATAAGGGTTTCGGATCTCTTTGAACTCTTCAGGGATCTTGGCGCGCTTGAGATTGACGTCTTCGAGCGGCGACAGAGCGGCGTCGCCAAAACCGTCTTGCGACCGCTGAATGGCGCGGTCTGTGGCGCTCTCGGATGGTTCGGAATCGGGCGGCGTCTCCTGGGTTGAACTGGTCGCGCAGGCGGAAGCCAACAGGCAGAAAGCGAAAATTGAAAGCAGTGGTTTCATTACTTGAATTTGCGCGCTTCTGCGGCGAATGACAAGATTACAGTCTCAGACCCTGTTTCCGCTGCAAAAACCGTTGACCCCAGCCGGGCACTCAACTATGTGGGCCGTTCGGATGCGCCCATAGCTCAGTTGGTAGAGCAACTGACTTTTAATCAGTAGGTCACAGGTTCGAATCCTGTTGGGCGTACCATTCGATTTAAGACAATTTTCAGAGCCATGGCGTATACGCGCGGTGCGAGAGGCACACGCGGCGTCACTGCACCTCCGGTGGGTCGCGACGTTCTGCGTCTCTGCGTAATCAGAGCGCCGCCCAGAGAGGCGAACCAAGAAGGCGGATGGAGTGTCGAGTAAAACCAATCAACAGGCCGCGTCGCTGAGATCGATATCGCCAAATCAGATTGCCAACATTGTCGCCGGCGTGATTATTCTGATCCAGGGTCTGTACACATATTTTCTCTTGAACCCGGTCATCGGCATTGATGATGCGAACATCACGCAGACATATGCAGCGGCGTTCGCGCAACGGTTTGAATTCAATTATTACCCAGGGGGTGAACTGGTAGAGGGCAGCACGTCCTTGCTATGGACGCTCGCAAACTCGGTCTTGTTCCTGATTCCCGGTCCGGCCGAAACATATGTCACGATCGCCTGCTTTGGTCTGACCTTCCTGACCCTACGCAATTGTTGGCAGATCGGGTGGCTAACCTTCTTGTCCGAAAAAGGCGTCTCCCTTTGGCTTTATTCAGCGCTGTTCATGACGGTCGCTCTGTCGGTACCGACATTGTTTGCCTGGAGTTTATGGACGTTGATGGACATTACGCTCTGGCTCACCCTGTTATCTGGCATTCTGTTTTTTGCCACCCGGCAATTGGTTGAGCCAGATCGAGCGCTCGAACCTCGTCAACAGGTTTGGTTGACGATCTGCATCGCATTGCTGCCGATCTGTCGTCCTGAAGGAATTGCGATCGCGCTGGGTATGTCCTTGTATTTGATCGCTTTTGCTGTTGTGAATCAGAAAAAAGCGATGCGAAATCAATTTCTGCTCGCAATGGCCGCAGCATTGTTGGTCTTCGCGTTCGCCACGGTGTGGCGTCTGACTTATTTTGGCGTGCCATTCCCGAACACGTATTATGCGAAAGTTTCATCCGACCTGATCGACCAGGCAATGTTCGGTCTGCATTATCTGCGATGGTATCTGACAACCGATTCAGGCCTGATTCTGATCCTACTTGCCTTCGGAACGGGTCTCGCCTCGCTGACGAGCGCATGGCGCCCGGTTAAGGCGATTTTTGAGGCCCGCGGATTCCAGGTCCTATTCGTGCTTGGCGTATTCGGGCTGTATACGATGCTGGGGGGCGATCACTTTGATTCGTATCGGTTTTATCAACCCGCACATTTGATCCTCATACCATGGATTGCGGGTCGCTTGTGTTTTCTATTGCACAAATACGGGTTCATTTCGCGGCCACCGGTCGTGCTCGGCGTGACCGCTATGATGAGCATGCTCGCCCTGACATCACTGAATGCGTTTGCGATTGATGGCGGCGGTCTTGGCAAAGAATTTCGCATCGCAGAAGACGGTCGCGCGATCGGCCAAAAGCTCAACCGGCTGGCACCTCAAACCAGTCTCGGAATCGTTCCGGCAGGCGGTATTTCAAGGACATATACGCAAGGCCCCATCTATGACCTGATGGGGCTGAATTGGTCGGAAATGGCGCATGCCACTGAAGACCTGTCGGGCACGTTTCGCAATCATGGAGCATTTTCTGATGACGTGTTTTGGCGCGTTGAACCGGATGTCATGCTACCGGCTTTGCATGATTGCGCAGCCTTAGAAACGTATCCGGATCCATTCTGGAACCATGTGCTGAAAGGGCTTCTGGAATCAGAAAGATTTACCGCCAATTACGAGCTTCTGTGCCTGGACTCCGTTGCGATGTATGTTCGCAGAGAGACATCGGCGACCATTCGCGCCAGCCTGAATGCACCATCCTGACTGTCTGAGCTTCTGATGGTGCGACCGACGCGTACAAAGTGCTGTTCAATTAACCGTTTACCTTCAAGCTGGATGCTAAATCAGCCCGAAATGGGTGATTCTAGAACAGGAATGCGAACGCGGTGACGAAACCGACACTGATACTCGATCTCGATGGCACGCTGATCCGGAACGATCTCACGTTTGAGCTGTTTGTTTTGTGCGCGCGGTCCAATCCGTTTCTGTTTGTCTATGCCGTCTTGCGAGCGCTGACGGATCGCGCCGCTGCAAAGCGTATGCTGGCCGCGCGTTTTCATGCACAGATCGATGCCCGCCACCTGCCATATCAACCAGAAACACTCGACCTGATCGAAACCGCTAAAGCGAACGGCCAAGCCATTGAAATCGTTTCGGGAAGCGATGAAGAATTGGTCCGAGCGGTGGCCGAACATCTCGGTATTCAGGTCTTCAAAGGATCGGTTCCAGGCACCAATCTGACCGCCGCGCGCAAAGCAAAGTTTCTGACCGACCGACATGGCAGCGATTTTATCTATGCTGGAAATTCGCGCGCTGATTTCGCGGTCTGGCGGGTCGGGCAGGGCGGATACGCGGTCAACGCCCCGGCGGGATCATTTCGGCTGAAGCGTGCGGATGGGTCGAAGGTCGACGTCGAGAAACTGGCCGCGCAACGCGGCGAACTTATCCCTTTGTTGCAAAGCATGCGTCTGCATCAATGGGCAAAGAATCTGTTGCTGTTCATCGTGCCCGCAATTCAGATCGTCAATCTGACGCAGCCCGATTTTGTGCGCTTGTTCTGGGGGTTTCTGTGCTTCTCTTTGCTGGCCAGCGCGACCTATGTGCTCAATGACCTGTTTGACATTCAGGATGATCGTCAGCATCGCAGCAAAGCAAAACGCGCCTTGGCGAGCGGCCGGCTCAGCATTCCAACGGCGACCTGGTTTGTTGCGCTTGCCATTCCGGCGGCCTTGTATCTGTCCTTTCTGGTCGATCAATCCTTTGGTTGGGTGGCGCTGGCTTACTTTGCGGTCACAGCGATTTATTCATTCCGGTTGAAACGGATCGCCGTTGCCGACGTATTCACATTGGCCGGACTGTTTTCCATCCGCGTCATTGCCGGCGCCTACATCGTCGATTTTCCGCCCTCAGGCTGGCTTCTGACCTTTATTGGCAGCTTCTTCTTATCACTCGCAATCGGCAAACGATTTGTCGAGATACGCGCCCTTACAGACAATCAGAGCGTCGCTGGGCGCGGCTATCTGGCCAGTGATGCAGTGCCGTTGCTGGCCGCGGGCTGCGCGATTGGGACGATCGCTGTCTTGGCGATGCTGATTTACGGCTTGTCCGCCCCGATTACGGTGTTCAGTTCCGAAACCGTGGTCTTGATCGGCTCAGCCCTCTTATTGTCCTGGGTCTTGCGGTTCTGGCTATTGGCGGGTCGCGGTGAAGTCACAGATGACCCGGTCGTGTACGCGTTTAAGGATCGTACCAGTTTTGTCATACTGGCGACGATATCTCTTGTCTTTGCTTATGACCTGACGGGGCCGTTGTGGCAAAACCTGTTCTAAGCTGGGGCCGAACATTTCGGTATGCTCACGACGTCTGGCAACGTGACCGCTTATCCGCATTTGACCCGGACACGTTTGCGACAGACGCAGAGGTCCTGTTTCACGGTCTCGGTCGCTCTTACGGCGATGTCGCGCTGAACGAGGATGGGCGTTTGTGTCTGAACGCTGCGAATGATCGATTATTGGCATTTGATCGGGAAAATGGCCGTCTGAAAGCGCAGTCCGGATTGGCTCTTGGCGCGATGAACCAGATCACGGTACCGGACGGCTGGATCGTGCCGGTCTCACCTGGCACCAAGTACGTAACGCTGGGCGGCGCTGTGGCGAATGATGTGCATGGCAAAAACCACCACGTGGCTGGAAGCTTCGGATCGCATATCATCGCGCTCAAATTGATCCGGTCCGATGGAGAGACGCTTGTTTGTAGTCGAACGGAGCATACAGACCTCTTCGATGCAACGATTTCCGGTCTTGGTTTAACCGGGTACATTGATTGGGTGGAGCTGCAACTCAGCCCGATAACGTCAAGCAATATGTGGATTGAAAATATCCGGTTTGCCGATTTACAGGACTTCTTTGCGTTGAGTGAGGATAGCGCTGCGTGGCCCTATACCGCCGCCTGGGTCGATTGTTTCAGCTCGAAACCAAGAACGGGCGCCGGAATTTTTACCCGCGCGCGGTTTCTCGATGACGGAATATTGCGAGCGGGAGACGCCCACCCAAGCCGAAAAATGCCCGTCGAGTTACCGTCTATCCTACTGAATAAATTCACAATTTCTACATTCAACCAAGTTTATAAATACCGACCTGGAGCGCAGTTTAAAGGGCGCCGGAATTATCAGGGATTCTTTTATCCGCTGGATCAAATATACGGGTGGAACAAGCTTTATGGACGCAAGGGCTTCTATCAGCATCAATCCATTATCCCGATGGAAAACAGTCGGGTAGGGGTAACAGAATTGCTCGATACCATTCGACGAAGCGGACAAGGCTCGTTCCTGGCGGTGCTGAAACGTCATGGCCCGGAAACCTCGCCGGGATTGAATTCTTTTCCACTCGACGGGGTCAGTTTGGCACTGGACTTTCCCAATCGCGGCGCAAAGACGATGGCATTACTTCAGAGATTGGATGAAATCGCAGCCGGGCATGGAGGGCGCATGTATGCCGCGAAAGACGCCGCAATGGCGTCCCATATTTATCAAGCTGGCTACCCCAATTGGCAGAGGCTGGAGGCCTTGCGCGATCCAAAGATCAATTCCTCATTCTGGCGCCGCGTCACACAATAGGACCCCGTATGAAAGATCCAAACAGAACCCTCGTCGTCCTGGGCGCCACATCTGGCGTTGCCCATGCCTATTTGCGTTTGGTTGCGGAAGAGCAACGATTTGGCCGCCTGATATTGGTTGGGCGGAATGCTGAAAAACTACGGCTTGTCGCTGATGATCTCACGGCTCGCGGCAAGTCAGACGTTGAGACGGTGACGGGCGAGCTCGGCGATCCCGAGCACGTCGAAGCGATGTTTTCTGAAGTGCAGGGGAGATCCTCGCGTATTGATGAGTGTCTGCTCGCTTATGGGGTCTTGGGTGATCAGGAAAACTTGCAAAACAACTTGAAAGACCTTCGAGCGCTATTGGAGACGAACTTCGTGTCTGCGGCGCTTTGGATGGAAGCCATGGCCGGAAAGTTCGAACAACAGTCGTTTGGGCATGCCGTGATTATCGGATCAGTGGCGGGCGACCGTGGACGGCAATCGAATTATCTCTATGGCGCAACAAAAGCGGGTCTGGAACGAATTTGTGAAGGTATGGCGCATCGATTTGCAGCGTCGAAAAACATTCACGTCACTTTGGCGAAGCCGGGTTTTATCGATACGCCCATGACGGCGCACATTGAAAAGTCTGGTCCATTATGGGCAACGCCCGAGCAAGTTGCCCGCCGCATAGATCACGCCGTCAAAAAGCGTCGGGTTCGTATCTATACGCCTTGGTTTTGGCGTTTCATTCTGCTTATCGTTCGCGCGTTACCGATCCCGGTGTTTCATAAGACCAAAATGTAGATTTTAAGTGCCTCATCAAAACAAGATCCTGAAATACGCGCTGGCGGCGTTGGCCGCCACGATTGCGAATATTGGCACGCAATGGCTGGTCATTGATGCGTTCGGCGCGGGTGCCTGGATGATCTATATCTCAGTCCTGATCGGCACAGGCGTCGGATTGGCGGCGAAGTTCGCTATGGACAAATTTCTGATTTTCAAAGATCCGGCAGGCGGGCGAAAAGCCGTGGCGCAATTGTCGCTGTACATCGCAACCGGCGTATTCACGACCATCGTGTTCTGGGGCATCGAACTTGGATTCCACTTCGCTTACAGTTCGGATATTATGCGATATGCGGGCGGCGTTATTGGTCTCGCTGTCGGCTATACGTTGAAATATGTGATTGATACCCGATACGTCTTTCGCCACCGGCAATTCTGACGCGAACGGATTTTTTCGAACCGCGTTCAGGCTGCGAATCATATAAAAGCCAATAGTCTTTCGAACCGTGCGTTCGTGAGGTGCGTTATGAACCATTGCAATGGCAGGGACGGCCAGACATGCAAGTCATCGAAACGCTTGCGCAGGCGCAAGATCGGCAATGGAATGCTGTTCTGGTTGGTACCAGTTTCGCATCGCTCTTCTTTGCGCACAATTTGCCTGCATCCTGGAACATCCTGGCCATAGAAAAAGGATCGTTGGTTCCGCACTCAGAGCAGTTGCGGACCGGACATGACTCATATCTGGAGCCGATTCAGCAACGCAATCGTTCTGGCAAGGACAAGGATTGGGTCGCTCATACGCTGGTCGGAGGAAATTCAAATTGCTGGTGGGCCTGCACCCCGCGTTTTCATCCCAATGATTTCAAGTTACGAAGCACGTATGGCGTGGGCCACGACTGGCCGATCGGATACGATGAATTGGCACCATACTATCTGCGCGCTGAGCAGTTGATGGAAATCAATGGCGGTGAATCAGATCACATCTTGCCAAGACGCTCACCGTTTCCGCACCCACCTCATGCGCCATCCTTGAGCGACGAACACTTACGTCGACACAGTAAGGACTGGTTCGCGCAACCGAGCGCGCGTGCGACAACCGGCCAGCGCGCGCCATGCTGCGCGAATGGAGTTTGCGGTCTTTGCCCCGTCGATTCAAAATTCACCGTGCTGAACGGGTTCGCGACGCTTGCGCATCCTAATTTGCACATCTTGTGCGAAACAGAAGCGCGGTCATTGCATGTCGAAGCGGGTCATGCACGCGGCGTCGAGGTGCGCCATCAATCGGGGGCCGAGGGCGTCATTCAGTCTGACCTGATCGGCCTTGGGGCCAACGCGCTGTTCAATGCCGCCATCCTTATGCGGACAGGATTAGAAACACCTGCGCTTGGGCGTTATCTGCACGAGCAAGCGAGCCAACCTGTACGCATCGATATTGATCGACGCAACTTCTATGGCGGTACGTCGATCACGGGCCACGGTTATCCGCTTTATGACGGTCCACACAGATCAAGCGCAGCGGCCGTGTTGATTGAAAATTCCAATGCACCAGCGCTGCTGCGACCAGAACGGGACAAGACTCTAAATCGTTTGTCGCTGAAACTGATCGCGGAAGACATTCCATCCACCGACAATCGTGTTGTGCTGGAGGCGGATCAGCCGGTGATCGATTGGAACGGGCATTCTGACTATGCATATCGTGGTCTGGAGCGGGCCCGCGAGTCGTTGCCAACACTGTTACCCTTCGACATCGAAGACGTGTTCTTCGCGCCATACTCCCGAACCGAATCGCACATTCAGGGCACGACGCGAATGGGGGTTTCCCGCGAAGACAGCGTCATCGATGATCACCTTATTCTACACGATCTGCGAAACGTATTCGCGCTTGGTGCCGGAGCTTTTCCAAGTTCATCAGCGGCAAATCCGACTCTGACTCTGTCAGCACTTTCATTGCGTGCTGGCGCATTCGCCGCTGGCCGAGGCGGCCTGGAAGGAACGCTCTAATGCGGCCACTATCACGCCGAAATTTCATCCGCACAGTGGCGACTGTTTCCGTAGTCGGGGGCGTGGGCGGCTGGTTGTTTGGGGGGCGTTTTGAAACCTATGGCCGTGGAGTCCTCAAAAACGTCTATGGTGCCAGCGTTGCCAACAGTACCAGTGCGCGCGCCTTCCTTAAGGCGATGTCCAAACGATGGATGAAACGCGATAATCCGGTGCTCAGTTTGGTTGATCGAATTCAGTATGGCGCCTTATTGCCGATGGGGCTTTTTCCGGATCGCGCCGAATTGCTTAAAACGGAGTTGGTGACGCTGTTTGCGCTTTCAACCAATATCCAGACGCATTAAGAGATGAATGAACCGCTTGAATTCTATGAATTGTACACACCATACAGCGCGACATGCGCAAACCGTCTGTCGGCTTTGTATCGGCCATAGGGTGCAGCTTCGCACCTCGTTGAAAGCGCAAGGGGGCTAACCCGTTGATTAGGCGCGATTATGCACATTAAGCCAGAAGCGTTATTTCCCATAATGTAGATTATCGAACTTATAGAGCTAAAGCGTCCACCACCATTACGGATGCAAATTCGTGCGCTTGTCTGCGCTATTAAAACGACGCCCCGAACGTCTTCAGCGTCGGTCGTCGTCGTAGGTGGCGCCGAGCGCGACCTCCCTCCCCCTATTGAAACCTTTGATTAAGGTTTGATCGCGGCGAAAGCTTTGCGTTGAGCATTTTGAGTGAATCGATAAGACGGAGGCATAGATTGTTTTGGAATGCTGTGCTGTGTCGACTGTCTACATCATCATGGGGCCTGCGGGCTGTGGAAAGTCGAGCATTGCGGCGGCCCTGGCGGACCGCGCAGGCTGGGCCATGATCGAGGCCGATGATCATCATCCTGTCGAGAACGTCGAGAAACAGCGCAATCAGATTCCTCTGACAGATCAGGATCGTGTGATTTGGCTCGATCGTTTGATCGCCGCGATCAATGCAGAACCGCATGCCGATATTGTCCTCGCCTGCTCGGCCTTGACCCCTTACGTACAATCTCGCCTGCGAGAAGAGATTTCGCGGGCCTGCAAATGGTTTCTGATTGATGTTCCAGCCGACGTATTGGCACAACGGATGCGCGCGCGGACCGATCACTTCATGCCCGTCGCCCTGCTCGATAGCCAGCTTGCTGCTTTGACCGTTCCACATGACGCGCACGCGATTGAGGGAAACCAATCGGTGACGCAAATATGTGCGGAGATAATGCAGAGAATATGACCCGACAGACTCCCACTCTGAGTGTTCGCATCGACTTTCCAGATGGCTCGCGGTTTGGTCCTGGAAAAGCGGCGCTGTTGCGCGCATTGATTGACAATGGATCGATCAAGTCCGCGGCGGCGAAACTGGATATGTCCTATCCACGTGCGCTGAAACTCATCGATCAGATGAACGCAGCTTTTGCCGAAGCGCTGGTTGTCGCCCAGCATGGCGGCGCGACAGGCGGCGGCGCCAGCGTGACACTTCGCGGTCAGGACGTGCTGAAGCTTTATGATCAATTGTGCCTGAGCTCTGTTGGCGCCAACCAGGATGCCCTCAATCAGATCGGCAAGTTTTGCTCAGAATAAACTAGCTTCGATATAAATGCTGGTTTACACCGCGTGGATGAATGCAATTGCGATGACCGGTGAGCACCCCCAGGATGTGCTCCAGCGCCTGGTGAAGTGGCAATCCACTGATCTCGCCTGCGCACTGATTGTTGTAATAGAAACCGAAGGCGGTGCCGTGCGCGCACCTGGGGCCCTCCTAGCAGTCAGTGAACATGACCATCATGGCTATGTCTCTGGCGGCTGTATTGACGCAGATTTGATCCTTCAGGCGCGGCAGGCCATGGCCGACAAGTCCCCGCGTCGTTTGCGCTATGGTGCTGGCTCGCCCTTTGTCGATTTGCCGCTGCCTTGCGGGGGCGCGATTGAACTGTTGATTGTGCCTGACCCGGCGCCGCAGGAGATCGTCAGGCTTTATGAAAACCTCATCGCCCGGCAGCCCGCACATCTGCGTCTTGATCTGGATGGAAGTATTCTAAACGCGCGCAAGCGGACACAGACCAAAAGCAAGGTTCTCGACTTCAGCTATCACCCCAAACTCAGGATCCGGATTGCTGGGCGCGGCGCGGACGCCCTCGCACTCGCTAAGCTTAGCGATGCGGCAGGATATGAAACACGCCTACAATTGCTCGATGAGGCGGATATTGCGAACGCCGAACAGGCTGGAATAGCCCATATCACTCAACTCACGACCATGAGTGAATTGCCACGTTTGGAAGATGATGCCTGGACCGCTTTTGTCCTGTTATTTCATGACCGTGATTTTGAAATTCCATTGCTGAAACAATGTCTCTCTGGGCCAGCATTTTATATTGGTGCGGTCGGAAGCCGGCGCACCCATGACATCCGCTGCCAGCATCTGCGCGCCGCCGGATGTGTGGAAGAATCCATCAGCCGGATCCACGGGCCGGTCGGTCTGGTACCATCTTTGAGAGACGCGTCTTCGATTGCTCTATCGACGCTTGCGCAAATCGTTGAAGCGTCGAAAGAGATATCCGAACCCATCCCCCCACGCACTGCCTTTGTGTTGCTTGCGGCAGGTGCGGCAAAGCGATTTGAATCTGGCGACAAGCTCACCGCCGAATTGAATGGACGGCCAGTCCTTTCACACGCCGCGGCGATCCTGGACGACCAAGCTCCGCACCGCGCTTATGCGGTTGTTTCCGAGCAGAATCCCGAACGACGCAGCATGCTGGAAGCCGCGGGTTGGACGGTTTTGACAAATGTTGAGGCCGATGCTGGCCAGAGCACATCGCTGAAATGTGCGCTTGCACGCATTCGCGAAGACGGTGACGTGGATCAGGTGGTCATTCTGCTCGCGGATATGCCGTATGTGCCGTCATCATTTGTTTCGGACCTGTTAGAGACGGCGCTTGATCCAAACGTTCGCGCAATCATGAGCGATAGCGACGGGGTTTTGAGCCCGCCAGCTTTGTTCAATCGCGATCTGTTCGATGCCTTAGAAACTTTGACAGGAGATCGAGGCGCAAAATCGATCTTCCATGAAATGAAAGACGGCGCTGTGGCGCTCAAACTATCGCCGCAACAGTCGATGGACATTGATTGCGAAGCGGACCTGTTGCGCGCCGCGGAGTATGAACATGCCTGATGGACAAGAAACAACATCGCCTCGACCTCTCGTCGATCAATTCGGGCGCGAAATCACATATTTGAGGATTTCGGTCACCGATCGCTGCGACTTGCGTTGCACGTATTGTATGGCGGAGAGAATGCAATTCTTGCCGAAACGAGAATTGCTGACCATCGAAGAATTGGCGACTGTGGCCCGCGCTTTTATTGCCCGCGGCGTTCGCAAGATCAGGGTTACCGGGGGCGAGCCACTCGTCCGCAAAGGTATGCCCGAATTGTTTGATCAGCTCGGCCAGCACCTCGGCGCGGGCTTGGACGAACTCACCCTAACCACAAATGGCACACTGTTGGCGCAAAATGCAGACATGCTGGTGCGCAATGGCGTCAAGCGGATCAATGTATCGCTCGATGCGTTGGATCCGAGCAGGTTTGAAAAGATCACGCGCCGCGGACAACTTGCGCAAGTGATGGCTGGAATCGAGACGGCGCTAGATCTTGGCTTGCAGATCAAGATCAACACGGTGGCGCTCAAGCATGACAATGTTGATCAATTGCAGGAGATGATTGCCTGGGCGCACGGCAAAGGCATGGATATGACCCTGATCGAAGTGATGCCGCTGGGCGAAACAGGTGAAGACCGCGTAGATCAATACATCCCGTTACCCATGGTCCGAGATCAGCTTGAAAGCGCCTGGACTCTGGAAGACCTTCCTGGCGTGCAAACCAATGCGGGGCCAGCCCGGTATGTGCGGATCAAGGAGACGGGCGGTCGCCTTGGTTTCATTACACCTTTGACCAATAATTTCTGTGCTGGGTGCAATCGCGTGCGCGTAACTTGCACAGGACGGATCTACATGTGCCTGGGTCAAGACGATCACATCGATTTGCGCGCCGCTTTGCGTGAATCCGAACATCCCATCGAAGCGTTGAATGCTTGTCTTGACCGGGCTTTGCTGAAGAAGCCGGAGCGTCACGATTTCAAGATTGACCGCCGCGGACAAGATCCTGCGCTTCAACGTCATATGTCAGTGACGGGAGGCTAGAATGAAAAAGGTCCTCTATTTCGGGCGTTTGACGGATGTCACGGGCATTATGGAAGAGCGCCTGGAACTTCCGGCAAGGATCGAGACCGCGGGCGCATTGCGGCAATGGCTCGACGCGCGGTTTGGCAGCACCGGTGCGCTGCTGGATCCGACGGTTCGCGTCGCAATCGACAGTGAAATTACATTCGATTCCGCGCCGATTGCCGAGGCAGAGGAAATTGCTTTCATGCCGCCCGTCGGAGGGGGCTAGATGTTGGTGGTTTCATCAGACCCCATCCATACGTCTCAAGCGCTACGTGCTTTCGAGACACGGGCGCCTAACGCTGGCGGCATTGTCAGTTTTAGCGGCCAGGTGCGCGGACAATCAGATTTAGGTCAGGTTCGAATGCTGCATCTACAAGCCTATTCGCCGATGACCGAGAACGGCATCACAAAAGCCATAGAGACCGCAAACGCACGCTGGGCGCTAGAGGCCGTTCAGGTCAATCACCGCATCGGAGATATCGCCCCGGGCGAGACCATCGTTTTTGTCGCCACAGCTTCCAAGCATCGACGCGCCGCGTTTGAAGCCGCAGACTTCTTGATGGATTACTTGAAAACCGAAGCGGTGTTCTGGAAAAAAGAAACCATCGATACGGGCACGCATTGGATTGAACCGCGTGCTGAAGATTACACAGACGCCTCGCGTTGGATAAAAAGGGATCAAGGATAAGCTATGGCTGGAATAGATGAGTCACTTGAGTTTAAGCCTGTTCGGATCGCAATCCTCGTCGTCAGTGATACCCGTACCCTGGAAACCGATACGTCCGGCGCGGTTCTTGTCGATCGGCTTCTCGCCGCCGGACACACGCTCGCGGATCGTAAAATTGTCAAAGACGATCCGGCGGTCATCCGGGACAGCGTCCAAGCCTGGATTGATGACCCGGATACGGATGTTGTCATTTCGAGCGGCGGAACCGGACTAACGGGACGTGATGTAACTCCCGAAGCCGTCACGCCTTTATTCGAAAAAACCATTGATGGGTTCTCTGTAATCTTTCATCAGGTCAGCTTTCAGTCCGTGGGTCTGTCAACGTTGCAGTCACGTGCGGTCGCTGGTCTGGCCAAGGGGACGTTCATTTTCTGCCTTCCGGGATCGAACGGCGCGGTGAAAGATGGATGGGATAAAGTTATTTCATA
Organism: Pseudomonadota bacterium; assembly: GCA_039029475.1. GTDB lineage: Bacteria > Pseudomonadota > Alphaproteobacteria > Caulobacterales > Hyphomonadaceae > Henriciella. The sequence goes on along the minus strand of JBCCGB010000005.1, from coordinate 207,475 downwards.
TCAACTCGATAGCCGTCATAAACCGTGCAATTTGGTTGAACTTATGCCGCGTTTGATGGAGACTTAATATGTCTGATCTTACGCATATAGGCCCGGATGGCCGCGCTCGGATGGTCGACGTTTCTGACAAAGCCGATACTGCACGCACAGCCGTCGCGCATGGCTTTATTCAAATGACCGAGGAGGCGTTTGGCAAAGCCGATGCGCGCGATACCCGCAAGGGAGACCCAATCGCGATTGCCGAGCTTGCGGGTATTATGGCGGCCAAGAAAACCGCCGATCTGATCCCATTATGTCATCCCCTGCCCTTGTCCGGCGTCACCGTGGAAATCAACGCCTTATCCAATCGTCTTGGATTTGAAATTGTTGCGACGGCCAGAACAACCGGAAAAACCGGCGTCGAGATGGAGGCCTTAACTGCGGTCTCTGCCGCCTGTCTAACCCTCTACGACATGCTCAAGGCGGTTGATAAATCGATGCAGATTTATGGCATCGAATTGCTTGAAAAGGTGGGCGGCAAATCAGGGCACTATAGAAAGGTCGCGACATGAGCGACCTGATCAGTGTTGAACAGGCGATTGAGCAATTACGCAAACATCACTTACCCGTTCGCACCGAGCTGATTCCGATCAGAAACGCGTTGGGGCGTCGGTTGGCCAAACCGATCATTGCGCAGGTCGCGCGACCGCCGACGGCGATGTCTGCCATGGATGGATATGCGGTTCGTCTCGAAGATGTCCGCACAGAGGGCGCTCGGCTCAAGGTGATCGGAGACGCCCCTGCGGGTCGACCATTTCACGGTCATGTCCGCAGCGGTACAGCGGTGCGCATATTTACAGGTTCGGTTGTCCCAGACGGCGCAGACCATATTACAATCCAGGAAAACGCAAAGCGCGATGGCGATGATGTCATCATCCTCGAACAAACAGAGGTCGCGAGACATATTCGCCAGGCCGCCATCGATTTTGGAATTGATGATATCCTGGTCGCAAGCGGCACCATGCTTGAGCCAATTCATCTCGCGCTCGCTGCAGCAAGCAACAATGCCGCTATAGACGTTGATGTGCCATTGCGCGTCGGATTGCTGTCGAATGGCGACGAATTACGGCAACCCGGGACAGATTTGCAACCCGGCGAAATCATCAACTCAAATCCGTTTGGGCTGGCGGGTTTGATCGAACGTTGGGGCGGAGAAGCCGTTCAACTGGGTGTCGCCGCTGATGACATTGAATCGATCCAGAGCCGGATCGATGCTGCGGATGTTGACATTATCGTTCCGATCGGGGGCGCCTCGGTGGGCGATCATGATCATATGCATGCCGCGTTTACCGGCCGCGGGTTCGAACCTGTCTTCCGAAAAGTTGCGGTCAGGCCTGGAAAGCCAACATGGTTTTCGCGAAAAACGGACACACTGGTTCTCGGCTTGCCCGGTAATCCCGCCTCTGCCCTCGTCTGTGCGCAATTGTTCCTGGCACCCTTGCTCGGACAAGATTGGCGACCAAGTCTGGTGCCCGCGCGTTTGACGCAAAAAATAGACGCAAACGGACCGCGTGAACACTTTATGAGAGCACGTCTGTACGTTGGCCCGGAGGGCGATGTACGGGCCACGCCTGCGTCAAGTCAGGACAGTTCTTTGCTCAGTACATTTGCGACCCATAGTGCATTGATCCGGCGCTTGCCGCATGATCCTCCCGCGAACAACAATGAGATTGTGTCAGTCTTGCCGCTTCTGGCGTTTGTGTAACGTCGACACCAGCCTGCGCACAAACAGCAGAATTGAAAACTATTTCGAAAATTCTCGCTGACAGACCTTTACTCGCTAAACGTTTCGATCATTATTTAGGTTAATGCGCGAATGATCATCTCATCCAGGATGGCGGCGCTCAATGCCGGAGGAGCCCCAGCATGGCGACACTTAAGATAAATGGTGAAACAGTCACGGTAGATGTCGAAGATGACACACCGCTGCTCTGGGTCATCCGCGAGCAAGCCGGTTTGACCGGCACCAAATATGGCTGTGGCATCGCGCAATGCGGAACCTGCACCATCCACGTCGATGGCAGCCCCGTTCGGTCCTGCGTGTTCCCTGTCGGTGCCCTGTCTGGGTCGGAAGAAATCACCACGATTGAAGGTCTGTCTGAGGATGCCAGTCACCCGGTTCAAAAAGCCTGGGCGGAACTCGACATCCCACAATGCGGATATTGCCAGCCGGGCATGATCATGGCGGTTTCCGGCATGTTGAATGATAATCCCAATCCGAGCGATGAAGATATTGATGCCGAGATCACCAATATCTGCCGATGCGGAACGCTGGCGCGTGTTCGCAAAGGCATCAAGCTCGCTGTAGAAAAATCGTAAGGGAGACGAACATGGCTGATACAGGTTTTCTCTCGAGGCGTGGGTTCATCATTGGAACCGGCGCCACCGGTCTGACCATTGGCATCCTGGCGAGTTGCACGCCGAATGCCGGTGAGCCCGATGCGCCGGATTATTCCAATCTTCCCCCGAATGAGGAAGTGAATGCTTGGGTCCACATCGATCATGATGACACGGTAACGGTGCGCATTGCGCGCTCCGAAATGGGCCAAGGTACGCTGACCGGACTGGCTCAACTGGTCGCAGATGAGCTCGATTGTGACTGGGATAAAGTGACGACAGAATATCCGACGCCGGGCGAAAATCTCGCCCGGGAACGAATCTGGCGCGATTATTCGACCGGAGGCAGCCAGGGCATTCGCGGCTCGCAAGATTATGTGCGCGAGGGTGCGGCCGCTGCGAAAGCCATGCTAATCGAAGCCGCGGCGAATGAATGGGGTGTGCCAGCATCTGAATGTACTTCAGAAAACAGCATCATCACGCATGGTCCAAGTGGGCAGACCACGACGTATGGTAAAGTCGCGGGCGCTGCGTCCCAATTGCCGCCGCCTTTGGACGTCACCGTTAAGGACCCGAGCCAGTGGAAAATTATTGGCGAGGCGAAGAAACGCCTCGATACAGCCGATAAACTGACTGGCAAACAGGTCTATGGCGCCGATGTTCAACTTGATGGCATGCGCAATGCTGCCATTAAGCAAGCGCCGAAGATTGGTGCGACGATTGCCTCATATGATGCAGCAGCAATCTCCAACATGCCGGGCGTCGAAAAAGTCATTGCCCTGAAGAACCCATTTGGCGAGGGCGAGAATGCGGTTGCCGTCATTGCTGACACCTGGTGGCATGCGAATAAAGCGCTTGAGGCCTTACCGATTGAATGGGCCGGCGGTGTTGCCTTTTCAACGGCCGAGTTTGAGGCCGAACTGGATAATGGTTTGACCGCTGAAGAAGCCTTCGTTGGCAATGGTGGAGGCGATCTTGCCGGGGCCTTCGCTGCCGCGGATCAAATGATTGAAGCGACGTATAATATGCCGCTGCAGAACCATGCGTGCATGGAGCCGATGAACACCACGGCGCTGTACACCGAGGACCGGTGCGAAATCTGGTGTCCAACGCAGAATGGCGAAGCGGCCTTGGCGGCTGTTTCTGAAGCGTCCGGGCTGCCAATCGAGCAATGTGAAGTCTACAAAATCCATCTCGGTGGTGGATTTGGGCGGCGGGCCATGCCGGATTATGTTCAGCAATCGGTCCTGATCGCCAAGGAAATGCCTGGCACACCCGTTAAAATGCTGTGGTCGAGAGAGGAAAGCATGATGCATGGTTTCTTCCATCCGACCACCAAGGCGCGCGTTAGAGGGGCATTGGATGCGGATGGAAATCTGACCGGCATGCATATGCGCATTTCCGGCCAATCCATTCTCGCCACCCTGATCCCGCAAGCGCTGCAGGACGGGGTCGATTATGCGACTTTCCAGGGCCTGCTGCCCGCCGGGGTCGATCCCCGCCTCGAAGATCAGACTTTGAAGTATTCGTTTGATAATTTCTTGATCGATCACGCTATGCGAAACCCGCCTGTGCGTCCCGGTTTTTGGCGCGGCGTTAATCTCAACCAGAATGCAATTTATCTAGAGTGCTTTATGGATGAACTCGCACATGCCGCTGGGCGTGATCCGCTGGAATTCCGTCTCGCGCATCTCAGTGACAGCCCAAAGGCTGCGGCCGTTCTGCAGGCGGTGGCTGACCGTTCAGGCTGGGGCAATGATGATGGCAAAGCCCGCGGACTATGTGTCATGTATGGATTTGGGTCTTATGTCGCTGCATGCGCAGAAGTAACTGTCGATGATGATGGCAAGCTGTTCATCGACAAGATTGTTGCCGCCACCGACCCAGGTCACGCCGTGAACCCGCAGCAAATTGAAGCGCAGGTCGAGGGCTCATTTGTGTATGGCCTGTCCGCCATGCTGTATGGTGAAATCACGTATGCAGACGGCGAAGTTCAGGAACGCAATTTCGACACTTACAATTCCCTGCGGCTTGCAGACATGCCGGAAGTTGAGACCATCATCATGCCATCCGGCGGATTCTGGGGCGGGGTCGGCGAGCCCACCATCGCAGTCGCTGCGCCCGCTGTGTTGAACGCCATCTACGCTGCGACCGGCAAGCGGATTCGACAATTGCCGATCAAAGATCAGAATTTGAGGGATGCCTGATCGTTCGATCTTCTCCGCCGCATGGCTGCTAAGCGGTATCGTATTAGCTGCCTGCGGCGGAGCCAATGCGCCTGATCCCATGCCTGTTGATGTCGAAGCCGCTGCGCAGGTCGATAGCGGCGCTCTGTTGGCATCTGCCTGTTCAGGGTGCCATTCCGACCAAGCCGGAGCGATCGCCAGTTTGGCGAATTATGCGCCGGATCAGATTCAGAGCGCCTTTCAGCGCTACAAGGATGAGTCAGACGGTACGACGGTCATGCACCGGTTGGCCCGCGGATATTCAGACGAAGATATTGCGCTTGTCAGCGCATATCTGAACCAAACCAAGCACACGCCATGACAACATCCCTCAACCGACGTCTGCTTCTTCAGGGTGCGCTTGCAGGGACGGGCTTATCGATCCTGCCGCTCCAGGCATTGGCGCAAACCCGCGCAGCCATCGTCATTATTGGCGGAGGATTCGGCGGCGCGACCGCAGCGCGCATGCTCAAGCGCTTGCTACCAGATGCGCAAGTTACACTGATCGAAGCAAGCGCCAGGTTTACGGCTTGTCCGTTCAGCAATCTTGTTATTGCCGGAATTCGCCCACTTGCGTTGCAGGAATTTGGCTATGAGACGCTGCAGCGCGAAGGCATCACGGTCATAAACGGATCCGCAACCGATATCGACGCAGCTTCCCGCGCTGTGACCATAGAGAATGATATGGTCATCCCTTATGACCGATTGATCCTTTCGCCTGGCATTGATGTTCGATGGAATGCAATTGAAGGATATGACGAAGCTGCTTCACGGCGTTTGCCGCATGCCTGGAAGGCGGGTGCTCAGACAGCGCTTCTGCGCCAGCAACTGGAAACGCTGGAGAACGGGCAATCGGTCATCATGACCATCCCCCCTGCTCCATATCGATGTCCGCCAGGCCCGTATGAACGGGCCAGTTTGATCGGCCACTATCTGAAAACCCATAAGCCCGCATCCAAGCTCATTCTCCTGGATGGCAAAGATCGCTTCTCAAAGATGGATCTGTTTCGGGAAGCATGGGCAGAACATTATCCGGATCAAATCGAGTGGCGGGGCGCGAGCGATGACGGCACGGTGCGCCGGGTCGATCCGGCAACCATGACCGTGTTTACAGATTTCGAGTCACACACCGCGGCTGCGATCAATGTCATTCCCCCGCAAAAAGCAGGTTGGATTGCAGAGCGCGCCGGCGTGGCGGATGCGACCGGTTGGTGCCCCATCAATCCATTGAGTTTTGCATCGCAATTGCAACCCGATATCCATGTGATCGGCGACGCCACTATTGCCGCCCCAATGCCTAAATCTGCATTCTCAGCCAACCTTCAGGCGAAGATTTGCGCCATTGGCGTTGCGCGCAGCTTGTCCGGTCTGTTGCCAGCGTCGACGACGCTCGCCAATACATGCTATTCCTTCACCACGCCGAACAAAGCGATCTCTATTGCTGGCGTATACTCCAATGCCGCCAATCAATTGCAGAGCATTGAGGGCGCGGGCGGGGTCAGTCCTCTCGGCGCGGCGCCCTCCGTGCGGGCTGCAGAGACCGCTGAGGCGACGCATTGGTTTGAAACCATCACGCAAGAGGCATTCGGGTGATACGCCTCGCCGCTATGTGTTTAATGGCCCTGGCTGCCTGCGAACAAGACGCCGCCCCTCTGGTCGAGGTGTCGGCAATCGTTGGAGATACGCTACCAGATCCACTCACCGATACTCAAGGTGACCGACTTCGCGGCAAATACATCTTTGTCGATCGGGAACGAGGGCATTGTGTTTTGTGCCATCGTATCGAAGGCCTGGACGCTGACTTTCAAGGCGATCTTGGCCCGGCATTGACCACAGTCGGCGATCGGCTCACCTCGGCTCAACTCAGGCTGCGTATTGTCGATTATCAAATTATCGCGCCTGGAACCGTGATGCCCTCCTATTATCGCAATCATGACTTATATCAGGTCCAGGAAGCCTACGCAGGCACGTCAATATTAACCGCCCAACAGGTTGAAGATCTGGTCGCATATCTCAGTCAGTTGCAACACGAAGGGTAGAATGATGGATAGATCCACACAAATCGACCGCCGACAGCTCTTTGTGGGCGCGGGTGGTTTGATCGCCATTTCTGCATCGCCGTTGCCGGGTTGGGCGGCGCAGGAAGACTTGCTGAATGCGCGAAGAGACTTGTTCGGCGATCGTCCAGTTCAAGAAGGCCGGGTCTTTGTCACCCTGCCCCCGATTGCCGAAAATGGGTTCTCTGTACCGCTGACCGTCAATGTCGAAAGCCCGATGAGCGCTGATGATTATGTCAAGCAGATCGCCATCCTGTCACCGCGAAATCCGTTGCCCGTGATCGGGCAATTCTATCTGACCCCACGATCGGGACGTGCGATGGTTTCGACCCGCATTCGGATGTCCGGGACGCAAGCCATTCAGGCCGTGGCCGAAATGAGCGACGGGTCGCTCTGGTCCGGAAGTATGGAAACCGTCGTCACGCTGGCAGCGTGTGTGGTGTTATAGGAGCGTATCATGGCCAGTATCCGTCTTGCCGTCCCGAACACCGCTCAGCGCGGCGACGTCATTGAAATCAAGGCACTCATTCAACATGCCATGGAGAGCGGATTTCGCCGCGGCTCGCGCGGAGAAGTGATCGAGCGCAATATCATCACGCGATTTGAATGCGTGTATGATGGCGAACAGGTCTTTGCCGCAACCTTCCATCCCGGCATTGCCGCCAATCCGATCCTGACCTTCCACACGATTGCGACGCAAACCGGGTCTCTGAGTTTCACCTGGACCGATCAGCATGGTGAAAGCTGGAGTGATCAGGCGACGATAACGGTGACATGATCCGCCACGTATTGATCCTGCTTTGTGGATTGGCGGCGAGCTGCTCTCAAAGCGCACCTGCCCCTCAGACGGCGGAGGTTTCACCGCAAGACCTGCAATCGGGCTATGTCTTTCTGACCGCGGAGACGCAGGCTTTGCAGGATGATGCATTCGCCAATCCTGGCCTGTTATGGGTCGATCGCGGCGACGCTCTTTTTCATGCGTCCGAGGACGCGTCTCGAGCGTGCGTGTCCTGCCATCAGGATGGCCTTCAAGGCGCGGCAACAAGGTATCCGGCGATAGACAAGCAATCTGGCAAACTTCTCAATCTCGAAGGCCGCATCAATAAATGCCGGACGCAGCACCAATCGCTGGCGCCGCTGGCATATGAAACGGATGATTTACTGGCGCTGAGCGCCTATATCAGCGAACAATCCAAAGGCCTGCCCCTTGCGGTGGATGTCTCGGGCGCGGCGGCGCAGGCCTATGCGCAAGGCGAGAACTATTTTCTCACCCGTCGCGGCCAATTCAATCTTTCGTGTCAGCAATGCCATACCGACAATTGGGGCAAACAGTTGCGCGGTGACACAATCAGCCAGGGGCATGGCAATGGCTTTCCGGCTTATCGGCTGGAATGGCAGACGCTGGGGTCATTGCAGCGCCGCCTTCGCGATTGCGACACCGGCGTTCGCGCCGAGCCGCTACCCTATGGGGACGAAACTTATATCGCGCTGGAACTCTATCTCGCGGCGCGCGCTCAGGGATTGGAACTGGAGAGTCCGGCGGTCCGGCGCTGACCTCGACTCATCGCTCTAAATCAAAAATGGCGGCCCGGTTGAGCCGCCATTCCTGGATGTGTTTTTAAACGTCGCCTAGAAATTCAACGTCGCATTGACGAACACATAGCGCCCCAGTGAATCATACACTTGAGGGTACGTGTTGCCATTCCCGGGCGCGGTCCCTGCGACCGATGTCAGCGGTGGATCTTCATCCAGCAAATTGTTGACTCCGGTTCGCAAGGTCACATTCTCACGCACCGCCCAGCTTCCGGCGAGATCGAAATAATGTTTCGAGTCCAGCGCTGCATTGATGCTGGTAGGGTCATCATTGTCTTTCAACGATACCTCATCAATGAAACGCCAGGTGCCTGAAACGCTGAACACCTCTTCTGGAGACGTCCAGGTGACATTTGCCCGATGGCGGAATTCCGGGTTGGCCCCCGTGCCGAAATTGGTTTGGCATGCGCCGCCATAGAAACCCGCACAATCCTCTGGCGGTGTCACGTCTGCATCTGGCAAAGCCTGGAATTCCAGCTTGTCCAGGATGGTCGCGAGATACTCAAAGCTAAGAGCGCCGCTTTCATTCAGGTCATAAACATAATTGGCCTGGATATCGTAACCGGACGTCGCGAGCGATCCGGTATTGACGTTGGTCGCGATAATATAGCCGGATGAATTCGCCCAAAGTGTCCCGCCCGTGCCGCGGTTGATCAGGTCACAAAAGAACTGATCTCCGGTTTGAGCGCATTGTGTAAGCGTCGTTTCTTCCGGCACCGTGTTGATGTAGCCATCGACCTCAATGTCGAAATAGTCGACGGTCAATGTCAGCCCATCAATGAAGCTTGGCGTGAAGACAAAGCCGAGCGTATAAGTGTCCGACTCTTCCGGTTCGAGATCTTCATTGCCGCCGCCAAAAGTATTGTACTGACCCGCCGGGTTATACAAACCTGATGATCCATACGAGTCCGATGAGAGGCCGGTATTTGCACACTGTGCTTCGGTATAGATCGGGTCGCGATCCGGTGTCGTCGCGCATGGATCGCCGGTATCGAGATCAAACAGGCCGATCGATTGCGCATCAAACAGTTCGAAAATATTGGCAGCTCGAACCGCGCGTTGGTAAGACCCTCGAAGCCGTATGTCGGATGTTGGCGCGTAATCGATGCCAAATTTGTATGAGTCGGTATCGATGCTCTCATAATATGACTTGCGATAGGCGAGGTCGATGCCGAGATCGTAAATGCCGGGCCGCTCCTGGATCAGCGGAATATCAAGTTCGCCGAACACGTCCCAGACATCTTGTTCGCCATCGATGGCGTTGGTTGGCCCGCCCTGTCCTGCGCCATCGCCGGATTGGAAATTGGCATCTGGATTTCGCGTGATGCTGTCCATGCGATATTCTGCACCGACCGCAAAAGCCGGAGCATCCGACGCGGTGGGAATAACAAAGCCATAATCACCGAGCGAGCCAAACACGCGTCCCGACACGACCGATTGAACAATCTTGCCAGTATCGTTCAACGGATTGACGATGTAAGCGATGGCCGCCGCATCAGGCGCGTTTCCAGACCAGATATCATACGGCACACACGCCGCATCATCATTGGTCGGATCCTCATCAACATTGATGTTACAGACAATGTTGCCGTCATCATCTGTCACCGCGTAAAGCGCGCTAGACAGCTTCCGGATCGACAAATCATTATTGTAAACAGCATTTCGCGTTGTTTGGGCAAAGGAGGCATACACGTCGTAGCCGAGCGATGTATCCATGATTTCACCTTCGACACCAATCACGCCTCTGAAGGTCTGATGTTGAATATCATTGTTCCGTTCGCCGCCTTCGACATTTCGCCGCAAGGCGATCAGGTCGCCGGCGCCGATTATGCTGTCCGCCTCGACCCCGTCTGCGAGGCAACCAATATAGTCGAGCTGCTGGTCAGACAGATAAGGGTTGTCGCAATTGATCCCACCATTGCCGCCGGTCACGCCATAGCCAAACACGCCTGATGGCGCGATTTGGGAATTGGTTTCGTTTTGAACGAACATCAACTCGGAATACAGGCTGGCATTTGGATGAATGTCATAGCTCAGAAACGACCCGAAGCTGTAGCGCTCATTCGGTCTCTGATAATGATTGTAGGGATTGTAGTTAAACGTATCAGAGGTGAAATCCCGGGCGACAAATTCACCTGTCGTGGGATCAACACGGGCCCACGATCCCTCCGGAAGCGTTTCGGCGAGCGAGAGAATGTTGGTGTATTGATTGGTTGGCGAGCCGGCACATGTGAACTCCGTGCCCTCATTGCGGGTGCCGAGCGCACATTGGGCATAATCCCGATCACCTTGCAGCACTTGATTGACGTTCTGATAGGTCAGAAACGCCGATATATGTCCCCGCCCGCTTTCAAAACCGCCCCCAATGACCGCGGATAGATCCACCGATTCACCGTCGATGACATTTCTGGCGGGGATTTCGAACTGGCTTGGATTGTTGTCTGAAAACTCCTGCAGCAAAGACTGGATGTCATTGTCATTCTTGTGCTGATAGAAGCTGTAATTCGCTTCGAACTGAGCCCCTTCGAATTCTGAATCGAGGACGAAATTGACGACCCCTGAAATGGCGTCCGATCCGTAGGTTGCAGAGGCCCCGCCGGTCAAAACGTCAACACGCTTTACCAGAGCTGTTGGAATGATGTTGATGTCCGGCGCCGCGATATTGGTGGACCCGTAAGGCAAGCGCCGACCATTCATCAGAACCAGGGTTCGACTGGCGCCGAGACCTCGCAAATTGACCGACGCCGTCCCTGTGGCGCCATTGGCCAAGGATGCGCCTTGGGCGCCAAAGGCCTGTGGTAAAGTATTGATCAGATCTTCGGCGCGTAGAACGCCTCGGGTGTCAAACTCTTCGGCGCTGATCGTCGAAACCGGGCTGGTGCCAATCAGGTTTTCTGATTGCGGGATCAGTGACCCGGTCACGATCACGGTCTCCTGGCGCGATTCCACCTCCGTATCCGCGGGTGCATCATTGCCCTGGCCGCTAGCAAACGGTGACAGCGCGACGGCGGCGCCGGACATGACAGAGCTGGCCAGAAGCCAACCTTTCAAACGTCTCTTCGCCTTCGTTTCGTGTTTTGGTGTGCTCATAATCTCTCCCATTTCAAACACTGCAAAAAAGAACAGCGAACCGTCAGCGCCGTTGAAAAGCGCTGTGTTCGCTGTCTTTATTTGTTCTATTGGGATGTATTACTGTCTATTGTCTGAGCATCTCAAAGCGACGCTCGGACTATTATTTGTATAGTTGTTGCATTTATAACAATCAATAAGCCAACTCTTTGAATATGCGACGCAAATCGCCATTCCAGTCACCAGAATACTTGGCGAGCAACTCTTCAGCAGGTGTCAAACCTGTTTCGAGAGTCCGATCGAGCTCCTGCAGGAAGCCGGTTTCGTCATCCCCAGAAACTGAAAGTTTGCCACGAGCTCTCAAGCCAGCGCGTGAGATGTCGAGGATCTGTTTGCCAAACGCCTGCAGTGACTGGCCGCCCGGAACAGGTGCTTTGAGGCCAATCGTACGGACGCTCTGTCGCAAGGCCTCGCGATCACCCTCGGTCCAGTCCTTGACCAGATCCCAGGCTGCATCCAGCGCACCGCCATCATAAAGCAAACCCGTCCAGAAGGCTGAGAAGGCGCAGAGACGGGACCATGGCCCGGAATCACTGCCGCGCATTTCCAGGAATCGCTTCAACCGCACTTCCGGGAAGATGGTCGACAAATGATCCTCAAAATCGTCAATCGCGGGCAACTCGCCCGGTAGAAGTGGCAGTTTACCGGCCATGAAATCGCGAAAGCTCAAACCTGAAGCATCGAGATATTCACCGCCGCGTCGAACGAAATACATCGGCACATCGAGCGCATAGTCGACATAGCGTTCAAAGCCGAAACCCTCCTCGAATACGAATGGCAGCATGCCGGTACGATCGGGATCTGTATCTGTCCAAATTTGCGAACGATAAGAAAGAAAGCCGTTCGGACGGCCTTCCAGGAAAGGCGAATTGGCGAACAGCGCCGTTCCGAGCGGTTGCAGCGCCAGCGACGTGCGAAATTTCTTCACCATATCGGCTTCAGAGCCATAATCGAGATTGCTCTGAACCGTACAGGTGCGGAACATCATCTGGCGCCCGAGGCGCCCGACTTTCTCCATATAGGCGCGCATGATCTTATAGCGCCCTTTCGGCATGATCGGCGTGTCTTCCATGGACCAGATCGGGCTCGCGCCAAGACCGATAAATCCAATATCGAGGGGATCCGCAATCTTACGGACTTCTTCCAGGTGCCGGCCCACCTCATTGCAGGTTTCATGAATATGCTCGAGCGGCGCCCCCGACAGTTCAAATTGACCGCCGGGCTCGAGGCTGACGCTGGCGCCATCCTTTTTCAAACCAATCAGGTAGCCATTCTCTTCAATCGGCGACCATTCGAACTGGTCTCGCAACCCTTCCAGCATCGCACGTATGGAGGAAGCGCCGTCATAAGGCAGCGGTTTTAAGTCCGACCAGGTGAAGCCAAACTTTTCATGCTCGGTCCCAATCCGCCAATCTTCTTTTGGCTTGTTGCCGGCTTCAAACCATTCAACAAGTTCGGCTTTTCCGGAAATCCGCGGTGCGGATTCGTCAATATCCTTCGTGGGAGTCGTCAAGCCCCTGCCCTCCTGGCGTATAATTATGTCTGAGGCAGATAGGGAGCTTTCTGCCAATCGCCAACCTGTGATTGCCAAAGGGTGAGCGCGGACACAACCGCTGTCTCTGCGCGAAGGATGCGCGGACCAAGGGTAATCGGTCTAACAAAGGCGAGTTGTCGAAGTATTTTTCGCTCTTTAGGCGAAAAACCACCTTCAGGACCAATAAGAATGGTCGTCGCCTGCCCAACAAGCTGATCGCGATATTGTGATAGTGGCGCCGCGTCTGAAGCTTCATCGCAATAGATGAGGGGACGATCTTTCTCCCATCCTGACAGGCATTTTTCCAGCGACTCAGCCTCGTGGACGACCGGCAAATCCATTCTCTCGGTCTGTTCGGCGGCCTCGATGACCAGGGATTTCATGCGGTCCGTCCGCACACGCTGGGTTTGGGTATAATCGGTGATAACCGGCTGAATCGCCCGCACGCCGAGCTCCGTCGCCTTTTCAACAATAAAATCCGTCCGTGCTTTCTTGATCGGGGCGAACATCAAAGTGAGATCCGGCGTTTGAGCTTGTGCCCGGATGTGCCGGACCGGTCTCAACCCGGCGATTTTTCCATGCCGTGCCAATGCGCACATCCACTCACCATCTTTGCCGTTAAACGCCCGCACTTGCGCCCCTGCGTCCAATCGCATGACGCGCAACAAATATCGGCTTTGCGCATCAGGCAGTTCGATTTCCACACCGTCTTGCAACGCGGCTTCGACGAATAATCGGGCAATATGGCTCATCTTGCGCTCTATAGGGCGAAGCGGGGATGGCGTTAAGACATGGCACGGCAATTAAAAGTCGCTATAGAGGCTGTCATGACTGAGTCGCCTGATCCTGAGGAAAAGCGCTGGCGGAACATCCCGTTAGACAGCGCTTTGCCAAACTGGTTACAAGCCCTGCCCGACCAAAGCCGTCCTTATGCGGCGCTGGCGCGCTGGGATCGACCTGTTGGCATCTGGCTGTTGCTGCTGCCTTGCTGGATGGGGCTCGCGCAAATGCGTATTCCGGCGGGTTTTGCCTGGCTTGACCTGTTCTGGATCCCACTCTTTGCACTTGGCGCCATCGCCATGCGAGGGGCCGGCTGCACCTGGAATGACATTCGCGACCGTGACATTGATGCGGAAGTGGAGCGCACGGCCCGACGGCCGATCCCGTCTGGCGATGTCACGTTGCAGCAGGCCTATTATTTCCTCGCCGGACAATTGGCGATCGGGTTTCTGGTTTGGCTCTGCCTGCCAAACGATGCCAAAATCGTTGCGCTGCTCTCCATTCCACTCGTCGCCGCTTATCCATATATGAAACGGATCACCTGGTGGCCACAGGCCTGGCTCGGTTTTACGTTTAATTTCGGGGTCTTAGTGGGCGCTGCCACAGCCACCAGCGTAACGGGCGCGACCGTTGTCCTTTATCTTGGCCTGGTCTGTTGGACGGTGGCTTATGACACAATTTACGCGCTACAGGATCGCGAAGATGACGCCATGCTCGGGGTCAAATCCACAGCCCGCCTGTTCGGGGACAAAGTCATTACTGGCGTCTTCGTATTCCATATGATGGCGACAGCCCTGATTTTCCTCGGGGCTTATTTCGCGGGTGCGGGACGTGTTGGCGCGATCCTCGCTCTGGCCTTCTTTGCCCATGCTTTGTGGCAGGTTTCGCAGCTCTCGATCGACCGTCAGGCCCGCGCGCTCGGCATCTTCAAGTCGAATGTCTGGGCCGGCGCCATAATCGTCGCAGGACTGGCCGTCGCCGCTTTCCTCTAGGCCATTCTTGTCTGCCGTAAGGAAAAGCCTGTATATTCAGGTCATGGCCGCTGCAAAACGAATCCGACCTTTAGATCTGTTTACCCGCGAAGAATGGGAGCATGTTTCCCGTCGTTCTGACCTCATGGGCCTCGGCATGGTCGTGCATTGCTGGGGCGTGATCGCGCTCGCAATGGCAGCCGCGATCTGGCAACCGTTGCTGATCTTTCTGGCGGTTCCAATCATCGGGGCCCGCCAACTTGGCCTCGCAGTCTTGATGCACGAAGCCGCGCATGGCGGATTGTCACAGAACAAAGGCGTGAACAGCTTTTTCGGCCATTGGCTATCCGGTGCGCCGATTGGCGGCAGCTTGCGCTCTTATCGACCCTACCATTTGCAGCATCACAAATTTGCCCAGCAACCCGAAGACCCGGACCTGGTCCTGTCTGCCCCCTTCCCGATCACGGGGGCGTCTTTACGACGCAAAATCATTCGTGACCTGACAGGCCAGACTTTCTACAAACAGCGGGTCAATCAGTTCGCCAATGCCATGGGATTTAAAATTCGCAATGGCGCGAACACGGCGAATCGCATGCAGGCGGCCCGCGAAGCGGCAGTGCCATTCCTGATCACCAATGCGATCATTCTCGCAATATTGACCGTGCTGGGCCACTGGTGGGCCTTCTTTGTCCTGTGGCTGCTGCCAATGGCGACCTGGAACATGATGGTGACACGGCTTCGAAACATCGCTGAGCACGCCGTTGTCCCGGATCACAATGATCCCATGCGGCACGCACGAACCACGCATGTCAGTCTGCTCGAACGCATTTTCATTGCGCCCTATTGGGTGAACTATCATTGCGAGCATCATATGTTCATGCACCTCCCTTTCTATCGTCTGGCCGAAGCGCACGCATTGCTGGCCACCAAGGGCATAACCCAGCAAATGGAAGTTCAGCATGGGTATTGGGGCGTGCTGAAAGCCGCCGCCAGCAAACCCACAGAACCGGCACCAGCATGAGCGAGACACAGATCAAGGCCCGCAACGTTCTGGGCGAAACCCTCGCGACGTGCAGTCAGGATCCACTAACTGGCTTCTTCCGCGATGGCTGCTGCAATACAGGTCCGATGGATCATGGCATGCATACAGTCTGTGTTTCGGTCACCGCTGAATTTCTCAATTACAGCTTCCATCGCGGCAATGATCTGATCACCCCGCGCCCGGAATTTCAGTTCCCGGGCCTCAAGCCAGGCGATCGTTGGTGTCTGTGTGCATCGCGCTGGGAAGAGGCCCGTCAAATGGGGGTTGCGCCGCCTGTGTATTTGGCCTCGACGCACCACAAGACACTGGCCATTGTTGATCTCGCACATCTCAAAGCGCATGCCGCGGAAGGAGCTCCGACATGACCCTGAATATCGAAATGGTATCTGACCTGGTCTGCCCCTGGTGCTGGGTCGGCTTGCGCCGGTTGAACGGCGCGATTGCGTTGGTGCCTGAATTAGAGGTCGAAATCCTGTTCCGTCCTTTTGAGCTGGACCCGACTGTGCCAGCCGGCGGCGCAGACTATAAAGGCTATATGAAACAGAGGTTTGGCTCTGACCAAAGCAAAGAGCGAGCAAATCAGATGCGCGATGCCCTGATCCAGTATGGCGAAGAATTGGGTATTCCGTTTGATTTCGATCGCATCACCCGGCGTCCGAACAGTTTCAATGCCCATCGTCTGGTGCGCTGGGCGCAAGGACAAAATCTGGGCCTGCAAGCGAAAGAAAACCTGTTCGACGCGTATTTCTCGAAGGGCCAGGATATCGGGGACCATGAAGTCCTGGTCACGATTGCCGCGAAGATCGGTCTCGATTCGAATTTGGTCTCGGATCTTTTGTCCGGGGACGCTGATGTTGAGACTACGCGCAAAGAACAGAACATGTTCCGGCAAATGGGAATTTCGGGGGTCCCGACCTATATTGCACATCGCCAGATCGCGGTTCAGGGCGCGGAAAGCTCAGACAAGCTTGCGCGCTTCCTGCGAACTGCAGCGGCACAAATGCCAACGGAACGACCGCTTCAGGATGCTTCAACCTAGCTTAGCTGAGCTTCCACCAGGCGTTTATAGACGCCGTCTTGCGCCATCAATTCATCATGCGTACCGCTCTCCACGGCGCGGCCGGCATCCAAGACAATAATACGATCAGCGGCGCGCACCGTCGAAAGACGGTGAGCGATAATCAGTGTCGTGCGATCTCGGGCAAAATCCGAAAGCGCCGCCTGTACTTTCGCTTCGCTTTCAGCGTCCAAAGCCGATGTCGCCTCATCCAGCAGCAGAATCGGCGCATCGCGCAGGATCGCCCGCGCCAGTGCAATGCGTTGACGTTGTCCGCCGGACAGGTTTCGTCCCATCTCGCCAGCGGCGGCGGCATAGCCACCGGGCATGTCGAGGATGAAGTCATGCGCATTGGCGGCTTTCGCCGCCGCTTCGATCGCGTCTGGCGTCGCGCCGAGACGGCCGAGCGCAATGTTGGCGCCAATTGTATCGTCGAACAATGCTGTGTCCTGTGAGACCAGAGCGGTTGCTTCGCGCAAGCGATTGGCATTGAGCGCACGCAGATCATGCGAATCTACTCGAACGACGCCGCCGACAGGATCATAGAGCCGTAGCAGCAGATTGAAGACGGTTGATTTACCGGCACCACTTGGACCAACGATGGCCACGGTTTCACCTGCGGGGACAGTAAAACTCAAGCCGTTGAGCGCCGCGGTTCCATCCGGGTAGGCAAACGCGACATCGTCGAATGCCAGCGCCCCGTCCACGCGGTCCGGAACAAGCGCGTTTGGCTTATCCACGACGGTCAAAGGCGCATCAACTATGTCATAAACCCGGTCAGCGGCGGCAGCGCCCTCTTGAGCAACGGCGGTGATAGATCCCAGCGCTCGCACTTCTGGAGATGCGACCCCTATCAATCCAATAATGCCCAGCAGATCACCAAGCGTATTGGTGCCGGCAGCAATCCTAAAGGACACAAAGCCAAGCAAAGCCGCGATGGCAATGCCGCCGACCACTTCCAGGATTGGATCAACGGCCGCCCGCTGACTGAGCACACGTAAAAACAGACGCGATCGCTCCGCAAAGCCCATCCGGGCGCGGTCTTTCTGATAGGTTTCGAGCCCGTAAGCCTTGACCACGCGAGCAGATTGCAAGCCTTCAGAGACCAATGCCGTGACTTCGCCAATTTGTTGCTGGGCCTTTTTAGCGCGACCTCGAATAGAGTTTCCGAGCGCGATCACCGGCCCCAGCGCCAGCGGGTAAACAACCAGAATGATCAGTGCCAATTGCCAGTCGAGCACGAAAAGGTAGATCAACACCCCGATGACGGTCACGAGGCTCTTGGTGAAATTATTGGCGAACCGGAGCGCGGCATCTCGAATGGCATTGACGTCATTGATGAAGCGCGACACGAAACCGCCCGAACTGTCGCCTGCAACGCGCGCATAGTCGCCGTCCGTCAGGGCGTCGAATTGCACGCTCTGTATCGAAACCAGGCCGCGCTGAACGCCGGTATTGTTGAGCAACGTCATCGCGTACATGGACAAGGCGCGGACGGTTGTCAGGGCGATAATCGTGATGATGCCGAACCACACCCAGCCAGTGGTCGTATCCAGGCCGGTGCCTTGCGTGATCGACTGGACCATTTCGCAGGCGTCGCCCGCGCCAGCCTGCATCTGGCATTGCAACGTGTTACCGACGAACGCCAGCACGAAGCCATAGCCGACCGCACTCAATGCCGTAATCACAGCGAATGCCGTGCCAGCGATAAACCAGCTTTTATGAGGCCAGAAATGCGCTCTTAACAGTTTCGCCAATGAGCGTCGCTTCGGCGAATAGTCCGGACTAGACGTGATGGTGGTCACCCGTCTCTGGGTCTAGCAGTTTGTGCGCATGTAAGATGAAATACCGCGTCTCGGCATTGTCGACGGTGCGCTGAGCCGCGCCTTTCCAGGCATCATAAGCCTCTTTGTAACTCGGAAAGGCCCCGACAAAATCGATTTGCGTTAAGTCCTCGAATTCAACTTCAGTGACATCTTTGAGTTCGCCACCGATAACGATGTGTAGCAATTGTTTGGTGTCAGTCTCGCCCATGTCTTGGCGCTCCGTATTCTGTGTTCGTTCATAGGGGCGCACGGTCCAATTCGGATCAGGTAACCGTACGCCTTTGACTCGCGCTGATAACAGGGAATGCAGCGCCTTTCCAGCCGCCAACAGGCTTCTTTGTGCAGGTTCTCCGCGATTAAACACATATGACTCGCCAAGATGCGTCGTGGCGACACCGCCCGCCTCCTCGATGAGCAATACACCCGCAGCGAGGTCCCAGTCGGATTTTCGCCACAGCGTCAACGCCGCATCAAACCGTCCGGCAGCCACCCAACACATGCGCAGCAGGGTCGCATTTGGCTTCGGCCGGGCCAATTCGACCTCTGGCCATGGTTCTTGCCAACCAGGATGGGTCAGCATGCCTTCATTGGTGATCAGGCGGCAGCCTTCCTCGGCGCAGCACTCGGTGACGTTGATCGGCGCACCATTGAGAAACGCGCCGCCGCCTCTCACGGCAACATAATGCTCTTTCAGAACCGGTGCATAGACCGCCGCCGCGCGCGGACGCCCGGCTTCCAGCAGGCCGAGCCCGATACACCAATATGGTTCCTGGCGCATGAAGGCGCGCGTGCCGTCAATCGGATCGACAATCCAGACTCGCTTGGCGGTGCGTGTCGCGTTGCTCAGGGTCGTTTCTTCTGACAACCAGCCATAATCCGGTCGCGCGGCCATCAGGCGATCGCGAATGAGATTGTTCACAGCGAGGTCAGCCTCGGTGACCGGGTGACCTTTCGATTTATCCCAGAATCTGACATCTGAACGTTCGAAATAGTCGAGCGCCAGCGCGCCGGCCTCTTGCGCGACGGCTTTTAGAATTTCCAGATCTTCGCGATCACGTTCATTCACCGGCAATCGACATATCCTCAATCAGCACAGACGGGGCATCGCGGGTGCCACGAAATTCCAGATCTGAGGCCGGAATGAGACGTCTGAACATGCTCGGCAGGTCGCCAGCAATCGTCACCTCGGACACGGGATGCTGGATCTCTCCGTTTTCAAACCAGAACCCAGCCACGCCAACCGAATAGTCGCCGGTATTCGGATTGATGGACGGCCCGAACATATCACTCACCAGCAAGCCTTTACCGACATGGGCCATAAGCTGCGCTGGGCTTTGGTCACCGGCTTCGAGATAAGCATTCGACACACCCACCCCGGGATTAGATCCAAAACCGCCGCTGGCATGCCCGTTCGGGGTCAGCCCCAGCTGTTTCGCAGAGGCGCCGTTCAACAGCCATTTGGTCAATTCGCCATTTTCGATCAGATTTGAAGGCGCAACCGGGCGCCCTTCCCCGTCATGGACACGACTGCCCATGCCGCGCACACGGAATGGGTCATCAATCAAATTCACGCCGGGTGCAAAGACTTGCTGATGCAGCGCATCTTTCAAGAAAGACACACCGCGCGCGACGCTAGGTCCGCTGATCGCAGACAAGAAGGCGCCAATCAGACTGCCCGCCACCCGGCGATCGTAAATCACTGCGCCGGTCTGGGTCTTGATCTTGCGCGGCGCCAGTCGCGCGACGGCCCGTTCGCCCGCGATGCGTCCGATTTCAGCCGGTGATGGACGGTCTTCGACGCGGCGCATCGACCGGGATTCATAATCCCGCTCCATGGCGCCATCTTTTTCTGCAACTGCAGCGAGTCCGAGCCCGGTCGAGCCGCTCAACTTGTAAGAAGTGAAACCGTTGCTGGCCGCGACCCAGCGCTCACTGCTGCTCCAGCCATTGCCGCATCCTGAAACCTGTTTGACACCCGGGACCGCCAGGGCGGCCGCCTCCGCTTCAAGTGCCTCACGCTCAAGAATGTCGGCCGCAATCTCGCCGTCACCAGAACAGTCCAGGTCAGGCATCGTTGTGGCCAGATCCGCGGTATCCGCCAGGCCGCAATATGGATCCTCTGGCACCACTTGGGCCATGGCGACGCTGCGCTCTGCCAGAGTTTTCAAGCCCTCTGGCGACGTGTCCGAACCGGAAACCGATACTTGCCTCTGACCAAAGAAGCACCGCAGTGATACGCCCTGGGATTCCGACCGTTCAATGCCTTCCAGTTTGCCATCATGGACTTCAATACTGACCCCATCAGAGCGGCCATAAGATGCGTCCGCGGCGCTCGCGCCGGATTTGAGGCAGGTTTCGATCAGGGTCGAAAGAATGGTTTCTGGAGAAGGAGCTGGATTCGTCATGGGCTCCATGTAGAGAGCGTCCGCAAAAATGCCTAGCCCCTGTGTGCGGCATCGCGATTGACCTGAACCCGTATCAATCGCACATCCGGGCGATGACCCAGATAGAACCCATTCATATTATCGGTGGCGGCATGGCCGGCTCAGAAGCTGCCTGGCAGGCTGCCAATATGGGCGTGCCGGTGATCCTGCATGAAATGCGAGGCGTCAAAGGCACCGATGCTCACCAGACCGACAAGCTTGCCGAACTGGTCTGTTCAAACTCGTTTCGATCTGATGATCACCACCTGAATGCGGTCGGCGTCTTGCACGAAGAAATGCGTCGGGCCAATGGCATCATCATTCCAACCGCGGACAAGCATCAGGTCCCGGCCGGCAGTGCATTGGCCGTGGATCGTGAAGGGTTCGCAGAGGCTGTGACGGACGCGTTGAACGCGCATCCGCTGATCACCATCGTGCGTGAGGAAATTACCGGCCTGCCGCCCGAGGATTGGTCGAGCGTTATCATCGCGACAGGGCCTCTGACATCCATCGCCTTAGCCGAAGCGGTCCGCGCGGAAACCGGCGAAGACGACCTCGCTTTCTTCGACGCCATCGCGCCCATCGTCTATCTCGACAGCATCGATATGGAAAAAGCCTGGCGGCAGTCGCGTTATGACAAGCCTGGCCCGCATGGTGACACAGCCGCCTATATCAACTGCGCCATGGATGAGGCACAGTACAATGCCTTCATCGATGCCTTGATCGCTGGGGACAAAACCGAGTTCAAGGACTGGGAAAAGGACACCCCATATTTCGAAGGCTGTCTGCCCATAGAAGTCATGGCTGAGCGTGGGCGTGAGACGCTGCGATTTGGCCCGATGAAGCCTGTTGGACTGACCAATCCGCACAATCCCGAAGTCAAAGCGCACGCCGTCGTTCAGCTACGCCAGGACAATGCGCTGGGCACTTTGTGGAACCTGGTCGGGTTTCAGACCAAGCTTAAATATGGCGCTCAAGCCGATATTTTCAAAATGATCCCAGGTCTTGAAAATGCGCAATTTGCGCGTCTCGGTGGCATTCACCGTAATACGTTCCTGAATTCACCTAAATTACTGGACGATCGACTGCGTTTGAAATCCATGCCGCGGCTGCGTTTCGCGGGACAGGTGACAGGCGTGGAAGGGTATGTCGAAAGCGCGGCTATGGGACTGCTCGCTGGACGCTTCGCCGCCGCAGACCGGCTCGGGCAGACCGTGCCAAATCCACCCGAAACCACAGCGCTGGGCGCCCTCGTCAAACATATCACAGGCGGGCATTTGGAAGGCAAAGCCACATTCCAACCCATGAACGTAAATTTTGGCCTGTTTCCACCGCCGGACCCGGATGAAGTCCAGACCAAGGATCCCGAAACCGGCAAACGCCTGCGCGGCAAGGATAAAGGTCGTGCCAAGAAACGCGCCCAAGCCGCACGTGCTCTGCGCGATGCCAGCGATTGGCTGGCCTCACAGTCTGCCGCGCCAGTCGCTGCAGAGTAGCGTATGGACGTCGTCAGCAACGCCCCCGCACTTTGGTCGGCTTTGCTGCCGCGACCTGCGCCTGACGCTCACAAATATCATCGCGGACACGCGGTCATCCTCGGCGCGGAGACGTTTACGGGCGCAACCAGACTGGCGGCGGAAGCATGCTCCCGGATTGGGGCCGGACTCGTTACGGTCATAAGCGACACGCAAGGCGACCTCTATCGTGTCACGCTCCCTGCTGACATCATGGTGACTGGCGGCGCGGTCAGCACGCTCAATCGCCCGACAACACTGCTGGCGGGTCCGGGCGGGTGCAATGATCGCCAGGCTCAAGCACTGCTGAACGCTGATCCAAAGCTGTCACTCGTTTTGGATGCGGATGCCATTCGCCTGTCGCCGGAACTCTCTGGCCGCACCTGTATCGTGACCCCGCATGCCGGCGAGTTTGAGCGTTATTTTGCGACCGATCGCGAACACACTGAAGCGCAAGCCGCACAAACTGCCCTGACCTCGGGGCATATTGTCGTCCTGAAGGGGCCATATACGGTGATTGCTGCGCCTGATGGCCGCGTCGCGCGAAATACGACGGCGTCAGCGTATCTTGCCAAAGCCGGAACAGGTGATGTTCTGGCTGGCCTGATCACTGGCCTGGTGGCGCAAGGCATGCCGCCCTTTGACGCCGCCTGTGCCGGCGTCTGGATCCATGGTCAGGCGGGAAAGCGAATTGGCCCTGGCCTGATCCCTCAGGATATCATGCATGAAGTGCGGGCGATCCTCAGCGCGTTGTTAGGCTAGTTTTTCACGCACAGCGCCATAGTGTTTGGAGATATTCTCAAACTCCTCATGCGGGCGCCAGCGCATCACACCGCAAAATCCGCAAGTCAGGTAAAGGGTGATATCGGCGATCGAAAACCGACCCGCCGCAACCCATTGTTTCTGATAAAGATGTTCGTCCAGTTTCGCGGCAAATCGCTTGACGCTCTTTTCGGCTTTTTCAGCGGCTTCTGGCAGTTGCGGCTTCTCCAGCGGTGCCATGACCGGATGCGCATTTCTGAACCAGGTTGCGAATTGCATCATCATCATGAACTCGATCCGGCGATCCCACATTTCGATCAAACCTTTTTCCAGAGCGTCACGCCCCATCAGGTTCGGCTCGGGAAACATGTGTTCAAAAAAGCTGCAAATGGCGCGGCTCTCGGTAATCGTTGTGCCATCATCGAGGACAAGGACAGGCACTTGCGAGAATGGTGAGAGTTTCCGGTACTCAGGTTGTTTGTGTTCGCCCTTCATGATCGAAACTTCGACAATGTCGACAGCGTCCAACTGACCCTTGGCCTTTAGAAAGTTGAAAGTGCGTTCTGGATTGACCGCTTGAGGCGCATGATAGAGCTGCATTTTTCCTCCGATACCTGATCTGTTCTAGTTAAACTGTTTGCGCAAACCCAATGTGACATTCAAAGGCTCACCTGGAAAGAAACGTTGATTGCCAAACGCAAAATCAGCCCGGTCCGCATATGTCTCATCGGTCAGGTTTCTGATGATGACAAAGGTTTCCAGCGCTTCAGACACATCATAGGACGCACGAAGACTGGTCACAAAATGTCCGGAATAGTCCTGCGTGTTCGCGGGATTGGTAAAATACTCGCCAACATAATTGGACGAAATTTGCAGATCGAACTCATCGTTCACCAACCAAGTAAACGATGCGTTCGCCAGCCATTCGGGGGCGGTATCGATCTGGTTGCCATCGCGAATGACTTCTGACCCGTTTCCGACCACACGATCAAATGTATACACTTGGTCCGACCAACTGACATTGCCGGCCAGGATAAACGCATCACTGAGCTGCCATGATGCGGCGAGCTCTATGCCCTGATGGCGTGTCGAGCCATCGGTGACATTCAAGCCATCGGAATCTCGAAAGAAGAAATTGTCCTTGTCGGCTGTATAGGCGGCAATATCGAAAATCAGGTTACCGTCCGCCAGCGATCCGCGCGCGCCGATTTCGAAACTGT
Source organism: Pseudomonadota bacterium (assembly GCA_039029475.1). Taxonomy (GTDB): domain Bacteria; phylum Pseudomonadota; class Alphaproteobacteria; order Caulobacterales; family Hyphomonadaceae; genus Henriciella. Next base: position 182,966 of record JBCCGB010000005.1, on the reverse strand, counting down.
CCAGGGTTTCAACCTCGGCTTCTGCGGTCCCTTGTTGCGACTGCAATCGGTACAGATCACTGGCCTGCGGCGCCCGGCTGCCGCGCGCATAATTGGCATAAAGGCTGACCGCTTCAGACGCCTCATAGACCAGTCCCAGTTTTGGCGTCGCAAACCCAAATTCATCGCGGCGATCCGCCGGAACGTTGAACCGTCCATTGATGCCGACGGGTGCGTCGGTTTGGTAATCATACGAGTGCGCCTCACTGCGCAATCCAGCGAGGACCGTCAGTTGATCCGACAGTTTCCAATCAAGTTCACCCCACACGGCGCCAACAATTGTGTCGACGGAATAGTCATAATGCACGCCGACGGGAAACCGCGAGTCGCCAGGAAAAAACCCGAATGGCGTCGGTTGGGTTTCTCTCAGATAGCCAGAGGCAAGATCGAGATCTGCGCCAACCCGCCAGGTCACGGTGTCTGATGCCTCGCGTTCAAAGCGGCTCATCACACCGAGCCCGGTATGCCCATTCTTTTCGAACCCGCGATAAGGCAGAAAATGCTGACGAAAATCCATTTGCTGCAGGCGGGCAAATGGCGTCAGCGTCAGTGTTCCGTTTGCGATTTCGCGCTCCAAGCGCACGGCGCCGCGCGCTGCCCACGCGTCACGATACGCCAACGGGTCATCATTGGCTTTGGCAAGATCCCGATCTTCGAACGCATCTGCGCCCTGGATGAAGTCTGCTGTTTCTTGTTCAAGATAGGCCGCTGACGCCCACGCGGTCACATTCCAGCCCGCATAGACCGTTTCAGCCACCCCGGAGCTTTTGAGTTGAAACAGCCCGGTATTGTCGCGCCAGCCCGTATCCTTTTGCACCGACAGGGAGGCCCGACCAAGATATCCCTGATCATAGATCAGATCGCCTTTATAGCGCCCAAGACTGCCATAAGAAGCGTTCACCTGGCGCAATTCTTCTCCGCCGGGATCGGTCAAGATGACATTGACCAGGCCATGGACCGCATTCGATCCGTATTTGGCAGACCCTGGTCCACGCACCACTTCAATCGCTTCGGCCGTTTCGTGATGTGGTTCGAGCAAGCTGTTGACGTTGCCGAACGCCGGGGACCGTGTCGGAACGCCATTCTCAAGGATTAGAAAACTCCCCTGCCCGGCGCCGCCGGTCAGCACAGGTGATCGGATCGCAAGCAAATGTTCCTGACCGGAATTGGTGTGGATGTTCACGCCAGGCAATGTGTTAAGTATCTCTGCTGGATGATCCGCGGCGGTGATTTCGATCGACTCCGCGTTGAGGATCGAAATCGCGCCAGCGGCTTCCGGGCTGCGGTCGCCATAAGTCGTGATGGTTGCCAGCACGCGGTTGGTTTTTTGCGGGCAGAAGGGCGAATTGCCATCGTCAGGCAGGCCGCGCTCTTCGAGACATGCGGCCACGTCCGCGGCGACATCTCGTTCGGCGTCTTCATAAGCAAACTGGGCGTGCGCCGTCATCGCGGCTGCCAAGGCTGCCGATGACAGCAGGATCGTTCTGATCATGAGGTTTGGTTAGCTCCCGAAGAAGAGATTTGCAGGCAAGGCCCCGACGACGGCGCCGGACAAACACGTCGCCAGCGTTCCGGCGACCAGCGTCTTCCAGGCAAGTTCCAGAAAGGTTGTGCGGCGGTTTGGTTCAATGATGGTCAGGCCGCCGATCAAAATGCCGATAGAGCCGAAATTCGCGAACCCGCAAATCGCATGCGCCGTGATCATGCGCGACCGTTCGCTCAATGCGTCAGGTTCGACATTCCCGAGTTCGATAAAGGCAACGAATTCCGTCAGCACCGTTTTGATACCCATCAACGAACCGGAACTGGCAGCTTCCGCCATTGGCACACCAACCATGTACATGAGCGGAGAGAAAATCCAGCCAAGTACCCTTTGAATGGACAGTTTTTCGCCAGCAATCGATGGAAGCAGGCTCAGCAGGACATTGGCGATGAACAGTAATGCCAGCGCCGCGATCAGCATGGTGGCGATATTCAGAACGATCTTCAGACCATCAGAGGCGCCGGTCGCGAACGCATCCATCGTCGATTCATATTCGAAATCCGGCTCGTGCGAGCGTTCTTGAACATCTTGCGTCTCCGGCACCATTGTCAGCGCCAAGGCGACGGCCGCGGGCGCCGCCATCAAAGACGCGGTCAGCAAAGTTGCTAGCGGATTGTTTAACTGACCTTCGAGGAAGGTCGTATAAATGATCAGGACAGATCCAGCGATTGTCGCAAATCCAGTGGTCATCAGAATGAACAATTCTGACCGAGACATGCCTTTTATATACGGTTTGACCAATACTGGAGCTTCCGTCATGCCCATGAACACATTGGCGGAGACCGCCAGCGATGTGGCACCGCCCAGACCCATGGTCTTGCGAAACACAAAGGCAAATGCCCGCGTGATCCAGCGCAGGACGTGCCAATGCCAGAGGATAGCTGAAAGCGCTGCAACCACGATGATAATTGGCAGGATTTGGAAGAAGAATTGCGGCGGCGGACTGCCCCCCATCAACGCGCCAGCAGCCTGATTGTCACCAACATAACCAAACACGAAACTTGTCCCGGCGCGGGTCGCATCTTCAAGTGTCTTAATCACAGGATTGGGTTCTGCTCCTGATCCGAAGATGCTTTCAAGTCCAAACAGTTTCGGAACCCCAAAGAACAAAAGCGCAAACGCAAACTGAAGGGCGATCGCGCCCAACACGATTTTCCAGGGGAAGGCTTTTCGATTCTCAGACAGACCCCAGGCAATTCCGAAAATCATCGCGATGCCAATAAAAGCCCGCGCATTGTCCCAACCCCATTCCATCGGCAAGTCCTCTATTCTTCGTTTCCCGAACAAGACCTAGCCCGCTGATCCGCAGCGGGCTAGCCTCTCTGTCAGCAGTGCAGGATTATCCGAGCTTACAGACGCAGATCTTGTGACCGTCCGGATCGCGAAAATAAGCGCCGTAGAAGGTCGGCATGCGCTGCCCGGGCTCGCCTTCGCTCGGCGCGCCGAGTTCGATCGCTTTGGCATAAACGCGGTCAACGGTTTCATTGTCGGCCACGCCAAGCGCCGGCATCACGCCATTTCCACAGGACGCAGAGGCTTCATCATACGGTCCGCCTATCGCCAGCATCGGTTGACCCGGGGCCACGCCATAAAAGTACAAACGCCCATTATCGAAAAAGCGTTTTGCGCCCATTTCTGCGAGCACCGCATCATAGAACTCAACCGCTTTTTCCGTATTGTTTGATCCGAGCGTGACGTAAGCGAGCATGATTATCTCCTAGAATTGAAATCTCGCTCTAGCGACCATGCGCCCGCCCCTGTGACAAGAGGTAACGCAGCGTCGGAGCTTGACGTTTACGTCAGCGGATGGTGCAAGGCCTTCGCACTCGCACAATGAGTATAGGATTTAGGAGACACACTTATGTCTATTCGTTTTGATGACCGCGTCGCAATCGTCACGGGCGCTGGCGGCGGCCTTGGCAGACAACACGCGCTTGAACTTGCGCGGCGCGGCGCAAAAGTCGTGATCAACGATCTCGGCGGCGCTATGGACGGCTCTGGCGGTAATTCTGAAGCCGCTGAAGCAGTCGTGGCAGAAATCAAGGCCATGGGCGGCGAAGCCATCGCCAACGGATCGTCTGTCGCTGATGATGCAGGCGTCCAGAAAATGATCGACGACACGATGAACGCCTTTGGCCGCATCGATATCATCATCGCCAATGCTGGCATTCTGCGGGATAAATCCTTCTCGAAGATGACCACAGCCGACATCAATCTGGTCCTGGATGTCCATCTGCGCGGCACATTCAAGCCGGTCCACGCGGCCTGGAACATCATGAAAGAGCAGAATTACGGTCGCATCGTTGTGACCACGTCCTCGACCGGCCTTTACGGCAATTTCGGTCAGGCGAATTATGGCGCCGGCAAGCTTGGCGTCGTTGGCATGATGAACACGCTGAAGATTGAAGGCGCGAAAAACAACATTAAAATCAACACAGTATGCCCTATTGCGGCGACCCGTATGACCGAAGGCCTGATGTCACCCGAGGCGCTGGCACAACTCAAGCCTGAATTCGTTACGCCAGGCGTCATGAATCTGGTCAAGGAAGATGCCCCGACCGGAATGATCCTGTCGGCCGGCGCTGGCGCATTCTCGATGGCACAAATTGTTGAAACCAAGGGCGCTTTTGTGGGTCAGGGTGAAGCCCTCACCGCAGAAGCCGTCGCCGCAAAATGGGACGAAATCACCGATACCAGCGTTCAGACGCATTTCGATTCCGGCGCGGGTCATGGCGCAAATATCTTCGCACGCCTGCAGGAAGCGGCCGCAAAGGCCTAAAACCTGCGCAAAATGGCAGAAATGCACCAAAACCGGCGACGCCCTATGGCCTCGCCGGTTTTTCTTTTCTAAGTTGCGGACAGGAAAAGGGACTGAAGGGGAGTACTCGATGCGTGTACTAATCTTATCAGCATGTCTGGGCCTGTTGGCGGCGTGTGGGAGCGGCGAAGATGCCGCGACCGATTCGGATGCATCTGAAACGCTCACGGACCCAGTGACGGAAACAACGGAGCCGGCCTTTGATCCGACAGGAGAGATGTGCGGCGGCATCGCGGCCATACAATGTCCGGCTGGGTATTACTGCCAACAAGAACCCGGCGCCTGTCTGGAAGTCATGGATGGCGCCGGCACCTGTCAGCCGAAACCCGAAATCTGTACGCGTGAGTATCGCCCGGTGTGCGGCTGTGATGGCCAGACCTATAGCAATCCATGTACGGCCGCTTCTGCAGGCGCCAGCGTCGCGCTCGAAGGCGAATGCCCGAGCCCCGATATGGAATAGTCACAGCGACTGAGCGACACTTGTCGACAACAGAGCCAGACGATCCGGCATTGGCTCGTCATTGACCTCCCGCTCATGAGTCACTGTGCGCAGGATTTGCGGGCCTTTGCTTGATTCAATCGGAGTCACCAACCGTCCATTCTTGGCCAATTGGCCCATCAGCACCGCCGGAATGGTCTTGACCGCGCCGGCCAGCAGGATGCGGTCGAATGGGCCGTGCTGCGACAAGCCTTCCAGGCCATTGCCATGACGGACGGTCACGTTCTCTACCCCAAGGCTCTGCAGGCGGTCTCGCGATTGCTCGACCAGCCGCTCATAGCGCTCAACGCCATAGACATGGCGGCAGAGCTGGCTCAGCAAGGCAGCGGTGTAGCCACTGCCAGAGCCAATCAAGAGGATGCGGGCATGCTTGCCGGGCTCAATGCTCAGCGCGCGCAGCAGCATCGCGGTAACAATCGGGCGCGGTATGCTTTGCCCGCACGGAATTGGCAGCGCGCAATCCTGGGCCACCAAGGGCCTTAAATGCTCGGCGACAAACACACCTCGATCGACGGTTTCCATACCCGTCAGGACGCCATCATTGGTTATGCCTTGCCGCCGCAATGACAAAATCAGGCGCGCTGCCCGCATCGGATCAGGAATCAGGTCGACCATGCTTCTCGCATCTCAGCGAGAAACGCTTCATGCGTCAAATCCACATGCAATGGGCTAACAGAGATGTAACCATCATAGATGGCGCGCAGATCCGTGCCTTCGTCCGGATTGGACAATTTACCGCGATAGCCGATCCAGTAATAGGCATTGCCGCGAAGGTCTTCGCGGGCCTCTGTCCGGATGATGCGCTCATCTCTCAAACCCTGACGGGTAAAGCGGATCCCGGCGACTTCATCGGGGGCGCGATCCGGAAAATTGACATTGATGACCAGATCATTCGGCCAGCCTTTTTCAATGATCGGTCGCAGCACTTTCGCCCCCCATTCGGTCGGGGTTTCCCATGGGCAGGAATGCGGGTTCTGAAATCCGCGCGACTGGCTCAACGCAATGCTCGGTACGCCATGCTGCATGCCGAAAAGAGCGGCAGCAATCGTACCTGAAAATGTCGTGTCTTCGGCTATATTCTGACCGGCATTAACCCCAGACAGGATCAGATCAGGCCGTTCCGGCATCAATTCATCCAGGGCCAGCAGAACACAATCGCTCGGCGTCCCATTCACGGCATAGCGTTGCGGCGCCAATTCACGGACGCGCACAAATTCGGTCAGCGAAATCGCCCTGCCCTTGCCGGATTGCTCAAGCTCGGGCGCGACAATCCAGATGTCATCCGTAAGCTCACGGGCGATATGTTCCAGGACATCCAATCCGGGTGCATTGATGCCATCATCATTGGTCAGGAGAATTCTCATTCTGATCTCTTCTTATAAGAAAGTCCTAGATAGACTGTTGCACTGAGCGCTGCCCCGTAAACCGTGATGGTCTCTATCGGCGCGACAAAGGTGTAAAGCTGATGTCCGGATAACAGAAAATGCGCACTTGCGTGAACAAGAACCAAGGCACAGAAGACCTGCCCCGCGCGCTGTTTCCATGACGCATAAAACAAAGCCCAGAACAAGCCGACATAAAGCGGAATGTGCAAGAAGACGAAGACGTCGCGCCCGGTCGCGTCATCCAATCCACTCAAGCCTGGCAGGAGCCGCCACTCGGCGTGGGTCATGGCATCCATTTCATGAACCGCGAGCAGCGCGACGGTGACAAGCAAACTCAGATTGAGCAGCGCTTTCACGCGATCACCTCAAGCCCACCCAGATATGGCCGCAGCACCTCAGGCACGGTGATCGAGCCATCTTCATTCTGGTAATTCTCAAGCACCGCGACCAGCGTGCGCCCGACCGCCAGGCCAGAGCCATTCAGTGTATGCACGAATTCCGGTCTGGGCTTGCCATTCTGCTCACTCGGTGCCGGGCGCCAGCGCGCGCTCATGCGGCGCGCCTGGAAGTCACCACAATAAGAACAGGAGCTGATTTCCCGATAGGTGTTTTGACTTGGCAGCCAGACTTCCAGATCGTAGGTTTTACGCGCCCCAAAACCCATATCGCCAGAGCAGAGCAGCATGCGCCGATATGGCAGATCGAGGGCTTCGAGAATGCCTTCCGCGCATTTGGTCATACGCTCCAGCTCGGCCAGACCCGCCGCTTCGTCTTCAACGATTGAAACCATTTCCACCTTGTTGAACTGATGCAGGCGGATCATGCCCTTGGTGTCGCGGCCCGCGCTGCCCGCTTCGGACCGGAAACACGGTGTGTGTCCGGTCATGCGGATGGGCAATTGGTCGGCGTTCAAAATTTTCTCGCGGACGAGATTGGTGAGCGGGATTTCAGAGGTTGCGATCAACCAATGCCCATCTGTGGTCTCAAACGAGTCTTCGCCGAATTTCGGCAATTGCCCCGTGCCGACCATTGCCTCCGGCCGCACCAGGAGCGGTGGATTGATTTCTTCATAGCCGTTCTCAAGCGTTTGCTGGTCGAGCATGAAACTTGCCAAGGCACGATCTAGCCGCGCCAACTGTCCACGTAATGCCACGAAACGCGCGCCACTCATCGCCGCGGCGGCTTCGAAATCCATTAAGGGCTGGCCGATGGCATTCTTGAGGGCGGCGCCGAGGTCAGCATGATCCTGAACACTGTTTCGCCCGGCAAGACGAGCATTCGGATCGCCCCATTTGTGCTGCTCGACATTGCCGGCTTCATCTTCCCCGACCGGCACGTCCGGCATGGGAATGTTCGGCGTGCCGAGCAGCAATTTGTCGAGTTCGGCCCGCGCCGCAGCTTCTTGTTCGCCCGCCGCTTCGATGATGGTCTTTGCCTCTGCGACTTCGGCGCGCAATTGCTCAAACAGCGCCTCGTCGCCGCTGGCTTTGGCCTTGCCAATGTCTTTCGACTTGGCGTTACGGGCGGCTTCTGCGTCCTGTTTATCGGCGACGGCTTTACGCACCGCAGCATCATGATCCAGCATGTGCGAAACGACATCGCCCAGGCCTTTTTGCTTGCGCTCGAACGCGTCGCGGAACGCGTCAGGGTTTTCGCGAATGGCACGAATATCGAACATGAAACCAATCTCTGTTTACAGGCGATCGCGTGTCTAAGCTGAAGCGCCCGGTTCGTCCATATCAGGCTCGCATTATCTCTTCGGCACAGGGAGCGTGCGACAGCGTTTGGGCGCGGCCGCGCCCCGACCTGGCCGCAGCGCGGTTCAGGTCAAACGTGCTGTGTGTTGCGAACGACCTAGCTGTCTTTCACCTGCGGCGCCAGGCGGATGTGAAGCTCACGTAATTGCTCATCGCGAACCGGACTTGGCGCCTGCATCATCAAATCACGCGCCTGCTGGTTCATCGGGAACAGCGTCACGTCACGAATATTGTCAGCATCGGCCAGCAACATGACAATCCGGTCCACCCCGGGGGCAATCCCGCCATGCGGCGGCGCGCCATAGCGGAACGCATTCAGCATGCCGCCAAATTCGGCCTCGACTACTTCCGGTCCATAACCGGCTTTTTCAAATGCTTTCAACATGATGTCCGGGCGATGGTTCCGGATCGCGCCGGAAGATAGCTCGTAGCCGTTACAGACAATGTCATATTGATACGCCGTCAGCGCCAGCAAATCGTCATCGCTTTTCGCGGCTTCGAGCGCATCGAGTCCACCTTGTGGCATCGAGAACGGGTTATGCGAGAAATCGACCTTCTTGTTGTCTTCATCCCACTCATACATCGGGAAATCGACAATCCAGCACAAGCGGAAGACGCCATCCTCGATCAAGCTGAGTTCCTGGCCGACTTTCGTGCGCGCCGCGCCGGCAAGCTTGTAAGCATCGGCTTTCTTACCGGCCGAGAAGAAAATGCCGTCGCCATCGCCAAGCCCGGTTTCATCGAGGAAGGCTCGCAAATGGTCCGCATCGAAATTTTTCAGGACCGGGTCCTGGCTCGTCACCAGGCCATCATCCCCGGCGCGCAAACGGGCATAGCCAAGTCCTGGCGCCTGCATTTCTTTCTTCGCCCATTTGTCCATGTCATCGAAGAATTTGCGCGATTGGGATTCTGTCGCTTTTGGCGCCGGGATGGCAATCACCTTGCCGCCGCCTTTGATGATTTTGGCAAAGATCGAGAAGCCGGTCTTGCTGTCATCTTCGAAGAAATCTGTGACGTCGACCAGTTCAATCGGGTTGCGCAAATCCGGCTTGTCAGAGCCATATTTTGCCATCGCCTCAGCATAAGGAATCCGCGGGAACGGCCCCTCAGGCACGACGCGGCCTTTGCCCTGCCAGTCTGCGAATTCATTGAACACGCCGGCCATGACCGGTTCAATCGCCTGGAACACGTCTTCCTGCGTGACAAAACTCATCTCAACATCGAGCTGATAGAATTCGCCAGGCGAACGGTCGGCGCGCGCATCCTCATCACGGAAACAGGCGGCGATCTGGAAGTAACGGTCAAAGCCCGAAACCATCAGCAATTGCTTGAATTGCTGCGGCGCCTGCGGCAGCGCGTAGAATTGGCCGGGATGCAGCCGAGACGGCACCAGAAAGTCCCGCGCGCCTTCCGGAGACGAGGCGGTCAGGATCGGCGTTTGATATTCGGTAAAGCCCTGCTCCGTCATGCGCCGGCGCAGCGACGCGATGACGTCGGCCCGCAGCCTCATATTGGCGTGCAGGGTTTCGCGTCGCAGATCGAGATAACGATGCTTGAGGCGAATATCTTCCGGATAATCCGGCTCACCAAAGACGGGCAAAGGCAATTCGGCGGCTTCCGATTGGACGCTCGCTTCCTTGACCCGAATTTCGATTTCACCGGTATCAAGGTTCGGGTTGACCAGTTCTGCATCCCGCGCCAGCACTTCGCCTTCGATCGTGATCACACTTTCGGTGCGCAGACGCTCAACCACAGCGAAAGCCGGGAAGTCGGGATCGAACACACATTGGGTCAAACCGTAATGGTCGCGCAAATCGATAAACATCACCCCGCCATGATCTCGGCGGCGATGCAGCCAGCCCGAGAGTTTGACGGTGGCACCGACATGAGACTTGCGAAGTTCGCCGCAGGTATGGCTGCGATAGGCGTGCATGATACGCTCCGTTTGGGACGGGAAATAAAGGCGGCTTTTGGCGTTGCCGCGCCTTGAATGTCAAGGGCGCGGGACACTTCTGCAGCGTGCGCACGAAATTAACCCGTTTTTTAGGCCTGTCAGGCACTTATATTTGATGACGAATCCTCAACCTGCACCGGCCCCTACGCCCGCTCCGACGGTTCAACCGCGCAATCGCACGCAAGGACGTGTCGTCGAATGTAACGGGACTGAGGCCAGAATCGCAGCGTTTTCGCAAATTGGCGAAGACAATGGCGAATATTGGGTCGTTGGTCAGATGATCTCGATTCAAACCGGCGATAATCGTGTTGTCGGCCTGCTCTACAAGGTCGAAAATGATCAGGCCCGCCAAAACAAAGGCGTTGATGGCGCGATCATTCTCAGCGTTGAACTGTCTGGAGAAGTCCGGCCGGATCCGAATCGCGGGTTCATTTTTTCCGGTGGTATCTCGAATTACCCGCATATCGGCGCGGTCGCCCATCGGATCCGCAAGGAAGACTTGAGTACGATCTACAAAGCCAGCGATAAATCGGCTGTAACCGTCGGGTCCTTGAGCCAAGCCGCGGACATACCGGCAGTCGTTTCTGTCGATGCGCTTCTGTCACGCCATTTTGCAGTCGTAGGAACCACGGGTACGGGTAAATCAACGGCCGTGACCCTGATCCTGCACCTGATCGCCAAGCATAAGCTGAATCAACGTATTCTCATCCTCGATCCACACAATGAATATACAAGCGCCTTCGGTCCAAAGGCCAATACGATCACCGCGGATTCTCTCGATTTGCCCTTCTGGCTGTTGAATTTGGAAGAATTTCAGCAAGTCGTTTTCCGTGGACGCGAGGGATCCGAGGAAGAAGTCGACGCGCTGCGTGAATTCATTCCAAAAGCCAAAACGGTCTATCGCTATGGCACCGGAACCGGGGTCCGTCGCAAGACCGGCTCTGGCGCGTCATTTACGGCAGACACCCCCGTCCCCTATCGCCTCGCCGATCTGCTTAAGCTGATTGATGAGGAAATCGGGTCGCTCGATGGCGCCTTGCGTCGGCTAACACTTCGGCATTTGAAAGCTCGGCTTGAGGCGGTGATTGCCGATCCGCGTTTCAACTTCCTGTTCGGTTCGCATGATGCCACGGATAGAATTGAAGACGTGCTGGCAAATATTTATCGGGTGCCCCTCGCCGGGAAACCGATCACCGTGTTCCAGATGTCGGGGATTCCGTCCGAAGTGGTCAACTCGGTCGCGTCGGTGCTGTGTCGTTTGGCCTTTGATATCGCCTTGGCCAGTAACTCAAAAGTCAAAACTCTGGTGGTTTGCGAAGAAGCTCACAGATACATTCCGGCCGACGTCACCAGCGGTTTCGCCCCAACCCGCGGCGCTATCGCACGGATCGCCAAAGAGGGCCGGAAATATGGCGTTTCGCTGGCCATCATTACCCAGCGGCCAAACGAACTTGATCCGACCATTCTGTCTCAGTGCAATACGATTTTCTCGCTGCGACTCGGCAATGACGCTGACCAGGATGTCATGCGGAAAGCGATTTCGAATGGCTCGCGCTCTACCCTCGCCTTTCTCTCCTCTCTTGCCGACCGCGAATGTATCGCCTTCGGAAGCGCGGTTTCGACACCGATGCGGATGCGGTTCCGCAATCTTGCCGCCAGTGCGCGCCCATCCAGTCAGAATGTTTCGGAAGGCGGCGATATCGACGCGGCGGCCAATGCCAGCCTGACGGACATCGTCACCTCTCTGCGTGGCACGCGCGCAGATGAAGCCTCGGAACCAGAGTCCGAAGAGTGGATTGTCATGGATGAGCAACCGCAACCTGTAGCCGCCGCTCCGACTCCGGATGCGGCCCAGGATATCAATCTGAAGCGGCGCTCACTGTTGCGACGAAAGTCCGGATAGCGTTCGACAATTTGCAGATTCACACTCGCCTTTCACGTCGGCTTGATTTAGGGCCGGGCGCATGAGTCGAGTAAGTCTATCCCCGATCACCGATCAATCCGAACTCGAGGTCGCTTGCCAGCGCCTGGCACAGGGTCGCTTCATCTGTGTCGATACTGAGTTTCATCGCGAAACAACCTATTGGCCAGAATTATGTCTGATCCAAGCCTCGTGCGAAGATTATGAAGTGATCATAGACCCGATGGCAGATGATCTCGATATCGGGCCGTTCTTGCAACTCATCGCTGACCCGTCCCGCCCAAAAGTGTTCCATGCCGCGCGCCAGGATCTGGAAATCTTCAATCGCCTGATCGGCCATCCTCCAGGACCGATATTTGATACGCAAATAGCAGCCATGGCGCTCGGCATTGGCGATTCTGTCTCTTACGACAACTTGATTCAGCGCGTGCTGAAGCGTCGGATCGACAAGTCCAGTCAGTTTACCGATTGGAAGCGCCGACCGCTGACTGACAAGCAACTTGACTACGCGATGGGTGACGTGACCCATTTGCGCGATGCTTATCAGGAAATGTTGCAACGGCTGGAAGCCCAGGATCGTTTGTCCTGGGTTGAATCCGAAATGGCGCAACTGATTGACCCACAATTGTATGATACCTCCCCGGCCAATGCCTGGAAGCGGTTGAAGATGCGCAAGCCGAACAAGGAATATGCAGCGGTCTTCGCTTCCGTTGCTGCGTGGCGGGAAGACAAGGCGCAAAAGTTCAACAAGCCGAGACGACGCATCCTGAAAGATGATGCGATTCAGGAAATTGCGGACCAGAAACCGAATTCAGAAAAAGCCTTTGAACGTTTGCGCGCTGTGCCGAAAGGGTTCATCCGGTCGAAATATGCTGAAGGTCTCATGGACGCGGTCTACGCGGCAACATCAGACCCGGCGGCGCACGCACCGAAACTGCCGAAACGCCAGCACAATCCGGAGATGCCTGCTGGCGCCCCGGAAATGCTGAAAGTCCTGCTGAAAGCGGTCAGCGATGAAGCCAGCGTGGTGCCGCGTCTGATCGCCAACGCGGCCGACATTGAAAAGCTCGCCCGCGGCGAAACCTCGGACGATATCGCAGCCCTGAACGGTTGGCGCTATGAATTGTTCGGACGCAAAGCCCAGGCATTGCTGTCTGGTAAACTCGCGCTGTCCTTTGAAAACGGACACGTGCGGTTGTTCGAGCTGTAAGACTTATTCAATCAGCAATCTGGGGTGCAGTTTCATCAACCCTGCAAGCTGCCCGAGCCGGCGTTCAACCGTCTCTGAAACCAGATCACCATATTCACGCTGAACCCGCATGCAGAGGGTCTTGCCTTCGACTTCAATCCTTGCCGTCGCCAGAATGGGCCCTGAACGACCAGAATAGACGCTTCCGAGACGCATGGCTGTGCCGAGTATTTTCGACTGGCGCTTAATGCTCATGCTGAGCAAGCGCGCATAACGCGGATCTTCCAGAAATTTGAACGTATAGCGCGATGCAGCCGCATAGGCCGCGAACAAGCGTTCACCATGATTGAGCGACGGCAGAGGCGCCCGTAAAACCTGCTCGAATACCAATTGCGCGCGATGATCTGGATGCATGCGTGCGCCGGCATCCGCCATCATACAAATCGCCCGCAAAACGGTTTCGGATTGATCGAAGCCGTCCGCGATCGCGTGAATGAAACTGTATAATTCACGTCCGAATGCGAGGCTTTGGGGGGATGACCGCAAGAAGAGCGGGACCGCGTCCAGCAAGCCTGACGTTCCCTTGGCATTGATGCCTTCGGCTGCGATGCCATCGCGTAAGCCAAAAGACGAGAACACAACATCTTTGCTCTCGACCTGATTCATCAGTGCGTGAAGCAAGAGCGCGGCGTGCGGCAAGGTTTCAAACCGCCGCTTCGACACACCCATTAATTGTTCGCGGGTCAATTTATCCGACTGCGCCAGTTGTCCGGCTTCTATGACATCCTCAACATCATTCAACGTCATCCGATAACCGTGCGCCACGCGCAGAGGATACCCGCACAGCATCATGTGCACCGCGGCAACATTTCGCCAGGCCCCGCCAACCGCGAACAGACCACCCTTGCGATCCGGCACTTTGAATTGACTTTGTGTGAGCACTTTCCGGATCGCCTTGGCGCGTTTGCTAACGGGCAATTCTGCGTCGTCTGCACGCGCCAGTGGCCCGAGCAGGAAAGACTCCCCTTTTGTGTCACCTTTGATCGGACGAATTTCCATACTGGTGCCACCGAGATCGGCGATCAATCCATCTGGTTTGATGAAGCCCGCCGCGACCCCCAGCGCTGACATCCGCCCTTCATCGGCGCCGGACAGGATTTTGATCGGAACCCCAAGAATCTTTTCGGCCCTGGCTTTAAACGCCGCGCCATCATCCGCTTCGCGAACCGCAGCCGTTGCGACCGCGCGGATGTCTGTAATGTTGAGACTCGCTGTGATCGCCTTGAAGCGATAGAATGTTTTCAGCGCCAGTTCCTGTCCCGAGGGCGACAGACGCCCCGTTTGTGACAAATCGCGGCCTAAGCCCGCCATTGTCTTTTCATTGAAATACGGAATAAGCGCCGCGCCCGACTGCTCATAGATCACCATACGGCAAGAATTCGACCCGATATCGATAACGGCAATTTTCTCGACCGGCTTCATTTCGATTTTCGCACGCGTTTTCGCGGCGCCAATCGCGGCGGTTCGCTGACCACCAAAGCGCTGCCCCGGCCAGACAGGCTCGGATTGTCCATGAAGTAACGATGAGCGCTAAAGCCGGCCTCGGCTTCCGCAGGGCGGACGCGCTGATAAGAACCGTCAGAATTCATTTCCCAGCTTTGCTCATCATCATTGAGATTGGCCACCATGATCTGGTGAAGCACCTGACGATGCACGGTCGGCACTTCGATCGGTACGAGCGCTTCAACCCGTCGCTTCAAATTGCGATCCATCCAGTCGGCGGATGACATATATACCTTTGCCTTTTCCGATGGCAGCGTTTCGCCATTGGCAAAACAGACAATTCTGGAATGCTCTAGAAAGCGCCCGATGAGGCTTTTCACCTGGATCGTTTCTGACAGACCAGGGACACCGGGGCGAAGACAGCAAATGCCGCGGACGACCAAACGGATCGGCACGCCAGCCTGGCTGGCCTTGTATAGCGCATCGATAACATCCTGATCGACCAAGGAATTCATCTTTGCCCAAATGCCGCTAGGTTTCCCGGCCTTGGCGGCGCGTTCCTCTTTCCGGATCTGGGAGATCAGGAAATCCTCCATCGCAAAAGGCGACATGATGATTTTATCGAGCTCGGGTCCTTGTTCAGGTGGTTCGCGATAGGCGGTGATGTAATTGAACAGGCGTCCAGCATCGCGGCCCATGGCCGGGTCCGCCGTGAACAAAGCCAGGTCTGTATAAATCTTTGCCGTCACCGGGTGGTAATTGCCGGTGCCAAAATGCGTATAGGATCGCAGGCCATCTGCCTCGCGGCGGATGACCAGAGAGACTTTCGCGTGGGTCTTATAATCGATGAACCCATACACGACCTGCACACCTGCGCGTTCCAGATCGCGCGCCAGACGAAGATTCGTCTCTTCGTCAAAGCGCGCTTTGATTTCAACCAATGCGGTGACGTTCTTACCTTCTTCAGCCGCCTCGATCAGGGCCGCCACGATCGGCGAATTGAGCGTCGTACGGTACAGCGTTTGCTTGATCGCAATGACATTGGGATCGCGCGCCGCCTGACGAATGAATTGCACCACGACATCAAATGACTCATACGGATGATGCACCAGGATGTCCTTGGCGCGAATGGCCTCGAAACAATCACCGCCCATCTCCCGAATCCGCTCGGGAAAGCGCGCTTCGAACGATTTGAACAGCAATTCCGGCCGATCTTTCGCGATCAAGCCCGACAGGTCCTTCATCCCGAGCATGCCCTCTAACAGCGCGATGTCGCGGGGTTCCGCGCCAATTTCATGTGCAACGAAGTTCCGCAACTGTTCAGGCCCGTCTGAATCGAGGTGAATCCGAACGATGCGACCGCGGCGACGTTGCTTCAGCAGAATTTCGAATTCAGCGATCAGATCTTCGGCTTCTTCCTCGATTTCAATATCGCTGTCGCGGACAATTCTGAAGACGCAATGACCTTGCGCCTCGAACCCTGGAAACAACAGATCCTGATAATGTGCGATGGCACTTTCCAGACGGATGTAACGCAGCACACCGGACTTTTTATCCGGAAGACGAATGAAGCGTGAGGAGAAGGCTGGCATCGGCACAAGCCCGACCATCGGTTCGTCGCCACCATTTATCGGCGTCAGCTGAAACGCAACTGCAAAGCCAAGGTTTGGAATGAATGGAAATGGATGTGCCGGATCAACCGCTTGCGGCGTCAGGATCGGAAAGATCTGTGATTCAAATCGTTCCTTTAGCCAAACCAGATCATTGCGTTTGAGTTCGGCAATCGAAAGCACTTCAATGCTCTCATTCCGCAATTCGTCCCGCAAATCTTGCCAACACGTTTGTTGGCCATTCATCAGGTTGGCAACGGCTTTTTCGATTTCGCGAACCTGTTCGGCGGGCGTTCGTCCTTCAAGGCTGAGTTTCTGAATCCCGGCGCGTTCCTGTTCCCGAAGTCCGGCATAGCGAACCATAAAGAACTCATCGAGATTGTTCGCGGAGATTGATAGGAAGCGCAATCGTTCCAGCAATGGATGTTCAGTGTTTCGCGCTTCTTCCAAAACGCGTTCATTGAATTTCAACCAGGAAAGCTCGCGATTGATATAGCGTTCTGACGCCAATGCCGGAGGTTTGACGACGTCGCTCATCCGCTTTTGCCCTGCCTCATAGCCCTGACCCGTTTTCGTCACCCAGAATTTCACGAACCAAAGGTATCGTGAGCGCACGATCCCCTGTGGCGCCCGCTAAAAGCTCAGCGACATTCTCAATCTGCGAGTAGTCCAGCCCAACTCGGGTGACAAGATAGTCTTCTACCGATTTTGGGACGACCATCATGGATCGAGAAAATGCGCGCTGAAACCGGGCGCGCATCAATTCTTCGTCTGGTGCTGGCAATTGTGCCAGTGGCGCCGCGTGCAGCCGCGAATTGAGATCCGGTGACTGAATGGACCAGCTTGAAGGCGGCGTATGACCGGTCAATAGAATTGACTTCCGGTGTCGCTTCACGCCGCTCAACATCAACAGCAATGTTTCGGCTTCTTGAAGCCGGTCGACATCATCGATGACGAGGTCTTTTTCTGTCGTTGTTTCTATTTCGGTCACGTCCAGCTGTTCAAGCTCCGCCGCGCCGAAATAGGTGGCGCCTTTTTCGTTTGCCCAAGCTTTGGCCAGCGTGGTGATGCCGCTGCCTTTTGGTCCAATCAGACAAAAGGCATGATATGGCCATCGTTCGGTTTTTCGAATGGCTGCACATATCGCGCGATTTGCTGTTGTGACCGCCATATCATCAAAGCTGAGCGCGGTCTCTGGAAACTGTAGGGGGATCTGCCTCGACGGCGGCATTCGCTAATTGGCCTCAACCGGCGTGGCGGCGCTGATCGCTGATGACATCACCCATCCGATGGATTCGGCGCTGATGACCACACCGCGGTCCCGAAGATCCGAGATCAACCGCTGACCGTCTCCAGCGAATGCGAATGCCACAACGGCACCATCCGTCGAGATCGCGCGTGTTTGAACATTCGACACCAGCGGCGAGCGAACCAGCGCGCTGCGCAGAGTAATCCATTCTGCGAGTGAGGTGTACGATACCGTCGCTTCGATCAGCGTCCGATTGTCATCGCGAATGATCGATGTCTGTTTCCAATCATCGTTGAGGCGCAACGCAACCGCATCGATCGCTCCTTGCAACGTCGTCGCCCGGCGAGACACACCGATCCGGCGCGGTCCAGAAGGTGTGACGGAAACAAGATCGACCAGATAACCGCCCTGCCCGCCGCGTAAATCTGCGAAGATCGCCCGTTGCGCCCCATACAACGATATTTCCTGCTGAAGCACATCCCATGGCGTATCCGGAGCATACCCAGAATTGCGACTGATCAATAGGGGCACCAGGCTACCTTGCGGCGCTTCTTCCCAGGCCAGATTCCAGGCCAGATCCATGCCATTCGACGTCGTCGTGAACAACACGGCTTGCGGGGCCAGACTGTCAATGAACGGCAAGCCGACTTCGTTCAGAACGGCGCGCACCTGAACCGGATTATAAACCACAGCCAGGCTGCCGCGATAGCGTCCGGCACCCGCGACTTCTTCTTCGACATCCACGGCGGCGGCAATCCGGTCCGCTACGGCCTGATCTATGATCAGATCCGTCGCCGCCAATCGATCTTCCGGCAAGGTGAGTCGTTCGATCAATTGTTGCGCGCCAATCAATTTGGCGGCAGCGAAAGCCTGTAATTGGGCTTCTCCGACGGTTTCGGCACGCTCATCGACCGCAATCCCGGTAATAATGTAGGCGTCACGGCTTTGTGCATTTGCCGAAAACGCGGCGGCGAAAAACAGTGCACAGACGATCAGGGTCAAACGAATCATATTTCGGGCCTCATTGTTCAGGCGTTTCATAACAACACTCAGAACGCTCGTGAACCGTAGAAGCGCGCTGGTCAGCAGCCGGAGCCCATGCTAACGCGCGCAGCCATGACAAGTAACGCATCTGATTCCCTGACTTATCGCGACGCAGGTGTCGACATTGAGGCAGGCGACAACCTGGTAAAAGCCATTAGCCCATTGGCCAAAGCGACCCGCCGCGCCGGTGTTATGGGCGGATTAGGTGGGTTTGGCGCGCTGTTCGATCTCAAGAAGGATGGCTGGGATGATCCTGTCCTGGTTTCCGGAACAGATGGCGTCGGCACAAAGCTGTTACTGGCTTTCGAAACCGGAATTCATGACACAGTGGGCATCGATCTCGTCGCAATGTGTGCCAATGATGTGCTGGCCCAAGGGGCTGAACCTCTGTTTTTCCTAGATTATTTCGCAACTGGAAAGCTCGAAGGCGGAATCGCTGAAAGCGTTATCTCGGGCATTGCTGAGGGTTGCAAACAAGCGGGATGCGCCCTGATTGGAGGTGAAACTGCTGAAATGCCCGGCATGTACCCGCCGGGGCATTATGATCTGGCCGGATTTGTCGTCGGCGCCGTTGAGCGATCAGACGTCCTGCCGCGCATGGACGATATGCAAGCCGGTGATGTTCTGATCGGCATTGCCTCGTCCGGTCCGCACTCGAATGGCTATTCCCTTATTCGCAAAGTGGTCGAGCGCTCGGGCTTGTCCTATCAGGATGCGGCGCCGTTTAAGAGCAATCAAACACTTGGCCAAGCGCTCCTGACGCCGACACGGCTTTATTCAAATGCCGCCCTGCCCCTGATCAAGGCGCGCGTGGTCAAAGGACTGGCGCATATTACCGGTGGCGGCCTGACCGAAAACACACCGCGCATGTGTCCTGAAACGCTTTTACCGCGCATCGACCGAGCGGCCTGGTCTGCGCCAGACGTGTTCCGCTGGCTGCAGGAAACCGGCAATATCGCTGAGGACGAAATGCACCGAACCTTCAATATGGGGATCGGAATGGTGTTTGCTGTGTCCGCGGGCGACGCAGACTCCACGCTCAACCTATTGTCTGAGCTTGGCGAACAGCCCGTCATCATTGGTGATCTGGTCGACAGATGAGGCGGTTGAGAACGGCCATACTTATCTCTGGTCGCGGCTCAAACATGCACGCCATACTCAACGCTGCGCGTCAGCAGGATTATCCAGCTGAGCCAGCTCTGGTCATGTCCAACCGACCAAAGGCTGCCGGCCTAGAGACGGCCGCGGCGGCGGGTGTTTCAGTCGCCGCTATCGATCACAAGCCTTTTGGAAACGACCGCGAGGGCTTTGAGCGCGAAATGCAAGCCGTACTCGAAGCTCATCGTGTCGAGATGATTGTCCTGGCCGGGTTTATGCGGATCCTGACCCCTTGGTTTGTTGGCCAATGGCAAAATCGGATGATCAATATTCACCCCTCTCTCTTGCCAAAATATCCCGGCCTGGACACACACCAGCGGGCCATCCAAGCGGGCGACACGGAAGCGGGCTGTTCGGTTCACTGGGTCACAGAAGGCGTCGATGCTGGCGCTGTTATCGCCCAGGCCCGGGTGCCGATACGTCCCGGCGACACAGTCGAGAGCCTGTCCGAGCGGGTGTTGATAGAAGAACATTCACTCTACCCGCGGGCGGTCGCCATCGCCGCGCGCGAAATTCTGGTCAAGAAAAAACCGCTCTCAGTCTGAGAGCGGTCTTTGCAATTCGATGATTCAGAATGCTTAGCCGACAATGTCGGCTTCGCTGAAGAATTGACCAATCTCTAGCGCGGCATTCTCGTCACTGTCTGAGCCATGCGCTGAGTTCTCACCAATCGACTGCGCAAACAGTTTACGGATCGTGCCATCCGCAGCTTCAGCCGGGTTTGTCGCGCCCATAATGTCACGATATCGCGCCACAGCATTGTCACCCTCGAGCACCTGCACAACAACCGGTGCAGAGGTCATGAATTCTACCAATTCACCAAAGAATGGGCGCGCGTTGTGAATCTCGTAGAAACGCTCCGCTTGCGCTTGTGTCATGTGAATTCTGCGCTGCGCAACAATGCGCAATCCGCCATCTTCGATGACTTTATTGATCGCGCCTGTGAGATTGCGCGTCGTGGCATCCGGCTTGATGATGGAGAAAGTACGCGTACCAGCCATGATAGGCTCCTGTTTGTTTTGTCACTAGTGTTTGGCGCGCCTATAGCGACGCAATCGTATCCCTGCAACCATTGCGCGCATGGTGCCATGAATTCTTCATAACTTGATGAAACGATATAGAATAAGCGTCATCAATCAGGAGGACGACAATGACTGGAACACTTCGCATGATGCTGGCTTTTGCTGTGCTCATCGCCGCCGGTTACGGGGTCTATTACCTTTGGACCGGAACGCTGCCGGCGCATACGCTGCAAGTGGCCGGGACGTATGGAATTATCGTGCTGATCACCTTTGTCATCACGCTGATCACCAAACCCGCCGGTGAAAAACACTGACCTAATCCGCGCTTTTGGGCCGGAACTGGCTCAAGTCCACGGTCCATGACTCGGCTTTGGCCTCGGCAATCAATTGCACAGAGAGCGGATGCGCAAGTACCGCTTTCGCATATTCTTCCGCGACCCCGTCCAAAGCATATCCATAAGTTCGAAATCGCGTTGCGACTGGCATGAAGAAGGCATCCGCCGCGGACCAGTCCCCAAACAGGTATGGCCCATCGGCGCTGTAGGCTTGTCGCGCGTCTCGCCAGATTTCCAACACACGATTGATGTCCCATTTCAGTCCGCCTGTCAGCGGCGGCGTGGCGTGACGAGATCTGATATCGACTCCCATATCACTGCGAATATCGATGAAACTGGCATGCATTTCCGCGCATAGACTGCGGGCGCGGGCGCGCTTGATCGGATCGACTGGCCAGACCAGGCCCGGCGCCACTTGCTCCGCGATCCATTCAGTGATCGCCAGGCTGTCATGAATGACCGTGCCATCCGTGACCAGAACCGGCACACGATGCTGCCCGGTCTCGCTCAACAGTGTTTCATACGTCGCTTCTGGCCCCAAGGGCAAAACCCGTTCGGTGATCGCAAGCCCGGCGCCGCGCGCGACCAGGACGGCGCGAATGGACCAGGATGAGTAATTGAGATTGCCCAGATACAGTGTGCTCATTTACCTGCTTCCTTCCATCCGCGACCACTTTGCTGAAAAT
This sequence comes from Pseudomonadota bacterium, assembly GCA_039029475.1. GTDB lineage: Bacteria > Pseudomonadota > Alphaproteobacteria > Caulobacterales > Hyphomonadaceae > Henriciella. The sequence goes on along the minus strand of JBCCGB010000005.1, from coordinate 161,254 downwards.
AACGCGCGGTCAGTCCGGCATCTTTGGCGGCCTTGAACTGTTCGCGAGCCTTTTGACGGGTGGCGCTGTCGCCATCGTCAAACATCACCATGCACCGTTCGAAATCCGCATCAACCGGCAATTCGACCCCGTCCATGAGCAAGGCGACCGCCGCCAGATTTGCATTCTCTGTCTGATCGGTGATCAAGATCGGTTGATCATTTGCGATCAGACCTTCTGCTTCGGCCTGGCCATGAGGCAGAAAACTCTGATCATCATAAGTCCACAACGCTTCGTCCAATGCGGCGCGGCGCGTCGCATCCGAACTGACGGCCAGCACCCGCCATCCGCGTTCCAGACATTTCTCGAGCAAAGGACCGACCGCCCGTTCCAGCGTCGTTCGCTGGAGATGGTAGAACCACCATTCAGGTTGTCGGCCCTCGCTCATGTTCAGCCTTCGTAATTGTCCGCAATCCAGCGATCGAGGAGACGCGGTCCGAAACCACTGGCCCAGCTTGGATCGGTTGGCGCTTTTTCGCCTTCCACCCAGGCCACACCGGCAATGTCCAGATGCGCCCAGGTTTGCCCATCCTTGATGAAACGCTGCAGAAATTGTGCAGCCGTAATCGACCCGGCCGCGCGTCCGCCAATATTGCGCATATCGGCAAATTTTGATTTCAGCTGGCGATCATATTCGGGGCCGAGCGGCAGACGCCAGACACGTTCGCCTTCAGCAAGGCCAGCTTGGGTCAATGCGTTCGCCAGGCCATCATCATTGGTGAACAAGCCCGCATGGTGATGACCGAGGCCGATCACGATCGCACCGGTCAAAGTTGCAAGATCAACGATCGCTTTTGGCTTATAGGTTTCCTGGGTGTACCAAAGCACATCGCACAGAACCAGACGTCCTTCGGCATCGGTGTTTTGGACTTCAATGGTCTGACCCGAGGCGGATTTCAGAATATCACCGGGACGAATGGCATCACCATCCGGCATATTCTCAACCAGACCAACCAGGCCAACTACATTGGCTTTGGCCTTGCGTTTGGCCAGCGCCAGCATCGCGCCCACAACCGCAGCAGACCCGCCCATATCGCCGCGCATGTCTTCCATACCGGCGCCCGGTTTCAGGGAAATGCCACCCGTATCGAAACAGACCCCTTTGCCAACCAAAGCGACGGGCGCCTCGTCTTTTTTGCCGCCCATCCAGCGCATGATACCGAGTTTCGATTCCTTGACGCTGCCCTGACCGACTCCGAGCATGGAATTCATACCCAGCTTTTTGAGGTCCTTCTCGCCGAGAATCTCAATTTCCAGTCCATGTTCGGCCAATTCAGCAATCTTATCGGCATACCTGCCGGGATAGAGATCATTCGGCGGCATATTGACGAGATCGCGCGCGAGATAGGTGCCGTCAGCACCCGCATCGAGCGGCTTAAACGCGGCTTTCGCGGCTTTTGTGTCATCGGTGATGAACGTCATCGATGTCAGGCTGGGCTTGTCTTCAGGTTTTAGTTTGGTGCGGTAATCATCAAACCGATAAGCCGCCAGTTTTGCCCCCAGTGCGATCCGAGCGGCATCGCTGGCTTTGGCGGCATGTACAGCGATCGACTTAAACCCGCTATTGGCTTGCGCTTTGTAAATCGTGCCGCCCATGCGCTCCAGGGCCCTGTCATTTCTGTCTTTGGGTTTACCCGCACCGACGAGCAATGCGCGTTTCGCGCTCGCCCCCTTTGGCAACACCACAAATGCCTGCTGGCCTGCTTTGCCGGCAAAGCGTCCTGCGCTGAGTGCTTCGGACAAAAGTCCGCCCGAATCTTTGTCCATAGCCTCTGCCGCTTCTGGCAATTTGCCGCCTTCATCGATGAGGAACCCAACGATCTCAGACTTGGCTGTGTCCGTGAATGTAATTTTCATGCAACAACTCCGTTTGAGCCGCAAAGTAAGCATCGACGCGCGCGGCGCAACTCGCTAAGCCGGAAAAACAGACAGGAAAACAAACAAATTCACTCATGAATCGAGTCCAGCGCTATCTCTTCAATCGGGTTTTGCGATCCGTGCTGATCATTGTCGGCGGTTTGACGGTGCTCGCAATTCTGGCGCAAGGCCTGTCTCAGACTGAAATCATTGTCGACAATCGTCAGGGCGCGCTGACCTTTTTCAAGATCGTGGCGCTGGGTGTGCCGCAAATTGTTGCGCTGCTCACGCCGATGGCGATGTTCGTCGCGACGATATGGGCCCTCAATCGCCTGCATCGCGATAGCGAAGTGGTGGTGGCTCAAGCCGCCGGAATGACGCGCTGGCAAGTTGCCTCTCCAATTCTGCGCCTGGCCATATTGAGCGCGGTTGTCCATTTGGGCGTCAATCTTTGGGTGCAACCGTCAGCGCAACGTGAGATGCGGGCGACAATTAGCGACGCGCGGGCAGACCTGGCTTCGTCATTGGTACGACCCGGCCAATTCACCACCCCGGACGCCAACTTGACCGTGTTCGCACGTGAACAGCAGGGTCAGGATTTGATTGGCGTCCAGATCGCCGAACGTATCGGTCAGCCGGATGCGCGCGATTACCTTGCTGAACGTGGAAGATTTATCGAAGTCGACGGGCTGCCCGCAATCGTCATGTTCAATGGTCAGATCCATCAACTTGATCAGAATGGCGCCCTGAACATTCTGGATTTTGAGCAATCCACTTTCGATCTCACGCCCTTTGTCAAAGAAGACAGCAAGTTGGTTCTGAAAGCATCCGACCGCTTTCTCCACGAACTGTTGTTCATCGATCGCGCCAGCTATAATGAACGCCGAAATGAAACCGAGTTTCTCGCCGAAGCGAATTCGCGGCTATCATCTCCTCTTATCAGCATCGCCATGGCCATGCTGGCCATTCTAGCCGTCATGGGCGGGAATTTCAGCCGGCGCGGATATGCCAGGCGAATCGTGATCGCCTCATCCGGCGCATTGGTTCTGATCATCTTGCAATTATCAGTGCAATCCAGCAGCGGTAGCAATCCAATGATGAACTTCGGTCAGTGGCTGGTGCCCATTATCGCGATTTCAAGCCTCTCTTATGTCCTCTTTCGTAGCGGACAACGCATCAAGGGAGCGCCGCGAACATGATCGGCTCGAGGATCCAGCGATACATTTTCATGCGGTGCCTGTTTGCGCTTGGATTGGTGGTGGGCATTTTTGCCATCACAATCATGCTGGTCGACGTGGTCGAGCAATTACGCACAGTCGGCAGTGATATAGAATTATCGCCGTTTACCGCTGTCCAATTGTCCTTGATGAAGCTGCCCGGCCTGCTGGAAGAGACCTTGTCCTTTGCGGTGCTGGTGGCGGCGATGATTGCATACAACCAGCTATCCAAAAGCTCTGAACTCTCGGTTATTCGCGCGACGGGGCAATCGGCCTGGCAATTTCTTGCGCCGGTTATGGTCATGGCCGCGGGGCTGGGCCTTTTCGCGATGATGATCCTCAACCCGCTTGGGGCGCATTTGTCCGAACGGTTCGAAAGCACACGGGCCAACCTTTTGCAGGAAGGCGGCCGTGTGGTTGAACGCCAGCGCTCGGACGTGTGGCTGCGCCAGGGCACGGATGACAGTCAAATCGTGATTCATGCCGCAACGGTCGACAGCACCGGGCAAGTCTTCAGCGATGTGCGTTTTCTTGAGGAAGGGCGGGTCTATGAAGGCGCGAGGCCGACAACCCGATTCCGCTTCATTCGTCGCATAGACGCCAGCACCGCGACGATATCAGGCGGCTTCTGGCAACTGACGGACCTTGTCGAAAATACGCCAGGGAGCCCGCCGCAACATTTGTCGAGTCTGGCGATCGAAACGGATCTTGATCCGAATACGTTGCTCTCGCGGTTCACCTCACCCGACACGATTGGATTTTGGGGATTGCCGTCTTTCATTACCCAAACCGGACGCGCTGGTCTCGACACGTCGCGTTTCTCAATGCGCTGGTTTGGCCTGACCTCGCTGCCCATCTTGTATACGGCCATGGCACTGATCGGTGCGATTGTATGTCTGCGCTTGTCGCGATTAGGCGGGACCAGTCGACTGATTGCAGCTGGCGCAGGGGCCGCAGTGATCTTGTTCTTTATCACCCAGATCGCGTCCAGTTTTGGGTCTTCCGGCGCCATTCCCGCACTGATTGCAGCCTGGTCTCCTGCGCTTTGTGCCTTGTTCATCTCGCTTACAGTTTTGGCCTATCAAGAAGACGGTTAGAGAAATCCCTTCTTGACAGCGCGCCCGGCCACAACCACTTTCCGCCGCCTTGAAGCCCATCCAGGAGCCGTCCTCCCATGAATGTTGTTGTTGTTGAGTCCCCCGCCAAAGCGAAGACAATCAACAAATATCTCGGTAAAGACTATAAAGTGCTGGCCTCCTACGGCCACATCCGAGATCTGCCCTCGAAAGATGGCTCCGTTGATCCCGACAATGATTTCGAGATGATCTGGCAAGCTGACTCAAAGAGTCAGGCCCGGATTCGCGAAATCGCTGAAGCCGTGAAAGCCGGCGGAAAACTGATCCTGGCAACCGACCCGGATCGCGAGGGCGAGGCAATTTCCTGGCATTTGCTGGATGCGTTGAAAAAGCGCCGGGCGATCAAGAAAGACACGCCTGTCGAGCGGGTTGTGTTCAATGCAATCACGAAATCCGCGGTGACCAGCGCGATGGCGAATCCGCGCGAGATTGATCAGGAACTGGTCGACGCCTATCTCGCCCGCCGGGCGCTCGATTATCTTGTCGGCTTTAACCTGTCGCCCGTCTTGTGGCGCAAATTGCCTGGGTCTCGATCTGCTGGCCGTGTGCAATCGGTTGCACTGCGCATTGTCGTTGATCGTGAGCTCGAAATCGAGCGGTTCAAACCGGAAGAATACTGGACCATTGGCACGAAACTCCGCGCCCCGGACGGCACCGATTTTGAAGCGCGACTGCATGCGCTGAATGGCAAGTCATTGAAAAAGTTTGACCTGCCTGACGCCGCAGCCGCTCAAACAGCGCTCGATGCGGTTAAGATTGGCGGGTATTCCGTCGCAAGCGTGGAAGCCAAACCGGTCAAACGTAATCCCCCGCCGCCTTTCATCACCTCCACGCTGCAACAGGATGCGTCGCGTAAACTTGGCTTCTCGGCCAAACGGACCATGCAAGCCGCGCAGAAACTGTATGAGGAAGGCCGCATCACTTATATGCGGACCGATGGCGTGAACATGGCGGAAGAGGCCTATCATCACGCACGCGACCACATCAAAGACAATTACGGCGCGCAATATCTTCCAGAAAAACCCCGTCGCTATACTTCAAAGCAAAAGAATGCCCAGGAAGCCCACGAAGCGATCCGTCCGACCGTCTTCAGTTTGCGTCCTGATGATTACAAACAGTCAGATGGCGACCTGTGGAAGCTGTACGCTTTGATCTGGCGGCGCGCTGTGGCGTCACAAATGGAACCGGCGCAGTTTGAGCGCACAACCATAGACCTTCTCAACAAAGACAAGAGCGCGACGCTCCGCGCCACGGGACAGGTCCTGGTCTTTGACGGCTTCATCAAGCTCTACACCGAAGGGCGCGATGAGACGGACAAGGACGAAGACGCAGAAGCGCGTCTGCCAAAACTGTCTGAAGGTGAGCATGCTGACCTGTTGGAGGCAAAATCCGAACAGCATTTCACCAATCCCCCGCCCCGCTATACCGAAGCCTCTCTGGTGAAAAAACTGGAAGAACTCGGCATTGGCCGGCCATCGACTTACGCCTCGACCATGTCGACTTTGGTTGATCGCGATTATGTTCGGATCGAGAAGAAACAATTGGTGCCCGAAGATAAAGGCATTCTGGTCACGTCCTTTCTCGAGAACTTTTTCCAGCGCTATGTCGAATATGATTATACAGCCAATCTGGAAGAAAAACTCGATGTCATCTCTGACGGTAAGTTGGACTGGAAAGCCTTCCTGAGAGAATTCTGGACGCAGTTCACAGCGGCGATCGCCGAAACCAAGGATTTGCGGGTTTCCGCGGTCCTCGACGTCCTGAATGACGCCTTGGGTCACCATGTCTTCCCGCCCGTGGATGAGAAAGGCAATGTCAAAGACAAGCCTCGCCTCTGCCCATTGTGCAATGAAGGGGATCTCAGCCTGAAGCTTGGACGTCATGGCGCTTTTGTTGGGTGTTCGAACTATCCCGAATGCAAGTTCACACGTCCCTTCTCGACCCAAGAAGAAGCTGAAAATGCGATCAATCCCGAAGGCGAGGAAATCACCATCCATCCCGAGACGGGTAAGCCGGTCCTGCTGAAATCCGGCCGGTTTGGGCCTTATCTTGAGATGGATATTGGCGAAGACAAACCAAAACGTTCAAGCCTGCCTAAAGGCTGGTCGCCGCAAGAGCTTGACCCGGAAAAGGCCTTGATGCTGATCAGCCTGCCACGCGAGGTCGGAAAACATCCAGAAGATGACGAGCCGATCATGGCCAATCTCGGCCGATATGGGCCATATGTTCAACATCATCGCACGTTCGCCAACCTGTCCAGCGTGGAAGAAATGTTCTCCATCGGCCTGAACCGCGCTGTGTCTCTGATTGCGGATAAGAAGGCGAATGGCGGCAGGGGCAATCGGGCCGCGCCGAAAGTCTTGAAAGATCTTGGTGCGCACCCATCAAGCGGTGATCCGGTACAGGTTCTGGATGGGCGCTACGGGCCTTATATCAAACACCAGAAAACCAATGCGACCTTGCCAAAGGATTTGCAGCCGACGGAAATCAACATCGATCAAGCGCTGGAAATTCTTGCTGAAAAGGAAGCTAAAGGCGGGAAGAAGAAAAAGCGCGCGACGAAGAAGAAGAAAGCGCCTGCCAAGAAATAGGCATGCCCGCTTTGCTCAGTTGCGGTCCAATCGCTCAATGCTCAGCAGTGCGCTTGGCGTGACATCAAACGGCACGTCCAACGCTCGCGGTGGATCAAGTCCGGGTGTCCAAACATATGGCGTCAGATAAATCACCAGCTCGGACTGCACCTCGAGCGCATCCTGTTCGGCCGTGAAAAAATTCAATATCGGGACTTTGCGGAGCCAGGGCAGTCCGGAATTCTCGGTGATTCTGTAACGCGAATTCAGCCCACCAATGACAATTGTCTGACCGCTATCGACAACCATGGAGGTCGTCGCTGCATTCCGTTCTTTGGCAATAATGATATCGCCCGCCGTCGCATTGAAACGCGAATCTTCAATGGTCACGTCCAGTCGGATCGAAGAATCCGCCATAACGATTGGAAGAATATTCATCGCAATCCCGGCCGTGATCGAATCTGTTGTAATGATCGAAGCATCGTCACTCGACGAATCCACCCGGGCAAACTGATCATCTACAATCTCTATCGTCGCCGGCATGGTGCTGCGCGTCGCGACATAAGGCCGGGACAAGACGTGAGCGACATTCTGCGCGGCCAGAAATTTGATCGTCGCGGTCAATTGCGCGGTATTGCCAGCAAGCTCTTCAAACGTCGCGACAATGTTGCCGCTCGCTGTGTTCGGCACGATGCTGGCAAGGCTGAAACTGCCATCACTGAGGTCTGATAGACTGACCCCTAAAGTCTCTATGGATGACGTATCAATATCGACGATTAAGGCGGTGATAATGACATGCGGAACAGGTCGATCGGCCTGCGCAATGATGCTGAGCGCATTCGCGACATATGTCTGCGGTCCGGACAGGTAGACCGCGTTCAGTTCAGCGACCTCGCTGACCGTCACTTGCTGCGAAACGTCGAGATCTTCATTGCTGTAAAGGTCGCTGATCAGCGTCACGACGTCCGCAGCTTGCAAGTGATTGAGCGCCATTTCACGGCTGATGATTTGCAATCCCTCATCGTCTGTCGATTCTGATGGCATGACGGTTCGGTTGAAGATCAGCATGTCGTCATCCAGCGTGACTGCGATCCCGGTGCCGGACAGAATGTCGTTCAGTGCTTGATCGATGGCGCGATTTTCAAACCGCGCAGATACTGTTCCACTGAAACGGATGTCCGACGCACTGTAACGAATGTGACCAACATTGAGAATTTCCGCCATGACCCGGGCCAAGTCTGCGTCCTGCAGATCAACACTCAGGAACAGGTCACTCGGTCCCTGCCCGACATGCAGCGCCAAGCGCTTGATTGCGCGACGCGCCTTAACGGCCTTCGCGTGCGCCAATTGCGCATTTTCAGCGCGGATCGAGTCCAACCAGATCTCGCGCTCTGATTCGCTCGCAAAATCTGGATCGGCGATACAGGCACCGAGCAAACCCAAAGCAGACATCACGCTGCCCAAATATGAGCAGCGTGATGTCCTGGATCCGTATGCGAACCGGAGGGCGTTCAGCACTATGGATCGACCCTTTCGTCTACAGACCTATATTCCGGCGCCGCTCAGCTTGCCGCATTTGTGCCCTTCAGCATCCACCGGCTTGCCATCGCCATTCGTAGGCACCTGACTGGACAATTTGGAGATTTCCAGGGTCTTCCAACTGTTCGAAGACACTGTGCCATCGACTTTCGCAATGATCTGACATCCCGGCGTCAAATACAGGTTCTTGTCCTTGTTGTTGCCGCTGAGGATTTTGATTTTGAGCTTGTAGGCGCAGCTGGCCGGCAACACGAATGTATCATAATTCGCTGCCGGTACATTCGCGGTGAGCTTCTTGTCGAGCCCGGCGCAAGACGGGTGCGTGCCCGTGCTGGCTTGCGAGGACTTGGCATTCACGGAAACCCAATCGAGGGTATAGACACCCGCATTTCCCATCACGATCACACCGCAAACAGCATCGGCGCCTTCGCAAGCTGAATGTGTGTATCGGGACTCTTCGGACGATGCAGCATTTGCGAGCCCGCTGATACCACTTGCGGCGATCACAGTCCCGGCCAGTAAGGCGCTGATAGATTTTTGTAACTTCATAGTTTCGGCACTCCCTTCAACTTCTTTGATGTGCGTGACGCCAGACTAGCGAAGTGATGAAGTCCGTTCGCCTGTCAGAAGGGACAGTATCTCACGTCCTGCTGCGAGGAGATGCTGGCGCATCGCAAGTCCAGTAAACAGGAGGCCCTCATGCGCATTCGAACGGCGATCATGGCCATCACCGCGCTATTGGCTATCGGATTGAGCGCCGGTTTGACCGCGCACGCGGAAGCATCAATTTTCGAATTGCGGATCAGCAATGAAACGGACACGGATCTCAAATTCCAATTGCATGATGGCCAATCCAAACACGCCAGATTGACTTACAACTCGAAAGAAGTGAGCAGCCATACAATCAAAGCCGGGACGGCAGATACGATCGGTGTGCAGGCCACGGGCGACAAATGCGCTCCCAATTGCGGAGGATGCACGCCCACAATCGGCAAAGTCTATGCCTATTATGATGATGCCAAGGGCGAGGAACAACGCAATAATTATTACGAACCCATGATCGAGTTTTTCGAGTATTGCGGCATTTCCGGCGGAAAGAATATTACCACTTACACGTCAAATTGGACCTTCGATCACGGCACGGGAAAAGGCACAGGTGCATTCAAGCATAGCCAGAAATCCTCTTCCAATTCCTATACGTCCAGCAATGCCGCCCGCGGCCTCACGGTTGATGGCAAATATATCAAAGGGCATGCGACCATCACCTACGAGGACTAGCCGCTCATGGCCGCAAATCCATTACTGCAATTGAGACCGCGACATGGCGTAGATCGACCGCCGCCCATCATGCGGATCAAATCCGTATGCGAATGCTGCGGCGACGATGGCTTGTACGGTGGTTGAAACCCCCAAACGTTCTCTCGCATTGCTGATATGAAACCGCAACGTGCGTTCACTGATCCCCAGAATTGTGGCCGCTTCGAAGATCGTCTTTCCAGAGGCCAACCAGCACAAGCACTCGACTTCGCGCCGCGATAGAGGCGTTGGCTGACGAGATCGGCTGAGGTCCTCGCGATCATCGAGCGATTTCAAGTAAAGATAGCGATACCCGTGGGCGAAAGCGTCCAACGTTTGGCGGATGTCCGCATCCATTTGATTGGTCACAAAGTCTTGCGTCTTGGCGATAAAGAGCAAAGACCGATCGCGCTCCTGACACAATGAGATCGCGAAGAATTCCTGCCAGGCGGCGTGATTGAAGACCCGCGGCAGATGACTTTGGTAATCCGTGAGAAAATACGCCGTCGGGGCGTCAGCGACCACGCGAAATGCACCAGATTGCTTCGTCTTCCAGGATTGGCATTGCTGGGTGTCTTGTTTGCGGTCGCGCAGCGCAATCTGCAAAGACGTCTCATATTCCGACGTCAGCTCCGATCCGACCGCGCCATAATGGTCGCAATAATTGTTCCATATGAGTTCGTCATTGCTCAACATGGTGGCGATCGGACCTGATCTTGGCGTCCAGCAAACCGAGACAAACGGGAACCCAATCGCACCGCATGTCCGTGCGGCCATATCGAGCAGGTCCGACAGCGATTTGCAGCGATAAAATTGAATCTGCGTCATATCCAAAGCCACGTCATCCATCCTCTCAGCACCTTTCGGCGCAGCGCTGTGCGCGACGGACGTATCGAAGCGGTGATCGCATCACTTCGACTCTGCCCCGCACGGGGTGATAACGCAGTTAATACAGTATTCACTGATTCATTTACTTTAGAATGTTTATTGTTAATTTCCCCATAAAGTTGTTTTGTTTTTGTGTTGCTGATCATATGCGGGGCGTTTGCTGCAATCAGTCCGTGCGGATCCCCGTCGGAGCGGGTCGATAAAAGCTGGACAACAAAACCAGACCAGCGATACGCAGCGTGTATGTCTGCAATCATCATTCGCCCGGCCCGTCCTGAAGATCTCGCCACTTTGCTATCCTTCGAGCAAGGCATTATCCGCGCGGAACGGCCTTTCGATCATACCCTGAAGCCTGACCCAATCAGCTATTATGACATCGAAGCGATGATTGAGAGCGAAGATGCCGAAGTTGCCGTGGCCGAACTGAATGGGCAGCTGATCGGATCTGGCTATGCCATGAAAAAATCGTCGAGACATTACGTGAATCCAAGCCACCATGCCTATATCGGATTTCTATATGTCGATCCTGTCCATCGCGGCCAGGGCGTAAACAAGCGGGTACTTGATCATCTCTTTGAATGGGCCCGGCATAACGGATTGCCCGAAATACATTTGACCGTTTATCCCGACAATGCGCCCGCTATTCGTGCCTATGAAAAGACCGGGTTTGACCCGTACATTCTCGAAATGCGCCTTAATCTGGATGAACACAGCTAGCCAAAACCGCTTGTCTTGGGCATAGATTGCTCAAGGGACGTAACCATGACTGCTCACGCAGAAAGGTGGCTTGCAATGTCGTTTCAAAATTTCCAACAGCTCGTCCTGGTCAGTACGTTGGCCCTTTGTCTTGCGGCCTGTTCGACCCAGTCCAGTCCGAACACCACCAATGAGACCAATACGCCAGCGCCGACACCGCGCGAACCGGCCCCTGAAACGCCGCCGGCGATCGCCGCGCCGCCCTCCCCGAAGCCAGATCTCGGTCCTGCGAGCGAAGCAGCAAGCCAAAGCGTTTTTCCAACAGTGATGTTCCTTTGCCCGCGCATGACCGTGTCAAATGCACCGACGGCTGGGCCGGATCTCAAGATCTCGCACTATCAACCCACTGTCACCATCAATGGCGTCACTCTGGCGGTCGCTCCAGTCGAAGCGGGCTGCGTCTCATCCGGGTTTGGACCCCGCAATGGCCGGGCGCATAAAGGCATCGATCTCCACAGCTCGGAACCGGTGAGCGTTTTCGCAGCGGCGGACGGCCGGATACGGGAAAAAATCTATCGCGATGACTATGGCAACATGTTGGTCATCCAACATGCCGATGGGGTCTTTGCGCGATATGCACACCTTGAAAGCTTTGCCGGCGACTTTCGTGTGGGTGACACTGTTGAGAGCGGGCAAGTTATTGGAATCATGGGAAATACTGCCAGTTACAGCATCCCCAGACATTTGCACTTCGAGGTCCTGACAGGCGAATGGGGCGTCATGACAGGGGCGTTCGGCCTCACCCCGGTGGATATCTTCGCACATCTGCCAGCAAATTAGCACAAGCCAAGCGCGGCGACTTCATGTAAGGCGCCCGCCATGAGCTTTCCAGATAAACAGACGGTTCTCGATTTTCTCAAACAGAACCCGGACGCTACCTCCAAACAAGACATTGCACGCGGACTGAAGGTCAAAGGGCGTGAGCGACAGACCTTGCGCGCCATTCTTAAAGAATTGGAGGCTGACGGAACCTTGACCAAGACGGGTCGACGGGAATGGGCACAATCTGATGCCCCGCCCCCGACTTGCGTGATCAAATTTGAGCGGACTGACGAGAATGGCGATCTCATCGCCCGTGCCTTTGGTAAAGAAGGCGCATATGGACCAGATATCCTGTTTGACGGTTATTCTGGCAAGTCGCGTGGCCCGGCTCCAGGCGTTGGAGATCGCGGCTTGGCCCGCGTCAAACAGACCGATGGGATCTGGACCGCGCGCTTGATGAAGCTGTTTGAAAGCCGGGATGAAGATCGTCCGGTGACCGGTGTCTATCTTACCACCGCGCGGGGCGGTCGTGTGAAACCGGCCAGTCGCAAGGTAAAACACGAATTGCACGTGCGTGAAGCTGACCGCAACGGGGCGGAAAATGGCGACCTGGTGCTGGCGGCGCCGTATCCACAACGCGGGTACGGCCCGGTGCGCGCCCGCATTGAACAAATCCTCGGCCGGCAAGAAGATCCGCAAGCAGCATCGCTCCTTGCCATCGCGGCGCATGACATCCCGACTGAGTTTCCGGCCGCTGTCGTCGAACAAGCGCAAACCGCTAAACCCGCTGACGTGGCGCGTACGGATTTGCGCGACACGCCGTTGATCACGATCGATCCTGCTGATGCGCGCGATCATGATGATGCCGTGTTTGCAGAAGCGACGGAGGACGGCTTCCGCGTGATTGTCGCCATCGCGGATGTCGCGGCGTTCGTGACACCGGGCAGCGATCTCGACCGCGAAGCCATTAAGCGGGGCAACTCGACCTATTTTCCAGATCGGGTGGTGCCAATGCTGCCTTTCGAGCTGAGCGCTGATGCCTGCTCATTGAAGGAAGGTAAGGATCGACACTGCATGGCCGTCGAAATCCAATTTGACCGATCCGGTTCCAAAAAGTCGCACAAATTCTTGCGCGCGGTAATGCGGTCGGCTGGCGCGTTGTCATATGAGGAAGCTCAGCAAGCCATTGACGGTGATCCATCCAAACGCGCCGCTGCGTTACTAAACACGGTGCTACGCCCGCTATGGGCGGCCTATGGAGCGCTCTCTCAAGAACGTGAAAAACGCGGCCCGCTCGAACTCGATCTTCCGGAACGAAAAGTCGAAATCGCAACAGATGGTACAGTCGCAGGGATTCGTACAAAAGAACGATTTGATGCGCACAAGTTGATTGAAGAATTGATGATTCAAGCCAATGTCTGCGCAGCCGAAGAACTGGAAAAGCGTAAGTCCCCCTTACTGTATCGCGTCCATGACGCGCCGTCTGACGCGAAAATCGCGGCATTGTCTGAATTCTTGAAAACCCTCGACATTAAGTGGCCACTCGGTGAGCGCACCCAGACTCACCGGTTCAACAGATTGCTCGGTGATTTTGAAGACAGCGATAATGCAGAAGCAATCTCAGAAATTGTCCTGCGCACACAAAGTCAGGCGATTTATAGCGCAGAGAATATTGGCCACTTCGGTTTGAACCTGAAGAAATATGCCCACTTCACCAGTCCCATTCGACGATATAGCGATCTGATTGTGCATCGCGCGCTGATCTCCGCATTGAAGTTCGGGCCCGATGGGCTGGCTGACAAACAAGCAGCGCAACTTGATGAAACCGCAGAACATCTGGTGCGCACTGAACGGCGCTCCATGGCGGCCGAACGAGACGCGACAGACCGGTATCTCGCGCATTTTCTCGCAGACCGGGTCGGCGCAGAATTCACCGGCCGAATTACCGGCGTGACAACGTCCGGCCTGTTTGTGCGTCTCGAGGAAACCGGCGCAGATGGTTTCTGTCCAGCGTCGCGCATATCAGAGGAATATTGGGGGTATAATGAAAACGCCCAGGCTCTGATCGGCGACACCTCCGGCAAACGCTATGAGCTGGGTCAACCTGTGACGGTGCGGTTGAAGGAGGTCACACCCCTGGAAGGCGGATTGTTACTGGAAATTCTGTCTGACCCGCGACCGCGACGTCCCGGCGAGAAATTGCAGCCGCGGACGCGGGGGAAGCGCTTTGATCGGCGCAAAGGCTCTGGCAACATGTCCCGCGGCAAGGGAAAATCGGGTGGAAAAGGAAAGCGCAAGCGATGAGTAAGCCCGATCTCGGAAACGCCTTTGATCGCGAAGACGCGGGCGAAGTGATCATCAGAGACAAACCCAGTCCGCGTCCCCGCGACGCTGCGACCCTGATTCTGGTCCGGCGTGACCAAGCCGCTCCTCGCGTATTGATGGGCAAACGCTCTGGTCGGCACGATTTCATGCCAGATAAATATGTCTTCCCCGGCGGCCGCGTTGATCCGCAGGATGGCCGCGCCAAAAGCGCAAGCGAGTTGGCGACAGCGGATGAAACGCGCCTGCGCTATCAAGCCCGACGTTTGCCGCGCGCGTTCGCATTGACCGCAATCCGGGAAACCTTTGAAGAAACCGGATTATTGATCGGCCGATCGGAAGAAATGCCGAACAAGGCGCCAGCCGGCTGGCAACCCCTCTACGATATGAATATCGCGCCCGTGCTCGAGCATTTACGGTTCATCGGGCGCGCCGTCACACCGCCCTATCGCCCGAAACGGTTCGATGCGCGATTTTTCATGGCAGAGGCTGAAAAGGTGCTGATTGACGACCGACCGCCACTCGACGGGGCTGAATTGCATGATCTGCAATGGGTGTCTCTGACCGATGCCTTGAAACTGGATCTCCCGAATGTCACGCGATTCATGCTTGGGGAAATTGGCGAGCGTTTAAACCGAAATGAAGACCTCGGCCCGCCATTCCTGCGATGGACGCGAGCTGGGCACTCAACCGAGCGAATTTGATGCTCTGAGCCGGTTGACTTCCGCCCCACAACCGATCATTAGACGCGTTTTCGAGATATAGCCCTCAACTGAAGGTGCACCGCAATGGCCAAACCGGCAACGATTAAAATTCGCCTGAATTCAACGGCAGGCACCGGCTTCTTCTATGTCACCAAGAAGAACCCACGCAACATGACCGAAAAAATGGTCAAGCGTAAGTATGACCCGATTGCGAAAAAGCATGTCGAGTTCAAGGAAGGAAAGATCAAGTAAGATCTGATCCAGACAATACAGCTTTGCAAAACCGGGCTTTTGCCCGGTTTTTTTATGCCGCCATGGTTTCGATGCGATTGCGGCCGTTTTGCTTGGCCCGATACAGCGCCTGATCCGCCTGGTACAGGAAATCTGCGAGCAAGCCCTCTTCTCCATGATAAGTCGCGACACCCGCGCTGACAGTCACTTTGATATCTTCATCATCGCGTTCAATATGGAAGGGTTCGGCCGCGATGGCTTCGCGAATTCTTTCGGCACCAATCTCAGCCAACTCTTCGCGCGTGTCCGGCATGATGAGCAGGAATTCCTCCCCACCCGGCCGACAGGCTATATCCTGTGGGCGGATATTGGTGCGTAACCGTTCTGCGAAACTCTGCAGCACCAGATCACCCGCTTCATGACCAAATTTGTCGTTTACAGCTTTGAAATGATCGATGTCGAAGGACACAATGGAAACCGGTTTTTCGCTGACGGCTGAGCGTTGCATCCACAATTGCAGACGTTCAAGCATGTATCGCCGATTGTAGAGGCCGGTGAGATGGTCGATGACCGACAGTTCAAGTCCTCGATCCACCCGGCGACGCAAAATATCGACGAAGCGTTTGCGGCGCGTTTGAGTCCGCACCCGCGCCTGCAACTCCAAGACGTCCAGGGGTGTCTTGATCAGGTCTGAAGCGCCAATACGCAGCGCTTCCAGGCCTTTCGTCTGATCGGCTTCTGCGCACGTCACAATCATCGAAAAATCTCTCGACTCTTTCAGCGCCCGCAAATGTGCACACAGTTTGAGGGCGTCGTGGCGCTGATCTGACAACGCAATGATCACGATATCTATCTCATCGAACCGGATGCCGGAGGCCTGGGCATCCATCCAGGTGGCGGTTTGATGCCCGACCGTTTTCAGCGCTTTGGCAAGGCGTCGCGCCTCAAGATTGTTTTGATCAATAATCAAAACACTTGCGGGTTTCTCAAGCATTTCCTGTTCAAAATCAGTGAGATATTCTTCTCGTGCACCGACGGCTTCGCGCGTTCGCAACTCATTGGCGACCATATTGTAGCGCATCAAGGCTTCGAGGCGTGCGAACAAGCCGAAATCATCGACGGGCTTTGAAAGGAAGTCATCCGCACCGGCTTCCAGGCCGCGCAATCGATCGTCACGATCGGTCAAGGCGGTCAGCATCACGACGGGGATGTGACGTGTCGCGAGATTAGATTTCAAACGTCGGCATACCTCATAGCCATCCATGCCCGGCATCATCACGTCGAGAAGAATGATATCCGGCTGATGCCGCACCGCTGATTCGAGCGCGTGTGGCCCGTCAGCGGCCATGAAGACTGTATAATATTTCGCCTCCAGCTTGGCCTGCAGCAACCGGCGATTGGGCTCCATATCATCGACAACAAGAATACTGGCCGTCATGCAGGCGCCTCGCTGGCGATCAATTCGTCAACGGTCTTCAAGAAAGGTTTGATCTGGATCGGCTTTGACAAATAACCCTCACATCCCGCTTCGCGGACCAGGATCTCATCTGTTCTCATCGCGAATGCCGTGACCGCCAGAACCGGTATTTTGGCAGTGCGTTCATCATCTTTCAGCCAGCGTGCAATGTCCAAACCGGAGACATCCGGTAATTGAATGTCCATGATGATCAGATCCGGCCGTTCCTCGAGCGCCAAACCGACGGCTTTTCCACCATCCACACATTGCAACGTTTCATAACCCGTGGCTTCAAGAAGGTCGCAAAACAAACGCATATTCAATGCGTTGTCCTCAACGATCAGGACTTTCCGAGAGGTCTTACCTGCCATGAGCTCGGTTCCGAATCACACGGGCCTCCATTTGCCCTGATTCTTTCTATCGTTAAGTTCGTTAACGTTTCTTTTCCATTTGCCTGAATCGACGGAACATGGCACGAACAAACATGCCTTCCCTGTGCCGAGACTGTGACGCTCATGTCTCTGATATGCCGGATTCCTGTCCGGAATGTGGATCCTTTCGAATACTCTCGCACGCGACTTTGGAAACGCTCTCAATCGCCCACATTGATTGCGATGCATTCTTTGCGGCAATTGAAAAGCGGGACAATCCGGACTTGAAGCACAAACCGGTCATCGTTGGCGGTGGCAAACGCGGGGTGGTCGCCACTTGCTGCTACATAGCGCGTCTGAGCGGTGTCCGTTCTGCGATGCCAATGTTCAAGGCGCTGAAAGCGTGTCCCGAGGCGGTGGTGGTGAAACCACGCCGTGAGGCCTATTCGGAGGCCTCGCGCCAGATCCGCAAAAAGTTCGAAAGCCTGACCCCAAAGGTCCAGATGCTGAGTGTCGATGAAGGATTTCTCGACCTGACGGGAACAACGCGCGTTGCCCAGGCCTTTCCGGCCTTGTCCTTGAGTCGGCTCGCCCGCGACATTGAGCGAGATATCGGCATCACCATTTCAATTGGGCTTTCCGAGAACAAGTTTCTCGCCAAGACCGCGAGTGAACTCGACAAACCGCGAGGTTTCGCTCTCATTTCAAAATCTGAAGCTGAAGCCTTGCTGGCGCCGAAACCGGTTGGGTTTCTGCATGGCGTGGGCAAACAATTGGCCAAAAAACTCGAACGCGACGGCTTTCGGACCGTGGCCGATTTGCAAGCCGGAGAAGCGCGGGACCTCATTCGTCGCTACGGTGAAACCGGCCTGTGGCTGCACCAGCGGTCTCACGGCATCGACAACCGACCGGTGCGCACCGATGGATTGCGAAAATCGGTGTCCGCGGAACGCACGTTCAATACCGACATCTCCAGTTACAACATTCTGGAAGACAGATTGTGGGAGGTTTGCGAAGAAACCGCCACACGCGCAAAAAAGAACGGCGTGGAAGGTACAACGATCACCCTAAAACTGAAAACCAAAAATTTCCGCACGCTGACGCGCTCAATCACCATTCCAATCGGCACCAATCTCGCCAATGCGATGTTTCGCTCAACCAAACCCTTGCTTCAAAGAGAGGCGCAGGATGGCCGTGCCTATCGTTTGATCGGGGTCGCGTTGTCACATTTGCAGGAAGCCCGATGGGATACGCGCGACCTGGTTGATCCGGGTATAGAAAAACGCGCAAAAGCCGAGCGCGCGAGCGATGCGGCGCGCTCTAAGTTCGGAAACGCATCCGTGGTGACAGGTCGATCGATCCGCTTGTCGGCGGCAAAGCGAAAGAAATCATGAAACAAGCTTGCCGGGCAGATCCAGTCAGCGCTAGCAAGTGACGAAACACGAAGGAATTGGAAAATGTCATCTCCGGAATCCCGATTGAATGAACTGGGCATTGAATTGCCAGAGCCGATGGCGGCTGTGGCCAACTATGTCCCCTTTGTCATAAGCGGCACCCAATTGTTCATTTCAGGCCAGGTGAGCGCGGGCCGTGAGGGGTTGGTCAAAGGACGGTTGGGCGAGAACATGTCTCTCGAAGCTGGCCAGGCGGCAGCGCGATTGTGCGGTATCAACTTGATCGCTCAGTGCAAAGCCGCTCTTGGAGATCTGTCTCGCCTCAAACGCGTGGTCAAACTTGGCGGATTTGTAAATGCGCACCCGGACTTTGAAGCGATACCGCAAGTCATAAACGGGTGTTCTGACTTGATGGTCGATGTTTTTGGGGACGCCGGGCGTCACGCCCGGTCCGCGGTTTCCAGTCCCGTCCTGCCGCTCGGTGTGGCGGTCGAAATTGACGGTATATTCGAGATTGGCTGAGCGGTTTGATCCAGCCGACTTTGTCTATGCGCATCGCGGATTGTGGATGCCCGCAGGGCCGCCAGAGAATAGCCAAGCCGCGTTTCGAGCGGCGGCGCAAAATGGTCTCGGAATCGAGTTTGACGTCCGGCCGTCGGCGGACGGGGTTCCTGTCATTTTTCATGACCCAGCACTTGATAGAATGACGCATGCGATCGGCGAAGTCGCGGCCCATACCAGCGATGAGTTACAGACATTTGACCTAATCGGCGGCGGGCAAATATTGCGTCTGGCAGAATTGCTTGAATTCTGGCCAGGTGAAACGCCTCTGCTTTGCGAGATCAAAATCGATGGCGACACACCCCCCGATACGTTCGCGAAAGAGGTCGCCAACTTGCTTATGGCGCATGCAGGTCCCGCGGCCATTATGAGCTTTTCCATAGATGCCGTTGCAGCGGTTCCGGACACGCTCATGCGGGGTCAGCTTGTCCCCCCGTCCAGACTGATCACCGATGATGAATTGAAGAAAGTCACATCCTTGCCGGCGGATTATTATGCCTGCCATGTCAGCGACGCGCAAAACCCGGTATTACAAGATGCTCGCATTCGTCGTCCTTTGCTCACTTGGACGGTGAAAGACGAAGCCACCTGCAAATCCCTAAGTGGCGCGACGGACAGTCAAATCTTTGAGGGATTTGATCCAAAGCTCGCAAAACGACACATTCTGAATAGATAAGACGGTATGGACGATACAGTTTTCAAAGCGCGGATTGTGACGGGACTGGCCGACATAGAGGCGGCTGCCTGGAATAAGGTGGCCAATCCTGCTGGTCTTGCACATGATCCGTTCTTGAGCTGGGAGTTTCTCGAAGCTCTGGAAGCGTCTGGCGCTGTCAGTCCCCAGGCGGGCTGGTCACCCTGTCATATTCTGATCGAAGGGCCTGGCGATGAATTGCTCGCGGCGATGCCGCTCTATGCCAAAACCAATAGTCAGGGCGAATTTGTCTTCGATCACAGTTGGGCGGATGCGTATGAGCGCGCTGGTGGCAGCTATTTTCCCAAACTGCTCGGCGCCGTTCCATTCACACCTGTCACCGGACGTCGATTTCTGATCCCGCCTGGACCCGACCAAGAACGATTGCAGACGGCCCTTTTGTCGGCCGCCGTTCAAGTCGCCGCGCAAAATGACTTTTCCTCGGTTCATATCAATTTCATTACAGCCGAAACGGCCGGACAGCTCGATGACTCCGGGTTGCTGATCAGAACCGACCAGCAGTTTCACTGGCAAAATGACAATTATGCTGACTTTGAAGAATTCCTCGGCGCGTTGTCGTCCGCGAAACGCAAGAATTTGAGGAAAGAACGTCGCAAGGCGCAGGCCGGTCTCACATTCAAGCATTTGACCGGCGATGCCATCACCGAAGATCATTGGGACGCATTTTTCGAATTCTATATGGATACCGGTTCACGCAAATGGGGCTACCCGTACCTCAATCGTGAAACGTTCACGATGCTCGGACAAAGATTGGCGGACAAAATTCTGCTCATTCTCGCTTATGATGAGGATGAACCGATTGCCGGCGCGCTAAATCTTATTGGCTCGGACACACTTTATGGCCGCTATTGGGGGTGTAATGATCCCCGTCCCTTCCTGCATTTCGAAACCTGCTATTATCAGGCGATTGATTTTGCCATCGAAAACAATTTGCAAATCGTCGAGGCGGGCGCCCAAGGCGGCCACAAACTGGCGCGTGGATATGTCCCCGTCACAACGTTTTCTGCGCACTGGATCGCCCACAAAGGCTTACGAGACGCCATTGGAGATTATCTTGAGCGAGAACGAGATGCCGTCGATCATGAAGCCAAATATTTGATGAAACGCACCCCCTTCAGAAAGGATCAGGAATGACCCTCCACGCCGCATATGACCCCGACAATATCTTCGCCAAAATACTGAGCGGCGACATGCCAAGTGTGAAGGTGTTCGAAGATGATGTGGCCCTCGCTTTCATGGATGTCTTCCCACAAGCCGAAGGCCATACATTGGTCATTCCCAAAGATGTGCAGGCGCGAAACTTTCTCGATATGCCAACCGAAAAACTCGGCCTCTATATGGAACGCGTTCAAAAGGTGGCGCGCGCGGTCGAACAAGCGTTCAACCCGGATGGCGTCGTGGTGACTCAATTCAACGGTGCGCCCGCCGGTCAAACCGTATTCCATCTCCATTTTCACATCATTCCACGGTGGCAGGGCGAAGGCTTGCGCGGACACGCGGGTGGACAGATGGCCGATCTCGAAGTCCTGGAAGAACTGGCCCAAAAAATCCGCCCGTTCGTCGCCTAAACATGGTATAATCCGCCCCCGAGGGGCGCAGATGCTGACACTCGAGGCGTATATCGAACGCACACAGGCCTGTGCGTCGGAAGAGACTCTCTTCCGGCAGTTCGATATCTATGTTGGATCCTACGGCATTGATGTCAGCTCGTATCACATTGTTGCAGAAAATTTGCGATCCATTCCGCTCGAAACCGGACTCGTACGGCAAACCTTTCCACCCGACTGGATCAAACAATATGTCGAACACCAATATGCCCAAATCGATCCGGTGCTCGAACAGTCACGCCGTGAAGCACGGCCATTTCACTGGTTTGAAGTCGACAAGAAATTCAATCTCAGTTCGCGCCAGAAGCAATTTCTGGAAGATTTGCGGGATGCCGGACTGACAGACGGCCTCGCCGTCCCGGTGTTTGGTCCGATGGGGACGATTGCTTATTTTGGCTTGGGCTGCGTCAATGACACGCTCAACCTCACTGACGAGCAATTGTTGGAATTGCAATTCGCCTGTCTGCAAACCCACAATCGATATATGGATCTCGCACAAATCAATCCTGTCGAACCGAGCAAGCCCCTCAGCCCCCGCGAGAAAGAGGTGCTGTCGCTCGTGGCGGCAGGTTTATCCAACAATTTTATCGCAGAGAAGCTCGGCATTTCAGAGAACACCGTCGACACCATGATGCGGCGGGTCTTCGCCAAGCTCGGCGTCAACAATCGCATCAGCGCCGTTCTGAAGGGCATAGGCTGCGGATTGATTTTGCCGTGATCGCCTAAAGGCCGAGCTTCTCTCTGAGAATCTTGTTCACGGCTTGCGGATTGGCCTTGCCGCCAGAGGCTTTCATCACCTGGCCAACAAACCAACCCATCGATTTCGGTTTCTCTTTGACCGCCGCTGCCTGATCAGGATTGGCCGCAATCACTTCGTCGACAATCGCTTCAATGGCACCGGAATCAGTGACCTGCTTCAGTCCGTGCTTTTCGACGATGTCAGCCGGATCTCCCTCGCCGTCAATCATGCGCTGAAAGACGTCCTTGGCAATCTTGCCTGAGATCACATCGCCACTGATAAGATCGATCAAACCACCCAGTTGAACCGCTGAAACGGGACTGGAATCGAGGTCGAGCTCAGCTTTGTTGAGATAACCGAACAGTTCCTGCGTGACCCAGTTTGCCGCCAGCTTTGGGTCACGTCCTTTGGCGACCGTCTCGTAGAAATCAGCACTCTCTGCATCTGCGGTGAGCACGCCCGCATCATAGCGCGAAAGACCATAATCTGACTCAAACCGCGTTCGTTTTTGATCTGGGAGTTCTGGCAAGTTAACGCGGATCCCTTCGATAAACGCATCATCGATCTCGAGCGGCAGAAGGTCGGGGTCGGGGAAGTAGCGGTAGTCATGCGCGTCTTCTTTTGATCGCATGCTGCGTGTTTCGCCTTTGTCCGGATCATAGAGCCGGGTCTCCTGATCGACAGAGCCGCCGCCTTCGACAATCTCTATCTGACGCCGCGCTTCATATTCAATGGCCGCTTGAATGAAGCGGAATGAATTCATGTTCTTGATCTCGCAGCGCGTTCCCAAATGACTGAAATCGCCGGTTTCGCGGAACTTTTCATAAGTGCCGGGTTTGCAAATCGAGACATTCACGTCGGCGCGCAAATTCCCCTTCTCCATATCGCCGTCACACGTACCTAAAGCGACGACGATGGATTTCAGCTTTTTGACATAAGCAGCAGCTTCCAAGGGCGTGCGGATGTCTGGTTTGGAGACGATCTCCATCAAGGCCACGCCAGATCGGTTGAGGTCGACATACGTGGCGGCCGGGTCCATGTCGTGAATAGACTTTCCGGCATCCTGTTCGAGGTGCAACCGCTCTATTCGAACGCTGAAGGCATAAGCCGGATCCCCGTGTGCGGGTTCAACATCAACCTCAATCTCGCCTTCGCCAACAATCGGATGCTCGAACTGGCTGATTTGATAACCTTGCGGCAAATCCGGATAGAAATAGTTTTTTCGGTCAAACCGAGACACTTTGTTGATTTGCGCGTTCAGGCCCAGACCGGTGCGAACGGCCTGCTCGACACAGAACTTGTTGATGACAGGCAACATGCCCGGCATTGCAGCGTCGACGAGAGACACATTGTGATTGGGTTCCGCGCCAAACCTGGTCGACGCGCCAGAAAACAATTTCGCGTTCGAAGAGACCTGCGCGTGGACTTCCAAGCCAAGCACGATTTCCCACTCTCCAGTATCACCTGTCAGCGTATATGTCGGGCGCTCACTCATCGCCGGGTTCCTTATTCACTTCATCAGTCTCATTAGCGCGCTTTTTCGCAGCTTCAACCCGAGCGCGCCGCTCTGCCAGCCGGCGATCAATCGCATGTTCCTTTTTCCCGATCAGCGGGATCCCTGAAAACGGCGCATCGCCATCTGCATTTTCGCGCGCATCCAGGAATTTGCCTGCGATCATGGACAATCGAATGGACGCATACGCGGCGGCGATCAGGGACAGTGCCCAGATGTGGCGAGAGCGCGGATGAAGCGGATCTGCGCCAACACTGTACGCGGTGAGCAGAACCAATCCGCTGCAGACCAGGAAGGCTGCCCCTGCGATCAACCAGAAACGCGCTGTTTTGCTCATCGCGCTGGATTACCACCATTTCTCCGGCTTCGCGACGAATCCTGCTGCGTCTTCAATCGCACCAGCGACGCGGAAACAAACCGACTCATCCAAAGCCTTGCCGATCACCTGTAGTCCAAGCGGCAAACCATCATTGTCGACACCGGCCGGCACTGAGATACCCGGCAATCCGGCCAGATTGGCCGTGACGGTGAAAATGTCATTCAGATACATCTGGACGGGATCGTCCGTCTTTTCGCCATAAGCGAAAGCTGCGCTTGGGCAGGTCGGGGTCAGCAGCGCATCGACCTCTTCAAACACCGTTTGAAAGTCCTGCAAAATGCGCGTGCGAACTTTCTGGGCGCGCAAATAGTATGCGTCATAATACCCGGAGGAGAGAACATAAGTTCCAATCATCAATCGGCGCTGGACTTCGGCGCCAAACCCCTCTCCGCGAGTGCCTTCATAAGTCGGGATCAGGCCGTCGCCATCTTCTCTGGCGCCATAACGCATACCGTCATAACGCGCGAGATTGGATGACGCTTCAGCCGGCGCGACGATATAGTAGGCGGGCAGCGCATATTTCGTGTGCGGCAATGAAACGTCGACAATTTCTGCCCCCATCTCCTGTAACCAGCGAATACCGGTCTGCCACAGGTCTTCGATCTCTTGTGGCATACCATCGACGCGATATTCTTTTGGTACGCCAATTTTCATGCCTTTGACGCCTTTACTGACATCGGAGCGCCAGTCAGGGGTCTCGACATTCAATGACGTCGAATCCTTGTCATCATGAGAACACATGATTTCCGTCAGCAAGGCTGCGTCGGTTACGGATTTGGCGATCGGTCCGGCCTGGTCGAGAGAACTCGCAAACGCCACCATCCCCCAACGCGATGCACGGCCATAAGTCGGCTTGATCCCAACCGTGCCGGTAAACGCTGCCGGTTGGCGAATAGAGCCGCCTGTATCCGATGCCGTGGCTGCCAAGCACAAATCAGCTGCCACCGCGGTGGCAGACCCACCGGATGACCCGCCTGATGTCAAAGCCGCATTCGAGCCGCCGCGTCGCCAGGGGTTTGATGGCGGTCCGAAGCGAGAGGTTTCGTTCGAAGACCCCATCGCAAACTCGTCCATGTTCAGCTTGCCAAGCATGACGGCGCCGGCATCCCACAGGTTTTGCGTGACGGTGCTTTCATAGGTCGGGGTGAATTCGCCCAATATGTTCGAACAGGCGGTCGTCCGAACACCTTTGGTACAGTAAAGGTCCTTCACACCGATGGGGGCACCATCGAGCGGGCGCGCTTCACCCGCTTTGCGTCTTTGATCGGACTCCGCCGCCATGCTCAGCGCAAGGTCCGGTGTCTGAACCACATAAGCGTTCAGCGATCCGTTTGAGGCTTCAATCGTATCAATAAAGGCCTGGGTGAGTTCGACAGCAGAGAAGGCTCCCTGCTCCAAACCCTCAAGGGCCCCGGTCAATGACAGTGTTGTGAGCTCGCTCATGCGACGTCCTATACTTAGACATGGAATTTGCGCCTTCGTATGCCGCCTTGACCCGGAATGACAAGCCTTAAACGCGGTTAGACACCCGAGATTGTTGTGTTCGGTTCAGGGTCACTATGATTTGATTAGATTGCTCCCAGAACTGCGTTATCATCGTCCCGATTGAAAGGAGCCCTCATGTTGACCCATCGTATCGCTTTCGCCGCAATGATTTTCACTGTTACAGCGTGTGCCACCGCCACCACGCCCGAAGCATTGGAAGCACGAGAACAGGCGCGTGAGGCCGAAGTCTTCGCCAACGATCCGCGGCGCGGTGATGAGGTGAAGAAAATTTGCTTTGCCAGCCAAATTGACAGTTTCGGCGAGACAACCGATCGCGCCGTTGTCGTGAGAGAAGGTCGAGACTATTACCTGATCGAGACTTTCCCAGGATGCTTTGATCTAGATCGCGCCCAATCCCTGGCGGTTGACGCGTTCTCCGGCTGTTTGACCAAAGGCGATCGCATCGTGGCTTTCGACAATGTGTTTGGCCAAAAGAACAGCGCCGGTTTCACGCAGGCTTGCCGCGTCAAAACAATTTATGCTTGGAACCGGGATGCGGAAGCCACTGACGAAACAGATGAAACCGTGGCAGACCCCGTTGAAACCGCGATGGTTGAGTAAGACTTACTCGACGGCCTTGGGCACGACAAAGAACCCTTCGTCAGATTTTGGCGCGTTCGCCAGAACCTGATCCTGAATTCCTCCATCCGTGACCTTGTCTTCGCGCATGGGCAATGTCGCGGCGACCACGGATGTCATCGGCGCAACGCCGTCAATATCAACTTCATTGAGCTGTTCAATCCAGCCCATAATTCCGCTGAGTTCTTCGGCCAGGGTTTCAAGCTTGTCTTCCGGAACTGCAATCCGGCTGAGACGAGCAACTTTGCGAACATCGTCTTTCGTGACACTCATTGATCGGCACTCCAATTGACCGCGGCAGCGATACGCGTCAGTGAGCGCTAAGACAAGCCCATGCCTGAAGTCAAATTACACGATCTGCCACAACACGGCCCCCTGCTCGGCATTGACCCCGGGTCGAAATCGATTGGCGTCGCGGTTAGCGATGGATTGCGCATGATCGCCACGCCCATCGAGATCATCGCCAGAGGGCGCAAACTGCGCCCAGCTCTGGCACGATTGCTGGAGCTCTATGATGATCGCGCCTGCGTCGGGTTGATTGTCGGTCTCCCCCTCAATCTTGATGGCTCGTCAGGTCCACGGGTCCAGGCCGCTAAGGCCTTGACGCTGAACATACTCGGGGCGCGCGATATGCCTCTGGCATTCCAGGACGAACGCTTGTCCAGCGCGCAGGCGGAGCGGGTCATGCTCGATGCCGATCTCAGCCGTGCGCGACGCGCCGCAACAATCGACGCATCTGCCGCCGCGATTATTCTTCAAACCGCCTTGGATCGATTGGCCAACGCTTGATCCTAACGCAGTACAGCGCTCAGCATCGTGTTAATCCGCGCCGCAAACTGATCTCGATGAATTTCCTGACTGCGCGAGAGGACTTCGAACTCGCTGCCCCGGGACAACGCCACCAACATCCTCGCGGCCTCAAGCGGGCGACTGGCGCCAAGTCGCTCGAGCGGATCGGAGAGCCAGCTCTCAAGCGTACGCGACCAGGCTGCGACGCGCATTCTCATCGCCTCATCTCGCCCGGCAAACAGAACCATTTCATACTCAATCGCCTCAAGGCCGGATTGTGCAGGATTGAGTGTGGTAATGCCGCCCAGAAATCGCACAAAGTCCTCGCGCGTCTCGACGGGGCGATGTGTTAGGGTCTCAACCAAAGTTCGCTGATAATCATCAATGTACAAGGAAAACGCATCCCGCACGAGATCTTCTCGGGTCGCGAAATGGTAAGTGGTTGTGCCAGGCGATACGCCGGCCACAGCAGCAACAGCGCGATGCGTGACCTTATCAACCCCTTTTCTGGATATAATATCCAGCGCCGCGCGCAATATTCGTTCGCGATTTGCACCGCGTGGCGCTGATTTTCGAGGCGATTCGCCCTCAGACATCTGTATCGCCCCTTTCGCACACTTGTACGATCATTACGGTTTCGTAGTAATTTCAACAGACGCGTCAACCGGCGTCCGGCGGCATTTCGGACAAATTTGCAGACGGCCCCGAAAAAGAGAGCGGCTTTGTCTGGTCGATGCAGTGCAAACCTGTCACTGCGTCGCAAATCGCGTCATGTTCTTGACCTTTCAAAGTGGACACGCGCATAAATACGCTGAACCAAGAGGGCTGAATGATCTGGTACATAGTTGCGGTCTTGGGCGGTTATCTGCTCGGGTCGATCCCTTTCGGGCTTCTCATCACCCGCCTGGCCGGGTTGGGCGATATACGCGAAATTGGAAGTGGGAATATTGGCGCCACCAATGTCTTGCGCACTGGTCGTAAGGATCTTGCGCTCGCAACCCTTCTCCTTGACAGTTTCAAAGCTGGATTGGCGGTGTTTCTTCTGGCCACGCTGAGCGGCGACAGAAATATCGGATTGGTGGCTGGCGCATGCGCGTTTCTCGGCCATTGCTATCCCATCTGGTTGGGTTTCAAAGGCGGCAAGGGCGTCGCGACATATGCCGGCTTGCTGGTCTTTGCCTCCCCGCTCGCTTTGGCAGTTGGCGCGCCGATCTGGTTGATTCTTTTTGGCGTGACGAGGATTTCTTCGCTGTCGGCATTGGTCGCTGCAGCCTGTGTTCCAATGGGCGCTGCATTTCTGGGGGAAACGCGGTTTGCGACGCTGACGCTGATCGCTCTCAGCCTTCTCGTCTTCTGGACACACCGCGCCAATATCAAGCGTTTGCTCAATGGGACCGAACCTAAATTTGGGAGCAGTGCAAAATAAGACCCGGACCGGGGGGACTGACAAATGCAGAAAGACGCGACTGGCTGACTTTGGCCCGAACCCCTCGCATTGGGCCCGTGACATTCTTTCAATTGCTCGCGCGCTATGGCGATGCTGGACGTGCGCTTAAAGCGCTGCCCAATATTTCAACTCGCATTTCTACCAAGGCTCGACCGTCTGACGCGATCATTGATCAGGAATTGCGCCAAACGACTGTGTTTGGCGCGCGCCTGATTTGCGCCGCCGACCCTGATTTCCCGCAGCTCCTCAAGCAATTTGCACCTCCGCCACCGGTGCTCACCATGCTCGGTCAAACGGCTTTGGTGCATCGCAGGTGCATTGCCATCGTTGGCGCCAGACAAGCGTCGGCAGCGGGCAGGAAACTGGCAAAGGATCTGGCGCGAGACCTGTCTGACGCAGGTTTTGTGATCGTCTCTGGTCTGGCGCGCGGCGTGGATGGTGAAGCCCACGCTGCGAGCCTTCATGGCGGAACCATTGCAGTGCTGGGCGGCGGCATCGACCATGTCTATCCGCCGCAGCATGATCGCTTGTATGATGCGATCGTTGAAAATGGGCTTCTGATCAGTGAAAGCCCGTTTGGTCACCGGGCCACAGCGCGCGATTTTCCGCGCCGAAATCGTATCATTACAGGATTGGCAGAGGGCGTGGTTGTGATTGAAGCGGCGGAACGCTCTGGATCGCTGATCTCTGCCAGAACAGCGCTTGAGCAAAACCGCGAAGTGATGGCGGTTCCTGGCTCACCGCTAGAACCCCGGTCGGCGGGGACCAATCGACTGTTACGGGACGGTGCGACTTTGGTGCGCCACGCGGATGATGTCGTGGAGGCTTTGTCAAACCCACCTCAGAATCGCATGAAATCGCCGGATGCCCCGAAATATGACGATGACATTGATCCGGCCATGGATATTCCAAAGTCTCAGATCGAACGCGTTTATGCAGACCTGGGCCCCACACCGGTACACATTTGCGACCTCGCCAGAACCGCGCAATTGAGCGCCCAGCGCTGCGCGGCCATTCTGGTCGAACTGGAACTTGCGGGGCGCGCCACGACTTATGCCGGTGGGTTTGCGAGCAGATCGATCTGATCTCAGCAGCCATAATGCCACATCTCACTGCTATTTAATCTCATTCTTATCGCCGATCACTGGACGCTGACACGCCCACGCCTTAATCGATTCGTGAACTAGTGCGTCGGAGTCGCTTCATGCAAAAATGGCCTTGGTTATTGCTGTTCGCAGCCAGCCTGCCCCATTCCGGCAACGCATTCGCACAAGACGTCGTGGTCGCGAGCGAGGCTGAACAATCGACCGTAATCCTTGATGCGGATAATATTTTTGTCGATGAAGCCGAGAATACAGTTATCGCCGAAGGCAATGTCGAAGCCAAATATGACGGTCGCGTCCTGCGCGCCGACCGACTGACATATAATCGCAACACCGACCGCGTCAGAGCCACCGGAAATGTCGTCATCATTGATGTCGATGGCACCGAAAACTATGCGGACGAGATCGAAACAGATCCGAATCTGATTGACGGTTATGCGATTGGCTATTCGACCCGCATTCCAACCGGGGGGCTCGCCGTCGCGGAGTCTGCCGTGCGCACATCAGAAGGCTACAATGCCCTCGACAAGATCGTCTATACGTCGTGCGAGATTTGCGATGAAAATGACACGCCGACCTGGACGTTGAGAGCGCGCCGCGCGGTGCTCAACCAAGAAACGCAGATGATGTCATATCGGGACGCGGTCCTGGAAGTTGCCGGAATCCCAGTTTTCTATCTGCCCTATTTCGCCCATCCAGATCCGAATTCCGAACGCCGATCGGGCTTGCTGGCGCCAGATTTCGGAACCTCTTCCAAGCTCGGTGTGTTCTATCAACAGCCCTATTACTGGGCGATTTCACCGTATCAGGAATTGACCCTGTCCCCGAAAGTCATGGCGAATGTGAATCCGCTTATGGAAGTGCAATATCGCAAACGCTTCTGGTCCGGCTCGGTCACGACAAATTTCAGTTTTACCCAGGAACAGGAATTCGACTCGGACGGTCAGAGAGACGAGAATACAGAAAACGAATTGCGGGGCCATTTGTTCGCCGAAGGCGCTTTCGCCATTCGCCCAGGCTGGCGCTGGGGGTTTGCGGTCGAACAGGTCAGTGATGACTTGTACACGCGTCGATACGACATACAGGGCGAGAATGAAGAGCGCGGCTTGTATGCGGGCCAACCACGCTATTTGCTCAATCAATTATACACGCAGGCGCAAAGCCAGGATTGGTATTTCGATACGTCTTTGTTGACCTTTGAAACCAATCGCGAGGGCGACACCGATGCGCGGCTGCCGCGGGCGCTGCCATTGATGTATGGCGAGCGATTATTTGATTATGGCAAATATGGATCTTTGGCTGTTTCGGCGTCCACGGCCTTTCTCGAGCGGGAACTCGGTGTTGACAGTTATCGTGCGTCTGGGGGTGCGGATTGGTCGGCCTCACGCGTATTGCCGGGCGGAGTTTTGCTTAATCCATTCGCCGAAGGCCGGTTTGATTATTATCAAGTCGATAATACCGGGTCAGATGCTTCCTCAATTTCGCGTAGCGTTGCGACCCTCGGGACGCGCCTTTCATATCCGCTGTATCGGCCGGGCGAATTCGTCGACATTCTCATAGAACCCGAAGCCATGATTGCTTATGGCACCTCGGGCACCAATGATCCGGACATTCCAATCGAAGACAGCCTGTTTTACGAACTCGACGAGACATCTCTCTTCGAAGCCAATGCCGCGTCTGGGTTCGATACCTATGAAGGCGGCAGCAAAGCTTCACTTGGGGCCTCGGTTTCGGCGAAATGGAAGAATGGCATGACCATTTCCGCACTGGGCGGTCGCCGCTGGCGCGACATGTCTGACCCGGTGTTCGACATCGGATCGAACCTGGATGGCACCGTCTCTGACTGGGTCGCTGGCGTATCAGCAGATTTTGGCGGGCCCCTGTCTATCGAAACCCGTGTGCGCCTGGATGATGATGACTTCGCGCTGAACCGGATCGATGCAAGAGTCAAAACCAGCCTTTGGCGGTTTCGCGGCGACGCGCGTTACTATAATATCGCTGGCGATGTAACGGATTCCGGATTCAGCGATGAAGGGGTGACCGTAACAGCGGACTTTAAACTGACCGACAATTATTATTTCCTCTACAGCCTCAGCCGAGACATTTCGGGTCGTGCGAACGCGACGGGTCGAACCAGCGATCCTCGGGATATACGGCAATCTCTGGGCGTCGCGTATGAAGATGATTGTTCGCGATTTGAGATTGCTTTCGAACGCTCAGAGGCGATCGACCGAACGCTTGGTCCCGAAGATTCGATCAAATTCCGGTTTGCGCTGAAAACACTTGGTGGATTCGGTTCAAACGAGGGCAACTGACAAAAGTTTCAGTCTCGACACATTGCAGCCATCTCCGTTGCGCATTGTTCAGCAGTCGTTATGTTTCGCTCGGCTAAGATGCGGCAGTTCAGATCCGCTGGAGATAGAGTATGATTCGTTCCATTGCTTTGGCATCCATGGTGATGATGTCAGGCGCATGCGTGGCACATAGCCAGACGCAAGCCCCGACCGCGCCTGCTGCGCAACAGATTGAGGGCGTCATTGCGGTTGTGAATGATGATCCGATCTCGTTCACGGACGTCCGCCAGCGGGCGCAATTGCTGCTGCTGAGCCTGGGCGGACAACAGCCCACGCAGGAGCAAGTCCAGCAAGTGACAACCCAGGCGCTTGAGCAATTGATCGATGAAAAACTGCAATTGCAGGAAGCGGCCGAGTATGAGGTCGAGGTTTCCGATGATGATATTGCCAGCTCGATCGCGCGATTGGCGCAGCAATCCGGAATTACGCGCGATGTCTTGATGCAAAGTCTCATTCAATCTGGTGTGAACCCAGCAAGCCTGGAAGAGCAAACGCGTGCTGACATTGCCTGGCGTCGGATCATGGGCGGTCTTTATGGATCTCGTATCCGGATCTCGGACAATCAGATCAGCGAACAGATCAAGCGGCTCCAGGCCGATGCCAAAAAAGAGCAATACCTTGCGTCTGAAATATTCCTGTACGCCCCACTGGAAGCCGATAAGGAACAGGCTTTGACCGCGGCGACATCAATCATTGATCAGTTGCGGGCCGGCGCCCAATTTCAGATCGCCGCACAACGCTTTTCCTCCGCGCCAACAGCTGCCACAGGCGGCGATATGGGTTGGGTCGTGATTGACAGTTTTGATGATGCCCGACGTGGCGCCTTGCAAAGCATGGCGGAGCCGGGAATCACCGACCCCATCGTGGTGGAAGATGGAATCTACATCATGAATATCCGCTCAAAGCGGGATCCGTCTGAGTCCACAACCTTGGTTGATGTCACTCGGATCACGGTGAATGATGGATCCGAAGCCAGTTTGAAAGCCGCTCTGACGGCGATTTCTGACTGCTCTGATATCGCAACGGTCGTCGATGCTGATGACAATCTTCGATCCGTTGAGCTCGCCGACCTGAACGTCGATGACCTCGGACCCGAAGGAAAATCCATGGTGCTGTCCACAGACGTGGGTCAGAGCACGGATATCTTTGCTCAGTCCGGCACACTCGCGGCAATGTATGTATGCGACCGAAAGAATGACGTCGAAGCGGTGCCAAATCGCGCGCAAGTCGAAGATCGCCTGTACAGCGAACAATTGGGAATGATCTCGGAACGCAGTCTTCGTAACTTGCGCCGGGAAGCGACGATTATTCGTCGGCAGTAATTCTCCGTGACACAATCGCTTGGACCACTTGCGGTGACCATGGGGGATCCGGCGGGGTGCGGGCCTCAAATCACGGTGCGTGCCTGGCAGGACCGCCACGCCCATAATCTGCCGCCTTTCTTCGTCATTGCAGACCCGCTTCTATTTGATGGCAAAATCCCCTTCGAGATCATTCGTGATCCACACGCAACTCAAACAACGTTTGATCGCGCGCTACCGATACTGCCGCTCAAGCTGGCTGAAATTGATACCTTGGAGGCTGGCGCGCCACGCGGCGCCTATGCTGGCGCGATCATCGACAGTATTGAGCAGGCGGCGAGGCTCTGCTTGCAGGGGTCAGCCGCAGGACTGGTCACCAATCCGATCTCTAAGGCGGTTCTTTATCAAGAAGGTTTCACGTTTCCGGGTCATACCGAATTCCTCGCAAGCCTGTGTCAAAGATCTGCCGAAGATACAAATCTGCCAGTCATGATGCTTGTTGGTGGCGGGTTACGCGTGGCATTGGCGACCATTCATGTGCCTTTGCTCAAGGTCATGGATCATTTGACCGCTGACTCACTGGAACGGACGGCCCGCATCGTCGCGACAGCGCTGCACCAAGATTTCGGCTTGGATGATGCCAGGATCGCGTTTACCGGGCTAAATCCTCACGCCGGTGAAAGCGGAACCATCGGGACCGAAGAACGCGACCTGATCAATCCGGTCGCTGAACGACTTCGCCAATCCGGTATCAATATCTCGGATGCACGTCCTGCTGACACGGTCTTTCATGAAAGCTTGAATGGCGGCTTCGATGCTGTGATTGCGATGACGCATGATCAAGGGCTCATTCCCGTCAAAACGCTCGACATGTGGGGCGGTGTCAACACCACTTTGGGCTTACCGATCGTGCGCACAAGCCCAGACCATGGCACGGCTTATGACGCGGCCAAAGCGGGCACTTGTCATCCTGACAGTTTGATTGCGGCGATAAAACTCGCGGCCGAATTGGCTGACAATCGGGCGCGCGCTCGTGGCTGATCGCCCGGAATTCACTCAGGCATCGGCGCGCAAAGCGCTTGGGCAGCATTTTCTGTTTGATCCGGATATCCTGCGTCGTACCGCGCTCGCAGCCGGTCCCGTGGAAGGTCGCGACGTGATTGAAATTGGACCCGGCCCCGGTGGATTGACACGCGCAATTCTCGACAATGGCGCGCATTCTCTGACCTGCATTGAGGCCGATGACCGTTTCGCGAGTGCCTTGCAAGCATGGCCTGAATGTCAATCAGGACGCCTCAGCGTGGTGCAATCGGATGCTCGAAAAGTCGACATGCAAACATTGCCAAATGTCACATCGGCCGACAGGCCGGTCATGATCATTGCGAATTTGCCATACAATGTCGGAACGCCCTTGTTGATCAATTGGTTGAAGGCAGGCGCGTGGCGCGGCGAAATGGCGTTGATGTTTCAAAAGGAAGTTGCTCTTCGCACCTGCGCGCGCCCGGGCGATCCACATTATGGACGTCTCGCTGTGTTGACAGCGGCGGTGTGTGACTGCGCGATCGCGTTTACTCTCCCGCCCGGCGCGTTTCGTCCCCCACCAAAAGTCGACAGCGCCGTCTCCGTCTTCCGGCCTTTGCCCGAGGATTCCCGCTTCAACGATCTTGAGAGCCTGGAAAAAGTCACGGCGGCGGCCTTCGGTCAAAGACGCAAAATGCTGCGTGCGTCGCTAAAATCCCTCGCGAAAACAGTGCAGCTGTCCCCTATGCAATGGCTCGAATCCTGCGACGTTGACCCAACGGCACGCGCAGAAACCCTGACCCAGAATCAATTCAGGGCACTCGCGCGGAGGTATGGGGAGGCCCAGAAATGCGCGTAAATCTCACAAATGGCGACATGTTTCTCGAGCTCGATCCATGCGCCGGCGGCGCGATAAGCGCCTTGCGTCATCAGGACCTGGATGTGTTACGGGCGGCACCAGACCGGATCGGACCCGCATTCGATCCGCTCAAATATGCAGCCTTTCCTATGGTGCCTTTTGTCGGGCGCACCCATCTCGGTGAGATGTCATTTGAAGGTGAGACATACAAATTGCCGGCAAACTTGCCGCCCGAGCCGCATGCCATTCACGGCCATGGCTGGCGCGCAGCATGGAAAGTTGCCGCATCTGATCACACCTCTGCGACATTGACCTATGAACATACGCCGGATGCGTGGCCATGGGCATACACCGCTCAGCAACAATTCGAACTGAAAACCGATCGGCTTCTGGTTCATCTGTCGGTGACAAATACCAGCTCACATACCATGCCAGCAGGTTTGGGTTGGCATCCATACTTTCACCGTGAAGGCGCCGTCCTGAATGTTCCGACGACACACCAATGGCATCCGAACGAAACGACTGGGGACAACCGGCCGACGCCAATTGAGCCGACAGCAGATCTTACGCGCGGGCGCGCTGCAGAAGACCTCAATCTAGACACGACATTCTCGGTCGGGCGAGATATGGTTTGCTTGAAATGGCGGACCCATAGCGTGACGATGCGATCCGATCCGGTGTTTTCGTTTGCGACGATCTATGTTCCACCCGGTCTGGATTATTTCTGCGTCGAACCGATTTCCCACGCGCCGAATGCCGTGAACAGCCCGCTTCCGGCCACTGAAACCGGCTTTCGCGCGCTTGCGCCTGGGGAAACACTGTCAGGTCTTATCGAACTGCAAGTCCATCATTAAAGCTCGCCGAGCAGACGACGGACATGATCTTCCAGTTTATGTTCTCTCAGGCGTTTTGTGCGCTCGACCAACAAAATGCGGCGCAGTTTTTCATACGCTTCTTCAAGGTCATCATTGACGATACAATAGTCATAGCGCCGCCAATGCAGGATTTCAGCCTGCGCATCCCGCATTCGACGCGCCACCATTTCCGGCGTCGAACCTTCGCGCGCAGAGAGGCGTTGTTCAAGCGCTTCGATACTGGGCGGTAGAACAAAGACAGAGACGCAATCATTGGGCATCTGATCATGCAAGGCATCGGCGCCTTGCCAATCGACATCAAACAGCACGTCATTGCCAGCTTCCAATTGGGCCACCGTATCGACACGCGGTGTACCATAGTAACGATCAAAGACCTTCGCCCATTCCAGAAACTCGCGACCCGCGATCATGTTGCGAAAGTCTGCTTCGGACTTGAAGTGATAGTCCACGCCGTCTTTTTCATTCGGACGCGGTTCTCGCGTGGTCGCGGAAACAGACAAGACCACGTCCTCGAATTCCTTCATGAGCATACGTGCGAGAGTAGTTTTCCCAGCGCCCGACGGGCTCGAGATCACCAGCATCAGGCCGCGGCGAGGATCGTGATCAGGACTATTCGACATTCGCGGCTTGCTCCTTGAATTGATCAACCACGCTTTTGAGCGCGAGACCGGTATTCGTCAAATCCAACGCTGCCGATTTCGAACACAGCGTGTTTGCTTCGCGATTCAATTCTTGGGCAAGAAAACCCAGATCTCGCCCAACAGCTTCGGTTGAAGACATCAATGTCTGACCTCTGGAGATATGGGCCTCCAGACGATCCAATTCCTCTGTGACATCAGCTTTCGCCGCCAAAACCGCTATTTCGGTCGCCAGTCTCTCTTGTGAGACGGCGCCGTCTGAGTCGAATTCGGCAATTCTTTGTCTGTACTTGTCGGCAATCGCCAGTTTTTGCGACTCTGCAAATCGAACGGCCTGCACTCTAAGAGCGTCCATTTCGGACAAATGTCCGGATAGCAGCGATGTAAGATCGTTTCCTTCCTGGGCGCGCGCTTGCGCAAGATCGGCAATGACCTTGCGTCCGGTTTCCGTCAATTCAGAGACCGCACCGTCCACTTCAGACAGATCTCGAAGCGAAAGTGTATCCGCTTCCACCACACCTTTGATCGTCATCAGCGTTGCCAGAGCGTGGCCAGTTGCCAGGGCCCCCTCGGCCTTTTCATATGCCGCCATCAAGGTCTGCAGAACCGGCTCATTCACTGATAGCGTATCAGCGCCTTCAAGCTCGATGCGTAAGGAAATTTGGAGATTGCCGCGCTTGAACGTGTCACTGACCGCCTTGCGTATGGCTTTTTCCACCGCCTCCAAACCCGAAGGCATGTTCAGACGCACATCCAATCCACGACCATTTACGCTTCGTGCTTCCCAATACCAGTTGCCCCAAGCCGCTTCGCCATTTACGCGCGCGAAGCCGGTCATCCCAGAAAGTCCCATCAATTCTCCCGTTCGCGATTAATCTCACCGCGCTCGTAAGCGCGGTAGGCCGCGACATTTCTCTGATGCTCGGCATAGGTTTTTGCGAACAGATGTCCACCCTTACCGTCGGCAACGAAGAAGACGTAATCGGTTTGGGGTGGATCTAACACGGCAGCAATTGCATCTCGTCCCGGATTGCAAATCGGGGTCTTCGGCAAGCCATCGATTTGATACGTGTTCCAATCGGTTTTGCGATTGATTTCAGATCGATACAGCGTTCTGCGCTGTCCCTGATTATTATATAATGGCTCACCGCCAGAGACCCCGTAAATGATTGTGGGATCGCTCTCCAAGCGCATGCCTTTTTTCAATCGCCCGACAAACAGCCCCGCCACAAGCGGACGTTCATCGGCGCTCGCAGTTTCTTTCTCCACGACGGAAGCCAGAATGACCGCCTCATAAGGCGTCGATATTGGTAGATCTGCCTGTCGCGACTCCCAGATTTCCTCCAGCAACGCGTCCTGGGCTTTTTCCATCCGGTCGATAAACTGCGCGCGTGTCGTCTCGGCCCCGAAGGCATACGTATCGGGCAACAGCACACCTTCCGCAAACTCACGATCAGGCATATCGCCTTTGAGATTCGTATCCGCCTCGACGCGGCGTAGAATTTGGGCTGTGGTCAGACCTTCTGGAATTGTCAGGCGAAACTGAATGACATCGCCTTTGACCAATTGATCCAGCACATCGGTGACGCTGGCGCGGGCAGGTATCACATAAGAGCCCGCTTTGATCGCGCTCTCTACGCCGTCCAATCGCGCCTGTAGGCGGATGACACGCTCATCATCGATCAAACCTTCCAATTGCAGCCGATCAGCGATACTCGCGAACCCTTCCCCCCGTTCAACGGTGAAACTGGTTTCTTGCGTTGCCGGGCCAGGTTTGACGATTTCATTCTTCAGCCAGAACCAGCCATAACCGGCGGCAGCGCCAGCAAGAATGGCGATAATGATTGTGAATGCGAAAAGAGCTTTGATGAGACGCATCAGTGTTCAGTCCCGAATTGGCCCGCCCTGTACGTACGTCGCTGTACTCGCCGCGCTAGTCAACCTGCTTGAGGATGAGCGATGCGTTAGTTCCGCCAAATCCGAATGAATTTGTCATTGCCGCCCGCACTTTCGCTTTCTTGGCATTGTGCGGAATGAGATCGATTGCCGATTCCACACTTGGATTGTCCAGGTTCAACGTTGGCGGCATAACTTGATCACGAATCGCCAAGGCACAGAATGCCGTTTCGATGGCGCCCGCAGCACCAAGCAGATGCCCGACTGCGGATTTCGTCGACGATAACGACAGATTTGGCGAATGATCGCCGAACAAACGCTCAACAGCGCCCACTTCCCCTTCGTCCCCGCGTGGGGTCGAGGTTCCGTGCGCGTTGACATAGTCAATCTGATCTAGCTCCAGACCGAGATTACGCTTGGCGTGGTCCGCCGCCATTTTCATGGCACGATAACCCCCTTCAGCGCCTTCGGCAGGCGCCGTAATATGGTGCGCATCGCCGGTCAGGCCATAGCCTGCCACTTCGGCGTAAATTTTCGCGCCGCGTGCTTTGGCATGCTCATATTCTTCCAGAACGAGGATCGCAGCGCCCTCGCCCATGACGAACCCGTCGCGGCCTTCATCATAAGGACGCGAAGCGCGTTTCGGCTCGTCATTATATTTGGTCGACATCGCCTTGGCCGAGCAGAACCCGGCGATTGCAAGTTCGCAAATTACGGCTTCGGAGCCGCCTGCGATCATAACATCCGCGTCGCCATATTGGATCAATCGCGCAGAATCGCCGATCGCGTGCGCGCCCGTTGCACAAGCCGTGACCACGGAATGGTTCGGCCCCTTGAAACCATGTTTGATCGAAACCTGACCCGACGCCAGATTGATCAAGGCAGACGGAATGAAGAATGGGCTCACTTTGCGCGGCCCGTTCTCGTATAGATTGATTGAAGATTCATAGATGCTTTGCAGGCCACCAATGCCGGAACCGATCAAAACACCTGTGCGTTCTTTGTCCTCATCGCTTTCAGCGACCCAGCCAGAATCAGAGACAGCTTCGTCGGCCGCTCCGATCGCATAGAGGATAAACTCGTCGATGCGACGGCGCTCTTTAGCGCTCGCCACCGCATCGGGATCAAACGCATGTGGGTCATCTTCAGACCCACCGCCGCGGCCATCCTTGTAAGGGACCTGGAAAGCAATCTTACAGGCCGTGTTGGCTGGATCGAACGTATCGATTGGCCCAGCCCCGGACTCTCCTGCAATCAATCTTTCCCATGACGCTTCTCTGTTCGCAGCCAGAGGCGAAATGATACCTATTCCGGTAATGACAACACGGCGCATATATCAGCCTCTAACCGACGTGAGCGTTAATATGAGAAACCGCATCACCGACGGTGCGGATGTTTTCCTGCACGTCGTCCGGGATCTCGATATTGAATTCTTCCTCAAATGCCATGACCAGCTCGACAAGGTCGAGTGAGTCTGCACCAAGATCGTCAATAAAGCTCGCGCTCTCGACAACCTTGTCGCCCTCTACGTCGAGATTTTCGACAACAATTTTTTTAACACGCTCAAGAACGTCAGACATGGATACCTCTCTGATATTGTCTGATGGATAGGCTTCTGTGGGCCATGGTGTTGCCGTTAGCACACACTTTGTGACAACGCCAAGCCCCGCAGACTGTTGAAAGTGCGATGAATTGAGGGATTTTCCCTAAATCATCGCCATCCCACCGTTCACATGTAGGGTTTGTCCCGTCACATATGAAGCTTCATTGGAGGCAAGATATACAG
Organism: Pseudomonadota bacterium; assembly: GCA_039029475.1. Classification (GTDB taxonomy): domain Bacteria; phylum Pseudomonadota; class Alphaproteobacteria; order Caulobacterales; family Hyphomonadaceae; genus Henriciella. Next base: position 121,010 of record JBCCGB010000005.1, on the reverse strand, counting down.
CTGCCGCTGCAATATCTGTCCCGAGTCCAAGTCGACCAGACGGAATTTGGCCCAGCAGAAGCTCTTTCTGAGCGTCTGGGAGGACATCCGTCATAGGTGATTCGATGAAACCGGGTGCGATGGTGTTCGCCGTAATGCCGCGACTGGCAACCTCTTGAGCGAGCGATTTGGTGAATCCAATCATCCCGGCCTTGGACGCGCAATAATTCGATTGTCCCGGATTGCCCGTGACACCAACAATGGACGCAATGCCAATAATACGCCCCCCGCGTGCCTTCATCATCGGCCGCACAGCCTTTCGACAAAGACGAAAATAGCTTTCCAGATTTACCCGGATAATGTCCTGAAAATCCTCATCCTTCATTTGCATGAGAAGTTTGTCCCGGGTGACGCCAGCATTTGCCACCAGGATGTCGAGCTTGCCGCCGGCTTCAATCGCTTGACCGACCAAAGCGTCGGCCTGGTCAGGGTCCGCCAGATCACAAGCTGCAATATGTGTGCGCGCGCCGAGTTCGGCTGCAAGCGCCTCTAGCTTCTCGACACGGCGCCCTGAAAGAACGACTTCAGCCCCAGCAGCGTGCATGGTCCGCGCGATGGCTTCGCCGATCCCGCCCGTCGCACCGGTGACCAGCGCTGTTTTTCCACTCAAATCAAACATGTTTCCCTCTCCGACCTTCTATTTTAACCGCTCACACGCTCTGCCACGGTGTTGATTTCCTCGGGCGTCCCCATAGTCAGCCCTTCCAGGCTGCGCACAGTGCGACGGTTCATAACACTCAGAACTTTGCCCGCCCCGGCCTCAATCGTCAGTTCAACGCCCTCAGCGGCCATGAATTGAACCGATTCGGTCCAGCGAACTTGCCCCGTGACTTGTTCAACCAATTGTGCCCGGATGGCTTCCGGATCGCTGCCCGCTGTTGCGGTGACGTTTGCGACGAGCGCGGCCTTCGGTGACTGAAATTGGATGCCTGCGAGCGCTTCCGCCATTGCATCTGCAGCGGGCTGCATCAACGAACAGTGGAATGGCGCAGACACAGGCAGCAACACCGCCTTTTTCACGCCTGCGTCTTTAGCGCCAGAAATCGCCTTCTCGACAGCGGTTTTGCCGCCAGAGATCACGATTTGGCCGGGCGCATTGTCATTCGCAATTTCACACGGCCCTTCCGATGCACCATTGGCACAGAGCGCCGCTGCCTGTTCAGGGCTTGCGCCCAATAAGGCCGCCATGGCGCCTTCGCCTGCTGGCACAGCGTCCTGCATCGCGTTTCCGCGAATACGCAAAACCTTTGCGCAATCTCCGACCGATAAAGCCCCCGCCGAGGCCAGCGCCGAATACTCGCCCAATGAATGCCCGGCGATGAAAGCCGCCTGTTCTGCACCAATCCCGTGGGCACTTTCCAACGCCCGCATCGCGGCGACACTCACTGCCATCAGGGCCGGCTGTGTATTTGCGGTCAGTTTCAGATCGTCTTCAGACCCGGACCAGATCAACCCGGACAAATCCTGACCGAGTGCCTCGTCCACTTCTTCAAACACCGCCTTGGCGGCAGGATATGTCTCAGCCAGGTCATTGCCCATGCCGATAAACTGACTGCCCTGGCCCGGAAAAATAAACGCAAACTTGCTCATATGCGCTCCTCAACTCTATTTGGCGCCCGCTTAAGACGCTGCGCCAAACTGCGCAAGTATCAGGTGGTTTTGAATCTCTACCCGGTTTACTTTCAGCAAGACACCGGGAGACGCAATATGGCAGATCAACAAACCAAAGGCGAAGTGTTTCGCGCGTTGCACGAAACGGGATGTTTCATCATCCCCAATCCCTGGGATGTGGGCTCCGCGAAACTGATGACCAATATGGGTTTCAAAGCCCTCGCCAGCACCAGTTCGGCCTTCGCTCGCTCAACCGGCGTGAATGATTACGAACTCACACGTGAGCAAGTCATCGCGCATATTGGTGACCTGTGCGGATCGACGCATTTGCCGGTCTCAGCTGACCTTGAAAACGGATTTGGACATGCGCCAGAAGACTGTGCTGAGACCATAAAGCTCGGCGCCGCCGCCGGGCTGGTCGGCGGCTCGATCGAGGACTTCACCGGCACGCCGGGCGAACTGTATGAGATTGCGCACGCCCAAGATCGCATCGCAGCGGCCGTGGAAGCAGCGCAAAACCTCCCCCATCCATTCATTCTAACGGCCCGCGCTGAAAACCACTTTACCGGCGATGGCGATCTGGCAGACAGCATCAAACGCTTGCAGGCATATCAGGAAGCGGGCGCCGATGTGCTCTATGCGCCGGGTCTGCGCAGCCTGGCCGACATTCAAAGTGTAATCGCTTCTGTGGATCGTCCAATCAATGTCTTACGCGGCCCCAAAGAAGGCCTGGTCCCGATCACCCAGCTTGCGACGCTTGGTGTGCGGCGCATCAGTCTCGGCGGATCTTTGGGTATGCTCGCAATGGACGCCGTATACAAAGCCGGAACAGAGCTGCTTGAACATGGTACATTCAACTATACAGAAGGCAGCACGCCAGCTGAAAAGATTATCAAGCTTATGATCGATGAATGAAGGCGTTTGCGGGACATTCATCCTGTAAGAACAGGCTTGATTTTCACCTCCGCTTGGGCTTTAAGCCGCGCTTCGCAAGGTTTGCGGTCCTCAAACTCGGAATGAGCCGAAAGCGAGGGGCCATCGTGGAAGGGTTTTCCCGCCCATCTGCGCCGCAAATCAAACTTTAGGGAAAGACAATATGGCATTATATGAGCACGTCCTCATCGCGAGGCCGGACATCTCACCTGCACAGGTCGAGGGTCTGATGGAAGAGCTTTCAACCTTCCTCGACAAGAAGGGCGCGAAAGTCGCGAAATCCGAATATTGGGGGCTTCGCAATCTTTCATACCCAATCAACAAGCAGCGCAAGGGACACTATTCCCTGTTCAATATAGACGGCCCTGCTGACGCGATCCACGAACTGGAACGCGCTCACCGTCTGTCTGATGACATCATGCGCTACATGACCATCAAAGTGGAAGAACTCGATGAGACCCCTTCTCCGATGATGAGCCGCAAAAACCGTCGCGACGACTAGAAGAAGGAACAAAGATCATGGCTTCTAGAAACACTTCGGGCATGAACATCACCAACATTCCGGCGCGCCGCTCGTTTGGTCGTCGCCGCAAGGTTGATCCGTTTTCCGGCGATAAAGCGCCGAAAATCGATTATAAAGACGTGAAGCTGCTACAGCGCTACATCTCTGAGAAGGGCAAAATCGTGCCATCTCGGATCACGGCAGTGAACTTCAAGAACCAGCGCAAGCTTGCCAAGGCTATCAAACGTGCCCGCATGCTCGCTTTGCTGCCATTCACCGTGAAATAAGGGAGACCTGACCATGCAAGTTATTCTCCTCGAACGCGTTGAAAATCTCGGCGGACTGGGTGACGAAGTCAGCGTCAAGAACGGCTTCGCGCGCAACTTCCTGTTGCCAAAAGGCAAGGCACTGATTGCCAACAATCAGAACCGTGCCCGCTTTGAAGCTGAACGCGAAGCGCTCGAAAAGCGCAATGCGGAAGCCCGCGATGCGGCAACCACGGCAGGCTCGAGCCTCGACGGCCAGACCTTTGTTCTGATCCGTCAATCGGGTGCAACTGGCCAACTCTATGGCTCGGTTTCTGCACGTGACATTGTTGAAGCCGCTGGAAACGCTGGCCACAGCATCAAGCGCGAGCAAGTGCGCCTCAACGCACCGATCAAGACGCTTGGCCTACACGAAGTTGGCATTCGCCTTCACGCGGAAGTTCGCGTCGACGTCACCGTCAACGTTGCTCGGTCCGAAGACGAAGCAGAGCGTCAAGCCGCTGGTGAGGACATCATCGAAACGCTGCAGGCTGAGCATCAGGCTGCCGCTGACGAGCAAGCCTCGGAAATGGCGGAAGCCTCCGCTGAGCTCGACACTGCGCCAGAAGGCGACGAATAAGTCGTCTATCTGACATCAAACAAGAAAGCCGCTCGATCTGTCGAGCGGCTTTTTTATTGCGTCAATCGCAAAGCATTCACTTGCGAGGCAATCGATTGAAAGGTTGAGGTCAGATCCAGGCCTTCGACATGATAATAATAGGCGGAAGACGTCGCACACTCTGCAAGTATTTTGTCTGGCAGCGAGCCCGCCCTGATCTGAAATCCGATTGTAAAGACCAGAATATTTTCAGACTTGGCGGCTTCACACGCTTTCTTGAACCGGCCCACAGCACTGTTATTGGCTGACGTGGTATTGGCATTGCCGCGTGTACGCGTGGTCTGCATATTCCCGCGATTACCCTGATTGCTATAGGCGCTGGCATGCGGCGCATTATTGGTCGGGCGATTTGTGTGAACGTTTCCGATTGAGATATCTTCAGGGCGGTTTTGCGCGGTGATCGCGCCATCGGTCATGACAATCATGACTTTCTTCGATTCATCCGCGTCAAACGCCAGCGGTCGGTCGGAGAAATCTCCGCCCAGAATCCCACGAAAACTTGGGGAGAGCGATTTCAAGCCCCACAGGGTCCCGATATCCATTCCGGTGCCATCCGACAGAACCATGCCGTTCAGATGCGACTTCAAAGCGGTCGCGTCATTTGAATTGAGAAACACGGCGCTGCTCGCTTCAGGACACCAGGGATGATTGTTCCACCAGCGCCAAAAATCCGGCACCTGCCCGCGACTATTATTGGGAAGCAAGCCAGTGCTGTAATCGGTCTGGATCGCTTCGATACATTCATGACCTGCGGTGAAGCGGAAATCAGACGTCTCAACGCTCGTCCCTATGTCATAGGCTGCCACATCGGGATCGATCACGGTGCCGAAACCCGTGGTCTCGACGGCAAATTTGTTGAATAGAGAGGCGCCAATATTCACGGTTCCGCCGAACGGTACGATATTAATCGAGGTTGCGTCTTCCGTGGTTTCGTTGAGCATAATGTCGACGAATTCGGTTGATGCTGCTTTCAGGCTGGACAGCCGATTGCCGCGCATCGACGATGAAATATCAAGCACCATGGCGATTTCAATATTGGGGATGGATTGCATCGCTGATGAAGACACTTGTATTGTCGTATTCTCTGCACCGAACACATGCATGACGGCGGTGTCGACGGTTAGGCTCGCGGTTGCTGTGACGGATTTCGAGTTCAATGCGACAACGGAATTGACCTGGACACTCAAATCCTCCCGGCGATACCCAAATTGCTCGATTTGGGAGTCCATCCATGTCTGAACCAGGATCGTGGGCTCGTCGGTCGACGACAGATTGGTCGCGGCCAATACGGCCTGATCAAGCAGCGATGCGGTTTGCATTTTTGCGGTTTGGACGCGGTTGATATCAATCGCCGCTCCCGCCACAGCGATGATCGGAAACAGCGACAGGGCAAATATCATTACGACATTGCCCTGCTGAGCTTTCGCAAATATTTCGAGGATCCGGCGCATGTCGATCATCATTCTTCGATAATCGAAAAGAGCTAAATACTACTTTAGATATATATTGAGTTTCGCTCTACTTTACCGTGTTGACCGTCGGATATTGTCATCCCGTCTCAATCCGCGCGTCTTTTCCGACACGCTTAGCCAGCGTGTGCCTCATAGCGGAACGTCATCATCCGGGTCAGCAGATCACTTTGAAAATTGCCAGGCACCGCTTTCTGGCCAATCAACCAAGCATAAACTTCCCAGTCAGGGGTCGATAAGAGACGCTCAAATTCTGACAAATCATCGTCACTCATTGCAACCAGATGCGCATCCGCAAATGACCCCATTAGCAAGTCCATTTCGCGAAAGCCGCGCCGCCAGGCGCGAAACTTGAGTTTGCGGCGACGTTCATCCATTACTGTTTCGGTCATGAGATTTACTCCTAATGCCACCACTCTAGATGACACTTCTGGATCTGCACAGCGTTCTGGTGTCGCGCCCTGAATTCTCAGCTTGAGATTGGTTGAAAGATAGGCTCACTAAACACCATGCGCGACCAACGCCTCTTTCCGCTTTTCCAGCCGCTGGACGCTCTGCCTGGCATCGGCCCAAAGCTGAAACCGACACTCGAACGATTGGTCGGTGGTGAGACAATATGGGACGTGTTGCTGCACATGCCGGAAAGGTGGCTCGATCGACGACCGCGCGAGACCTTTGACGACCTGATCCCAGAAGAAGTCGCCACCGTTCGCGGCGAGGTCCACGCGGTGAAAGCGCCGTATAATGAACGCGCACCGACGCGTATTCTCCTATTTGATGGCAGCGGCTTTCTGACGCTGACATATTTTCGAGCAGACAGCCGCTGGCTGCAGAGCCAGTTCCCGGTCGGTAAGGAGCGGATCGTGTCCGGCAAGGTCAGCGAATGGCAAGGCGAACGTCAGATGAGCCATCCAGATTTCGTTATGGACCCTGCCCGCGGCGAGATGCCGCCTCCGGTAGAGCCCATCTATGGGCTCACTGCGGGGTTGACCAATAAACGGGTTCACGCCTCGACCAAGGCCGCAATTGATCTCATCCCGGATGGATTACCGGAGTGGATCGACTCGAACCTGATCTCCAAGGAGACCTGGCCGGGTTTTAAGGCGGCCATGCAAGGGGTTCACGCACCCGAGCAATGGGATGAAACGGCAATTGCGCGCGCACGCACGCGGCTGGCATATGATGAAGCGCTCGCCCGCGAACTCACCTTTTCGCGTGCACGCGCCGCACGCCGCGCCGGAGAAGCCAATATCGTGCCCCCGCAGAGCGAGGCCTTGAACCGACTCGTCAAGACTTTGCCTTACAATCCAACGCAAGCTCAAATCCGGGCGACGAAAGAAATCATGGCCGACCTCGGCGAGAGTTTTCCCATGCGACGTATGCTCCAGGGCGATGTCGGCGCGGGTAAAACCCTCGTGGGCGCATTCGCAGCGGTACAGGCCGCTGAAGGCGGCTTCCAGACCGCGTTCATGGCCCCGACCGAAGTATTGGCGCGGCAACAATACGATACTCTGGATCAATTGCTATCGCCGCTTGGCTATTCCGTGTCGGTGCTGACCGGACGGGATAAAGGCAAAACACGCGAAGCCACTTTGATGGGACTCGCCGATGGATCCATTCAGATCATCGCTGGAACGCATGCACTGTTTCAAGAAGGCGTGAACTTTCAGCGCCTGGCTATGGTCATCGTCGACGAGCAGCATCGCTTCGGTGTCGCCGATCGCATGAAGCTGATGAGCAAAGGAAAGTCGCCGCATATGCTGGTCATGTCAGCAACGCCCATTCCCCGCACTCTGGCTCAGACAGTCCATGGCGATCTTGATGTGTCCTTACTGGATGAAAAACCGGCGGGTCGCCAGCCTGTCGAAACCCGCGTCATTGCAGACACACGAATTGAGGATGTCATCACGGCTGTCGGGCGCGCGCTGGCTCGTGGCGAACGCGCTTTCTGGGTCTGTCCGCGGGTGGATACGGATGAAGAGGATAACAGCTCAGCGGTCGCCCGTGCTGCGATGCTGAGAGATGTTTTGCGTACCGAGATCGGTTTGGTGCATGGCCGGATGAACGGCGAAGACAAGGATGCAGCGCTTGATGCCTTTCGAACCGGATCAACCCAGATTCTTGTTGCAACGACCGTCATCGAGGTCGGCGTAGATGTGCCGGAAGCCACGATTATGGTGATCGAACGCGCGGAAGGTTTCGGATTGGCGCAATTACATCAATTGCGCGGCCGGGTCGGCCGTGGATCAAAGGAGAGTTTCTGCCTGTTGCTTTATCGTGCGCCTCTGACTGAGATGGCGCGCGAACGCCTCGACACCTTGCGCCGGACCGAGGACGGATTCGAAATCGCTGAAGCCGATTTCAAACTTCGCGGGCCTGGCGACCTGCTCGGCAAAGCCCAATCGGGATTGATAAATTACAGGCTGATCGAATTGCCGGAGCATGGCGATCTGATCGACATTGCTCGTAAGGACGCAGAAATGGCTGAATCACAGGCGCAATCCATGTCGCCAACACGGGCAGAAGGCCTAGGCTTGCTCAGTCAGCTCTTGAGTCCCGACCTCAGATTCAACGACTGATGAAGCCGATTTTGGCGGCTCATAGTCCGGCACCACGAGACCAGCTGTCAGGATCATTTTTGCGCCCTCTTCGACGGTCATTTCCAGCGCAATGGCTTCGGATTCTTCGACATAGATCAGAAAACCGGAGGTCGGATTCGGCGTGGTCGGAACAAACACACCAATTTTGCTCGTTCCGAGTTTGGATCCGATTTCCTGTTTGGCGTGCGATGAGACAAACCCAATACACCAAGAATCTTTCTTCGGGTATTCGACCATGACGCAACGATCAAAACTCGCTTGCTGATTGTTGGCGAGCACCTCAGTCAGCTGTTTCAATGCCGCATAGACATTCTTCACGATCGGAATTCGACTCAGAATTCGATCTGTGGCTGCCAGCAATGACCGGCCGATCAAGTTGGCCGTGACAGCGCCGAGAATCGTCAGTGCAACCACCAGCACCAGAACGCCAAAGCCCGGGATTGCGTAATTGGTATAGGTTTCCGGCTTTAAGAGCGGCGGCAATAACGGCTTCACCCGATTGTCGATGAACGTGATCAGAAATTGCAGAATGAAAAAGGTCGCCGCCAGCGGTGCGGCAATCACCATGCCTGCAAGAAAGCGCCCCCGCAACCAGGCAAAAAGCCCAACTGGCTTTGGTTTTCCCAAACCAGGGATCATTTCATTCGGGGTCTTGCCCTTTGCCATTTTCGAGTCCTCAGCCGAGCCTGCCGCACCGTTATAGCTTGGCGATACCTAGTTTGACGTTAATTGTGGCGAAGATGGGAAGCAATTCTGATTTTGAAAGCGGTTTACACGCTCTTTTCACAAGAGTTTTCGGCGATTCCGAACCCTTGCTCGAATTCAAGCGTCTGTCTGGGGGCGCGAGTCAGGAGACCTGGGCACTGAGCAGCGCCAACCAGCAAGTCATTTTGCGTCGATCTCCAGGCGGCACAAGCGAAGCGCGCTCCTCCGCAGCCATTGGTTTGGCCGCTGAAGCCAAACTCATCCAATTGGCTGCGGGCACTGGTGTCCCGGTCCCAGACGTCTTGCATGTGTTGAGCGAACAGGATGCTCTCGGCGACGGATTTTTGATGAGCCGCATCCTCGGTGAGACAATTGCCCGCCCGATATTGCGCAATGATGAATTCTCTGAGGCCCGCGCCAAACTGCCCCGACAATGCGGAAAAGCCCTGGCGGCCATCCATTCCATTCCGACAGATTCGACGCCGCCGGAACTTCAATTGAGCGATGGCCAAGCGCAGATCGCTCAGTATGAGGAGATTTACCGCCAATTCAAAGCGCCACGCCCGGTTTTCGAACTTGCGTTGCAATGGCTGAAGGCCAATGCGCCCACCCCTCGCGCAACGGTGCTGGTGCATGGCGATTTTCGTCTTGGGAACCTTATGGTCGACGAAACCGGCCTCGCCGCCGTGCTTGATTGGGAGCTCGCGCATCTTGGCGACCCGCGCGAGGATATTGCCTGGGTCTGCGTCAATTCCTGGCGCTTCGGTCAGAGTCAAAACCGGGTTGGCGGGTTTGGCCAGCTCGATGAGCTTTTAGACGCCTATAATCTCCAAACCAGTTTGGATATCGCCGCATCCGAAATTGATTGGTGGGAAATCCTCGGCTCGCTGAAATGGGGGATCATGTGCATGATCATGTATGAGGCTTTCCGATCTGGCGCTGATGGGAGCGTCGAACGGGCGGCGATTGGGCGACGCGTATCCGAGACCGAAATTGATTTGATTAACTTGCTGGAGGCCGCGCATGCATGATCAACCAAGCGTCGCCGAATTGGTTCAAGCGGTGAAGAATTTTATCGACAAGACGGCAGGTCCAAACTTGACCGGCCATGCGGCCTTTCATGCGCGCGTTGCCAGCAATGCCTTGGCCACTGTGTTGCGCGACATCGATCAGCGACCGAACGCCGAAGCAGCAGAGCGCGCGCGTCTGATCGCTTTGCTTGATGCCTCTGAAGAAATGTCACTCGGCGACTTGAACGCGGATCTCAGCAACCGAATTCGCCAAGGGGAAATGACACCCTCAACGACCGGGTTGCTGGCGCATCTCAAGGCGACGACCATGGCCCAGGTCGAGATCGACCAACCTCGTTATTCAGGCCTCAAGACGGCGAAAGACTAAGCCGAGCAGCTGCCGCCACCAAGCACACAAAAGCTCGCACAATAAGAATGATTCAAGGCAACGCTCTGCCGAGCCTCTTTCAGGGTTTCGCCGAGTTCGAATTGCGGGTCATAGGGCAGCAATGTGCACGCAACGACCGTCGCCGTTTTGGCACCTTTTCGCTTCACCACCATGCGCTGTGACGCACACATAAGGTCGCGCGGATCCTTGTCCAGGATGCCCCAACAAGCGGTCGTAATCTCCGGCGGATCTTCATCTGGCCGCATCTCCGGAAACAGCACCATTTGTTTGGAATTATCCGGGTCGATAGCAAGGTTTTCCGTTGCAATCAGGTCAGCATACCCCTTGCGTGCAATTTCCTCTTCCTCACCCCAAATGGTGCGACCGGCAAGCGCCAGGGTAAAACCGTTTTCGGATAACCAGCGCAGACCCGTCATCGCCAAGGCGAACGAGCCCGCGCCGCGCTCGACATCATGCAGATCTTCTGAAAAATGATCGAGACTGACTCGCATGGTCAGACGCGCCCCAAACTCTTCATTCAACTGCATCAAGCCGCCCTTGATACGCGGACGCATCATTGGCTGCATCGCATTGGTCAGCATCAGAACAGAGTGTCCGCGCTGCAGCACAAGCCGCAATATTTCGAGCATTTCTGGCGCCATAAACGGCTCACCACCGGTAAATCCGATTTCGATCGCAGATTCGCCGGCTGTCTCCAATTCATCCAGATAGGGACGGACGTCTTCAACCGTCAGATAGACCAGCCGGTCATTGGTCGGCGAACTCTCAATATAGCAATTGACGCACTCAATATTGCAGAGTGTTCCGGTATTAAACCACAACGTCTTGGTCTGCACATAGGCCACACGCGCGCGAACTTCGCCCTTGGCTGTGACCTTGGGATCTCGAAATTTTTCAATGAGAACAGTGTCTGGCATGCGACCTATCTATTGGGTTTCATTCGAAAAAGAAGTCACAATGGCGTTAGACCGGGTTAACACTCAGCTAAGGTCTCCGCGGCTCGGACCATTTTCCAGGAAAGCGATCACCGCGTCCCAATGCGCAAGCGCGTCGACATCGCCAATCGCGGCGACCTCTGCCGCACGCAAGGTGGCGATGACGCTGGCATCTTCTCCATATTGGGTCAGCAAGGACATGGCCGCATTTCGCGCATCTGCATCTGTGTTCATCGCCAATGTTCCGCAATCCATGGCGTCGGCTTCACATGCTTGTAAATTTTCTTGTGCAGCGGTGCGCGCCATTTTCCATCGCGCGCCTCATCCGGATCCGGGCGACCGGTAAATGCCACCACTTTGGTTTCGGTCGGTAGTTTCGGGGTTTGAAACCAGTTCATTGGGAATTTTGGCATCAATGAGTGTTTGAAACTCACGCACCAATCTTCTGGCCAATAGATTTTATTCGGGATCATCGCCGAGACATATTGCTGGCTGGCGCGAAACTCGGCGTGAATGGGCGCGCTGTCGCGCATATATTTATCGAAGATCTCGGTATGCTCACCAATGGTCCACTTATAGACCGACGTGTTGCCGATCCCCATACCTTTTTGCGTCCAATTCTCTGCGATGCACATCTGGCCCGGGTGATAATCCCAGAACGCGTCCATATTTCCGGTGACGATCAAATCGACATCCAGGAACAGAACCTCTCCTTCCAGACCACCTAAACCCGGTTGCCAAAGCGAAATCTTGCGCCAAGGCCACCACCGATATTTTTCGGGCAGGTCGATGGGCGGCAGGGGCTGGTATTCCACCTCTGGCAACAGACCCGTCTTGTCATCCGTAAAACACACGAAGCGCAAATCGCCGGTCACATTCCGGCGGACCATATTGTAGAGCCGATTGGCAAAGTGAGCCGGATACCGCTCCCCCCATTTCATACAAATCACGGTCTTGGTCATATCCCTTTGCCTAAAGGGTTTCTGCGGCGTGCGCTACTCACGAAACTGCGTCGATTGCAGTGATATCCCAGTTTTTTGAAATCCGATCCAGAAAGTGTGTCGTATCAAGTCCATACAGCCTAAACGCGTGGAGATTGGGTTATTTCTGTTTCGTCATCAGCGCCTGCAATCATGTGGTTTCGCCGCGATTTGCGCTTGGATGACAATCCCGCACTGCAGGCCGCCGTCTCGGCCTCGGAGAACAAGGTCATCTGCTTGTATATCCTTGAGACCGATTCAGGCCTGCGCCCGCTCGGCGGTGCATCAAGATGGTGGTTGGATAAATCCCTGCGATCACTGGCAGAACGTATCCGCGCTTTGGGCGGCAAGCTCATTCTGCGCCGGGGCGATGCAGCATCCGTTCTCGAGGAAGTGGTTGCGTCAAGCGGCGCGAAATCCATCTTCTGGAACCGTCGATATGACCGTGCCGGCCGCGATGCTGATGCCGCTCTGAAAACCCAATTCAAGGCCAGTGAAATCGCAGTTGAGAGCTTTAACGGCTCAGTCCTGACCGAACCTTGGACGCAAAAAACCGGATCAGGCGGCTATTACAAAGTCTATTCGCCATACTGGCGCGCCGTGCAGGCCAATTATCAGGTGAGCCCCGCTGCCACTGGTCCAACCGCATTGATCGCTCCAGATCTGGTCAGCGATGACCTCGATGACTGGGGCTTGCACCCGTCAAAACCGGATTGGTCGACCGGATTTCCAGGCACCTGGCAACCTGGCGAATTGGGCGCCAAACAACGCCTCGCCGATTTCCTTGATGGCCCCGTATCCGCATACAAAATCGATCGCAATCGCCCGGATATCGAAACCGGAACATCCGGACTGTCCCCCCACCTGGCTTTTGGCGAAATCGGACCCGCACAAATCTGGCGCGCCACGAAGGACCGAGTTGAAGCCGGCGCAGCCAGCGAAACGGGCGCTCACACTTTCCTGTCGGAAGTGGTTTGGCGCGACTTTGCTTATGTGCTGCTCTTTCACAATCCCGAATTGGCGACGGAAAATTTCAAGACCGATTTCGACCTGATGCCATGGCGAGAAGATGACGCTCATTTGCGCGCCTGGCAAAGAGGCGAAACCGGGTATCCAATTGTCGATGCTGGGATGCGTCAGCTCTGGCACACAGGTTGGATGCACAATCGCGTGCGCATGATCGTTGCCAGTTTCCTGACCAAACATCTGCTAATTCACTGGCGCCATGGGGAAGATTGGTTTTGGGACACGCTGGTCGACGCCGACCCAGCGTCCAACAGCGCGAGCTGGCAATGGACGGCCGGATCCGGCGCTGATGCGGCCCCTTATTTTCGGGTCTTTAATCCAATCACTCAAGGCGAGAAATTCGACGAAACGGGCGCATATGTCCGAAAATGGTGTCCGGAACTCGCGCGCCTACCACGCAAGTTCCTCTACCAACCCTGGGAAGCGGGTCCACTCATTCTGGAGGAAGCTGGGGTCAAACTTGGCGACACTTATCCATTCCCCATCGTTGCACACAAACATGGCCGCGAGCGCGCTTTGGCGGCCTATGAAACTTTGAAAGAAAGACGAGACGCCGCATGAAACGTATTGCAATCATTGGGTCCGGCATTTCCGGTTTGGGCGCCGCTTACGCTCTGAAAGATGTCGCCGACATCACGGTCTTTGAAGCCAATGAACGCGCTGGCGGCCATGCCCACACAATGGATATCGATTATGACGGCACACCGATGAGTGTGGATGTCGGGTTCATTGTCTATAACGCCCTCAATTATCCGAATTTGATCGGCTTTTTCGACGCGCTGGACGTTGCGACGGAAGCCAGCGATATGAGTTTTGCTGTCTCAAATCCTGACGGTTATGAATGGGCCTCGACGCTGAACGGCATTTTTGCCGATCGAAGAAACTTCTTCCGCCCAAAGTTTCACAAATTCTGGCGCACCATTCTGAAATTCAACGATCTGGCGCGTGAGGAATTACACGCCGGCAAGATCGACGACATTTCACTCGGTTTCTGGTTGCGCAACCATGGCTTTGATCAAGACTTTCTCGACAATTACATCCTGCCAATGGGCGGCGCCATCTGGTCGACGCCCGAAGCCGAAATGCTGGATTATCCAGCGCGTAGCTTTTTCCAGTTCTTTGAGAACCATCGCCTGATGCATAAGGAGCGACCCAAATGGCGGACGGTGACCGGCGGATCGCGAAATTATGTGAACGCCGTGTCTCAGGTGCTCGGCGCTCGACTGAAACTGAATAAAGCCGTCCGTACTGTTTCGCCGTTCGGCAATAAGGTCCGCGTCACGCTTCAGAACGGAGAGGCGGATCTGTTCGATGATGTCATTCTCGCCGCGCATTCTGACACAGCGCGAGCGCTTCTCGATCCGGTTTATGAGGATCAGCGCTTCCTGCTGAATTCTGCGCAGTATCGTTCGAACCAGATCTATCTTCATCGCGACCCCAGCCTGATGCCAAAACGTAAAGCTGCGTGGGCGAGCTGGAATGTGATGAAGCAGAACACACCTGATATGTGCCTGACCTATTGGATGAATCGGTTGCAAAACTTGCCAGCGGACAAGCCGCTCTTTGTGACCCTGAACCCTGAAACACCCCCTGCCCCTGAACTGACGTTCGCCACGATGGAAAAGGCACATCCACAGTTTGATGCCCCCGCCGAAGCCGCTGTGCGCGCCTTGAAGCGTGATCTTGGCAAGGACAATATCTGGCTGGCAGGCGCCTGGATGGGCAGCGGCTTCCACGAAGATGGTTTGAAAGCCGGCTTGGCGTGCGCCTTATCTTTGGGCGGGCACGTCCCATGGACCGCGGAAGGGGTCGAATTGGCGACTCCGATGACCGAACGGCACGAACATGCTAAAATGGCGCTTGGAGCCATTTAACTGTGACGGAGCAACCCGCCCTTCGCCTTCTCAAAGGTCATACCGTTCATCAACGGTCGGTGCCGTTTACGCATCGTTTCAAATACGGTCTCGGCCTGATTGATATCGATATTGACCGCCTCGACGAAGCCCGAATGACTTCGCCTTTGTTTAACGTGGATGCGACCAGCCTGTTCTCATTCAATCGCTGCGATCATGGCGCGCGCGAACGCGGCGACCTGCGTCCCTGGGCAGAAGCGGAATTCAATCGCGCTGGCATCAATGTTTCGGATGGCATGATCCGGTTGGTGACATTTCCACGCCATGCGTTTTACAAATTCGCTCCGATATCACTCTGGCTCGGTCACGCGCCGGACGGAACGCTCAAAGGCATCCTCTATGAAGTGAACAACACTTTCGGAGAGACGCATGTCTATGTGGCTGAAACCCCAGGCGGCAAACAGCATCGTCACGCCACAGATAAAGTGTTCCACGTCTCGCCATTCTTCGACATTTCGGGGGCTTACCAGTTCACGCTGAAATGGACCGAACAGGGGCTGAACCTGGTCGTCGCAACCATGCAAGGTGGTCAGCAAACCCATGTCGCGACGATCAGTGCAAAATCTTACGCCGCCAGCACGGCCGGGTTTTTGTCACTGGCGTTTAGAAAACCCTTTTCCAGCCTTGGCGTCACCGCTGCGATCCATTGGCAAGCGCTTAAACTGTGGGTCAAGGGCGCCAAATATCATTCAAAACCAAAGCAGTCATCTGTGCGTACAACGATTGCAACACAAAGAAATGCTGCACCTAAGACAGCACCCGTCGGAGATATAACCGCATGAGCTTCACCACACTCGACCACGCCATTGAGGATCAATCCAATCACGTCCTTGCTTCTGCAGACACGCTGCGCCAACTGACCGGCGTACCCGCAGGGTTCCGACTGGCCGGCATGATGTTGTTACGGGCGAAGCGAGGCTCGATCCGCTTCGATTTGCCGGATGGTCGCCGCGTGTTGTTCGATCATGGCGAAAAGGGTCCGAATGCGGTGGTCGAAGTTCACAAGTTCGACTTTGCGCGGCGCGCCATCGCTGGCGGTGATGTCGGCTTCGCGGAAAGCTACATGGATCAGGAATGGTCAACCCCAGATCTAACCTCGGTCCTGGAATTCTTTTCTGAGAATTTCGAAGCTGCGGGCCAGTTGGCGGTCGGAGGATTCATGGTCCGAATGGGCAATATGATCCGTCACGTGTTCAATCGAAACTCGAAAGCTGGCTCGAAACGCAATATCGAAGCGCACTATGATCTCGGCAATGATTTCTACGAACTCTGGCTTGATCAGACGATGACCTATTCCGCCGCGCTCTACACCGATCCGAACGCCAGTCTGGAGCTCGCCCAGGAAGCCAAATATGCTCGCATTGCTGACGAACTGTCGCTCGCGCCTGGGAAATCCGTTCTGGAGATTGGCTGTGGCTGGGGTGGTTTTGCTGAATATGCTGCCAAGCAGCGCGGTGCGAATGTGACATGCCTGACCATATCTCCATCGCAACGCGATTGGGCTTTGCGCCGAATTCAGCGTGAAGGGTTGAACGAAAAAGTCGACATTAAACTACAAGACTATCGCGATCATGAGGGCTCATATGATGGGGTGGCCTCGATAGAAATGTTCGAAGCCGTCGGCGAAAGCTACTGGCCAAGTTACTTCGCCAAGGTTTCAGACAGTCTGAAGCCCGGCGCCAAGGCCGCGTTACAGATCATCACCATTCAGGACGCACTGTTTCCACGCTATCGGAAACGTGCCGATTTTATCCAGCGCTATATTTTCCCGGGCGGCATGTTGCCGAGTGAACTGGCATTGCGTGAGCAGGTGATGGATGCCGGCTTGAGAATTGAAAATACTCACTATTTTGGTCCAGACTATGCGAAAACACTGCGTATCTGGGCAAAAGCGTTTGAACAAAAATGGGGTCAGATTCAGGCGCTCGGATTCGACGAACGGTTTCGACGCATGTGGCGTTTCTATCTGTCCTATTGCGAGGCAGGCTTCGATAATGGCCGGATCAATGTAGGGCACTTCACGTTGAACAGAACTTAAGCGGCGGAACACGGCCCAAACAGTAAAGTCTCTCTTTACGAGTTTTGCCTACAATTCTCTCATCCTGAGGAGATTGTAGAGTATGTTGAATTGGCTGAAAACGCTTATGCAAGTCGAACCCGCCCCGCAAAAAACCATGGAATTGCAGGCCAAATTGCTGCCGACAAACGGGGCACACCTGTTTGGTGAGGCCGAGTTTGAGGTCTATGATAATGATGGCTGGGAGCTCGAAGCCGAAGTCGACTTTCGCAATGGCGAACGACCGTCGCCTCTCATCATGTATCTGAAAGGCCAGCCGGTGCTGAACCTGGCGCCTGATCATGATGAATCGGAAGGCAAATTATCTTCTCGCCGCGGCGATATTCTTGGCGTCAAGCCAACTGAGGGTATGCCCATTGAGATCAAGATGGCCGGCGAAACCGTGCTTTCGGGCAAATTTGAACGCCACCCACGGTTTCAGTAAGGTCAGTAGAGCGCGTTGAGCACGTACTCGATGTCCTGACCACGGACTTTGAACGCCAATTTTACCCATCGCGATTGCGCATCGTACCAGAGATCGACGGTTAAGTCTGACTTCAACCGATAGTGTGTGGCGGGCACAGCCTCGCCACCAACCATGACGGTGTCATCCCCGATCGTCTCGACATCGATATCGAGGACCTCGCCGGTCTCGGTTGAAAGCATCTGAGATTGATAAACCTGCAACCGGTTCCAATGACTGGACGGGATTGTATTGGTCGGAAGCGTGCCTTTGAACTCGGTGCTATCGACAGCCAAAACGTCGCCCGACACGGCCGCTGAAACTTGACCTTTTCGTCCATCACTATTCGAACTTCCAGACAGCGAGGCGAGCTCGCCATCAATCCATTTTTCGACGCTGTCCAATCGATACTTGAACGCTGTGATCGGGCCAAACTTGACCTGGAGATCGACATCTGTGGTGACGGTCAGATCGCCTTCATTCGAGCGCTCGAAGGTGAGCATGTGGCGCCCAAATGGCTTCCCCTTGCGCAAAACCGTAAAATCAATCACGGCACCGTCTGTTGCCGACCAAGGCGCAGGCAAAGACACGAGGTCAGCCGTCTCCTCTGCTTGCGCAGAAAAGCTGAGCAAGGTCGCCATAATCGCAGCTATCACAGGTTTCAGCATCAGCTTAACCTCCAGAATGGCAACGCGTCCTGCGCCACGTAACAGATACACATCTCGTCGCCATGCGCCGCCGGACGATGGCGCATACCCGGACGACCGAGCACCAGATCACCGCGCTTGTAGACCCCATGACCGTCTTCAAATTCGCCTTTCAGCACGACGGTTGCTTCCAGCGCTGAATGACTGTGTTCGGGCGCTGATTGGCCTGGATCAAGACGCATCAACTTGCCTTTGTCTTTGCCGCGCTTGGCATAATGCACGCCCGATAGGCCTTTTTTCCACGGAACCGTGTCGAAATCTCCAACCGCCAGCTCCAGCGCCTCGGGAAGACATTCATGCTCGCCAGCCGCGTTGTCGCGGCTCCAAAGGCCCACAACGTGGCGCGTCGCTTGCCATATATCTGCGGTCTCATGCCCCTTTGTGGACAGCAGAATATGTAGCTCGGCGGCCAGCGCCATGTCTGCCGGTAAGGCACCGCTCGCATGGTCGAGCATGAAGGCGTGATAAGCGTCGGAATTCATTCAGCAAAACTCACAAAACTGTTCTATTGGGTTTTACGTGCGGAATCCCCAACTGGATCACTGGATCACAGTTGAATTCCACTGGCGCTCGCCCTAGCGTGGCGCCGAACAGAAAAGGCAAGACATGACCGTTACTTCTTCCGTCCTCGATCTTATCGGAAATACGCCGCTCTTGCGGTTGAATCGCCTGTCTGAAGAGACCGGGTGCGAGATCCTTGGCAAATGTGAGTTTCTTAATCCCGGGCAGTCCGTGAAAGACCGCCCTGCCCTGGGCCTGGTGCGCGACGCCGAAGCCTCAGGCCGGCTCAAGCCTGGCGGCACCATTGTCGAGGGCACCGCCGGCAATACAGGCATTGGTCTGGCCATGGTTGGTGCGGCGCTGGGCTATAAAGTTGTCATCGTCATGCCTCGCACACAGTCCAAAGAGAAAAAGGACGCGGTTCGAAACCTGGGGGCGAAACTGGTTGAAGTAGACGCTGTACCCTACTCAAATCCAAATCACTATGCGCGGTATTCAGGGCGGCTCGCAGACGAGTTGAACGAAACCGAACCGAATGGTGCGATCTGGGCGAACCAATTTGATAACCAAGCCAACCGTCAGGCGCATTTCGACACGATGGGGCCAGAAATCTGGCGACAAACCGATGGCAAAGTGGACGGCTTCATTTGCGCCGTCGGGTCCGGTGGCACGCTCGCAGGCACGGCGATGTCCCTGCGCGAATTGTCGGGAGGCCAGGTCAAAATCGGGATCGCTGATCCCGGCGGCGCGTCATTGTATGAATATTACAAGAATGGCGAGTTGAAGTCCGATGGCACGTCGATGACTGAGGGGATTGGACAGAGTCGCATTACGGCCAATCTCGAAGACCTGAGCGTGGACTATGCATATCGCGTCCATGACCGCGAAGCGCTCGAAATCCTGTTTGATCTGATCGAAACCGAAGGGTTGTGTCTCGGTGGCTCTGCCGGGATCAATATGGCGGGCGCCGTGAAGCTGGCAAAAGATCTCGGGCCTGGCCATACGATCGTGACCATCCTGTGCGACTACGGCAATCGCTATCAGGACAAATTGTTCAATCCGGAATTTCTAAGGTCAAAAGATCTGCCCGTACCGTCCTGGCTGGAACAATAAGCATGGCTGCCGATCCACTCCTTTCTGCGGATTGGCTAAGCGCCAATTTTGACGCGCCGGATTTGGTCATCCTGGATGCAACCTGGGTGCCGCCATTTCTTAAGGACCGTCCAAGTGGCCAGGCCCTCTATCGTGAACGTCACATACCTGGCGCACGCTATTTCGACATTGACGACGTTGCCGACCAGGAGACTGGGTTGAGTCATATGTTGCCGACGCCGCGCGTCTTTGCCGACAAAATCGGGGCGCTCGGCATCAGCAATAGAACGCATGTGGTGATTTATGACAGCAACGGATTTTTCGCCTCTGCCCGCACCTGGTGGATGTTCCGCGCGATGGGGCACGATCGGGTTGGTGTCCTTGACGGCGGTCTGGATGCCTGGACGGCCGCGGGCGGCGGAAGCACGACCGACATCGTTAAGCCACAACTAGTAGCATTTGAGCCTGCATTCAATCTCGCCCTGGTGCGCGGACAGAACGCGATGCGCGCGCATGTTGAGGCCGCTGATGCCAAAATCCTTGATGCGCGTGATATCGGACGATTCAATGGCTCGTCGCCAGAACCTCGCGAGGGTCTGCCGTCAGGCCATATGCCTGGCAGCTATTGCGTGCCAGCCTCGTCCCTGTTGCAGCCAGATAAACGCATGAAATCAACTGAGGATTTGCGTCCATTGCTTCAAGACTTCGTCGACGCTCCGATTGTCACGTCCTGCGGATCAGGCGTGTCAGCGGCGGTGATCGCGCTCGCCCTGGCCCGGCTTGGGAATTGGGACGCGGCGGTCTATGACGGGTCCTGGAGTGAATGGGCGAGCAATCCCGAAAACCCGATCGCGACAATGCCATGAAAGACGATACCCGCCTTATCCATACACGCCTCAGACGCGGCCCGGCTAACACCGTAAATCCGCCCATCGAGCGCGGATCGACGGTGCTCTTGCCGAACCGAGAGATTCTTTATGGTGACGGCAAAGTCTATGGCCGAATGGGACTGACGGTGCATCGTGAGCTCGAAGCGGCGCTGTGTGCCCTCGAGAATGCCAAGCATTGCCGCCTGACCTCAAATGGTCTGCAGTCGATCGCACTGGCAATCGGGGCGGTTCTACAATCTGGCGATCACATCCTCATACCCGATTGCGCCTATGGTCCGTCTCGGCGTTATTGCACGCGCCGCTTGCACGCGATGGGGATCGAATCTACGCGCTTCAATCCAACCATCGGCGCTGATATCGCCCGTCTGATACAAGACAATACGAAGGCCATTCTGATTGAATCGCCGGGCTCACTGACCATGGACATTATGGACACGCCTGCGATCGTTAATGTCGCCAAGCAGCACAACCTCATCACCCTCGCTGACAATACGTGGGGCGTCGGGGTCTTGCATCGCCCGCTTAATCTCGGCGTCGATGTCGTCATGCAAGCTCTGACCAAATATCCGGTCGGACACGCGGATGCGATGGGCGGTGCCGTGCTGACCAATTCGGACCGATTTGCCAATCAAATCGCCATGTGTAGCGAAGATTGGGGCATTTCCCTCAGCCCAGACGATGCCTATTCCGGGTTGCGTGGACTGCGCAGCCTACATACCCGCCTGAAACAACATGCGGCGAGTGGATTGATTGTTGCCAAATGGCTGGCGGCCCGACCTGAAGTCGATACGGTGCTGCATCCAGCACTAGAAAGCCACCCTGAACACGATCTCTGGCAGCGTGATTTTTCTGGCTCCAATGGTCTGTTCTCATATACGATGAACACCGTCACGACGGAGCAACTCGATCGCTTTCTTGAGGCGATGCAGCTGTTTGGTATGGGCTTTTCCTGGGGCGGCTTTGAGAGCTTACTGATTTCTTGCGATGACCAATTGGACCGCATTGAAGGCGACCGTATTCATGCCCGCAAAGGCCCGCTCATTCGCGTTCATATCGGTCTGGAAGACCCCGACGACCTGATTGCTGACCTAGATCAAGCATTTGCCGTCATGCGCGGTTAGCGCACTTGGCCCCGGACTTGTCCCTGATGCAGGGCGCAAATCAACGTGAACAATCGGCGGGATGTGTCAAAATCCGTTTTGACCTTACCCTCTAGCCGCTCGGCAACGAGATCAGATCCCTCGTTGTGGATACCGCGACGCGCCATATCAATGGCTTCAATCTGGTGCGGTGTGGAGCTGCGAATGGCATCATAATAGCTCTCACAGATCATGAAATAGTCGCGGATTACGCCCCGAAACGGTGTCATAGACAGCAAGAAGGCGTGCACAGCCTCGCCACTTTCCATTTTAATCTCGAATACGAGTTTGCGTTCCTGCATTGAGAGTTTCAATGCATAAGGCCCGTCATCCTTACCTTCGACCTCAAAACGGTTTTCTTCGAGAAGATCGAAAATCGCCACGCGTCGCTCATGCTCCGCATCCGGACCGGACGCGGCGAGCGTATCATCATCAATATCCACGCTGACCAGTCTGTGTTCGGCCATTGTTTCTTTCGCGCTCTAGTTTTCGTTCGTCCGAATGGACACGGACCGCGCGTGCGCAGGCAAACCTTCCGCCTCTGCGAGACGCAACGCTGCCGGTGCCAGAGCGGCGAATCCTTGCGGACCTGCCTTTTGTACACTCATTCGTTTTAGAAAGTCATTCAAACCGAGCCCGGAACTGAACCGCGCCGCGCGGCTGGTTGGCAAAACATGATTTGAACCAGTGACATAGTCGCCCAGAGCCTCTGGCGTATGATGCCCTAAAAAGACAGCTCCGGCGTGTTTGATACTGGGCAAAAGCGCTTCCGGATCGGCGATAGCGAGTTCCAGATGCTCTGCCGCGATTTGATTCGCGATGTCAGCCGCGTGACCAAGCGTCTCCGTCACAATGAAGGCCCCATGGGAATCCCATGCCTGCCGCGCGCGCTCCTGCGTGGGCAGAGATTTCAACTGGTTTTCCACAGCCTCTTCCACAGATTTAGCCACAGCTTCATCCGTCGCAATCAAAATGGATTGGGAACTTGCATCGTGTTCAGATTGGCTCAGCAAATCCGCCGCGATCCAATCCGGATTGGCGGTTTCATCGGCAATGACGAGAATTTCCGAGGGTCCAGCGATGGTATCGATGCCGACCTGACCAAAGACCTGACGCTTGGCCTCGGCCACAAAGGCGTTTCCTGGTCCTACGATTTTATCCACAGGCTGCAGACGCCCTGCGCCATATGTCAGAGCCGCAACCGCCTGTGCGCCGCCGATCGGATAGAATTCGTCCACACCGGCTCTGAGCGCGGCATAGGCCACGGCCGGTGCAAGTTGTCCTTTCGGTGCTGGCGCCACCATGACCACACGGTCAACGCCCGCAATCTTGGCCGGAACGGCATTCATCAACACCGAACTCGGATAAGATGCCAAGCCACCCGGCACATAGACCCCGACACTGTCGAGCGCGGTCCACCGCCACCCCAGTTGAACGCCGGCATCATCGGTAAACTGATGATCTGCTGGCCGTTGTCGCTCATGGTAGGTCGCAATCCGTCCGGCGGCGAAATCGACCGCTTGCTTGAGATCGTCCGGACAGGCGTGCGCCAGACGATGCAGGTCGACATTGTCCGATTGCAATGTCGTTGGATCGAGCACCAACTCATCGAACTTTGCTGTGTATCTCGCGACAGCTTCGCCGCCATTGCCACGGACATCGGCAAGAATATCGCGAACGGTTTCGATCACGTCTTCGACATCGCCGCGCGGCTCCGCCAGAAAGGCTGAAAAATCGGACTCAAAGCCCGGTTTTCGGGCGTCAAAAGTGCGGGCCATGCCTATCGCCGTTTCTTGTCATGATCCGGTCTATGCCGGGTCGTCCACTCATACGCGCTGTCCAGTAAAGTGGCATCAAGGGCTTCGACATCAAGCGCCAACTCGCCATCGCCTGCAAACAAGATGGAAATCGTTCCACCAGGCGGCTCATCCGCTGGGGTAAAGGTCAATGAAAGAACCGAGAATACCATGTCCGGTTCTATTTTGTTCACCGCTCGCGTTTTGACGCTCAGCACACTGTCAAATGCCAGCAAACTGCGCACCCGCGCTTGCGGTCCCTTTTTTGACGCCGCGTCTTCCCATTGGAACCGATTGACTTCCAGAGTAAACCGGCGACGTGAGCGATCAAATTTGAGATTTTCTGCTTTCAGAACAGCGTCCTGAACTGCACTGGAAATCACTTCCAGGTCAGCCGTATCCTCTGCGATCAACCGCAATGCCCTGCCCTCAGCCATTAATCTCTCTAGTCTCCGTCCACACGCACGATATTGGCGCCGCAGCCTCTGAGCTTTTCTTCCAAACGCTCAAAGCCGCGGTCCAGATGATATATCCGATTCACCTGTGTCTCACCTTCGGCTGCGAGTCCAGCAATGACCAGTGAGACAGAGGCGCGCAAGTCGGTGGCCATGACCGGTGCGCCGCGAAGCTGTTCGACGCCTTTGACGATCGCTTCCTTGCCGCGCACTTGAATATTGGCACCCAAGCGCGACAATTCGGGGGCGTGCATGAAGCGGTTTTCGAATATGTTTTCCCGAATCACGCTGGTTCCGTCTGAAATCGACATCAGGGCCATGAATTGAGCCTGCAAATCGGTTGGAAATCCCGGATGCGGCTGTGTATCGATATTGATCGCCGTCAATGCCGCGCCATTTCGTTGAATGCGGATCGTCGCTGCCTGCTCGTCGGCATCAACCGTCACACCGCATCGCTTCAAGGCGTCAACCAACGCGCCGAGGGCGGCAACGGGGGCGCCTTCCAGAGTTACGTCGCCCCCCGCCGCGGCGGCCGCCATGGCATACGTGCCCGCCTCGATCCGATCTGGCATGACCGGATGCTGGGCGCCCGAAAGAGTCTCAACCCCTTGTATGCGGACCGTTGCTGTACCGGCGCCACTGATGTTCGCGCCCATCGCATTCAAACAATCCGCCAGATCCGCAATTTCGGGCTCTCGCGCTGCGTTTTCCAATACCGTTTCACCCTTCGCCAGGGTGGCCGCCAGCATCGCATGTTCGGTCGCGCCGACGGAGACAATTGGGAAAACGATTTTTGCGCCCTTCAACCCATGGATCGCCGCGGCTTTGACATAGCCCGCTTCGACTTTCAGATCTGCGCCCATCGCTTCAAGGGCCTGTAAGTGAAGGTCCACGGGGCGTGCGCCAATCGCGCAGCCGCCAGGCAAGGATACGGTCGCGTGCCCCTCGCGGGCCAGCATCGGGCCGAGCACGTTGAAGCTTGCCCGCATTTTGCGAACCTGATCATAAGGGGCGATTGTGGATGTCAGCTCCGCGGCATTGAGGCGACATTCGCTGTCACCCTTCGGCCAATAGACTTCGACGCCAAGACTGGCGAGCAACTGACTTAGAAACCGTGTATCCGCCAGGTTTGGCATATTGGTCAACGTCAGAGGCTCGCGGGTCAGCAAACACGCCGCCATCAATTTCAACGCGGAATTCTTAGCGCCGGACACGGGGATTGTGCCATTTAGCGTTTGCCCGCCGGTAATTTTCAAACTGTCCATGCTTGGTGTCTATAGCGGCGCCAACGGCGAACGAAAGGCGCAATTGCGGCAACACCGCAGCAGTGTCTTAACAGGCTTTGACATTTTATCGAATATCGATATTTTCACTCGCATGACTGCACGAAGATATGGATTTGAACCTGGCGATGTCGTCGCCATCCCGTTTGGAATCGGCTTGTCGCACTATGGCGTCGTGACGGCGCAAGGCACGGTGATTTCCAATTCCCGCAAGCATGGCGGCGTCATTGAACAAAGCCTGGCGGAATTTTCCAATGGCAAACGCGTTCGCCTGTGTGAGCGCACTGACGCCCTGAACGGCGCCATCGCTGAAACCCGCGCGCGCCAAGCGAAAGGCCGGTCTTACCGACTGACCGAATCGAATTGCGCACATTTTTCCCGCTACAGTCATCGCCAGAAGCCGACCTCGATCCAGATCGCCTCGGCGACCGCGCGGACCTTTGCGGACATGATATTCGGAAGTCGCCGTTAAGTCCTAGGTCTTGGGATCGGGCCCGCCAGACCGTGGTTTTTCGTCTGATTTCGCCTTTCGCGATGCCACTTTCCGGCGCTTGAGATTGTCTCTCAGGGCCGCCTTGAGGCGATCCTCGCGTTCAGGGGTCTTGGTTTTGTCAGCCATGATTGCAGTCTTTGTCCAGAAACGGTCTTTTCATCTTGTCATGCTTAAGCTAATCCCCGGCAACACAAAAGGCCGCGGTAGCTCAGTGGTAGAGCGCATCATTGGTAATGATGAGGTCGGGAGTTCAATTCTCCCTCGCGGCACCAGTTACTCTCGATCATCAAGACCAGGCTGAACGCCTAATGGCACAAGGCCAGAGCGGGGGCTGCAGCATCGTGTAACACCCGGCTGGTTGTCCCGCCGAACAGCAATTGACCGATCCGGTTATGGCCGTAAGCGCCCATGACAATCAGGGCAGCATCATGTGCCTTGCTCGCCGTCATGATTCCGCTCGAAACCGGCCCTTCAATATTCACCAATGACACCTCCAGCCGCTCTTCCTGCAAATACGCTATCAAACGGTCTGTAGAGGTTTGGCAGACATGCGACCATCGATGGCGCAGCTTGGCCTCATTGTGCGCAATCACGACTTTCTTATAGGATCGGATCAGCGGCATATGCAGGCGCACAGTGCGCGCCGTCAGCGGACTACCATCCCAGGCGATCAAACACGTATCGGATGTGTTGACCTGTTCAGCCGCCAGCACCAAAGGCAACCGCGCCTCCATCAAAACGTGTTCGAACACCGCATTCAATGCGTGGCCAGACTCCGTGGCGTCTTTTGGCAACACGATCGCATCTGCCAAACAGGCAGCTGCCGCGCCATGCGATGCCATGGATCCAACTTCCTTGCGAAACTCCGCCTTCAACCAGGATCCGGCATTGCCAGTTTCGGCGTCAAATTTCTGTTTGAAGTCCGACACCATTCGGTCTTGTGCTTCCGTCAAGGATTGTATGGCGGCACTGCCCATAATCACAGTCTCGGCCCCGGTCACATAGACAACCGAGCTTGCCGGATCCGGCATCACGCAGAGGCCGGTCAATGTGGATTTAAGTTTTTGCGTCAGATGAATCGCCGTCTCGATCGCCGGCCCGATGGCATCCACATTTCCGCCCAACATCACAGTCACAGACATCGCGTTCCCTTTCTTATGCTCTCTTGCTTGTCATGTAGGGATGCCGCGGTGGCAGACGTATAAGGGCTATTACGGAGTCCGGACGGAGTATCCTATAACGGCGTGTCATCGTCCGTGAGAATGCGATGTGCGGCGCCGTCCAGGTCGTCATACTGACCAGAATTGACCGACCACAGAAATGCCAACAGACCGAGCAAACCGAGACCAAGGGCAACCGGAATCAGATAAACGATGATGCTCAAATGTCCGCTCCTTGTTTAATGCGCAGGGCGTTTACTGTGACGATCAGAGACGAGGCTGACATCGCAATCGCCGCGATCAAGGGGGTGACATGCCCGGTCACCGCGATCGGCACGGCAATCAAATTGTAAACCGCCGCCAGACCAAAATTCTGCAACATGATCGCGCGAGCCCGCTTCGCGACCTCAAGAATGCGAGGCAGCGCGCTTAACCCGCCAGAGTAAACGGCGTCCGACGCAGACTGCGATACATCCATCGCGCCCCCTGGCGCCAGTGAGGCATGTGCCAGCGCCAGCGCGCCAGCATCGTTCAGCCCGTCCCCCACCATCAACACTTGCTTATCCTGCTCCCTGAGACGGGTCAGATGGTCAACCTTACCGCGCGGCGACACCCTGGACGTCCAACGCGGAATGGAGAGTCGTTTTGCGATGTTTGCTACGGCTGTTTCTGTATCACCGGAGAGGATTTCCACCGGTACGCCCTGGTCTTGAAATCTGCTCAGCGCGGCCATCGCATCGTCTTGCAATTGGTCCTCGAACTGAAACTCTATCGGGTCGCCTTGCGCGCTCGCAAACCACAGGCTTGGGCCGTTTGATTGAGGAGGCGATGTCAAACCGACCCATTCTGCTGCGCCAAGGCGGGCGTATTGACCATTCACCCGCCCTTCGACCCCAAGACCTGGATGCTCAACAATCGCATCCGCTAACGGACCCGGTCCGGCGGCACGCACAATCGCCCGCGACAGGGGATGACGGCTGGCTCGTGCCAGCTGGGCCGCAAGATTCAGTTCATCGCCATGCGCGGAGACCAGTTGCGGCACGCCCAATGTAAGCGTCCCCGTCTTGTCGAAAACAATGTGATCAATTTCCGCCAGGCGCTCCAACGCGTCGCCAGATCGCAAATAGACGCCCATTCCGAACAGCCGCCCCGCGGCCACGACTTGCGCAACCGGGGCGGCAAGCGCGAGGGCACAAGGACACGTTATGATCAGCGTCGCAACGGCCACCAGAATGGCGTCGCGCGGACTGGCGCCGAGCGCCAACCAGGTGATCAAAGTCAGGGCCGCAGCCGTGTGAACAAAAGGCACATAGAGCGCGACAGCTTTGTCGGCGATCTTTCGATATCGCGCGCGCTTCTGCTCTCCGGCTTCCAGCATGCTGGCAATGTCGGATAAGAGCGAATCTGATGCCGGACCTAAGGCCTCTCCGGTCATTGGGCCATCGAGATTTATGGTTCCGGCGTAGATGGTCTCTCCGGCCTGAACGGTTCGTGGCAGGCTTTCCCCGGTGACCAGGCTTTCATCCACGCTGCTGGTTCCGGATGATATGCGCAGATCAATCACAGCGCGCTCACCCGCTGCCAGAACAATCTCATCACCGCGTAAAATCTCGTCCGCCCGCACAGCCTCAATCACGCCGGATGCTGTACGCCGGGACACCGAACGATCTTGCAAAGCCGCCAGGTCGTGCGCCGCCGCGTGCGCTTGTCGGCGCAGTCTTGCATCTAGAAAACGCCCGATCAGCAAGAAGAAGAGCAGCATGACGCTGGCATCAAAATAGGCATGGGCTCCACCGCTCGCTGTCTCCCAGACGCTGACGCCAAATGCGAGGATCAATGCCAGCGATATCGGCACATCCATATTCGCGCGGCCATGTTTCAACACGGACCAGGCGGATTGAAAGAAATGACGCCCGCTAAACACCAGAACCGGAAATGCGATCAGGCCCGAAATCGCGTGCAAGGCGGTCCGTGTTTGCGATCCCATTTCGCCATGCCCACCCCACACGGACACTGATAACAGCATGATATTGGCGAGCGCGAAGGCTGCGACACCCATGGCAAGGAGTAATTGTCGCTCTTCAGACTTGTTTGCTTTTGCCGTCTCATCTTCGGAGAATGCTGACACCCCGTAACCAAGCTTGGTCAGATGATCGACAATTGTATTTGCGAGGTCACCGCCGTGCCATGCGACGCGCAATTTTCCGTTCGAAAGGTTCATCCGCGCCTCTTCCACGCCAGGGAGCGCGCGAAGTGTGGATTCAATCTTGGTCAGACATCCGCCACACTTGGCGCCGCGGACAGACAGCAACAGCATCGAAATCCCGTCTCGGCTTTGAACAAAGGCCGAAACGTCGCCCGTCGGCGAGCGACCGGGTGGCTCCAGTCCGGACGGACAGCCCGCGCCAGATAAGAGCGCCGCTTCCGTCATGGCACGAAAATCTGCTTATCGACGTTGAACAAAAGCGTCTCAGCGCGTTCGTCATAGACATGGATCCGCATCAACCATTGCCCCGAGGCGAGACCCGCATCTGCGACAACGTATTCACCATCACCAACGGCATTAAACAGAATGGCCTGGTCATCGCCTTGTGTGGCGCGCCGGCGCACCTCAGCCATGACCGACAGGTTGGAAAGATCGGCCCCCGCATCATCACGTAAGCGAAAAATAAGTTGCCCATTTTGCCACCCAGCTTCAGCGGTCCATCCACGTTCGGCTTGGGCTGCGCGCTGGGCCAAAGTGTCGTTGAAATTGAGTCCCTGGACATAGGATTTCTCGACATCCTCGCCCGGGAAACTTTTAATCGCGTGGTATAAGAACACACCATTGACGGCGAACATGACGCCAAAGAAGCCGAGCATCATCATCAGAACATGCCAGCCCTTTAGCGGTGCGCCAGAGTCCTGTTGGGAAGTGGGTGCATTAGATTGGGTCATCAATTCGGTCCTCGGAATGATGCGCGATTGGTGTCTGTTTCTCCGGTCTCTACATCCCGCACGGAAATTGTAATCTGGCGCTGCGGCGCCCCGGCGGGAACGGTGACGAGAACACGATACCGATCGACGCCATGCGGTTCGACTGGAAGCTCAATCGATCCAGCGCCCTGATGATCAAAACCGATCACCGAGAATGACAGTCCGTCAGGACCCGAAATCTCCACATTCATAGTGCGGGGTTCCGCGAGTTTGTTGACCAGTTTCAAAGTGTATCCGTTCTGGATCTCGCCATTGGACAATTGCACGAAAGGCGGTGATCGATCCTTCAAGACATTCGCTTCGATTGTCGCGCGGGTCGCCAGCCCCCATACCATCAAGCCACCAATCGCGGCGATGAGTAAGACATACAGCGCGGTCCGCGTTCGCAGCACACGATAGCGCGGCGGTGTCTCATTCGCCGCTCGGGCCGCGACCGCAACATCGGTGTCATAAGCGATCAAGCCGGTTGGGCGACCAATCCGCGTCATCATCTCATCACACGCATCAATGCAGAGCGCACAATGAATGCACTCCAGTTGCGGGCCATTGCGAATGTCGATGCCGACGGGACAGACTTGCACACATTGATCACAATCAATGCAATCGCCGCGCGTCTCCCAGTCTTCTGACTTTCGCTTGGGGCCACGGGGTTCGCCGCGATCATAGCGATAGGTGACGTTCAAGGCATGCTCATCGGTGAGCGCGCCCTGAATGCGTGGCCAGGGACACATATAGGTACAGACTTGTTCCCGCATCCACCCGGCCAGGAAATACGTGGTCAGAGTCAAAATGCCGGCAAACCAATAAGCAGAGAGTGGCGCTTCTCCGGTAAACCAGCCGCGCGCGACAGTCGGCGCATCATGCCAATACAGAATGAATGCCCCACCGGTCCAGAAGGCGATGATCAACCAAACAATATGCTTGCCGAACTTGCGCATCGCCTTGTTGATGCCCCAAGGCGCGTGATCGAGACGCATCCGTGCGGCGCGGTCACCTTCAAAGGCCCGCTCAACCCAGATATACAAATCCGTCCATACGGTTTGTGGACAGGTATAACCGCACCAGACCCGTCCAAGCAGAGACGTGATCAAGAACAGTCCCAGAGAGGCTAGGATCAGAAGGCCAGCGAGAAAATGAATATCCTGCGGCCAAATCTCAATGAAGAAAAAGTAGAATTTCTCGCTTTCAAAATCGGCCAAAACCGCTTGATCGGGAATGCCTTCGCCGCGCTCCCATCGCAACCAGGGCAGCAGGTAATAGACTGCCAGGGTCACCGCCATGACCGCCCATTTCACCATGCGGAACCGGCCATGCGCCAGTTTCGGGTAGATTTGCTGGCGCTTGGCATAAAGGTCTCGGGGCGGCGGCGGGGTTGGCCCACCCTGACCGGCCGAGGGGTGCATATTGAGCGTGGTCTGTCCCATGACCGTGACCTTTACTCACCCCCGCCCAGCGTATGCACATACACCGCCAGTGCCTTGATCGAAGCATCATCAAGACGATCCTGCCAGGCCGGCATATGCGAATTTCGGGCATTATAGATGGTATTGTAAATCGCCGTCTCGCTGCCGCCGAAAAGCCATTCGCGATCCGTCAGATTAGGCGCGCCCTGCATCCGGTCGCCTTCACCATTAACGCCATGGCAGGATGCACATTGCTGTTGATAGAGGTCGGCGACGTCAGCAGCGAGATCCGCATCTGCCGCTTGCCCGGACAGCTGCAGGACATAATGCGTCAGCCCATCAATCTGGTCGGACGATAGCAGTTCATCACGTCCGAAAGCCGGCATCAACGAGAAGCGGGTGTCGAGATCATCCTCATGCCGAATGCCATGCCGCAGCGTGTATTCGATGCCGTCCAGGGTGCCGTCCCACAACCAGACATCATCGGCCAGTATCGGATAGCCCACCGCCCCGCGTCCGCCTGCGCCATGACAGGTCGCGCAATTGTCGCCAAACAGACTTTCGCCCATGGCGAGCGCAAATTGTTGCAGGCCGCGATCGGTCTCGATCTCTTCCAGAGAAGCCTCAAGCAGGCTGGCCGACTGCGCCACGCGCGCATCTTTTAGATCCTGCATCGCCTCAGCGACCAGGTCTCGATCTGAATGATTTCGAAGACCCGCCGTGTTGGTGCCCAATCCCGGCAGCGCGGGTATCGCCGGCATGAGGATCATATAGACCACCGCCCAGACGATCGTCCCATACCAGATATACAACCACCAACGCGGCAAGGGATTGTTCAATTCCTTGATTCCGTCCCAGCTGTGCCCGGTCGTCTCGACGCCGCTATGATCGTCTACGTCTCTGATATCATTGGCCATGATCCGGACCTCCATCGTCCAAAGGAAGCCGCGCGGCGGCATCAAATTTTTCCTGATTTCGGGGCCATAGCGCGTAAGCGAGCGCGCCGAGGAAGAGCAGCACAAAATAAATCAACCCGCCGGTCTGTGCGAAGCTTGCAAGTGTTTCATACATCACTTTCCCCTATCTTCGATTGCTGAGATCGTCGGCTTCATAAGTCGAGAAGTCGACCAGTGTGCCGGTCATCTGGAGGTATGCGACAAGCGCATCCATTTCAGTGATCTTGTCCGGGTTGCCGTCCCAGTCGCGAGCCTCAACCGTGCCTTCGCGACCCGCCTCCGCCTCGTACAAGGCCATCAGGCTGTCATAATAATCGAAGCCTTTATCATTCGGGTCGGCTTGCGCCAGGATATGGCCCTTGGCGTTCTCAATCATCTCATCTGAGTAAGGCACGCCGACCATGCGTTCCGTTCGCAGGCGGTCTTCGATGCCGTCATAGCGCAGCGTCTTGTCCATCAGGAAGGCATAGGGTGGCATGATGCTTTCAGGCACCAATGCCCGCGGATCAACCAAGTGATCAACCTGCCATTCCGCAGAGTACTTTCCGCCAACACGCGCCAGGTCTGGGCCCGTGCGCTTGGATCCCCATTGATGCGGATGGTCATACATGCTCTCGGCGGCCAGAGAATAATGGCCATAGCGCTCGACTTCATCGCGCAGCGGTCGGACCATCTGACTGTGACAGACATAGCACCCTTCGCGAATATAGATGTCGCGGCCTTTAAGCTCGAGTGGCGTATACGGACGCATGCCGTCCACTTTCTCGATCGTGTTGTCCATATACATGAGCGGAGCCATCTGAATGATGCCGCCAATCGAGACGACGACCAGAATGCCTATGGTCAGGAGCAAGGAATGGCGTTCCAGAACGCCGTGATTGTTCATCAATCCCATCGGACGATCCCCTATTCTGCTGGCGCCAACGCAGGGCGCGGCTCTGGTTGTGCGTATGTGTCGGTCGCGCTTGGTTCGAGGTCTTGCGCCTCACCATGGCCGAGCGTCGTTCGGATCAGATTGTAGGACATGATCGCGGCGCCGGCGAAGTATAAGAGCCCACCGACCATGCGGATGATATAGCTGATATGCTTGGCTTCTACGGTTTCAACGAAACTG
This sequence comes from Pseudomonadota bacterium, assembly GCA_039029475.1. Lineage (GTDB taxonomy): Bacteria > Pseudomonadota > Alphaproteobacteria > Caulobacterales > Hyphomonadaceae > Henriciella. Next base: position 87,470 of record JBCCGB010000005.1, on the reverse strand, counting down.
TATTCGAGGAAGCCATAATCATTATAGGCGCGCCACATCAGACCTTCCATGATCCCGGCAAACCACATCGAGACCATGTAGAAAATGATACCGATCGTTGAGATCCAAAAGTGCCACTCGACCAAGGATTTCGAGAACAGGCCTTTCTTCTTGTAAAGCCACGGCACCAGGCAATAGAGCGCGCCGAAACTGATATAGCCGACCCAGCCCAGTGCACCGGAATGAACATGCCCAATGCCCCATTCGGTATAATGGCTGAGCGAATTGACCGCGCGCACGGACATCAGGGGGCCTTCAAACGTCGCCATGCCATAGAAGGCAAGCGAGACCACCATCATCCGAACCACAGGGTCGGTGCGAAGTTTGTCCCACGCACCAGACAAGGTCATGACCCCATTGATCATACCGCCCCAGCTTGGCATCCAAAGCATGATCGAGAATGTCATGCCCAGCGTCTGCGCCCATTGCGGCAGAGCGGTGTAATGCAGGTGATGGGGCCCGGCCCAGATATAGATGAAGATCAAAGACCAGAAGTGAACGATAGACAGGCGGTAGGAATAAACCGGCCGGTTCACCCGCTTTGGTATGAAATAATACATGATGGCGAGGAAGCCCGTGGTCAGGAAGAAGCCGACCGCATTATGGCCATACCACCATTGCGTCATCGCATCTTGGACACCGCTAAAGACCTGAACCGATTTCGACCCGGTCAGGCTCACCGGAATCGAGAGATTGTTGACGATGTGCAGCATCGCAATGGTGACGATGAATGACAGATAGAACCAGTTGGCGACATAGATATGCGGCTCTTTGCGCTTCCACAGCGTGCCGAGAAAAACCAGCAGATAGACAACCCAAACCAGGGTTAGCCATAAGTCGACATACCATTCTGGCTCAGCATATTCTTTCGACTGGGTAATCCCCATCAAATAGCCAGTGGCGGCGAGAACGATGAAGATCTGATAGCCCCAGAACACAAACCAGGGCCACATGCCCCCGGCGAGCCGGGTCCGGCAGGTGCGCTGTACGACATAGAAGCTGGTCGCCAACAGGACATTGCCGCCAAAGGCGAAAATGACCGCGCTGGTGTGCAAGGGGCGCAGTCGCCCAAAATTGGTCCACCCCAGCTCCGGGAAATAAAACAATGCCGGCCAGGTCAGTTGAAGCGCGATGATGACACCGACCAGCAAGCCGGCAATGCCCCAGAACATCGCCGCCGCTGCACCAAACTTGACGAGCGTGTCTTCGTACTCGCTTTCATCGAACGGATCGCGATCGACAAGACCACCGGCCCAGAGCGCCGTGCCGATCAGGAACGTGCCAGCCAGCGCCATGAATGTGAGCGCCTGGAATTCCATCCCGGCATCCTTGGCAAAACTGCCCATCAATAACGCGAACAGTAAGAAAAGACCGGTCAGCACGCCGACCGCCAGAATACTCGTATTATTCCCGCGCCGGATTGATCCAGTGAGTTGAGTCATCGCACTCTTGCCCTCCGATAGTCCCCAGAATCGAGGCGGTTTCAGCTAGCGCGATGCATATCTTTCGGGACCCTGGCCCAGAATAAGGGAATTCCCCTATGTGCGTGTCCGCCGCACTGGCTAGAAGTTCAGATCAACAACACGGACGGAGTAGATCATGACCCGCGTTCAAGAATTGATGATCGGTCTTTTGATGATTGCCTTGGGCGGCTTGAAGACCTGGCTACACATGGGGACCATCCCGATGCTGGCTTTGCCAACCTGTACGGGCGAGACAGTCTTTATTGCAGCCAGCCGGTCCAGTTGGTTTGAACAGGCGCATTGCTGGGGCTGTTACATGTTTGTGGCGGGCATGCTGGTCGCGATGCACGCAGGATATCGCTACATTCAGAAGCGGCGCTCTGTCGCTCTGATTATGGATTGATCCGTGCCCGACGCCCATTACAAAGGCTGGCTCATGGCTGATCGTCAGACCCCCATCCTTCAGGGCCGCTCCGGGCGCGCAGATCGCAATTCACTTGAGCCCTTGATGCGCAGCGTATTGGCCTCGGTGCCAGACGCCATGATTGTCATTGATCAGAAAGGACGAATGCTCGCATTCAGCGCTGCGGCCGAGCGTTTGTTCGGCTATAAGGCAAGTGATGTGGCCGGCAAGAATGTCGCCATGCTGATGACCGGTGCGGATGAAAAGCACCACGACAATTATATCGGCGCATATCTGAAGACGGGCGAAAAACAAATCATCGGCATTGGTCGCATTGTTCAGGCGCGGCTTGCGGATGGGCGCATCATTCCAGTCGAACTGAAAATCGGGGAAGCCGAGATTGACGGCGAGCGTCTGTTTACCGGCTATATCCGCGATATGTCCGAACAGCAGGCGAACGCTTTGCGCTTGAACCAGATGCAAGTCGAGCTCGCTAATTTCTCGAGGCTCAGCGCCGTCGGCACGATGGCCTCGGCCATGGCGCATGAGCTCAATCAACCTTTGACCGCGGTTGCAAACTATCTCGAAGCTGCGCGTGATTTGCTCGAGAATGCTGACGCAGACACATTGGCCTTCATTCAAGAGGCCCTGGACGCGGCAGCAACACAGTCGATTCGCGCGGGTCAGATCGTTCGGCGATTGCGGGATTATGTGTCTCGCGGCGAGCTGGATATGCGCCCGGTCCATCTGCGCGATGTGATCGAAGATGCGGTGTCGCTCGCGAAAGTTGGTTTTGAGGGGCAGCTCGCGCGCGTGATCACACAATTGCCGGATGAATTTCCGACGGTGCTGGCAGATCGCCTGCAATTGCGGCAGGTCATCGTCAACTTGGTCCGAAATGCAATCGAAGCATTGGAAGACACGACCAATCCGCAGGTCTGGATCTCCGCCAAAATCGAAGACCAACTAGCGGTGATTTCAATCGAAGACAATGGTCCCGGCTTCGACACCCAGCAGGGCGCGTCGCCGTTCGACGCATTTAACAGCTCCAAGCCTGGCGGCATGGGTCTCGGCCTGTCGATTTGCCAAACCATCATGGACGCGCATGGAACCACGATAGAGTACGCGCCCTCTGAAAAAGGCGGCGCGGCCTTTCAATTCACATTGCGCATCGCTGAAAGTGAGTAGGAAAATGACCCCTCGAACAGTCTTTCTTGTCGACGATGACGAAGCCATTCGCCATTCAGCAAGCTTCATGCTGCGCCATGCCGGCTATTTGGTGAAGACCTTTGCCGATGGGATCAGCTTCCTGGAACAAGTTACCGATGCGCATCATGGCTGCATATTGCTGGATGTCCGGATGCCTGGGATGGATGGTCTGGCGGTCCAGAAAGCGTTGAACCAACGCGGCATAAACATGCCCGTGATCATATTGACGGGCCATGGTGATGTCCCCGTCGCGGTTGAAGCAATGAAAGGCGGCGCGCTCGAATTCCTCGAGAAACCTTATGAAAAGCACGCGCTTGTAGGCGCGATAGAAAACGCGTTTGACAGCATGGACAGTCAATCCGTTGATGACAAACGCAGCCGCGAGGCGAAAGCCAAACTGACCAGTCTCACGCCCCGAGAAATGGAAGTGCTGGTGTGCCTGGTGGACGGACAAACCAATAAGGGGATCGCCCAGACATTGGCGATTTCGCCGCGAACGGTAGAAATTCATCGCGCGCACATGATGGAGAAGCTGCAAGCCGACAGCCTGTCCAATGCATTGCGATTGGCCTTTCTCGCCGGCATCGGCATGGAATGACCTGCGGGACTGTACCTAGAGACGCCGGTTGGCGAGCGCTCTAAGACGCGAAACATGCCTCAGTCGACATCTGCCTTTTCTGCACCCGATGCCATATCGCCAACGCGACTGATTCTGGTCGAAGACAATCAAGATGTGCGACGCGCCATGACGATGATGTTACGCGCGCGGGGTTTTTCGATCGATACATATCGAAGCGGCACAGAATTTCTGATGCGTCGATTGGAACATGGCGGAGATTGCCTGTTGATTGACTATAAGATGCCGCGCATCGATGGCCTTGAAGTGATGCGGCGTCTGCGGGCCGGTCGCGACACCACGCCGGGCATCATGGTCACCGGATATTATTCAGAAACGCTGCGCCAACGGGCCTTGGATGCCGGATATGCCGAAGTGTTCGAAAAACCCACTTTGCCGACCGCACTGGTTGCGATGATCCAGAAGGCGATCGGCTAGGACACAGGCGGGATCGACTAGATGGCTTCGACGTGTCGATTGAAGATGCGCCGGGTGCGTTGGAAGTGCATCAACCCATAGGTGCAGAATGTCAGACCAGCGATGAAGCCGAATATCATCAAGGACCCAAACAGCATGACCGCCAGGTTTTCACCCGCCCCCATCGTATCATCGGTAATGTCCGGGTGGATGCCCATAACGACGGCGAGCGCGATAATCAGTAACAGGATGCTGATCGCATAGTACCGGATCGCGCGCCAAACCCGCCGGCGGCGAAAATAGTACCGGAATGGAAAAATCAGCATTGCCATGAAGAGCAACGACATGAAGGTCATTCCAAGAAAATCGAGCCACAATGATCCGGTCGTGATCTCGCCTGTTTCCATATCAATCCCGCCCAATGCGGTCAGACCGCCAAGCACCAGGGCAATCAGGATTTCGTACCATTTGAACGGCATGAAATCACGACGGTCTTTAACCTGGGCCTCGAGTTTCTGATTGGCTTCGACCAGTTTCTCAACCGTCTCAGCATCAAGCGTCGGGGGATTCGGGTCTGGCCGTGCAGTGACCGGTTTCGACGGGATGCTCGAATCGTCCGGACGCCCTGTCGAAATGGTCCCGGCGCTGGTTCCGAATCCGCTTGAATTCGGGGTTCGCAGCTCGACCGCCAGGCGGGAGGCAAGCTCACCCATTTTCTCCATCGGATTCGGATGCACTTGCAGCCAATTGCGGGCCGAAAGCTCGTACAGGTAATGGCCTTTGGGTTTGGTATCCTGGATCAGGACCGGAATCACTTCTTTGTCCAATCCATCGGCAATCGACAGCTCTTTCTTCAATTGCTTGGACGAATTGCACTCTTCGGAAAACAAAATCACCAAAGCGCGCGCCGTGGTGAGATTTTCGACGATTGCTTCGCGCCAATCCTCGCCGCCTTCGATCATCTGGTCCCACCAGACCTGCACGCCTTGCGCTTGCAGGCTTTCAACCAGCTTCTGCGCCAATGCCTGATCGGTGCGGCGGTAACTTAGGAAGACGTCATGCGTCACGGGTCCCCTCCACGACGGATTGAAAAGATTCGCTCAAGACAGGCAAGTTGCCAATAAACACCACAGCAAGCAACCTAAGAGTTGAATTGCCGAAAAAGCAGTGTTGAATCAATGACAGTCCACCCCCCACCCCCGAAACGGCCCCGAAGGTTGGCTGGCGACCCCTGCAGGATTCGAACCTGCGACCGTCCGATTAGAAGTCGGGTGCTCTATCCAACTGAGCTAAGGGGCCTCTGAGCGCCTGCCTTAATCTGAAAGCCTGAAAACATAAAGACGAGAAATGTCCGTCCTGCTGCATCCAAATCCATATTTTCTTGCATCTCATAAAAAATATCGACGGAGACGATGCCGGACATCGTTAAACCTTCGTCATGTCGGAGAGGAAAACTTCACGCGGGGCGATCGAATTCTTTAAGTAATTCGAGCGACACTCGAAATGAGGACTAGGGAGGACGAGATGCGGAAACGCAAAATAGCCTTGTTTGCACAAAGCGCCGCATTGGCATTGGTGCTCGGCCTCGCCGCTTGCGGCGGCGGTGGCGGAAGCAGCAATGGCGGCACAATTCCAGGTGGCACTGGCTCGTCGCCGCCACCACCACCTCCTCCGCCCCCACCGCCGCCGCCTCCGCCTGCAAGCACAGCGTTTGAATCGGCTGAATCGACAGCGTTTTTCCTGTCACAAGCGACCTTCGGCCCGACCTCCAGTGACATCACTCAGCTGACGGGCACCTCACCCTCAGAATGGCTTGTGGCGGAGTTCAACAAATCCCCGAGTCTCAACCTCGATTATGTGCTGGCCGAGATCTCAGAACCGGATGCGCGCGATACTGACGGGCAATTGACTTATGAGAAGCGGAACACGCCGACCTTCTCGTTCTGGATCAACGCTGTCGAAGGCGATGATCAATTGCGCCAACGCATGGCATTTGCGCTGTCACAAATCGTCGTGATTTCCGGCGCCGAGGGGAATTTCCTGTTCGAGGTTCCCAATGCTGTGGCGCATTATCAGGATATTCTGGTGAGCAATGCTTTTGGCAATTATCGCGACCTTCTTGAAGACGTCACCTACTCCCCGGCAATGGGTGAATATCTGACCTATTTGCAGAACATAAAAGGCGATGCCGCGACCGGCCGCATGCCGGATGAGAATTATGCGCGTGAAGTCATGCAGCTCTTCTCGATCGGCCTGGTTCAACTCGAACAGGATGGTGACGTGGTCACCCAGGGCGGCGTGCCTGTCGAAGTTTATGACAATACCGACGTGACGGGTCTCGCCAAAGTGTTCACCGGTCTCAGTTTGAAAGGCGGTGAGTTCTGGTTTGATTTTCGGACATTGCCACCGGATGCCTTACACTCTCCGATGGAGGTCTATCCTGAATGGCATTCAGAGCTGGAGAAGACATTCCTCGGCACGACCATCCCGGCCGGAACGGGCCCGACTGAAAGTATCGATCTTGCACTGGACGCGCTGGTGGATCACCCCAATACCGCCCCGTTCCTGGCCCGACAGCTGATCCAGCGCTTTGTCACCAGTCATCCGGAACCTGATTATATTGCGCGCGTCGCGACAGCGTTTGCCGACGGTCAATACACGCTTCCGAATGGCACCTTGGTTGGAGATGGCCGCCGCGGTGACCTGTCGGCGACAATCGCTGCGGTCTTGTTTGATCCGGATGCCCGCGACCCGGCCAATCGCAATGACAATAATTTCGGCAAGATCAAAGAACCGATCCTGCGTTTCATCCAATGGGCCCGGGCGTTTGACGCAGGCACTGTGACGCCGGAACTGACGTTTCCGCTGTTCAACACAACATTTGGCGGCGGCCTGGCGCAAGCCCCTTACAAGTCGCCCTCCGTGTTCAATTTCTATCGCCCTGGTTATATCGCGCCGGGGACCGAAACGGGCGCCGCAGGTCTGACCATTCCGGAACTGCAATTGGTCAATGCCAATTCGATTTCGAATTATGCGAACTTCATGACCTATTTCATATTCGCATTTGCCGCCAATAATGTGGGCGACCCTTCAGCATCAAGTTTTATCCCTGATTATTCGGATGAAATGCTGCTGGCGGATGATCCCATCGCCCTCGTCGATCACCTCGACCTGCTTTTGAATTATGGTGCGACGACTACTGAAACCAAAGCCACGATCGTCACATTCCTCGAAGACGTTGCGCTCGAGGACCCGAATGATCCGAATTATAATGGCCCTTATCTGCGTGCCGCATTGGGGGTTCTGATGATCATGACCTCACCCGATTACACTGTGCAGCGCTAGGAGGATGATATGAAAACGACCCGCAGAACTTTCCTCACCGGTGCCAGTGCGCTTAGCGCCGCAACCCTGACCGGCCTCGGCAGCTCACTTGCGGCATTCCAAGCCAGCGCCGCCGAAACGTCCGGATATAAGGCGATTGTCTGCCTGTTTTTCCTGGGCGGTCTCGACGGACATGACACGGTGCTGCCTTATGATCAGGCGTCCTATGACCGTTATGCGGAAATTCGCGCGTCCCTGATCGGGCAATATGCCAATATGCAAGGCGGTTCGACCCGAGCGCGGGATCGATTGCTGCCACTCAATCCAAGCAATGCGGCATCATTTGGTGGTCGGCAATTCGCTCTGACCGAAGAGATGAGCGGCATCAAGGGCCTGTTCGATAGCGGCAATGCCGCCATTGTCGGCAATGTTGGTCCGCTTATTCAGCCGTTGAACAAACAACAGTTCGAGCAAGACACAGCGCCACAACCAAAACGGCTTTTCTCGCACAATGACCAACAGTCCACCTGGATGTCGAGCCAACCAGAAGGCGCTCAATTTGGTTGGGGTGGGCGCTTTGCGGATGCGGCGCTCGCCGCCGGTGCGAACTCAGGCAGTCAGGAATTTTCAACCATAACAAGTCTGGGCAATGAATTATTCCTGACCGGTGCGGATGCCCGGCCCTATCAAATTGGATTAGACGGCGCGCCGGAAATTGATGCCCTGAACTTCTTCGCTGGCGATGACGGCTCTGGCACTCAGACCGAGATCTATCAGAAGCTTCGAGATCATTTCGAAGCGATGAATTATAACAGCACAAATCTGCTCGATCGAGACATAGCCAATTCCATGCGCACCGCGCTGACCACGAATGAGACCTTCAACGAAGCGTTCGAATCCATTCAACCGTTCACCACAGCGTTTCCGGGCAACTTCCTTGGTCAGCAATTGCAGGCTGTGGCCAACACGATCGCAGTTCGGGATGCATTGCTGGTCAGCCGGCAGGTCTTCTTCGTCGCGATTGGCGGCTTTGATACCCATTCCAACCAGGCCAATGATTTGCCCGGCTTGCAAAGTCAGATTGATGGCGGCGTGGTCGCTTTCTATCAGGCGATGCAGGAACTAGGACTTGGCAGCGATGTGACCTTGTTCACGGCGTCTGATTTCGGACGCACGTTGGCGATCAATGGAGATGGCACCGATCATGGCTGGGGCAGTCATCATTTTGTCATCGGTGACGCGGTCCAGGGCGGCCAAATTTATGGCGACATGCCGCCTTATGATCTCGGTCACGACCAGGATGCAGGCAGTGGGCGTTTGATTCCGACGACCTCCGTCGAGCAATTCGCGGAACCGCTCGGGCGCTGGTTTGGGCTGAATGACGCTGAGATCACAGCAGCGTTGCCAAATCTTGGCAATTTTGGCGCTGGTCTGAGTTTCGTCTAATGGGTCCAGGGTTGTTTGCGATCGGCCGAGAAATTCTCTGAATAGGATTTCACCAGACGTTTGACATCGCGGGCCTCTTCGACCGCGAAAGTCAGCCCCTCGCGTTTGGCATAGGCAATCGCCTGTTCCCGGCTGTCAAAGTGCAACCGAACCTGACCGGTTGTGTCATCGATACTGGTCCAGCCCATCACAGGATCGCTGGACCGTTTTGCTCCGGAGACGAATTCCAGGACCCAATCTTTGCTTTTGCCGCGGCCGGATTGCATAGCAGTCTTCGCAGGCTTGTAGATACGGGCATCCATGTAGACCATCTCCAAAAGAAGAAACTGGTCGGAGCGATAGGATTCGAACCTACGACCCTCTGGTCCCAAACCAGATGCGCTACCAGACTGCGCCACGCTCCGGCCTCCCGGTATACTGTCGGTTTTTGGGGTTTCAACCCTGTTTTTGCCGTCTTCGCAGTGTTCTGAATGTCGCATCTGCGCGCGCGGCAAGTTTCTCGCCATTTATCAATAGATCTGCGCTGACCTGGACCAGATCGTGTTCAAAGCTGACCACAGTCGGATGCGCTTCCAGCCAGGTGTGCAATCGCACGGTTTCGAGAAAATGCAGGGTCAGTTTCAGCGTCACGGATGCCCGCCCTGTCGCGCCCCAGACCGCGAGGGCAAGAGCGCGATCGGCAAAGGCGCTGGCCATGCCACCATGCAGAAAGCCCATGCTGTTACAATGACGATCGAGGATGAACAGGCCGCTGCGCGCATCGCCATCGGCGCTGGCCTCATAGACCGGACCATTATGATTTGAGAACGCACCGCGAGAGCGGGATAGCGCAAATCCATCCGGCACAATTAAGTGTGCGGGCAGATCCTCTTCGCGCATTCTGGCTTAGTCAGCCGATGTTTCGGATGCGACATTGCCAAAAAGTGGGTGTTGAACTTTATCGCCCGGACGTATTCCAAGTTCAGCCGCCTGGCCGCCATTGATTTCAAGCACGGCGCGAACCGGCACACCTGGCGATATCGTCCGCAAGGATCCTGGCACCGTATTGCGGGCAATCATTTCAATGCTGCCATCGTCGGCGAGGAACAACATATCCAGCGGGATCAATGTGTTCTTCATATACATTGACGGTTCGCGCGGCGGATTGAAATCGAACAGCATGCCTTTATCGGCATCCAGGCTTTCGCGGTCCATCAACCCGAAACTGATCTCATCCCGATCATTCGCGACTTCAACCGTAAAACTGTGGCTGGACTCCGCGCCGACAATGGTCAGAGGCGTCACCTCCATCGGATCAGCAAAGGCGGGCGAAAACAGCGCCAGACTGGCAGCGAGACAGGCAATCGAAATCGGTTTCATGGCTCTTCTGTAGCTGCGCGCTCGGCAGGCGGCAAGCAACAGCCTCAGACGAAAGTTACTTTTTCACCGCGATGACATTTTCGCCTTTTTGGCCCTGGCCGGCGACGACATCGAGCTCAGCGCCAGGTTCCAATGTGTCGATACCCGCTTTGCGCAAAACTGAGATGTGAACGAAGATATCCGCCGCGTCATTTGGCCGATTCACAAAACCGAACCCCTGTGCAGCGTTAAACCATTTCACAATAACCCGTTCAAACACAATGGCTTCGCCCTGATCTTTCATCACAGACGCCTTCGGGCGATCCATTTCCATGATGTTCAGAACCTGCCAACCGCGGTCACGCTCAACAATGTCACAGACAATCCGCGCGCCTTCATCAGCGGCGCTTTCACCAAATGCCCGCAGGCAAGAGACATGCAGCATCACATCCTGGTTGAGGATCACGCCCTCAACCGACTCGGGCACCACAAACCCGTAACCCTTGACCGAATCAAACCATTTGACCCGGCCGATCAGGCGCACACCCGATTCTGCACTCAATTTCGCTACCTGTTCAGCCGCGTTACTCATGGGCCCACCCCCAATTCCACATTTTGTTAACCTTAGAGGCGCGCGCTGTCACGCGGCTTTGGTCAGCGAACTGACAGAAAATCAATCTGACGTGGCAAATGAATCACTGTCCGCTGCAAATGAAGACGCACTGACGATCAATGCCTATTGCGTATTGGACACGGACAATATCGGTACAAATGTCTGAGAAAAGTGGCACTCCCTAGGGGAATCGAACCCCTCTTTCCAGGTTGAAAACCTGGCGTCCTAACCGATAGACGAAGGGAGCGCGCTGTTCGAGAGGCGGATATATACAAGCGCGTTTGCGCTTGCAACCTTCTTTGACGCCGTAATCGCAATTTTTGCAGCTCGGTCCGACGCATAACGCATTTTAGCACGTGCGGCCCGCAATGCGCTTGCATTCGGGGACCGCGTTTCGTTTTGGTTTGTCAGGTCGTGGATCATCAATCAGGCGGAGGACGCGACGATTGCGGAATTGAACCCGCCCCACCCCGGATCGCGATGCACACTTGGCTCGAAAGCATCCGCGCATGCAGTGGCCCATAGCAGGATCGAGACTTGCGGACTTTGGGTGAGCGCGGTCCCTGGACCGCAGCTTATGCTGGAGTCCGCAGAGAAACGGTGGTTTGGGCACTCAGATTCTGCGTCGGTCCTGCCAATCTCTACATACGGTTCCGGGCAGCGCGTTTCGCCGAGATTATGGACAAAATACCGGATCTCCATACCTTCGTGATACGGCACTCAGGCGACGCCATATTCATCCGGCACGACAAAAGCCCGCTTCCCGGTTGCGGCGCTCCAGCGATCAACCCGCCACAGATTGAAGAACAAGATCGGCCAGAAATAGACCGGGACCTGTAGATAGTATGGCCAGTGAAAGCGATGAACGAACATGGGGTCAACGATAAGCGCCCCCGCAATCCGTCGGATTGAGACGGCCTGCTGATCGGTCGACGCCTGCCGCTATGGGGCCTCGAACAGGGTCAGGATGTTGGAGCCATGGCTAAGACTCCCCACTGCCGCCCGTGCGCAGGTCGGACCGGCGTTCAGCCCTGGCCGACGCCCGGCATGTTTTCAGCAATCATCTAAAAACTCTCAAGCGTGAGCCCGCGCATCGGGCCACAAGCGCAAGAAGTTTTCGGTGTAGAAAAGGGTCTTCACCGCTTCATCCGCATCGCCAAGATATTGTTCAAACTTGCCGATCGGATCACGGCCGCCCTCAACGTGCGGATAATCGGAAGAAAACAGATACAGATCTGGCGAGGATTGCTCGATCAACACACTGACATCTTCCACCGGAAAGGGGGTGAATCCCATTTGCTCGGTCAATTGCTCAGACGGTTTGCGCGCAAAGCGTAACGTGTCGTCCACGCGGCCATAGACCCGCGTCACCCAGTCCAGGCGCCGCAGCAATTCCGGCACCCAACCGGCACCGAGTTCGACGGCAGCGCCGCGCAAATTCGGATGGCGTTCAAACAAACCATCAATCAACATCATAGACAGGAACGCTTCGACCGGTTGATGCAAAACGGCGGCGTCCTTGGTGCGCACATTTTCGCCGCCGCCCATCCAGTCCCGAACCGCTGCGCGGCCATTATTACTCCAAGATTTCAGGGCCTGCAGCGGTGACCCGCCAACGTGCAAAACGAATGGCACACCGGCCTCGGCCAAGCGCGCCCAAAACGATTCAAGATCGACATGACCAGGCGCAAAACCGATGGGCGCGCGATGCGGCACCCAAATCGCCTCCATGCCATTTTCAATCGCAAAATCGAGTTCCTGAATGGCCAGCTCTGGCGTGTCGAGAGGCACGATCCCGACCCCCATCAACCGGGCATCATCGGCACAGAAATCGGCCATGTGTCGGTTATGTGCGCGGGTGGCGGCATAGCGCAGTTTCGGGTCCGTTTTGGAACTGGGATGGAATGGAAACGCCACTGAATGAGTCGCAAATACCAGTTGTTTCTGAAAGCCCAGCATGTCCATCGCCTTCGAACGATCATCGCGATTGAAGGCCCCGAGCGCTTGAATTTCTTTCGACTGCGCGATCAGGGAATCGCCGAGTGCGATCTGTTCCGCAATATGCGCATCAGAATGCTGGCCGCCCTGCTCCATGATGATCTCGACTTCTTCATCGGTCACCAATGAGGCGGAGTAATTGACCTCCGGGATATCTTCTCGAACGTCCGGATCAGCGTATTTCTTGAGGAAGTCCGGCAATTCCATGATGTGGCTGTCGGCATCATAGATGGCTCGGTTTGTCGGCGCATAGACCATTTGAAATTCCCTCCGCTGAAGCTTTTAACAAGAGCGTATGGGCTGACACATGCGGAAGCAAGCAAAGGTCGAGACTAAATCGCGCCGCAACGGGCGCCTTGTCATTCGGCGCCTAGTAGCTTTTTGGCAATCCGAGAACGCGCTCAGCGATAAAGTTCAAGATCATCTCGCGGCTGACCGGGGCGATCCGCGCCAGCATGGCTTCGCGCATGTAGCGCTCAACATGATACTCGCGGGCATAGCCCATACCGCCATGAGTCAGTACCGCCGTTTCACACGCTTTGAAGCCCGCCTCGGTTCCGAGGTACTTCGCAGCATTGGCTTCCGCGCCGCATTCCTGGCCAGAATCGAACAGCGCGGCCGCTTTATAAGCGAGCAATTCTGCGGCACTCAGCTCCGCCCAGGCTTTTGCCAGGGGATGAGCAATGCCTTGGTTCTGGCCGATCGGCCGTCCAAACACGACGCGCTCATTGGCATAAGTCGTTGCTTTTTCGAGCGCTGCGAAACCGAGCCCAACGCTCTCAACGGCAAACAGAACGCGTTCTGGATTGAGCCCCTGGATCAGGTATTTGAAGCCCGCACCTTCTTCGCCAATCAAATGCTCTTTCGGCACTTCCAAGCCATCGATGAACAGCGTGTTGCACTCGACCGCCTTGCGTCCCATTTTCGGAATTGGATTGGCTTCGATCTTGCCGCGATCAAGATCAGTATAGAAGAGCGACAAACCGAGATAAGGTTTCGCGCACTGATCTTTGGGCGTGGTTCGCGCAATAATCAGAATCTTGTCAGCGCGCTGCGCTCCGGTTGTCCAGATCTTGCGGCCATTGATCGTGTATCCGGAATTGGTGCGCTCGGCTTTGGTTTCGAGCGACGACGTATCGAGCCCGGAATTCGGCTCCGTGACGGCGAAGCACATCTTTTCCTGACCCGAGATGATCTTGGGCAGGTTTTCCTGTTTCTGTTCATTGTTGCCGAATTTTTCGAGCGGCTTCGGTCCGAATATATTCAAGTGGATTGCGGACGCACCCGAGTAACCCGCCCCAGACCGGGTCACCGTCTGCATCATCAGGGCGGCTTCGGTCAGACCGAGCCCGGCACCGCCATATTCCTCTGGAAAAGCAATGCCCAGCCAACCGCCATCTGCCATCGCATCACAAAAGGCTTCCGGCCAATCCCCGGTCTCATCCGTCTTGGCCCAATACTCATCATCAAATTGCGCCACCGTGCGGGCGACTCCATCTTGGATCGCAAGTTGATCTTCGGTCAGAGGGCCAATCGTGTGCATATCAAATCTCCTGTCGCGGCAGATCTATGATGCATTGGAATGCGCGTCCACTCTGACGAGGCGTCACACCGCTGTGGCGAGCCTGGCTTGCGGCGAAAAGGCCTGCGCCAGATCGCTGGATGTGCTGGTCAGAATGAGATTGGCGATGATTTCAGCCGTCACCGGCGCGAGCAGAATTCCATTGCGGTAATGCCCAGACGCGACGAACAAACCCGGCAATCTCGTAGCGCCGAGAATGGGCGCATGATCCTTCGTTCCAGGCCGCACCCCGGCCCAACTTTCAAGCACTGGGGCATGCTTGAGTCCGGGGCAAATGCGTTCCGCTTGGTGTTTCAGCTCAGCAATCACATCCGGTTCTGCCTGGTCCAGAACACGTCCGGGTTCCGTGGTTGCCCCAATAATGATCCGATCGGTTTTCGGCACGATATAGATATGTCCGCAACGCACCGTCATTTGCGGCGCGTCCGCAACCGGCGCGACGGCGAGCATTTGTCCGCCATAACTGCCAATCTCGCCGAGCACCGCATCCCAATTCAAAATGTCGGACAAGCGGCCATTAGCATCGACCGTGACCCGGTCCGTGCCCCACCCGGCGGCGAGCAATGTTGCATCATGTCCCGCATGATCCAGGCCATCCCCGTCGGTTCGCAACGGCGCTGGCTTTGCGCAAATGGTGATCTGGTCATGAGTTTCGGCGCAGGCGATCAAAGCCGACAGGGTTTTTCGATTGTCGGCCTGACCATCACTTGGCAGCAATAAAGCCGATTTCACGTCAGCCCGCACTGCCGGTTCCAATTTGGCATAATCACTGGAACAGTCCTGCGGGGCTAGGGAATGGTGCCGCAGCGCTGTTGCCACGTCTGAGAGCTTTTGCGCCTGACTTTCATCCAGCGCGATCGCCAAGGATGGCCCCGGATGGTGCCCGGCGTCCAGACCGGTTCTTTGCTCTAGTTTCCTGGCCCAGCTGGGCCACAGGCGCGCACTCTGTTCACAGAGATCAAACAATCTTGGATGTGTGCCGGGTTCGGCCGTCGCCTCAAAGGCCGGCGCCAGCATACCCGCCGCCGCCCAGCTGGCCCCCCGCGGCGGCCAGGCTTTGTCATAAAGCGTGACTTTGATGCCGCGATCCGCCAACTCAATCGCGCAGGACAATCCGATTATCCCGGCGCCAATCACGGCAATCGATTGAATGTTATGGGGTTTCGCTGACATTGATCTGTTTTAGCAGACCTGACGCCATCGGCCACATCATTCGCGCATATCAGATACGCTTAAGACGCGGCGCGTTCGCGTTCCCAAAATCCCATGAAAGCCGACGCCCATTCCTGTTTTTGAAAGATCACCGATTTGCGCAGTGTCCCCGCTGCGTCACAAACGGTCTTTATCATCAAATCAGGCGCGTCACGGTCTTTGCTGACATACGCGGCTCGCGTTTCCTGCCATTGCGCCCAATGCTCAATAGCTTGCGCGAACGCGGTTTCATCTACAGAATTAACTGGTCCCAAATCGAGTATGATTTCTGTCATACATGTCCCCACACACACAAATTTTACATCCTCGCTATTCTGCGAGTTCCGATAAGGTTAACAGCAAACTGATTCGAGTCTACCGCGTCGCAGAAAGATTAATGCAATCTTTGCACCAAATTGTCGCAGCATCGTCCGAATCTTCTAGTTGCGAATAATTCTCATTTGTGACACAGAGGTATGATGACACATCGCACCCGCATTATTGCTGGCCTCAGCCTGCTCGTTGGAGCAGTCAGCGCCTGTTCAAATCCAAGCGAAACAACCGCCGCCGACCCGACCGCCGAAGCACCGCGTGTGCTGACGCTGTACAGCTCTCGGCATTATGATTCCGACAAGACCCTGTACGCGATGTTTGAAGAGGCCACCGGTGCGACACTGGATGTTCGGGAAGCCGGCGCCAGTCAGTTGCTGGAAACGATGAAAGCCGAAGGCGACCAAAGTCCGGCGGACATCGTTCTCGCCGCCGATGCTGGCAGCCTCTGGCGCTTCAAGGATGCTGGCCTCACCCAGGCATTGAATAGCGACACGTTGAATGCGTTGGTCCCGGCCAATTACCGTGCGGCAGACGGACACTGGTATGGCGTGTCCCGGCGGATGCGCGGCATTGCTTATGACCCGAACCGCTGGACCGCTGACGACCTGGCTCAATGGCCGATGCTGGCGGCCGAAGACAAAGCTGGCGAGATTTGCGTCCGGTCATCCTCGAACATCTATAATCTGTCGCTGATGGGCGAGTTGATCCATCGACTGGGCAGCGAAGCCGCTCAGGACTGGGCGACCGCCATTGTCGCCAATATGGCGCGCAATCCGCAAGGCGGCGACACTGACCAGATTCGCGCCATCGCGGCCGGCGAATGTTCGATTGCCATCGTCAACCACTATTACTGGGTCAGATTGGGCGCCAGCGACAGTGCGGCCGATCAGCAGGTCGCGGCGTCGACCGCCTTCCTGTTTCCGGAATTTTCGGACGGCTCCGGGTCGCACGTCAATATTACCGGCGCGGCGATCACGGCGACCGCTGATGACTTGGCGCTGGCAGAAGAGTTTCTCGCTTTCCTGTTGACCGAAACGGGACAAACTTACTTGACCACCGAGACCAAGGAATTGCCGCTCATCGCTGGTGCCCCGCTGCCCGATGGCGTTGACGCCTTGCCGAGCTTTACCCCATCCGACACAGCCCTCGATATTTATGGTCAAAATCAAGCTGAGGCGCAGCGCCTGTTCGACCTGGCGGGTTGGAATTAGCCTGTAACGCGGCATAAGGCCTGAACCATGCCGCGTTGGATGCCTTCTGTTTCTGCAATCCCGCCAGCCGTGATGATCGGCCTGGTGGGATTGCCTGTTTTTGCGGCGATCTATGCCGGCCTGGTGGCGGGTGACGGCGCCACCTGGGCGCACATTCTCGAAAACCGTCTCACCCCATATACGTTGACCACGCTGGCGACCCTGATCCTGGCCGCGATCATGATGCTGGGACTTGCGGTCCCCGCGGCCTGGATGATCAGTCAGCATGATTTTCCGGGTCGCGCCTTTTTCAGCTGGGCGCTGATCCTGCCTCTGGCAATGCCCGGCTATGTCATGGCTTATGCCTGGGCCGACTTGATGGGCGTCGCCGGACCATTGCAGTCCCAGATCAGAGCCGTGACAGGCCTGACCGCGCGCGAATACTGGTTTCCCAACCTGTTCACGGTCCCAGGACTGGCTTTCGTTCTGGCGTCTACGCTGTTTCCATATGTCTATATCACCGCTCGCGCCGCGTTCTCGATGCAGTCGCTCGCCACGCTCGACGCCGCACGCAGTCTCGGGGCGCGCCCGTTGGATCTGTTCTGGCGCGTTGCCTTGCCCGTTGCGATGCCCGCCATTCTCGGCGGACTATGTCTTGCTTTGATGGAAGCCGCTGCCGATTACGGGGCCGCTGATTTTCTCGGCATTCAAACACTGGGCGTCGGGATTGTCAGATCCTGGACATCGTTCGGCGAACCGAACACAGCCGCACGCCTGGCCCTGATGTTGATCGCCCTGGCCGCCATCCTGTTGGTGACCGCGCGGCTCTATCAGGGTCAAAAAGGCCTGCACCAGACGAGCACGCAATGGCGCACGCCCGGACGCACCCAATTGCCGCGCCCAATCGCCGTCGCGGCAACGCTCTTGTGCGCGATGATCCTTATCATCTGTTTCGTTGCGCCGGTTCTGCGCTTGCTGTGGTTGGCAAGTCAATCTGCAACCCGAACCGTTGATTTGGCGCCACTGATAAAATCAACATTGGCGCTGGGTGTCTTAGGCACGAGTGGCGCTTTCATCGCGGCGCTGATCTTCACACTCGCAGCCAAGCGCACCCAGACGATGAAGCTGGCAACCCGGCTCATCGCGGCGGCAGGTTATGCTGCGCCAGGCGCTGTGCTCGGCCTCGGGGCGCTGTTCATTCTGCGTGAGACCGGACAAGCCCTAACCGGCGGCATTGCCATCACGCTTCTGATCTGGATCTATATCAGCCGGTTCACGTCTGCCGGGGTCGAGCCGATGCAGGCGGCGCTCGATCGCCTGCCCCGAAACCTCGACAATGCGGCGCGCAGTCTCGGCAGCAAGGGGGTTCGTCAGTTCTTTGCCGTGGACTTTCCGCTCATCGCTCCAGGCGCATTCGCGGCTGGCCTGATCCTGTTTGTCGAAATCCTCAAAGAACTGCCCGCAACACTGATGCTTCGCCCCTTTGGCTGGGACACGCTGGCGGTCAAAGCGCACGCATACGCAACGGACGAGCGCCTGGCACAAGCCACTTTACCTTCATTGCTCATCGTGTTTGCAGGTCTGGCGCCAGTCTTGCTGCTATCCTGGCGCCTCAGTCAGACGGAGCGCGCATAATCATGCCATCCATTCACAGCTTGATTGCCGAGAACATTGGTCGCTCATATGGCGATGTTGTCGCCGTCGCGAACGCCTCGCTTTCGCTTCACCCCGGTGAAGTGACCGCTTTGATCGGCCCGTCCGGATCTGGAAAAACGACCTTCTTACGCTTGTTGGCGGGGATGGAGCGGCCCGACACGGGCGAAATTCGCTCTGGTCAAACCGTGCTTGCCAGCCCGGGCAGGCATGTCCCCATCGAGACGCGAAAAATCGGACTGGTGTTTCAGGACTTCGCGCTGTTCCCGCACATGTCTGTGCTGCAAAATGTCATGTTCGGATTACGCGAGCTCGCCAAATCCGACCGTGTTCGCGCCGCCGAAAAGTGGCTCGACCAACTCGGCCTGACGCATCGGCGAGACGCCTACCCACATCACCTGTCAGGCGGGGAACAACAACGGACGGCCATCGCCAGGGCATTGGCACCGCAACCCGTCGCAATCCTGCTCGATGAACCCTTCTCGGGACTTGATCCATCGATGCGCGATCGCGTCCGAGAGGTTGCCTTGAGCGCCATACGCGCGGCCGGTGTACCCGCCCTGATGGTCACCCATGATGCGAATGAAGCCTTGGTCCATGCCGATCGCATTGCGGTCATTGAGCAAGGCAGCATTCTGCAATCCGGCGCGCCGGAAACGGTTTATCGTCACCCGGTCTCGCTGGCCGTGGCCCGCGCGCTGGGGCCAGTTCATCCCCTTGAAGCGACAGATTTGCCGCGTGAATGGCAGGACACGCTCGATCGCCGCAGTGATACATTCTGGTATCGCCCGGAAGCGATCAAGCTGGGGTCCGGGATCGAACTGATCGTGAAGGGCAGTCAGTTGGCCGGGCCGGTGACCGAACTGGCGCTTGCCTTGAACACGTCCGCGGAAATATTTGCCGCCTGCCAGCCTGGGACGCCCCTCACCCCAGGGGATCGCGTCTCGGCGACAATTGAACCATCATTGGTCTTTGATTTTCAATCAAAATCTATCTGACAATTCAGTCATCTTGCAGATCTTGCCCTCGCCAAGCCACATTCCGGTGCTTAGTCTGGCCCGCAAACAAGGATCGCCGTGAATATGAACCGTTTTCAGTCGATTTTGGCCGTCACACTGTTGTGGTTGGCATCGTCATTCCCCGCACTCGGGCAAAGCCTGATTCGAGACGCCGAAATCGAGCAGATACTGCGCGAATGGACGGATCCCATTCTTGAAGTGTCCGGGCTGCAGCCCAACGATGTCGGCCTGTATATCATCAATGATCCAAGCCTGAATGCCTTTGTCGCGGGCGGGCAGCGCATTCACCTCCATACCGGCCTGATCATGGCATCTGACAATGCCCGGCAAGTCAAAGGGGTGATTGCGCACGAAACCTGTCACATTGCCTGCGGTCACACGGTCACGCGCTCGCGCGCAGCGAGCGTCGCGTCGCGACCCGCATTGGTTTCTATCGGCCTCGGCGTCTTGGCAATCGCCGCCGGTGCGCCGGATGCGGGCGCCGCGCTCATCGCCAGCTCGCAGCAATTTGCGGCATTGAACTTTTACGTCCACACGCGCGCTGAAGAAGCCATGGCAGACACAATGGCGGTTCAGTATCTGGTCGAGCTTGAACAATCGCCGATGGGGATTGTCGAATTCTTCGAGAAGTTCCGGTATCAGGAAGTCCTCTCAGAAGCGCGGCGCTATCCATATTTTCGCTCACACCCGCTCTCGTCCAATCGCGTGCGAACCACGCGCACACTGGCGGAGGAGTCAGGCCTGGCTGAAAAGCCGGAAGACCCAGTCGTGGCCAAACAATTCGACATGATGAAAGCGAAACTGGTGGGCTTTCTCGAGCCGCCAGCGCGGGTGTTCCGAGATTATCCGCCGACCGATATGTCACAACCCGCGCGTTATGCGCGGTCGATTTCGGCCATGCAGGTCGCCGACCTGACCAGTGCCCTGAAGGAAATCGATTCCCTGATCGAGGAAGAGCCTGGCAATGCCTATTTCCACGAATTGAAAGGCCAGATCCTGTTCGAAACCGGCAAACCGGTCGATTCGATCGACCCGCTGATCGAGGCAAATCAATTGCTGCCAGGCAATGCGTTGTTGCAGATTTCGCTCGCCCGGTCTTTGCTCACCCGCGGCGAAGAAGCTGATATCGCGCAAGCCGAACTGGCGCTACGGGACGCGCTGATCGCGGAACCAAACAATGCGTTCGCGTGGACGCAATTGGCGATCGTTTTTGAACAGCAGGACAATCGCCCCATGGCGCAGGTCGCGACGGCAGAGGCGGCCTATAATATCGGCAATTATCCCCGCGCCTATTCATTCGCAGAACGGGCCATCCGCGAACTGACTCCGAACACGCCCGCCTGGCGGCAGGCCAGCGATATTCGCAATGCCACAGATCCCGCCCTGCCAGAAAATGAAATCTTCTGGCGGCGGCGCTGATTGCAAGATCACGCAATTGTCAGTATTCGCACCTTGCTTTTCACCGCAATGAAAGCATTTGCCGTTTAGGACGTTACCAACTCTCGGAAGCAGGACTTCACAATGACTCGCACATTTTCCATGGCTCTCGCCGCGACCGCCATTGCCCTCACCCCCGCCTGTGCGCAGGGACAGGTTGATACCGCGGACAAACAAGCGATTGAAAAGATCGTTTACGAATACATCATGGAAAATCCAGAAATCATTGAAGACGCTTTGATTGCTCTGCAGGCAAAGCGCGACGCTGAAGAAGCCGCGCTCGCCATGGCCGCAATCGCCGACAATCAGGATGCTCTGATCAACAATGCCGCTGATTATTCAGTTGGTCCCGCCGATGCCCCGGTGACCGTGGTTGAATTCTTCGATTATCGCTGCGGCTTCTGTAAGCGGTCTGCCGAATGGGCGACGGAATTGCCGGAAAAATACGACAATAAGGTTCGGGTGGTGTTCAAGGAATTCCCAATTCTGTCCACCGAGAGTGAAAAAGCCGCCCTCGCCGCCATCGCCGCCGGCAAGCAGGGAAAGTATATTGAAATGCACATGGCGCTGATGGAGCTGGATAATGGCTCCGGCTTTGGCCCTGACCAGATTGATGCCGCCGCTGAATCCGTCGGTGTCGATGTCGCAACCATGCGCGCTGACATGAAATCAATCGATGTCCAGAAAAGCGTTGCCGATGCGAAAAGCCTCGCCCGCAAGCTGAACATTACCGGCACCCCCAATTTCATCATTGGCGATGAAATGGTTTCAGGCGCTGATATTCAGCAAGTCGAAGCCCTGATTGAAGTGGCCCTGGCAGACAGCTAGATCAGGCCTGCCAAAGGCGAAGATGGGTCGGCATAGCGTTTGCGCCCCATACGCCCAGCCAGATAAGCCTCGCGTCCGGCAATCACGGCATGCTTCATCGCCGTTGCCATGCGAATAGGGTCCTTGGCCTCTGCGATGGCGGTGTTCATCAGCACGCCATCACACCCTAACTCCATCGCCTGTGCGGCATCCGACGCGGTGCCGACGCCAGCATCAACAATGACCGGCACACGTGACTGCTCGACGATGAGGCGGATATTCAACGGGTTTTGAATGCCGAGACCCGAGCCGATCAAACTGCCGAGCGGCATGATCGCGGCGCATCCGGCGTCTTCCAGTTTGCGCGCATAGACCGGGTCATCCGAACAATAGACCATGACTTCAAATCCATCAGCAATCAGGTCTTTTGCGGCTTTCAAGGTTTCTTCCATATCCGGATATAGCGTCTTCTGATCGGACAGGACTTCGAGTTTCACCAGGTCCCACCCCCCGGCTTCGCGCGCCAGCCGAAGCGTGCGAACCGCTTCGTCTGCAGTAAAACACCCTGCCGTGTTTGGCAGATAGGTGAACTCATCTGGAGACACATGGTCCTGCAAGCGATCCTGATCCGGATCAGACAAGTTCACCCGTCGCAATGCCACCGTCACCATTTCAGCACCAGCGGCCCGCGCGGCCTCAGCATTCTGCGCATAAGATGCGTATTTTCCGGTGCCGACGATCAGGCGCGAAGTGAATGTTCGTCCAGCGACGATCAAAGGAGTATCTGTCATGCTGCTCGCTTAGCCGCGCGCGCAGCGCAGAGCAAGACGCAAGCCTGCAGCAAAGATCGCGGTTGCCTTGAACGCATGCCCATAGTTATCTGAAAATAATAAAACAACGGAGGAGACGGCATGGCTGAACATGAGCACGATGTGCTCGTTATCGGATCAGGTGCAGGCGGCGGTATGGCGGCTTATGTGCTGACCCGGTCGGGGGTTAAAGTTCACATGCTGGAAGCCGGAAGAGATTATGATCCGGTCGCCGAAACGCCAATGTTCGCCGAAAACCGTGACGCGCCTTTATTGGGCAATGGCACGCCCGACAAGGATTTTGGCTATTACAATGCGACCATTGACGGCGGCTGGGACATTGACGGTGAGCCGTATTCGACCGGCGATGATTCCGAGTTCCGATGGTGGCGCACGCGCATGCTTGGCGGGCGCACCAATCATTGGGCCCGCAATTCGTTTCGCATGGGCGCCTATGATTTCAAACCGCGAACCCGCGATGGATTAGGGTTCGACTGGCCCATCACATATGATGAGTTGGCACCCTGGTATGACGAAGTTGAACGCCTGGTCGGTGTCTATGGCGTCAATTCGGGTCTCGCAAATCATCCGGATAGCGGCGCAGGCGTGTTGCAACCGCCGCCAAAGGCGCGCGTGCCAGAACTGTTCGCCGCCGCAGCAGCAGCAGATATTGGCATTCCTTGCGTGCCAGCGCGCCGGGCGGTTCTGACCCGAGATCCAGGAGATGGCCGGTCGCCGTGTTTCTGGGCCACTGATTGCGGGCGCGGCTGTAATATTGGCGCAGCATTCCAAACCACGACATCGCTGCTGCCCTGGGCCCGGTCGACCGGCAAATTGACGATCACGACCGATGCCATGGTGTATGAAATCACCAAGGGTGAAGACGGTAACGCGAATGGTGTGCGCTATATCGACAAGACGACGGGTGAGCACAAATTCATCGGCGCGCGCGCCGTGGTGCTGGCAGCTAGCGCCGCAGAGAGTGCCCGCATCTTGTTGAATTCAAACGCAAATGATTCCGGCGGTCTGGCCAATTCTTCAGGGCAGATCGGTCGCAACCTGATGGACACAGTCGGGTCAGGTATTACCGGCCAGATTCCGGCATTGGAAAATCGGCCGCGCTATAATGAAGACGGCGCCATGGGCATGCATGTCTACATCCCATTCTGGTTGTATGAAGCGCAAGCCGCCGGACAATTGGACTTTCCACGCGGTTATCATCTCGAAGTCTATTCTCAATTCAGCGCCCCAGGCATGGGATCGGGCAGCGGACTCGATGGCTATGGCTCGATGATTCTTGATTCAGCGAAACGCTACTATGGCAGCTTCATTCATTTCGCCCAACGCGGTGAAATGATCCCGAACGAACACTGCTATGCGGAAATCGATCAGGACAGGAAAGACAAGTTCGGCATCCCGACTTTGAAATTCCATTATAAACATTCTGATCATGAATATGGGCAGGTGCGGCACGCGCAACAGGCCTCAATCGAGATCATAGAACGCATGGGCGGGCGTGTGGTCAGTGATGTGAAAGCGCCAGAGGATGCCATCGCGACGGGCGGTGAGATCATCCACGAAATCGGCACCGCACGCATGGGCGCATCGGCAGCAGATTCGGTCACCAATAGCTACGGTCAGACCTGGGATGTCCCAAACCTCTACATTCTCGACGGCGCCATCTTCGCTTCGAAAGCTCATAAGAACCCGACCCTGACCATTCTGACCCTGGCCATGCGCGGCGCGGATCATCTGGTCAATGAAATGAAACGGGGGGACCTATGAGGCCGCCATATCACCCAAAGATGACGCGGCGCGCGACGCTGAAATGGCTGTTCGCTGGCCTCGGCACCGCCCCGGTCTTGGCCGCCTGCGGACAGAGCACGCGATCGGAGGCCGCAAATACTGACCTATTGCTTGGCAGCCCAAAGCCCATATCGGGCACACCTTATGGCGCAGATCCCGACATGATGAATCCACGCGTAACCTGGCAGCGCACGATGACGCCTGCGCAATTGCAGCTCGTCGCAGCTTTAAGCGATGTGGTCATGCCGGCGACGTCTGAGCGCCCTGCTGCCACGGCCCTGGGCGTCCCCGACTTTGTCGATGAATGGGTGTCGTCTCCTTATGAAATGACGCAAGGGACAAGGGTGGCGTGTTTTGAACTGTTCGAATGGCTCGAACAGGAAGCGCGGGCACGTGGCGAGACCAGTTTTGCTGAGGCCCAGATCGACCAGCAACAAGCGTTGCTGGATCGCTTCGCCTGGAGTGAAAATGTAGAACCCGGGCTAGAGTCCATGGCGTCCGCATTTGACCACTTTCGAACCATTTCTGTGTCGGCCTATCTGACATCGGCAGAAGGGTCCGATTGGCTGGGCTATCGCGGCAATCGCCCAGACACCGGCGACTATGCCGGGCCCACTCCTGAAGCGCTCGAGCATCTGTCCGCGGCCTTACAACCGCTTGGCCTCAGCATTCCCGAAGGACTTTAAACCATGAAACGTGTTTCCCTCCACTCGATGATTCTGGCATCGACCAGCCTTGGCCTGTTGATCAGTGCTTGCGCATCCGGACCCGCACAAGCCGAGGATCAGGTCGCTCTTTTTGATGGCGAAAGTCTCGACGGCTGGCGCGTCACCGTCGAAAATCCAGATAGCTTCCGCGTCGAAGATGGCGCGATCATCGCAGAAGGTCCGCGGGCGCACTTATTCTATGATGGTCCGCTTGGTACGACGTTCACGAATTTCGAATTGAACTTGAAAG
Organism: Pseudomonadota bacterium; assembly: GCA_039029475.1. GTDB lineage: Bacteria > Pseudomonadota > Alphaproteobacteria > Caulobacterales > Hyphomonadaceae > Henriciella. The sequence goes on along the minus strand of JBCCGB010000005.1, from coordinate 61,820 downwards.
TCAAAACCGAACCTGGCGCGAATTCCGGGGTGTACTTCCATACGGCCTATCAAGCCGAAGATTGGCCTCAGATCGGACTGGAAGCCCAGGTCAATGCCAGCCAGCATGATTTCCGCAAAACCGGATCCATCTATGCGATTGCCGACATCCGGGTCTATGCCGATGATGCCGAGGTGCCGATACTGGGCCGGGATCAAAACACTTACATTACGTTGCCGGCCGCACCCCACGAGGATAGCGACTGGTTCGATTACTCAATTCGAGTCGAAGGCGACACGGTCAGCACGCGGATCAATGGCGAGCTCATGGTGCGATGGCAGCAGCCCGATGATTGGTCGAACGAAAATCAAAGACTGTCCTCCGGAACGTTCGCACTGCAAGCGCATGATCCGGACAGCAAAGTGTCGTTCAAGGATATCAGAGTCGAAATCCTCGACTAGAATTTCCCGAGTAATTCAAAGATGAGAACGCGTTCCTCGAGCACGCGACCGCGTTCTATTTCGACCAAGGCGCCGGTTCGATCCGGGGCGAATCGTAACCGCGAATTCTTGTCGATATTCTCAAACGGCCGGAACATTTCGACCCGTCCGGTCAGGCCAAAAATATTCTTGTGCTCGACAAACAAACTGAGCCGACCCGGCGATTCCGACTGCGACAGGACGGAATCCAATCGAAACTCATCGGCCCTGATTTCCGGTGTGTATTCGCCGCCCCAGGCGAGATTGGTGCCTTCTATATCATGCCGAAGTTCGAGTTCGATTTCGACTTGCTCTTCACCATTGATCGCGCGTCGCTCACCGGTCAGAGGGTCGTCAATTTGCGAATCCTGAAACACCGCAGAATACGTCAACTGCGCGCCTTTTACGCCCAAAGGATCAAAATTCAGCGTGCCCTCAAGTTGCACCCCGAGTCGCACACCGGATTCGATATTGCCTGGCCCTTCGCCAGTGCCAATCGGAACCTGGTCGACAATATCCTCCAACGCTTCCCCGAACAAAAGGATATTGGTCGCGCCCCAGGCGCCCAATCGCCGCTCTAGTTCAAGCTCGCCGCGCCAACTCTGCTCCGGTACGATGTTCGCATTGCCAATCTGGTCATCGCCATCATCCAAGTCGAGCTGAGAGACAAAATCGAAGAAATCAAGCTGGCCAACCTCACGATTGATCCGCGCATTCAGGGTCGTGTACTCTCCTGCGCGCCAGCTCAGCGTCGCGCCGCCTTTGGGCCGCGTGAATCTTCGCGTTTGCCCTTGTGGCCCGCTGGATGTCAGTTCTGACACTTCTGCACCGAGCGAAATTTGCATTTGCAAAGCGTCGCCGAGCGCACGTGAAAACGTCAAAAACCCTTCGTTTCGGGTTTCCTCAACATCGACCCGCGTATCACCGATATCAACCGGGGTACGCGTTCCCGTTCCCAAATCCGACAAAAGGATGGCTTCACTTTCAAGTGTATTCGCAGCGCTCTCCAGCGAGGCGTCCCAAGCGCCTCCGAAGGCCGACCAATTATATTCCCCGCGCAAGATCAGTTCGGTTTCATCGGTGACCTGGCGAAAGAACTGGTCTTCCAATAATACGCCCGACGCATCGCGCACGTTGCGCGAGCTTGTGAACGGATCGTCGCTATCGGAATAGACGCCAATCACTTTCAGACGACCGGCGGCGACATCAAACTCCACATCGCCGCTGATTTCCGCCGTCGTGCCCTCGCTGATGCGTTCCAGGCGTTGTCTTTGAAATTCACCTGACGCCAATGTTCGCTCGGCTATTTCGCGGCGATCGCGTTTGAAATTCTCCCAATCGGCGTTGATGTTCGCGACCAGGCCTGATGACGGCGTCCAGCGTAAACCGGCCTGCCCGCCCAATCCCGGGAACCGACCACGTTCCAAAATACGACTGCTCTCAAGCAAACGGCCATCGGCGGAGATAATTTGTTCGGATCCTGCTCCAGACCCGCCGCGCGGAACGGCATCGGCGCTTACGGACCAGGCCACGTCGCCATTCTGTCCGGAGACAGACACTTCCCCGCCCCCATATAGCGGTTTCTGACTGGATATCACGCGCGCACGATAGGCCCAGGTGCCGCTAATGCCTTGCGGTTGCGCGATGACATTGACGACCAGGCCAGACAGGCCCGGAATATCCAGGCTGGCGCCCTCCAGCAATTCGATACGTTCAACGGTTGCCGCTGGAATCCGCGACAGGATATCCGCCGCTGATGACGACTTGCTGGAGACCCGCTGACCATTGATCAAGACATTCTCGGTTGCCTGCCCAAGGCCCCGACTTTCGTCCTGATCGCGTGAATCGCTGAGTCGAAATCCAGGAATACGCTCAACCATGTCGCGGGCATTTTGCGGAGCGGACTGGGCAAAGTCAGCCAAGACAAACACAGTCTTGTCTTCGGCCTCCTGGGCAGATCCCGCCATCATACAGGCAGCCATCGCCGCAGCGCAGAAAAGCGGTCTGATCATGACATTCCTTTCGCGCAGCCGCGACGAATCAAGAAGCGCTCATCCAGCATACAACCTAACGCGTCACCTAGTCTGTTTCTTCGGCGAATCCAGCAGCAAAAATGACCGACCGCAGCCCGTGATGCAGGCCTCAGCCGCCGCCGACGAATTGCACCACTTCCAGACGATCTCCGTCTTCCAGCATCGTCAGACCGTGTTCCGCCTTGGGCACAATTTCGAGGTTTCTTTCAATCGCGATCCCCCGTGGGTCGCCAGACAGGGTTTCTACCAGGGCGGCAATGCTCGTGCCGGGATCTACGCGTCTACTTTCGCCGTTCAAGAATATCTGCATTTAGCATGCTCCGAATAGTCAAAATAGGCTTGCCAAGCTTGGCGATCCAACGCAAGAGCGTGTGGCAATGACGCAACAGATATATGTTCTTAACGGACCTAATCTCAACCTGCTCGGAACCCGTGAGCCTGAGATTTATGGGTCGGCGACGCTGGACGATATTCATCAGCAGATGAACGCCGCTGCCCCGAATGCCGCAATCACGTTCCGGCAGACCAATTCGGAAGGAGAATTGGTTGATTGGGTGCAAGAAGCGTCAAAATCTGCGGAAATCCTGATTCTCAATGCGGGTGCGTATACGCATACGTCGATTGCTCTGCATGATGCCCTGCGCGCCTGTGAGGCACAGATTTATGAAGTCCACCTATCTAACCCCGCGGCCCGTGAGCCGTTTCGTTCCACCAATTATGTTGCCCCGTGCGCCACCGCCTGCATTGCAGGTTTTGGCGCACGTGGTTATCTCATGGCGTTAGACGCCGCCCTCCAAGAATAAATAAAGACTGAGGAGCCCCCACCGATGTCCACAAGCAAGACAAAACTCGACGCTGGCCTGGTTCGCGAACTGGCTGCAATCCTGCGTGAAGCCGATCTCGGCGAAGTCGAGGTCGAACATGAAGGCCTGCGCATTCGCGTCAGCAAGGCCACATCGATGGCGCCCGCGGCACCAACGATTGTCCAGGCGCCAATGGCCGCCGCCCCTGCTCCAGTGGCCGCACCAGCGGCAGCTGCGCCCGCACCAGCCGCGGCGCCAAGCGCGGCAGCTGCGCCAAGCAATGCCGTCACAAGCCCGATGGTCGGCACGGTTTATCTGTCGCCTGAACCGGGTGCGAAAGTGTTTGTGAATGTCGGCGACAAAGTCAAAAAGGGTGACACCCTGATGCTGATTGAAGCGATGAAGACGTTTAATCCGGTCACCGCCGATACGGCTGGAACTGTGAAGGAAATTCTTGTCGAAGATTCTCAGCCAGTAGAATTTGGCGAAGCTTTGATCGTGGTCGAATAAGGATTCGGAATCGATGATTGAAAAGGTTCTTATTGCCAATCGCGGCGAGATCGCGTTGCGCATTCACCGCGCCTGCAAGGAAATGGGAATTGCCACCGTCGCAGTTCATTCCGAAGCGGATCGCGATGCCATGGCCGTCCGCCTGGCCGATGAAAGTGTCTGTATCGGACCAGCGCCGAGCGCCAATAGCTATCTGAAAAAGTCACAGATCATTGCCGCTGCCGAAATCACCGGCGCGGATGCGGTCCATCCAGGCTATGGGTTTTTGTCCGAGAACGCGCAATTCGCCGAAATGGTCGAGGCGCATGATTTGATCTTCATCGGCCCAACAGCCGAGCATATCCGCAATATGGGCGACAAGATCACCGCAAAACAGACGATGATCGCCACCGGCGTGCCGGTCGTGCCCGGATCAGAAGGCGGGATCAATTCGATCAGCGAAGGCAAGAAAGTCGCGAAAAAGATTGGCTACCCGGTCCTGGTTAAAGCCGCCTCGGGCGGCGGAGGACGCGGTATGCGCGTGGCTGAGACGGAGAAAGATCTCGAGACAGCGATCAAATCCGCGAAAACAGAAGCCAAGGCCGCGTTTGGCGATGATGCGGTCTATCTCGAGAAATATCTCGGCAAACCGCGCCACATTGAAATCCAGCTGATTGCCGACACACATGGCAATGTATGCCATTTGTGGGAGCGCGACTGCTCTTTGCAACGCCGCCACCAAAAGGTCTTTGAAGAAGCGCCTTCCCCGGCACTGAATCAGGCACAGCGTGAAGAGATTGGCACGATTGTCGCCAAGGCTGTGAAAAAGATGGGCTATCGCGGCGCCGGGACGATGGAATTCCTCTATGAGGATGGAAATTTCTATTTCATCGAAATGAATACGCGAATCCAGGTCGAACACCCGGTTACCGAAATGATCACTGGCATTGACCTGATCCGTGAGCAAATTCGTGTGGCCGACGGCAAGAAACTGTCATTTACGCAGGAAGACGTGCTCCTGGTGGGGCATGCCATCGAATGCCGCATCAATGCAGAGCATCATGAGACTTTCGTTCCATCGCCCGGAAAAATAACAGATTTTCATGCACCGGGTGGTCCGGATGTTCGACTCGATAGTGCCGTTTATGCCGGTTACACAATCCCTCCGCATTATGACAGCATGATCGCAAAGCTGATTGTCCATGGACGGACCCGTAATGAATGCATCATGCGGTTGCGCCGGGCGCTGGACGAAATGGTCGTCGGCGGCGTTGACACCACATTGCCCTTGCATCGCAGATTGGTGGAAGCGCAGGATGTGGTTGACGGAAATTATGATATCCACTGGCTGGAGCGTTTCCTCGGTCTGAAGTAGACTGCACCAATGTCTGACCGGTTCGACACATCCGATTTGCTCGATTGCTATCGACGCGGCGTGTTTCCGATGGCGGATTCGCGTGAAGACATGCGCTTGTTTCTGATGGACCCTGACGTTCGCGGCGTGTTGCCGCTGGACCGGTTTCATGTGCCAAAACGGCTGCAGCGCACGGTTCGGCAGAACCCCTTTCGCGTCACGGTCGATACCGCCTTCAATCGCGTCATCGAAGCGTGTGCAGCGCCGCATCCCACCCGTCCGGCGACCTGGATCAATGATGCCATTCTCAATCTGTACGGCGCTTTGCATCGGCAAGGTCATGCCCATAGCGTCGAATGCTGGAGCGATGACGGACAATTGGTCGGCGGCCTTTATGGTGTATCCTTAGGCGGCGCCTTTTTCGGCGAGAGCATGTTCTCACGGGCCACTGATGCGTCCAAGATTGCGTTGGTGCATCTGGTCGCGCGCCTGATCACAGGCGGCTATAAATTGCTGGACGCGCAATTCCACAATCCGCATCTGGAACAATTTGGGCTTGAGGAAATCACGCGAAACAGCTTTCGCACACGGCTCATGGCGGCGCTGCAGGTCGAGGGCGACTTTTATTCGTTCGGAGCGAGAGGCGAAAGCTCAGACGGATCAATTTCGCTACAGGCAATCACCCAGATATCATAGACCGGGTGCTCTAAAGCGTTCAAACCCGGCGACGAGGCAAACATCCAGCCAGAAAACCGAACCTCCGGCTCTTCCTGATCGGCGTTCTGCAATTCTTCTTCGGTCAGATCACGTGGCACGGCCATGGTCTGTACTTGCGTTGAATTGGCGGTTGTCACGGTCAGAAACGCGGCGCGTTCTGGTGGCTCTTCCGGCGGCGTCTGGAAACAGGTCTGCAAATCAATGCGAAGCGAGCCATAGACTTTCGGTTCGCCAACCATCATCTCGAAATCCGTGGACCGTCCCGTGATCTTGTCCAAGGCCCTCAATATGACTGTATCATACTGTTTATACGTACGTTTTTGAGGCGGAATCAGGTCCTCTTCGGCCTCTTGGTCGGGATCATCATTGTCTTCGACGCCAAACAGATCGCGTTCCAAATCGCGGACGCCTTCATCGGTCTGCTGCGCCCCAGCAAACGCCACCAATCCGACTCCTAGCAAGCCCAGCCCAAGTGCGCGGATCACTCGCTGTCTCCGCCGCCATTGCCCGACGCGAAGGAGGCAAACAAGGTCATCAGGTCAACCGAACCTTGCGCATAGAGAATTTCTCCGCAGCCTGTCTCGCCAAACAGTTCTTCGCCGGCGCCGCACGCAGCAATCTCCCCGAAGCCCTCAGCCGGTTCGAGATTGATATAGGCCCCGCCAAGCAGGCCTTCAGACTGAACCCGTGCACTGGTGCCATCGCCGAGCGGAAGAATATCTGCACTGACAGCAAATGTGACCAAAGCCTCAGCGCGATCACGATCGAGGGCGACATCGCGCACGGTGCCGATCTTTACACCCGCCATGCGCACGTCCGTGCCGCGATCAATCGTCGCCGCGCTGCTGAAACGTGCCCCGATCTCAACGGTTTCGCCGGAGGCCCCGGCATCTGCGCCGCGGGCCAGGCCGAACCACAAAAACAGTCCGGCAACGATCAGCACACCCAAGCCTACCAGGGTTTCAAATATTGATTCACGCATTTGGATCCCAAGCCTCATAATCAGCGTCTGCTTCGCGGCGTTCGCCGCCTTCCCGCAAACTGCCTTTTGGACGGTAAGCAAACACCGTCCCGGTCATGTTTGGTGTGTGATCGGTTTCCCATGTCTGCCGCTTCAGGGGGGCATCGGTTGGGGGTTCTTTCAACGTATAGTGCAACCAGCCATGCCATTCCGGCGGCACTTTCGATGGTTCAGCCACACCATTGTAAATCACGTAACGACGTTTGCGGCCTTCGACGGATTCTTTTCGATCCTCGAAATAGCGATTTCCGTACTCATCGCTGCCAACCAATTCGCCGCGACGTTTGATGTCGAACCAACCGCCCGGGCTTACGCCATTCCACCAAGTAAACAGTTTAAACATATTGTTCGTCCTGACAGTGATATTTGACCGCATTATGGCGCGTGCATGACGCCGAATCTAGTTAGGACAGGCAACACATCATGTCGCGGGCCAGGTCAAGCCCGCTTTCGCTGGAGGGCGCAGTTACATGTCCAAACACGATCGCAGTGCGCATTTGCTCGCTACAGCCATGGAAGAAGGGCTGATCAGCCCGATTCTTCCGTTTTCAGACCTCACCGCCGTGCCGATGACAAATCTGAAAGATGCCGATGTAGCCCTGTCCGCGGCGAAGCAGCAGCGCCTTGATCGCACCAGCAAGTTGGCAATGGCGGAATTATTGGAGGGCCTTGGCGACGCCCCCAAGAATGCCGAACTCGCGGAAGCCGTTGCCCGCGGCGTGCCACTGGCTTTGATCGAGGAGGCGCTGCAACAGAATCGCGGTTTCGAAACCCTGGCCGATGATTTTCGCAACCAAGCGATCGAATATGATGCCCCGCCGGCTTGCAAGGTCGCCCATGACACATCCGCCAGCGACATTCGCGACATTCGACGCGCCGGTGTCGGCGTGCTCGTTCAGACATCGAACCCTGTCAGCGACACCGATCCCGGCATGGCGATCGATTTGGCCCGGTTCGTCACACCAGATGGGCTCGAGCTTGATGTTCTCGATGATTTGCTCACCGCTGCGCTGGCTGAACACGGCCCAAGATTGCTGATTGTACCGTGCGGTCTGTCAGCAGCGCTCATGGGATTGGGACACGCCTATACCGCCGATACGGCGCCAATCGCGATCGCGTTCCTAAAACTGATCCAGTCGATTGCGACAGGAGCCGGATTTCCTAAAAAGCAGGCGCAATTGCTCGGCCTGGAGAGCCGCGCTGCACGCAAACCAAAACGCGATATCGCGCTGGTCTTCGCCCCGCTTTCGGCGCTGACACTGTCCGGGTTTCATCCGACAACGCTTGGCCTCCGCCCGATGTCGACTTTGATCGAAGCGCTGGAAGGCGACCAGCCTAATCTTCACCTCATGGCCCGGATTGGCTTGTCACAAACGGCACCGGAAATGTTGCCCGGTCTATTAGCCGAAATTGATGCTGCTGCGGACCTTGAATTGATGCCGCATTTCGGTGGAGACATTTTGCGCACGCGGGGATTTTCAACCCAGGCCATCGACAAGGTTAAGAGCGCATTGGGCGAAGGATTGCCACTCAACGCCGCCTTTTCCCGGTGGGTTCTGGGCGATGATATCATTTCAAATGATCTGCGATTGGCACCTGAATCATTCGATGCAGATGGGCGCGCCCTGCTTAAGTCGATCGGATTTTCCAAGCGCGAAATTGCCGAAGCCGAGGATGCACTTGACGGCCGCCCGGAAAAGCTCGCGCAGGCGACGATGGAGGCCGCTGCCTTGCAGCAAAACCTCTCATCAGACGACGTCTTGTCCCTCGCAGAGCAGATTGAAAAAGCCTGCGAAATCAAGACAGTCCTCTCGAGTGCCGTGATGACCGATCTGGATCTCGACGACTTGCTGAAGACCCAAGTCGCAGCATGGTTTCCAGCGCTGGATTCCGAACTCGATCGTCTGACGGCGGACCGGATCACCCATATCGCCGCACTGGCCGAAGATTTGATGGCCGAAGACGCTGCGCCGCAAACCATATTCGAAGCCCCGAGCGGCGTCTCTCGCACACGACTGCCGGATCGACGAAAAGGCTATATCCAGAAGGCCACGGTCGGGGGTCACAAAGTCTATTTGCACACTGGCGAGTTCGATGACGGCTTGCTGGGCGAGATATTCATCGACATGCATAAAGAAGGCGCGGCCTTCCGTTCGTTGATGAATAATTTTGCCATCGCGGTGTCGCTCGGACTGCAATATGGCGTGCCGCTGGAAGAATATGTCGACGCGTTTGTATTCACCCGGTTTGAACCGGCGGGTGAGGTCACGGGCAATGATCAGATTACGCGTGCGACATCCATTCTCGATTACATTTTCCGCGAACTCGCCGTCTCGTATCTGGCCCGTGAGGATCTCGCTGAGCTCGGCGACGTGACCCATGATGGTCTCGGTCGAGGTCTCGAAGACGGAATCGAAAAATCGCACGCCCAGCCGCTGCCGGACGAGGCCGCACATTTGATTTCACGTGGTTATTCCCGGGGTCAAATCCCTGACAATATTGTCATCCTGAACAAGAAACGCGAAGAACGCGAGGCGGAACGCGAGGAAGATGCCGCCGAGACTGTGGCCGATTCGGACGCCGAAACGCCCTCTTATCTGGCCGAAGCATGCGCCAGTTGCGGCAGTTTCACGCTTTATCAGGATGACGCCGATGGCGATGTCGTTTGCGACACGTGTGGGCAAGTCGGTAAAGTCGAAGCCAGCGAATAGCCTTCAATCCTCAGCCTGGCCCGGCGTTTGCGTATGGTTTCCATATTGTAAACTCTGATGCGAGAGACCCGTTCCATGCTGAGACAGATTGCCAGTCTAATCCTGGTCGCCGGAGTGTCGATAAGCCCGGCAATCGCCCAGAATGCCGGGGAAATCGTTAAAGTCCGCGACGGCAAATCCTGTGCCGGATGTAACTTGTTTCAAGCCGAATTATCGTACCAGGATGCGACCAAGATCGATTTGTCTGGCGCGCGTTTGCGCCAATCGAACATGGCCTTAACCACATATGACGATGTCAATTTCTCCGGCGCCAATCTTTCGATTGCCAACCTGTTCGGCGCGCGATTCAATCGGTCCGATTTCAAGCAGGCGAATATGCAAAATGCCATCGCCGTCGGCACCTATTTTGGCGCATCCAATTTCTCTGGCGCTGATTTGACCGGCGCAAATTTCTCCGGCGCCGATCTGACAATTGTCAGAGGATTGACGCAGGCGCAGCTAAACCGAGCATGTGGTGACGCCAATACTCGGCTTCCGAAAGGCAAGACCATTCCGCGCTGCGCTTAGCCCGCTCAAGTGAGGCATGTTTGCAACAATGCGCCGACCGGCGCGCGGATTACCACAAATTCAGTTCAGTCTCGGCCAGGTTTCTTTTATGACCGCCTTCATGACGACTCTCACTGGCATGCGTTCTTTGGCCATTTTGGGACTCGCGTTGATGGCGCCGCAAGCGAGCTTCGCTCAGCAGGCGCCGACGCGGATTACCTGGGCACCATCGTATAGCGGATCCTGTACGGATTGCGCGCTTGCTGGGCGCAACTTGTCCGGCTGGAATCTTTCAAACGCGAATTACCCAGGGGCCGATTTAACCTCTGCAACGCTGCGCGGTGTTCAGGCCCATAACACAAATTTCGATGGTGCTTTGGCCCGCACCGCAAATCTACGTTACGCCGATTTCACCGGCGCGTCTTTTGCGGATGCGACCATGATTGGCGCCGACCTTCAATATGCGCAATTCAACAATGCGAAGCTTCAAAATGCCGACCTGAGTGGGGCTTTGCTGCATTATGGAAAATTCATTGGCGCGATCCTGACAGAAACAAGACTACAGGCTGGCCGCGCAAATGAGGCCGATTTTTCAGCCGCCAATATGACCGGTGCGAAGTTGATGTCCGCCGACCTGACCGGTTCGATTTTCGAAAACACCATTCTCGTGGATGCGAACCTGTCTGAAGCGAATGTCACCAATGTCAGCTTCCGCAATGCCCGCCTCGCCGGCGCAAATTTGGACGGCACGATTGGGATCGAAACAGCCGATTTTGAGGGCGCGTGTGCGACAGCGGAGACGCGGCTACCCATCAGTCTGGAACTGGCAGACTGCGCGCCCTTCTAGGCTTCAGCTTCGGCCTCAGCCTCTGCTTCAGCCGCTTTTCGTTCCATGATTGAGACGATCCAGATACTGATTTCGTACAAGCCATAGACCGGCACGGTCAGCATGATCTGAGAAATGAAGTCAGGCGGCGTCGCGAATGCCGCAACCGCCAGAATGCCGACAATCGCGTACTTGCGGCCACTGCGTAAGGTATCAGCGCCGACAATGCCCGCCCGTCCCAGCAGACCCAAAATGACCGGCAATTGAAACGACAAGCCAAACGCCGTCATCAACGCCAAGGTCAGCGACAAATACTCGGACACTTTGATTTGCGCCTCGATTTGAACAGCGTCGATGCCCCCGGCCTGTTGCTGGCTAAGCGCAAATGTCATGACCAGAGGCATCATGACATAGAAGACGAACAGGACGCCCAGCGTAAACAAAACGGGTGCGGCGATCAGGAAGGGTAGGAACGCCCCGCGCTCATTCTTGTAGAGCCCAGGGGCGACAAACGCATAGACTTGCCAGGCCATAAAAGGAAAAGACACGAACAAGCCAGCAAACAGCGCGATTTTCAGCTTCACAAAGAAGAATTCCAGCGGCGCCGTATAGATCAGTCGCGGATCTTCCGTCACGCCATGCGTTCGAAACGCGTCGATGAAGGGTTCGACCAGAATATTGAAAATCGGCCCGGCAATGAAGAAACACGCAATCGTACAGGCTGCGAATCCGAGCAAGGCCTTCATCAGGCGTGAGCGCAACTCGTTGAGATGATCGAGCAAGGGCGCGCGCGATGCTTCAATCTCGCTCTCGATCAAATCGGGGCGCTGGTCTGCGGGCAGATCCTGACTCATGACGCCGCCTTGTCCTGAGGCGGGTCTTCAACAGGCGGGGTGTCTTCGGCGGGAGGTGGCTCTGGCAGATCGGGGACCGGTTTGTTCAATTCCTGCTTCATCGCGCGTTCTTCGCGCATGACGCTTTCATTGATGTCCTTCTCAACCCCCTTGAGCTCATCGATCGCATCGGTCACCGCATTGTCGCGTTTGAGATCCTCGATCTCCTTGCGCAAATCATCCAGTTCGGCCTGGCGCGCAATGTCGTCGAACGCGGCGCGGAACTCATTTGCCATGTTCCGGCCCTTGGCGACAAACTGGCCGAGCCGGCGCATCGCCAGCGACAGGTCCTTTGGTCCGAGAATCACCAATGCGATGATCACCAGAAACAGGAGTTCGCTAAAACCGAATTGCGGCAGCATGTTTTGACGCCTTCCGCGTTGTTAAAAGGCGACTCAGTCGGCCGACTTCGCCTTTTCCTTCTCCGGCGTGATATTGACCATATCATCGCCCTCGACTGCTTTGCTGTCAGCGTCTTCTTCCTTCAGGCCTTTGCGGAAACTGGTAATGCCTTTGGCAACATCACCCATGATGGAAGAGATCCGACCTCGCCCGCCGAAAATAAGCAGGGCGACAACCGCCACCAGCAAAAGCTGCATCCAACTTGGAGCCATAATTTTTCTCCTATCGCCCTTTTGGAGATAACGCGCTGATCGACCCGTTACAATGGGCCGACCGATCTTTCATAGCGACAAATTGCTAATGAACTTCTTCGTCAGACCCCATAAAATCTGTGACGAAGTCAGTATTTTCTTCTGGTTCTGCCTCAGAACCGGTCTCATCGGCTTCATTGTGCATGCTGGAGCCATCGGCGAAGAAACCATCCGGGATGACATCCGAGAGCAGGCCTTCCGCCTCCAGTTCCGCACGCCCCGGCAATACATCCAAGCTTTCCAGCCCGAAATGTTCAAGGAACTTATCGGTCGTTCCGAGCGTGACCGGACGGCCAGGCGTCCGGCGACGCCCCTTAATCTTGACCCAACCGGCTTCCATCAATGTGTCGATTGTCCCTTTTGAGACCGCAACGCCGCGGACGGCTTCGATCTCGGCGCGCGTGACAGGTTGGCCATAAGCGATGATGGCCAGCGTCTCCAGCGCCGCTTGCGACAAGGATTTCTGCTCGTGACGTTCTTCAACAAATAGATATCCAAGATCGTCAGCCGTCTGGAAGCGCCACTTGCCGGCGACTTCAACCAGATTGACGCCGCGCTCGGCATATGTCGCCTTCAGCGTCATCAAAACCGCCGGCACGTCGACACCTTGGGGAAGCACTTCGGCAATTTCACCCGCCTCGAGCGGTTGCCCGGCCGCAAACAGAACGGCTTCCGCCCGCCGCACCGCTTCGGCCAATGTGTCATCCTCGGCTTCGTAAAGCGTTTCAGCCGAGCGCTTATAAGCAAATGAGAGCTGCTGCACCGCCCGGCGGATATCTTCGGGCGCATCCTCGATTGGGATCGAGCTTTCTACTTTGGTCATGGCGCGATCCCCTCTGTTGGTTGAGTTTTTCCACGCAGATATAGCGGTCCAAAATGCGTATCCTGACGGACGTCAAAATCGCCATCACGGGTGAGCTCCAGAGACGCCGAAAACACGCTTGCAGTCACCGAACGTGGCGGCACTTCCGGGTCCACATGGATCATTTTGCGGCGAATGTCATCAAGGCTCGCCCATTCGGTGAGCTTCGGACTGAGGTTTCTGAGATTGTCCCGGGCACTTTCCAGCGGCAGCACGAATTGATTCTCGATTGTGTGCGGCGCTTCCTTGGCTTTGCGCTGTCGAATGCCGCCAAAGGACTGCATCAGATGATACAGGGTCGTATTGTATTCTGTCGTCTTCACCACTTTCGGCTGTTCCGGCATGCCGCGCAGAAACACATCGCGACCGAGAATGTTTGACTCGAGCAAACCTTCGCCCGCTTCTCGCATCGCATCCAACCGCTTCAGACGGAAAGCCAGTCGAAGCGCATCATCCTCTGCGCTGACCTCTTCACCATCGTCTTTTTTCGGTTTCGGCAAAAGCAGGCGTGACTTGAGGAACGCCAACCACGCCGCCATCAGCAAATAATCTGCCGCTAAATCAATGCGTTTGTCCTGAGCGGCTTGAATAAAGCCGAGATATTGCGTCGCCAGGTCGAGGATCGACACGTGCAACAGATCCACTTTCTGCTTGCGTGCAAGATCAAGCAGAAGATGCAGCGGGCCTTCATACCCATCCACATCCACTGAGAAAATGTCGTCTGCTTCGACATCCTCATCCATGGTCACGAGATCATTGGAGACAAGTTCCATCGTCTAGGCCCTCGCTTCCATATCTGTCATCAATTCGCTGAACCGCGCCCAGGCCTGTTCAGAATCGAACGCCGTCGCTGGCTTGACCGCATCTACTGCGGCCTGCGCCCGCGACATTGCGAGACCGTCCAGCGCGCCCGCCACGGCAGCGATTTCCTGCATTTCCCTGAGAATGTCGTTTGAATCCTTCAAAAACCCGGAACAATGCAGCAGCACATCGCAGCCAGCCGCCAACGCTTTCGCGCCGCGGTCCGTGAGCGACCCGCCCAGTGCCTCCATCCCCAAATCATCTGTCATCAGCAGTCCTTCAAAGCCGATTCGCTTTCGAATGGTCTCTGAAATGACGGTCGGAGAGACAGTTGTCGGCAAGTGTGGGTCAAATGCATCAAAGATCACATGACAGGTCATCCCCATCGCGGCCTGATCCGATAGTGCCTTGAAAACAGAAATATCTTCCAAAAGCGTGCTGATTTCGGCGGTCACCGCTGGCAGGTCATAATGGGTGTCGAGTGTGGCGCGCCCCTGCCCTGGCATATGTTTTATCACACCTGCCACGCCTGAACTGGCGAGCCCTTTCAGCGCAGCCTCGGTCAGCGCCGTAATTGTCTCAACACGATATCCGAACGCCCGATCGCCAATCGCATCATGCGTGTCGGCTTGCCGCAAGTCCCCGCACGGGGCGCAATCCGCATGAATCCCGAGCGTCGAGAGCTCAGCGCCCATGAGTTGATGGCCGAGTTCACATGCTTCCATCGCCCGATCCGGCGCCTTATTGTACAAAGCGCCATAGACACCTGCAGCCGGAAATTTGGGCCATTCCGGCGCCTTTAAGCGTGCCACCCGTCCACCTTCCTGATCAATGAAGATGAGAGCGTCTCTTCCGAGTGCGCTTTTAATCTCTTCCGTGAGCGCGCGAACTTGCGACTTACTCACGCAGGAGCGTCCCATAAGGATCACGCCCCAAGGCTGTGCATCACGCAAAAAGGCCCGCTCATCGTCCAGGAGGACGGGGCCGGAAATGCTGGTAATGCAAGCCGAAACGTTCATCCAGACGCCTTTGCGACAACCATACAGTCTTTTCCAGCAGCTTTCACATCTGAGCAAAACCCAGTCGCCGCTTCGCGATCGGCGAAAGACCCGACCCGAAGACGGAAAAACACGCCTTTGGCGCCAAGATCGGCGCGCTGAATATCGAGATTTGCCCCCACGAACAGGTCGGGCGCTGTGCGCTGCAGCCCTGTCCACGCCGATTGCGCCGCTTCCCGCGATCGCAGGGCCGACAATTGCACCTGAAAACTGCCGGAAGCGGCAAACCGTGAGGCAGATGACACCACCTCTGGGGTTTCGACCTCGGCGACGGGGAGACGGGCGGGCGCGCGCTCTGGCACGGGTTGCACATTGGCGAGTTGTATCGGATCCGATTGCGGCGCATCGTCCTCAACCATTTCGATTGGTGGCAGTTCCGGCGCCGATTCCGTGCCTGTCGCCTGTGACGGACCGCCCGCAAGAACCGGGTCCCGCCGACGAATATCGATCGGATTGCGGGCGCCTGTCTTTTGCACCGCTGGATCGCCCAGACCGTCCATGGAATCGTAATAGGCCTTGTCCTGACCGGCGACTTCTACACCGCCGCGCTGGTCGGGAGACCGCTTGTAGGGCACATCATCGGCCGCAATCACCGGCAAGCCCCCTTCCGTTGGCCGCACCCCTTGGCGATAAGTGTTCCAGACCACGCCGGCAAAAATCAGCAAAACGCCCAAGGCCAACACAAGAATAAGCGGTCCTCTGCCGGTTTCATCATCACGAATCTCAAATCCGCGATATTCATCTTCATAAGGCCCAAAATCGTAGTCGGGCTCGCCTTTTACACGGCTCATAGCTACCCCTGCCATCTAATCACTGGGGTTAACAGCTAGGCCCGTTTTGTTAACGATGCCTAAATTCAACGGCGGAAATAAGGCCTCTGCACAGACAGATTACAGCATGCTTTCAATGCTGAATAACCGACGATGCAGCTCAATCGCATAATTATCTGTCATCCCCGCTAAATAGTCGCAAACCAGACGGGCGCGGCGCACAGCCGTCGCTTGTTCCGCGTCGCGACGCCAGAGGTCTGGCAGGGTTTCAGGCTCGGCCATGAACAATTCGAACAGCTCACTCAATATGCGTTTGCCCTGAGAGCGCATGCGATTGACTTTATAGTGCTTGTACATCCGCTCATACAGGAAGGCGCGAAGGGCGCGCTGATCGCGATCGAGCGTCTCTGAGAAGGCCACCAGTGGCTCCGGCATGGCCCGCACATCCGCGGCACTTTGCGGTTTATATTTCTCCACTCGGCGACGGGTTTCCTCCGTCAAATCAGTGATCCAATAGCCGATCAGGCGGCGCACTGCTTCATACACGACTTTGCGCTCGTCGAGTGCTGGGTGATCTGTTTGCACCTGGCGAAAAATATCGCCGATCAGCGGCAATGCCTCGAGATCCGCAAGCGTGAACAAGCCGGCAGAAATGCCATCATCAATGTCGTGATTGTTGTAAGCTATATCGTCGGCCAATGCCGCCACTTGCGCTTCCGGCCCCGCATATTGATCGAGTTCTAACTGTTCGAGCCAGGCGAAATCGCGAAATGCCGCCGGAAGATCAGAGATCGAATTATCCACCGTGATCAGCGGTCCATTATGCTTCACCAGGCCTTCGAGCATTTCCCAAGTCAGGTTCAGACCAGGAAAGGTTGGATAGCGGTCTTCCAGCTGTGTAACGACGCGCAGCGTCTGGGCATTATGATCAAAACCTTCATATTCCGACATACAGGCATCGAGTTGATCCTCACCCGCATGCCCGAAGGGTGGATGGCCGAGATCATGCGCCAGCGCCATCGCTTCGGCGAGATCCTCATCCAGCCCGAGCGTGCGCGCAACAGAGCGCGCAATTTGTGCAACTTCGAGAGAATGCGTCAGTCGCGTCCGATAATGATCGCCTTCATGTGCGACGAAAACCTGCGTTTTTTGTTTCAACCGGCGAAAAGCTGACGCGTGAATAATCCGATCACGATCGCGCTGAAACGGCGTCCGTGTGGCGGATTGCGGCTCTTTTAGGAAGCGTCCGCGCGAATCTTCCCAGCGCGTTGCGAACACTGCCCTCTTTTCAGGAATGTCCGGCGTCACTATCTTCTTGCCCATGAGCAATATCACCCTGTCTGAATCGGCTGCGAAGCGCATTAAAGCGATTCTGGAGAAACAACCGGATAAGTCCTACCTTCGCGTTAGCGTCGAAGGCGGTGGCTGTTCTGGATTTTCATATAAGTTCGATCTGGATGACCGAGCCAATGAAGACGATCTGGTCGTCAGCCGCGACGGCGTCAGCGTGTTGGTTGACGAGATGAGCCTGGAATTCATGGCCGGATCAGAAATCGACTTTTCAACCGAATTGATCGGTGCGGCGTTCAAGATCAACAATCCCAACGCCACTGCCGGCTGCGGCTGCGGAACCAGTTTTTCTATATAATACTGAAGCTTATGGCTTTTTCTGCTGTGCTGCATAAGCCAGAATTTCATGCAATGGCGCGACCCAGATTTCGCTCTCTTTGGCGACCAAATAATCTAGCAATGTTTGGTGATCTGCCGCTGTCACCCAAAGATGATCGCCATCAATCCCGTGAAACGTGATCGATCCCAATGCCCGCGTTGCAATCAGATCATCGACATAAGCGATCATCTCTGCCGCGGATGTTTGATCAACGGCATAAGAAGCGATTAAGAATGGATCAAATCCAACATCCCGATGAACGCTGCGGGCGCCAGAGACCAAAGGCGCTAGATCGGCAATGAATGATTCGCCCGCGACGAGCGTATCTCCGCACGTATAAGCGAACGTTCGGCTGGTCCGGCCATCCATCTCTGATAAAATCTCGTTCGCGCGCGAAATTTCAGTCATCAATTGTTGCTTTGTGTAAGTGTCCAGATCACGGTTAGGCGCGACCCAGTCGCGGTTCGCCAGCGCGCCTCTGCATGGGTGGGCGATGGTGTGATTTCCAAGTTCATGTCCCGCCGCCGCAACAGCTTCCCAATCTGCGCGCTGCGCCTCGAAATCCTGCATCGCCATGGACAAATAGAACGTCCCTTTCAGACCCACCTCTGCGAGCTGAGGCACCGCATGATCAAGTTGGCTCTGCATCGCATCATCATAAGTCAGCGCGATCGCCGCCCGCGCGCCGTTCGGCCACTCGATTTTTGAGGCCGCCAAAACATAATCGAAGAACAAATCGACATTGGCCAAGGCACCAAGGCCAAAAATGTGGGCCATTTCGGCGGTGTCCGAAAAATCGAAGCCACCGGCGGCCACATGTGGATTCACATAGGCTGCGGCTGGGTTGTGCTGGTCGGCAAGCCGTTTCGCCTCTTGCCAGAGCGAGCCAATTTCCGGGTCTTCGAGGACGGCGCGCCATCGCGCGTCCTGATTTGACGTATAACCCGGCGTGCCATTTCCCGTCGCATTGCCATCGGCGATCTTTTGATAATCGGTCTCCGCCTGGATCAAGGCGAGTTTTTCTGGCGCCGTCACGCTTTCATTCCAGTCACTATGCTGGACCAGATGAAGATGCGTGGCATAGGGCAAGTGCGGTGCCGACATTTTGGCCTGAACCAAAGCATCAGCGGCAATGTCACCCTGTCCGGCGATCATCACCCAGACATGCCCTCCCGCGCCAATGGTCTCGACAAACAGTGTAGCTTGCTGGGCAATTGTATCATTGCGTTGTGAATGTCCGTCGAGCCAATTGTCCCCAAATGCCTGCTGCATCAGGTCGGGAGAGCTGACATACTCTCCGCCTTGAATGCCATACGCGCCCGCCACACCGATCGCGCGAACACATGCAAATTCCGGCTGTCGGAGCAAAGATCCGACGGCCGCGATGGTATGGAGATCATCGACATCTGGCTTGCTGTCAAAATGCCCCACAAACACATCGGTTTGCGGGTTGAATGCGCCGATAGGTGGCGCCATGGAACACGCATCGACACGGTCAATGCGGGGGGATTGCGCGCATGCACCCAGAATGATCGCGAAACTCAAGGCGGACAGACATCTCAGCATGGCATTTCCTCGGCTTTTCGAACATCAGCATTTCATCTTTTTCGATCGCTCGAAACCCCAGCAACAATGAAACAAAGTCAGCTGCCGGTAGAGAACGCTTGAACCGCCCGGCCTTGCATGAAAACGACGCAATCCGCGAAGCTCTTGCCGGCGACATAGCAGAATAGAGGACGCTTTTGGTGATAGGCGAATGCATAGGCGCGGTGATCATCGATGTAATAGCCATTAACGTCGCCCGCATCCGTCGGCGCTGGCAGATTGGCAGCCACCTCCTCACCAAAATTTCCCATTGCGCCTTCGAAAGCCCAACGCACGCAATCGACCATCGCGCCGCAATCATATGTCGGCGTCAGCGCGCTCATTTCGACAGAGAAAACGCGCACGCCAGCCCGATCTTCCAGATCGATGAACAGTGTTGGATCATGGCAATCGTTGCCTTCAATCCGAACGCTCACGCGATCCGGGGTTTCTGTCGACGAAAAATAGGTCTCGTAATGGCCCGCATAGGCGCACGCCTCCGGGACAGACTGCGTGACTTCCTCGGCAAATGCGGCGTCGTTACACATTCCGAACGCCAGCAAGCCCAGAGCATACATGCTTCCGCGATCGCGTTTCATAATCCGCTCCTTCCGGTCTAATCCGGCGCATCATGACGGGCACCAATGACGAAACCGAGGCGGACTGGGTTTGTCCGATTCAAGGTCAGGTCGCGACCTTGGTCTTCAGCGTGACAATCTCTTCTGCAATCGTCGGGTGGACGGCGCAAGTGTCATCGAATTGTTGTTTGGTGGCGCCCATTTTCACGGCGATGCCCAGCATCTGGATCATCTCACCCGCGTCCGGCGAAACGATATGCGCGCCGACCACAACCTGATCTTCCTGGCGGACAATGACCTTGATGAAGACACGCTCTGATTTGCCATTGAGCATGTTCTTCATCGGTCGAAATTTGGCCTTGTAGATATCGATGGCGCCAAACTGTTTGCGTGCCTCATGTTCCGCCAGGCCGACAGTGCCAACCTCTGGCTGTGTGAACACAGCCGTCGCGATCTTGTCATGATCGAACGTGCGCGGATTGCCGCCAAACTCTGTGTCAGCAAAAGCGTGACCCTCGCGGATCGCGACGGGGGTAAGCTCGGCGCGGCGGGTGACATCGCCAACCGCCCAGATATTATCAACATTGGTCTTGGAAAACGCATCGACGACAATCTCGTGCCGATCGCCGACTTTGACCCCAGCAGCTTCAAGGCCGAGGCCATCAATGTGTGGGCGACGGCCAACCGCCATCATGACGACATCGGCGTCGAGCGTCATGCCATTATCGAGTTTCAGGTGCAGAGGGGTTTCAGCATTATCGGTTTTCTCGATCGCTTCGAAAACCGTATTGGTGATCACACGCACGCCGGCTTCTTTGAGGCCTTCATGGACTTCGGTGCGCACATCCATGTCGAAGCCGCGCAAGACTGTATCGCTGCGATAGACCAGGCAGGTTTCAACGCCGAGGCCGGCAAAGACATGGGCGAACTCGCAAGCAATGTAACCGCCGCCGGCAATGACGACATGTTTCGGCAACTCTGTCAGTTGGAAGACGCCGTCTGACGTGATGGTGTGTTCCACGCCCGGCAACTCTTCCGGCGAAGGCCGCCAGGGTGAGCCACCGACCGCGATCAGGATCTTGTCGGCTGTAATCGTCTTGCCGCTTTTTTGAAGCTTCAACGTGTGGGCATCGACGAATTCCGCCCGCTCTTCATACACATCAACGCCAGCATTGACCTGACCGCTCATATAAAGACCCGACAGGCGATCCACTTCGGCATGCAAATTGGCCATGAAGCCCGGGAAGTCGAACGCGCCGACCGTGACGTCCCAACCATACTTCTTCGCCTCTTCGAGCTTGCGGCCATAATCGCTGGCATAGACCATGAACTTTTTCGGGACGCAGCCGCGAATGACACAAGTGCCGCCCATGCGATACTCTTCAGCCAGGGCAACCTTGGCGCCATGACCGGCTGCGATGCGTGCTGCCCGAACGCCGCCCGAGCCGCCGCCGATTACGAAGAGATCATAGTCATACGAATGGTTGGGCATCGCTCAATCCTTGCTTGGGAATCTGTTTTTTTAGTCGGCGCCAATATGGCGGTTCGCACCTAATATTCAAATATAGTGGCGCCGTCCTCAGCCCCAATGATCACAGTGCGGGCGAGATTGATAAACAATCCGTGTTCGACCACACCGGGAATACTGGCGAGCAGATGTGCCGCCAGCGCCGCGTCCGGGATGGTGCCGCAGGAACAATCGAGAATAAAATTTCCGCCATCCGTCACCAGAGGTTTATGGCCTGGATCCGTGCGCACTTTGATCATCGGTTTCAACACGCCGGCCTTTTTCAGCGCGTCGTAGACCTTCTTGGCCGTGATCGTATAGCCGAAGGGTGTGACTTCGACGGGCAAGGGAAACTTGCCCAACGCTTCGACATGTTTCGAACTGTCGGCGATTACCACCATCAGATCACTGGCATTGGCAATGATCTTCTCACGCAGCAAAGCGGCGCCGCCGCCTTTGATCAACTGGGCGTTCTGGTCGACTTCATCGGCGCCATCGACAGTCAGTTGAATCCGGTCAACTTGTTCGATATCGACCAGCGGCACACCCAGCGATTCAGCCAAGCGGCGCGTCTGTTCACTGGTTGGCACGCCGCGAACCACCAGTCCGTCGGAAATCTCCTCGGCCAGAAATTCGACAAAATACTTTGCCGTCGAGCCCGTTCCCAATCCGATGGTCATGCCATCTTCGACGAAATCCATCGCAGCCTGTGCTGCATTCTCTTTTTCCAGCTCGTTGGCCATCGCAGCGCTCCCTCAGCCGTTTTTCTTGGCCGCCTTAATCGCAGCCATCTTGTCTCTGAATGACGTTGCCCAGCCGGATTTCTGCACCTGGCGCCCGCGTGCAACCGCCAGACCATCTGGCTCGACATCCTTCGTGATCACAGATCCAGACCCGACAAACGCGCCAGCGCCAATCGTGACGGGCGCCACCAAGGACGAATTCGAGCCGACAAAGGCACCCTCACCTATCGTCGTCTGATATTTCAGAAAGCCATCATAATTGCAGAAAATCGTGCCGGCCCCGATATTGGCCCCGGCGCCGACATCGCCATCGCCGAGATAGGATAAATGGCTGGCTTTTGCGCCCGCACCCATTCGGGTTTTCTTGACCTCAACAAAATTACCGATCTTGACCCCGCGCTCCAGAACTGTGCCAGGGCGTAGCCGGACATAAGGACCAATCTCGCAATTTTCGGCGACGTGCGCCCCTTCAAGATGAGAGAATGCCCGCACGCGGGCGCCAGTCCGAACGTGGACGCCAGGGGCAAAAACCACACCTGGTTCCAGAATGACATCATTCTCGATTTCAGTATCAAAACTGAAGAACACCGTTTCCGGCGCCGTCATCGTGACACCCGACGACAGAAAGGCATGTCGTTTCTTATTCTGAAATGACTGTTCCGCCTGCGCCAGTTCGACCCGTGAATTCACGCCCAACACGTCTGCTTCATCGCAAGCGACAGCCCGGCAGCGCATTCCATCTGCGCGGGCCAGACCGACAATATCGGTGAGATAATACTCACCTTTGGCATTGTCATTGGTGACCTTATCGAGAAGACCGAACATCGTCTGTGACGACGCGGCCATGACGCCAGAATTGCAGAATCGGATCGCCAATTGCGAAGGCGATGCTTCTTTCGCCTCGACAATCGCATCCAGATTATTCTTGTCATCCGTGACCAGCCGGCCGTAAGCGCCTGGATCAGCAGCATCAAACCCGAGAACGCCCACCGACGCCCCCGCATCCAATTCATGAAACAACGCTTCTACGGCTTCGGTTGGAATGAGCGGCGTATCGCCATAAAGCACGACGAGATCACCGGTGAAGCCGGATAAGGCGTCCTTGGCCGCCAGAACCGCATGACCGGTTCCTTGAGGCGGGTCCTGAATCGCAATGGCATCTGAGCCTAATGTCTGAGAGATGTGATCCTGAACCGCCTGACCGGCCGGACTGCACACCACCACGATCTTGTCGCAGCCAACACTTCGCGCCAGCGCCACAGACCAATCCACCATCGCACGGCCACCCACCTGATGCAGCACTTTCGGCAGCGCTGATCGCATTCGGGTGCCTTGTCCGGCAGCTAGAATAATGGCGGCTCGATTCCCCATGGCAAAACACCCTCGCGAATTAACTGGGTCTGCCCTAGAGCAAGATCTGAGTCGATGCGAGCCTTATTCGCTGGAGAAGATGTAGATGAATTTTGATTTTACCGGTTGGACATTGGTATTCGATCTTGATGGCACGCTGGTCGAGACCGCTCCGGACCTCCACGCCGCACTCAACCACACGCTTGCATATAAAGGATTGGGTGCGGTTTCACTGGCGACGATCCGCATGATGATTGGCCATGGCGCCAAGGCGATGATCCGAAAAGGACTTGCATATCACAACGTGCCCATCGACTCGGATGAGATCGAACGCGACCTTTGGCCCGTTTTTCTTGAGCATTATGCCGCCAACTGCACGCGATTGAGTCGCCCGTTTCAATCTAGCACCACATGTCTGGCGGATTTGCGCTCCGCCGGCGCGACACTGGCCGTTTGCACGAATAAGGCACAAGATCTGGCGGCAGCTGTCTTGGCCGGCCTGGCCCTCGATCACCATTTTTCTGCACTGGTTGGCGGCGATACGCTGCCCGTCAAGAAACCGAATGGGGATCACATTCTCGAAACGATTGTCCGTGCCGGTGGCAATACCAACCAAGCGATCATGGTGGGTGACTCCCAGACAGACGAAAAGGCAGCCCGCAACGCCGGACTGCCCTTCGTATTCGTATCGTTTGGATATGGCACCCTCTCGGGCCAATCCTACGAATGTCTCAAGTCAATTGATCACTGGCGTGACATGCAGCAAGCCCTCTCAAAACTTGCTGCCAATCGACTTTAGTCTGGACGATACTCGCTGCGCACTTCGTTCACATTGACGAGTTTGCGACGCGGCATGCCGTTGACCATGTTGCTGCGAACGTCAGTACGTGCGCTGCGCATTGCGGGAACGAAGCCAGCATCGACCAGGTCGACCTCTACTTCATAGCCACGATCGGACCAATATTCGGCAATTTTGTCCTTGAGACGGCGTGCGCCGTCTGTGTTGCACCAGTCTTTCATAATTCTCACTCTCCACATCTTGGTGTCGTCTTACGCAGGTAAAAAATGACGACTGCTAAAAGATGTCCTTCACTGCACTACGGGGCTTGATGCCCGCTCAAAGCCCCCCCTAGATGCCTGTAACGAAACCGACATACAAGCACTTTTTTAGATGAAAATTTCCTAAGCTTTTTCGATGAACAGCTGTTCATAATGAACAACCATTCATATGCAAAATAGTTTACATTGCAGGTTCACAAAAGTGTCTAATTCTCAACAACCATACGGTATCTGCTAGCAATCTGCCGTTCATCTAAAAACCCACGAATCCCCTTAAATTCATTGCAATCCCAACCAAAAAACCAATTTTGCAATGCTGACATTCATATTTGCATAGATTTTTAACCATTATCTGACAGCGTTCGACAACTGTTCTCGCCGGTTCTGAGGCAAATTGACTGTCTTTCTGTTCCGAATAGGCCTCATTCCTAAACGAAAACGTTGCAGAGACCTCGATTTTGAATCCGAAAGAACAAATTCGTCGAATTTGATCGGCCTCTGACAGTCTTGTGCTGGACCAGACGCATAAAAGCATCACATAGGAGGGCATGAGTTTTGATCTACGGACCTTCAGAGACACATTGGGTCTTTTCGTCACCGGCGTTACGGTGATCACGACACGTGACGCCAACGGTAAGTCCGTCGGCATTACCGCAAACTCCTTCAATTCTGTGTCTTTGGATCCGCCGCTCATTCTCTGGTCTGTCGGTTTGAATGCGCTCAGCCTGCAGGCCTTTTCAAACGCAAACGCTTTTGCAGTTCATATCCTGCGCGAGGATCAGGCTGATCTCTCGCAGAGGTTCGCAAAATCTGGTGAAGACAAGTTTCAGGGATTGAAAATCGAATCCGGTCTGAATGATGTCCCCCTGCTTCCCGATTGTGCCGCGAGGCTGGAATGCCTTCCGCATGCGCAGCATCCTGCCGGTGACCACATCTTGTTCATCGCTCGCGTGCATCGGCTGGCATCTGATCCGGATGCAATGCCGCTGGTTTATCATGGCGGTCGCTATGCCGAGCTCGCCGACAAGCCCCTAAACCTGATCTAATAGTTGGTTAATTTGCGCCGCGAAACTGCGCACGCCTCTTAGCGGAATCTAAGAAATTCTCTGCGATAACAGCGTCACGAGGTCAAAAGGCCCGGACCGCAGCCCAATTGCTGCACGATCATGGAGATAAAAAATGAGCTATCGCAAACTGCTTCTGGCAGGCGCAGCCCTTGCCGCAAGCACACTGGCTGTATCCGCACCTGCTAACGCATCAATCATCGACCGTCCGCACTTTAAAGTGCTTGGCGTCGTCATCGTTTGGGCGGCTGACGAGTCGAATGGAAACACCCCAATCGCAACAGATTTTGTCATCGACGACACAGTTGGTGCCGGAGATTCGGATTTGATCCTGCAGGACGGCCGCACCGTTCTGACCGGCACCCTGACTGCAACCGCTGACGCGGCATCGACAGCGGGTATTGGTTCGGTTCTCGACATCAGCAATGGCGGCGGCACGATCGCCACTGTTGATACAGACAGCCCATCGAACTTTTCGGCATTCGACGTCACTGGCGCATCATTGACCGCTGGTCCTCTGACATATGAATCCAGCTTCTATGTTGCCTCAAACACAGCCTTCGCCATTGATGGTGTTGCAACGCAAACGCTGCAAAGCGGCGATTTTGACATTGCGGATATCGGTTACAGCATGGATGTAACAGTGTCTGGCAATGATGCTGGTCTGGCGTTTGGCGCCAATGCTCAAAACCCATTGGGCGCGTTTACGCCATTCTCGCATCTCGGTCAGGTCGATGGCACCAATCCGGTCTTTGTCGGCGCGCTGCGCACGGCAGCTTCCGCTGGTTCGATTGTTGGCCAGTCTGTCCGCTTCGATGCGACTTACTCGCTGGGCGCTGGTGGTGCTTATGACTTGTCGCTCGGTGCTGGTGAAATCCAGGCCGACGTCGTCTACACGGTTTTCGTGCCATAAGCCGACCGACACTCAAATTCTTTGATGTGCAGCGCGCCCGGTTCTTTTGAGCCGGGCGCTCTTGCATTCAGGCTCTTTCCGGCATGCCCAATCATCGCTACACAGCGACGCCATGAAAGCCATCCTGCGTAGCGCCATCGTCACATCTATCCTGGGCTGGATCATCTGGGCCTATATGGCGATTTGCAACCGCACCATTCGTTGGTCGGTGGAAGGTGATGAAGAGGCGCTGCAGGTCTGGCTCGATCATCCAAATATCATCGTGGCTGCATGGCATTCGACGATTCTGCTGCTGCCTTCTGGATGGAATCGCATCATTCGCCGCTGGCCAAACCAGAAAACGCGATCGGCGATGCTGATCTCGCTCTCAAAAGATGGTGAACCGGTGGCCAAGGCGATTAAGCATCTGGGCTTGGAAGCTGTGCGCGGATCGTCCACTCATAAACGAAAGAAGCGGGACAAAGGCGGCATGAAAGCGCTCGCTGAGGCTTTGCGCATCCTGAAGAATGGCGGTGGCATTTGCATCACTCCGGATGGACCGCGCGGGCCGGCAGAGATTGCTCAGAATGGCCCAGTGATCATGGCACAACGCTCGAACGCGCCGATCCTCCCTTATGCAATTGTTTCAGCACCGCGACACAGACTGAAGACCTGGGATGGATTTCGCATCCCGTATCCGTTCAGCCGTGGCGCTCTGGTCTTCGGCGAAGCCGTTATTCCTTCCAAGGAGGATGATCGTGAAAGCCTGCGACAGCAATTAGAACAAAATCTCAATGCCGCGATGCAACGCGCAGAACATATCGCGCAAAAAAAAGGCCACTCGTAAAAGTGGCCCAAGTCAAGCAAGAAGGACGTCGTCAGGTGCTTCGTCAAAGAGGCGATTTCCCTGTCGACAAGACCTTTATACGCGAACCAACATGAACGGATTTGCACCGCCGTCTCATATTCTGTTCATGTAACTGTCCCCTAAACGCGGGTATCTGAACACCTATTCAGAGGCTTGGGTAAAAATGGCTTCAAGCGAGCGAAGATTCATCCCATTTTTGACATAATTGGCCGGCGTCAGATTGACGGCCTTGATCACTGCCCGTTCGATTCTGGTGTTTCCCGACTCATCCGGCACAAGATCAAAATCGACAATGTTGATGCATCCCGTGTCCTGCTCGAACCCGGCGCTGGAGCCCAGAGGCGCGCCGATCGCCCAGGCGAGGATCATGCGATTGACCACCTCATGGGCAACAAGCAGGGCGGAAGCCCATCCCGGACGCGACAATAACCCTTTCAGGCCGTCTTCAATTCGCACCATAGCATCCGAGAATTTTTCACCGCCATCCAGGAAGGTCGCGTCGGGTTGGCCTGCCTGTTCGAACTGAAACGTCATCGTCGCCGCGAGATGCTCGGGTGATTTGAAGTCGATATATTGCCCAGACCGCAATTCCCGAAAGCGTGACTCTTCTTCTAGCTCAGGGGCGTCCAGGTCGTGCTGCGCCAACACGATTTCGGCCGTTTCTCGGGTTCTGCGAAGGCCGGTGTGAAATGCCACATCGAGGTGGACGTCAGACAGCGCAATCCCTGCTGCCTTGGCTTCCGCCCGCCCCTGATCTGTTAGATAGGCGATGCTGGGATCTTGCGCCGCACGAACTTCTGGCGACGTGTAATCAACGAAGCCATGGCGCATCAGATACAGCCGACGCCGCCCGGTGGTTCCAGGAAGTGCACCCATTCCTCATCCTTTGCGTTTCACAGTTTGGAAACAGGCCTTCTAAGCGATTCCCCAGTCTTTGAGCACTGCGTCTTGATGTTCACCGATTCCAGCTGGCTTGCCTTGAATGGCGCCGGGCGTTTTCGAGAATCG
Source organism: Pseudomonadota bacterium (assembly GCA_039029475.1). GTDB lineage: Bacteria > Pseudomonadota > Alphaproteobacteria > Caulobacterales > Hyphomonadaceae > Henriciella. The sequence continues at coordinate 33,503 of JBCCGB010000005.1, read as the reverse complement.
CGGTGCTGGACCGGGTTGGACCACGCCATCGATCGTTTCAAACGTGCCGCGATCGGTATTGTGTTTGTACTCCGGCGCTTCAGCCATGGACAGAACCGGAGCGAAGCAGATATCGGTGCCCTCCATAATCGCACACCATTCATCGCGGGTCTTGGTTTTCATCACCGCCATCAGCTTGGCCTTCAGGCCAGGCCATTTCGAGCGATCCATCTGCGCCTGGAAATCCGGATCTGTCAGGCCGGCCTTCTCGATCAACAAGGCATAGAATTGAGGCTCGATGGATCCAATAGACACCCATTTGCCGTCCGCGCATTCATACGTATCGTAAAAATGTGCGCCGCCATCGAGCAGATTGGCCTCGCGATCATCCGTCCAGACCCCCATCGCGCGCATGCCGTAGAACATCGTCGCGAGGGATGCGGCGCCGTCAGACATGGCGCAATCAATGACCTGACCGTCGCCGCCATTTTTCACATTTATGATCGCCGCCAGCAGACCCATTGCGAGGTACAAAGCGCCGCCGCCATAATCGCCGATCAGATTGAGCGGTGGACGCGGACGCCCATCACCCTCACCCATCGCATGCAGCGCCCCGGTGATGGCAATGTAATTGAGATCGTGGCCTGCTGAATGGCTCAAAGCCCCGTGCTGTCCCCAGCCCGTCATCCGCCCGTAGACAAGTTTTGGATTACGCGCGAGCACAACATCTGGACCGAGGCCGTTCCGTTCCATCACGCCCGGTCGGAACCCTTCGATCAAGCCTTCTGCTTTTTCCAGCAATTTCAGGGCGGTCTCGCGATCCCCTTCATCTTTCAGGTTAAGCGCAATCGAGCGGCGGCCGCGGCTCATCACATCTGCCGGATTTCCTGGTCTGGGTTTCCCGGCGCGGTCAATGCGTACAACGTCTGCTCCCATGTCGCTGAGCAACATTCCGCAAAACGGTCCGGGACCAATGCCTGCGAACTCGACAATTTTGACACCTGCTAACGGCCCTTGCGCCATACGATTCTCCCTAAATTCCGGGTCTAAAAACCTCTCAGATCAACCAGACCTTAAGACTCAAGGCCGCAAAGAAAAGGCCTCACCCTACGTCGACTAGAGGGACTTGGAAGATGTTTAGCGAGCAAAGCTTTGACGCGCCGGTGATTCACGTGGTCTCGGAAAGTCCGAGACTTGAAATGCTGCAGACGCGATTGCGACAAGCGGGCATTCGGCCAGTTCCGGTTCGCGGATCTTATCTGCCACCGGACTCAGCCCCGGCTTTCATTGATTTGCTGACACGAGACTTCGATTTTGGTTCGGTCGATGATCGACTATTTGTCACCATCGGCAAACAGGAGCAGGCACCGAATAAGAGTGAAATTCATCTCACCGACATCAACCAGATTGCCACATTGCCGGCACGCCTGGCCATCCGGCAACGTGAAAACCAACGCAAGCGAGAAATCCAACTCCGTGCGCGCACGTCTGAAAAGTTTGGATCGGCCGCGATTACGCCACAGGCGCAGCAAACGTCCCGCGTCCTTTGGCTGGGTCACGATGCCCCATTTCTCAATGCCTTTAAAACTGCGCTCGCGTCGCAGAACATCAGTCTCGTCGCAGCGATCAGCCAATTGACTGCGGAAGACTATCTGGTCAGCGGGGCGTTCCAATCCATTATCCTATGCCCCACCTCCCCAGACGACGAAGCCGCCAGACTGCTGCAAACCATCGGGCAATTGCAAATGGCGCAAAACCCTCAAATCGTCTTGCTCTTGCGTCCGGATCTCGCCGATAAATTGTCCGGCGCCGTGACCTATGCCGATCAAATCGTAGACCTCTCCAACGATCTGGATTTTGTCGTGTCGCGCTTGCAGATGATATGTTCTCACTCCGAACGCCCCGTAGAGCCAACCTTCGGCTTGTCTGCTTCAGCCCAGGATCCGGTGACTGGACTGGTCTCCCGCGACTATCTTGAATCCCATGTCGAAGCGCAAATGGCGCAAGCAGACAGACTCGCAACATCGCTGTCTCTGATCGCCATCGAGATCATCAATGGCGAGGACCTCAAAGCCGCAGCGCGCACCATCAAGTCCTTGCTGAGAGACACGGACCTCGCCGCACGACTGGATAATTCGCACATCTGTGTGACATTGCCGAATACCCAATATCGCGGCGCCGTCGTCCTGGCGCGCCGGATCGAAGAGGCGCTTGGGCGAACGACGACGTGGCGGGTCATCGAACGCAGACAGTTCCACACACTCAGCACATTGCTCGGCGGGCTGACCGCGAAAACATCACTGTCCACACGAAGAACCGCTTAACCCAAAGTCGTAACAGTGCCTTCGAGTTCTTGGAGCAGGCCACGAACCGCATTCATGCGCGCAACCGTGTCTGCCGGAACGCCCATGATCACCAGCTTTGAATCAGGGCGCAATTTCATTTTCCCGGGTCTCGACCGCACCAGCATCATCAACTGCGCTGGATCAACACGGGTATCATCCCGGAATGTGATGACGACGCCTTTCGGACCCGCATCCAGTTTTGAAATCCCCAGCGATTTGCACACCACTTTGACGGCCGTGACGTCGAGCAATTGCTGAGTTTCGTCCGGCAAGGGACCAAACCGGTCAATCAATTCTGCCGCAAATGCCTCGCGCTCCTGCTCTGTCGTCAAGTCGGCGAGACGGCGATACAATCCGAGCCGGACGCCGAGATCCTCGACATAGCTTTCGGGGATCAAAACAGACATGCCGAGATTGATCTGCGGTGACCACTCGTCAGCGACCTCTTCCCCGGCATTGGACCCTGATTGCAAGGCTTTTACGGCATCTTCGAGCATTTGCTGATAAAGCTCGACGCCGACTTCCTTGACGTGACCCGATTGTTGGTCCCCCAGCAAGTTGCCGCCGCCACGCATGTCCAGATCATGGCTCGCCAACTGGAAACCGGCCCCAAGACTGTCCAGCGATTGCAATACACGCAGACGCCGCTCAGCTGCCGTCGATATGACACGATCAGCGGGTGTGGTGAGGTACGCATAGGCGCGCAATTTGGAGCGTCCAACGCGTCCCCTCAATTGATAAAGCTGGGCCAGACCGAACCGGTCGGCTTTGTGGATCACCAAAGTGTTGGCGCGTGGAATATCCAATCCGCTTTCGACAATCGTCGTCGACAGAAGGACATCATATTCCCCTTCATAGAACGCCGTCATCAGGTCTTCGAGTTCACCAGACGGCATCTGACCATGCGCGACACAGAACTTCACTTCGGGAACATTCGATTTGAGGAAATTCTCAAGATAATCGAGATCCGAAATGCGCGGCGCAACATAATAGCTTTGACCGCCTCTGTATTTTTCGCGCAGCAAGGCCTCGCGGACCGTCACCGTATCAAACTCTGTCACATAAGTTCGTACCGCCAACCGATCGACAGGTGGGGTGGCGATGATTGACAGGTCACGAATGCCGGTGAGCGCCATTTGCAGGGTGCGCGGAATAGGCGTCGCTGAAAGTGTGAGGACATGAACATCCGCTTTCAGCTCTTTCAGTCGCTCTTTATGCTTCACCCCAAAGCGCTGCTCTTCATCCACCACAAGCAAGCCGAGCCGTTTGAACGCGACATTCTTGGCCAACAAGGCATGGGTGCCGATAACCACATCCACCGTTCCAGCTGCCATGCCCGCCTTGGTCTCATTGGCCTCTTTAGTGGACACAAATCGGGACAGGGGTTTGACTTGGATCGGCCAGCCCGCAAAGCGCGCCGCAAAAGTGTTGTAATGCTGGCGCGCCAGCAATGTTGTTGGCGCGATGACCGCCACTTGTTGACCGGCCATCGCCGCAACGAAGGCGGCACGCAAAGCGACTTCAGTTTTGCCAAACCCGACATCCCCGCAAACCAAGCGATCCATTGGTTTGCCAGACGACAAATCACCGAGCACATCCTCAATGGCGTTCAATTGGTCATCCGTCTCTTCATACGGAAAACGCGCCGCAAACTCTTCATATAAACCATCGCCGGTGACCACGGCATCGGCTTTCTTCGTCTCTCGTGCAGCGGCGATGGCCATCAATTCGGCCGCCATTTCGAGAATTTTCTTCTTCGCGCGAGCTTTGCGCGTTTGCCACCCCACACCGCCTAAGGCATCGATCGCACTTTCAGCATCCTCGCTGCCATAGCGACTGATAAGATCAATATTTTCAACCGGTAGGAAGACCTTGTCGCCTTTGGCATAACCGAGTTCGAGGCAATCATGGGCAGCGCCAGCGAGATCGAGGGTTTTCAGGCCTTCATATCGCCCTACCCCGTGATCGACATGGACGACCAGATCACCCGGATTGAGGCTGCCCGCCTCGGCGATGAAATTTGCGGCTTTTCGTTTTCGCCGCGGCGCCGCCAACCGGTCGCCAAGAATATCTGGTTCACCAATAAGCACCAGATCATCGGTTTCGAACCCGTGTTCCAGAGGCAATTCGCAAATTGAAATTTCAGCCTGCCGAGCCGCATCCAGGGAATAGACACGCGTCGCGTCCGGCAGACCGTGATCTTCTAAAACGCCCTCAAGCCGACTGGCGGATCCGTCGGTCCAGGCAGCGAACACAACGGCTTTGCCAACGGCGCCCTTCGATTTCGCGTGAGACGCGGCGACTTCGAATATGTTGATCTCTGGCTGCGCGCGCTCAGGGGCGAAGTCGCGTCCCTGGGCACCTTGCATGTCCAAGCCGCCATCGCCCTGTCCGGCGTGAAACCGCGCCACGCCCCGCGATTGCAAGGCCCCGGAAAGTTCTTGATCTGTCAGATAGAGGTGGTGTGGCGGTAGAACGCGCGCCTGGCGCTCTTCGCCCGCCGCCTCGACACGCGCCGCGTAATAATCTTTTGCTTGCGACAACCGTTCGCTGGCGGCTTCCGCGGACAGCGCGCCTAGACCAATCAAAGCATCGGGACCGATATAGTCAAACAGAGTATCGAGCTCGTCGTGAAACAGCGGCAGCCAGCCTTCGATTCCACCGCGGCGAATTTCAGCCCGCGCGGCCTCATACATGGGATCGCCCAATGGCGATCCGAGTTCCGACATATAGCGTTCCCGAAACAGGCTTAGCGTGTGTTCATTGAACAGGATTTCGGAAACCGGCGCCAGAGACACCCGATTGAGCGTCCGCGTCGAGATCTGGGTTTCTGGGTCAAACGCCTTGATCGTCTCGACTTCATCCCCGAACAGATCGAGGCGAACAGGTTCGTCTCCGGTGGGTGGGAAGATATCGATCTTGCCACCGCGAATAGAGTATTCGCCTTTTTCAGAAACCGAGGCGACCCGGACATATCCGTTTATCCCGAGATAAGATGACAGGTCGTCTTGCTGAATACGGCCGCCGGTATAAACGGACAAGGATGAGGCCCGCATTGTCGCGCGCGGCGGCACGCGTTGAACCATCGCGCTTGCGGTGGTCACCACCAGGCAGGGTTCCGCGTTCGCAGCGCGTTGTGACAGTTGCGCCAGCGCCGCACACCGCGCAGCCGCCACGGCCGGCGATGGACTCACGCGATCATAAGGCAGCACGTCCCAGCCAGGCAATCTGATGAGATCGAGCGACGGACGATAAAACTCAGCCAGTTTCATCGCGGTTGCAGCTTGCTTATCATCACGCGCCACATAAAGGGCGGCACTGCCGCGCGCCTCTAAGGCCTCGATCAAGCGCAGCAAATCGAGACCGAAAGGGGCTCCAAATACCGCCGCAGGACTGGAGAGGTTGGACAATAATGAGACCTGGCTCATCCGCAAATGGCTCCAATCGGACGGGGAAGTGGGCGCGAGAACGGCGCTACATAACGCATCAAATCAGAATGGCTAGAGGTGCACCGCCCCGAAGGACGCGTCTGCCAAACACAGACCGAATCAATCCTTGTGGAAAACTCTGCGTTTCAGCGGGGGATTCATGCCATCAGGGGCTGCCCAATGTTCGCGAACTTGGTTAACAAGGCCCGATGAGCAATGCCATCGCCCCCCTGCACTCTCCTGAAGAGTCTGGACCGGACCTGCCACATAACCTGTCGGCGGAAGCCGCTGTGATCGGTTCGATTCTGTATGATAATAACGCGTTTCAGCGCGTGTCAGACATTTTGCGTCCGATCGATTTCTATGCGCCTGCGCACCAAGAAATCTTCGAAGCCTGCCAAATGCTGATCCAGAATGGCCGGGTCGCCGATGGTGTGACTTTGCGCGAGCAGTTCGAAAAAGATGAGCGGCTGACCCAGATTGGCGGCGCGCAATATTTGGCCGATTTGCTCGACAGCGCCGCCTTCGGCCCCGAAGTGCAGGATTATGCACGGATTATTCGCGACCTGGCGATGCGGCGGGAATTGATCAATATCGGCGCTGGCGTTCAGTCGCGCGCGCAGCATCATGATCGCGACGTCGATGGCACACAGCAAATTGAACTGGCTGAACGCGAATTATTCGCCCTGGCTGAACGCGGCTCGACGGGCCGCGGGTTTTCGACATTCTCTGAAGCGCTGACTGAATCGCTGCAAATGGCCGAAGCGGCATTCAAGCGTGAAGGTAAAATTGCCGGGATCGCGTCCCGGTTGGACGATCTCGACCACAAAATGGGCGGTCTTCACAAGTCAGACCTGATTATTCTAGCGGGCCGTCCATCAATGGGGAAAACCTCGCTGGTCACCAATATCGCGTACAATGTCGCTGCGGATTATCGCGGCGAAAAACAAGAAGACGGTTCGACCAAGACGATTGAAGGCGGCAAGGTGGCGTTCTTCTCGCTGGAAATGTCATCGGAACAGTTGGCCACCAGAATTCTAGCCGAGCGCACAAGCATCAATGCCCACAAGATTCGACAGGGTGACCTCGACAAGCATGATTTTGAAACGCTGCGCGAGGCGACCGAAGAATTGCAGAACCTGCCGCTTTATATTGATGACCAGGGCGGAATATCAGTCAGTCAGCTGGCGGCGCGAGCGCGTCGATTGCACCGCGCGCAGGGCATTGACCTGATCATTATCGACTATCTCCAATTGTTGACTGGAACATCCGGCAAGTCTGATGTGAACCGGGTACAGGAAATCACGCAGATCACCACGACGCTGAAAGCCCTGGCAAAGGAACTGAATGTACCGGTCATCGCGCTCTCGCAGCTGTCTCGACAAGTTGAGCAACGCGATGATAAACGCCCGCAACTTTCAGATCTCCGGGAATCCGGATCGATCGAGCAAGATGCAGACGTGGTTATGTTCGTCTATCGCGAAAGCTATTATCTGGAACGAACCGAGCCTCAAGCGGATGCCGGCGACCCTGCCGCAGCAGACAAATGGGCATCCTGGCGTCAGCGTATGGATGAGGTCTATGGCACAGCCGAAGTCATCCTGGGCAAGCAACGACATGGCCCGATCGGCAAAGTCGTTCTCTCGTTCGACGCCAACGTGACCCGATTTGGTAATCTGGCGCGGGCGCCACAAGGTGCCTTTGACGACGAATAGGCCTTACATCTGCCGCAAAGCGCTGTAATCCGGCCTGCATGAGCCTACGTCCACGTGCCCATATCCATTTGGCAAACATCGCTGACAATTGGCGAACCCTGCGGGCTACGCAAACCAGTGGCGTGACGGGCGCCGTGATCAAAGCCGATGCGTACGGCCATGGTCTGCCACACGTGGCGGAAACGCTGCATGATGCGGGCTGTGACCACTTCTTTGTCGCGCATAGCCATGAAGCAGAAGTGACGCGCGCGACGCTCGGCAGCCACCCGAACATCTTCGTCTTGAACGGTCCTTCACCCGACGAAGAAGCCCTGTATCGTGAGAATGCGCTGATCCCGGTGATCAATTCGAGCTTTCAATTCCGAACCATGGCCGACTGGTTGGTCGATGGTGTGAAAATGCCGCGCGGCTTCGCTTTGCATTTCGACACCGGGATGAATCGGCTCGGACTCCCGACCTGGGACGCGACAGAAATCGCTGCGGCAAGCGAAGGCCAAGCGCCGATCCTGGTTCTATCACATCTGGCATGCGCCGAAGACACGACCGCTTCGATGAATGCCCATCAGGCGGCCCTTCTGGAAACCCTGTCATCGGCGTTTCCAGGTGTGCCGCTCAGCCTCGCAAATTCAGGCGGTGTCTGGCTCGGATCAGATTATCATCTCGCGCTTTCCCGTCCCGGCATTGCATTGTATGGCGGCGGCGTGGCGCCGGAAGGTGTGGTTCTAAAACCCGGCATGACGCTGGCCGCACCGATTCTTCAGGTTCGACAGATCCAGTCGGGCGAAACCGTTGGCTACAATGCCACATGGCGCGCCGAGAAACCGACACTTTTGGCGACGCTGGCAATTGGCTATGGCGATGGTTTCCCACGCGCAGCCTCAAACAAGGGATTTGCGGTCCTGGGCGGGCAGAAATGCCCAATCATTGGCCGCGTGTCGATGGATTTGATTACAATTGACGTTTCCGAAGCCGCGGAACTTGCGCGGCCTGGTGTTTATGCCCAATTGATCGGACCGGACGCACCATTAGAAGAACAAGCCGCCCTTGCGGGCACGATTGGATACGAACTCACCACAGGACTGACGCCCCGTGTCAAACGCATCTACGAAACCTAAATCGAGCTTCCCCAATCCATTGCAATGGCTGGGCGGCGCAACGCTCGGCATGCTGGCAGAGATTGGCCGCCTCTCAATATTTACTGGCAAAACGGTGGGCGCCAGCTTTAGCCCACGATGGTATCCGGCGCAGATTTTCCGCCAGATGATTGCCATCGGCTTTTACAGCCTGCCCGTTGTGGGGCTGTCTGCTGTGTTCATCGGCGCGGCGCTGGCGCTGAATATCTATTCCGGCGGCAGCCGGTTCGGCGCCGAGCAATTTGTGCCGAATATCGTCGTTCTGGGCATTACCCGCGAGCTTGGCGTGACGATTACGGGCCTGATGCTGGCCGGCCGTGTGTCGGCTGGGATCGCCGCTGAAATCGGGGCCATGCGTGTGACCGAACAAATTGACGCCCTAAAGACTTTGAGTGCCAACCCGTTTCGGTATTTGTATGCACCGCGCCTGCTCGCGGGGCTGATGACATTGCCCATGCTGGTTCTGGTTGCGGATATTATCGGCGTTATGGGCGGCTGGGCTGTGAGCACGCTTGGCCTCGGATTCGATTCGACAACCTATCTGCGCAATACGCTCGACTTTCTGACATGGCAGGATGTCACTGTGGGCTTGATCAAAGCCGTCGTTTTCGGGGGCGTGATAGCGATCCTCGGCTGTTACCACGGGGACAAATCCAGCGCCGGCGCGACGGGCGTCGGTCGCGCCACAACTTTTGCCATGGTCGGCGCCGCCGTGTTGATCCTGGCCTTCAACTATCTCATCTCAACTCTTCTGGTGAATTTCGGATCATGAGCACGACATCGCTTCTCGAACTCAAAGATGTTCACAAATCCTTCGGGCCGAAACAGGTGCTCAAAGGCGTGAATATTGACGTCTCGCCGGGCAAATCACTGGTTGTCCTGGGGGGGTCCGGTTCCGGCAAATCCGTGATGCTGAAGAACGCGCTTGGCTTGATGACCCCTGATCAAGGACAAATCCTGTTCGATGGTGAGGATGTCACCCATGATCAAGGCAAAACCCGAGAGGCGATGCGGGCCCGGATTGGCATGCTGTTCCAGTCTGCGGCTCTGTTCGACAGTCTGACCGTCTGGGAAAATATTGCGTTTCGACTGCTTAATGCCGACGGGCTGAACCGAAAGGACGCCAAGGACCGCGCGATTGAAACACTGAAGCAGGTCCGTCTTGGGTCGGATGTCGCGGATTTGCGTCCCGCAGAGATTTCAGGGGGCATGCAGAAACGTGTCGGCCTGGCCCGCGCGATTGTTTCAAAGCCGGAATTGATCTTTTTCGACGAACCAACCACCGGCCTCGACCCGATCACCGCAGATGCGATCAATGACCTCATCGTCGAGCAAACCAAAGCCCTCGGTGCGGCGGCGATTTCAATCACCCATGACATGGCCAGCGCCCGCAAGATCGCGGACGAAATCGCGATGCTGTTTGAAGGCAAGATTATCTGGCGTGGCCCGGCCAGCATGATTGATGAAAGCGGCAATGATCATGTCGATCAATTCGTGCACGGCCGCGCAGATGGCCCCATTCAGCCGGCGCTTTAACTGCGCTTCGCGGCGGCGATACGCGCCCGTGCAATCTCATCTGCGACCGCATTGGTCGGGCGATCAGATGCCAGCGCATCATCCAGCACTGCGCCCAAGGTCTCGATCAGCGTGTCGAGCTTTTGATCCACCCATTCGCGTGAATAAGTGCCTGAAATCTCAGCCGCGACATTGATGATTCCACCACCATTGATGACATAGTCTGGCGCATAAAGAATGCCGGCGCGGCGGACATATTCCCCCATTGCCGGGATCACCAACTGATTGTTTGCACCACCGGCAATGACTTTGACTTTCAGCCGTTTCAGCGTGTCTTCATTGATAATCGCGCCCAGTGCATTGGGAGAGAAAATATCGGCATCGACATCATAGATTTCATCCGGTGCAACGATCCGCGCGCCCGTCCGTTTCTGAATGTCGGTCAAAGCATCCTGGTCAATATCGGTGATGACCAGATTGGCGCCAGCTTCGGCCAGGTGCAGCGCGGTGTACCCGCCCACTGAACCGACCCCTTGAACGGCGACCGTCTTGCCGTTGAGATTATCATCTCCGAACGCTCGCTTTGCGGTTTGCTGAATGCCTTTGAAAACGCCCAGGGCGGTGATGGGCGAAGGATCTCCGCTGGCCGCTGCGCCGGTGGTCAACCCGGCAGCGAAGCGGGTCTCCTGCGCCGCGATTTCTATGTCGGCTGTGTCGATGCCGACATCTTCTGCTGTCCAGTATCGGCCTTGCAGGCTTTCGACGGCGCGGCCGAAAGCGCGAAATAGCGCCTCGGACTTATCGGTTTTCGAATTGCCCCAAATCACGGCCTTGCCGCCACCATGGGGGATCGACGCCATGGCATTCTTGTAACTCATACCTTGGCTTAGGCGCAGTACATCCGTGAGCATCGCACCGCCGCTCGGATAATCCCACATTCGTGTCCCGCCGCTGGAAGGTCCCAGCGCCGTCGAGTGAATGGCAATCACCGCACGAAGCCCGCTATCCTGATCGCTGAAGAAGTGAACGCCTTCGTGATGATCGTAAGAGGAATTGTCGAACATGGCTGCGATCCGAGCTATAGTTGCGAATGAAACAATGCGGCGGTGTAACGCGTCTTATCGCGAGGTCAACAACTAGCTTGAAGTTCGCCCCGGTACCTCGCCCACTTTGCTTGGCAACGCCGCGTCGGGATCGATCAAAAAAGTCAGAACGTCTTCAAACACGATCTGTGACTGCAGGTCGCGCAGCAGCATGTGATAGCCATCCGGGTAATAAGCCGTTCTGACATGCGGGGACAGGCGCTTCGCCGTGCGTCGTACACCCTGTTCGGGAATAACAATATCCTTGGCACCATACGTCAGCAGCATCGGTATATCGGCGGGAAGGTTGGCGGCCGCCTGGTGGGCGCTTTCCATGACGCTGACAACGCCATGCACCTGTTCGATCTTGTTGGTCTTCAACCCGAGAGGGTCAGCCCAAAGCCGCTGCAGCATTTCGATGTTGTCGCTGGGTTCGATCTTGACGAAGCGCGGCGGGCGCACGACCCAGCCCGGGCGCACTCTGACACTGGTCCACAAGGCAACTCGCTGAACGACTGGAATGGCGCCCCATCCGCGCAAACCAGGCCCACTGAACACGACCCGGTCGACGCCTTCTGGCGGCCGGTCAGATCCGAACGCCGACATGGTCACAGCGCCGCCCATGGATATGCCTACAACCGCGAGCGTTGCGTCTGGATGCCGGGCTTTGACCAAGGCAATGGCGGTGCGCAGATCTTCGCGCATTAGGTCTTCTTCTGGCCATTCGCCGCGCCCGAAGGAGCGGCCAAATCCGCGTTGATCATAGGCATATGTTGTGACACCCCGTGCGGCCCAATACGGCGCCGCCATGTGGAATGCATTGGCGTAATCATTCATGCCATGGACACCAACAATGACGATGTCCGGATCTTGCGCTCCGCTCCAGACCGTGAGGCCGAGCTCAGCGCCATCAAAAGTGATCAAGCGATTATTTTCCAGATCAAGCTCTGGCATGATCGGCCCTTTCATCTCCAAGGCTTGCAGCGTCGCCGGGGTGACACACGCGCCGAGAAACCCAAACAGGATCGCGATCAGGAGAGCAAGGATTGCACCCGTTTTCGCAACTCGGGCAACAGCTCGGTTTCGAACCATGGATTGCGTTTGAGCCATGCATTATTTCTCCAACTCGGATGTGGCGTGACAATCACGCCCTGGTCCAAAAAACTTCGCCATTTCTGCACCGTCGCGGTCAAGGTTTTTTCCATCTGATCGCCAATATGCCAACGCTGCGCATAGCCACCAATCAGCACTTTCAGTTCGATCTGCGGCAATCGCTCTAAGAGCGGGCCATGCCAGGTCTGCGCGCAACGTTTCATCGGTGGGATATCTCCGCCATTCTTGTCATATCCAGGAAAACAAAACCCCATTGGCACGATCGCGACCTTATCAGGATCGTAAAAGTCGGACTCGTCAATTTGCAACCACTCGCGCAGCCTCACGCCTGACGGATCAGTGAACGGGCGTCCGGATTCCATTGCGAGATTGCCGGGTGCCTGCCCTGCGATCAGTATTTTTGCCCGATCAGAGACCTGCAAAATGGGGCGCGGCGCGCGCTCCATGTCGCTCGCGCATAATTGACATGCGCGAATGTCCTCTACGAATTCATGGAGATCAGTGCTCATTGTTCTATGTCACTTTCAATTCTGATCCAGGCAAGGAGTTCAGACATGAGTTCATCGATCGAGCAAATCATAAAACCGCGAGACAAAGATCTCGGAGATGGATTCGTAGTGCGTCGTATCTTGCCGTTTCACAGTCGCAAAATGGTCGGTCCATTCATCTTTTTCGATCATTTCGGTCCCGTCCATTACGCCCCGGGCAAGGGGTTTGACGTGCGCCCGCATCCACATATTGGTCTCGCGACCGTAACGTTTCTGTTCGAAGGTGCCATTCGGCACAAGGATTCCCTCGGCAACGATCTTATAATCCGCCCTGGCGCGGTGAATTGGATGACGGCCGGCCGTGGCATTTGCCATTCAGAACGCACGCCGGCTGAAGAGCGCGCCTCAGGACAATCCATGCATGGCATACAGACCTGGGTCGCCTTGCCCAAGGACCATGCGGAGGTTGCCGCTGATTTCGTTCATCATCCTGCCGAAACCCTGCCTGCATTCGATCTTGGCGGCGCCAAAGCCCGTGTCCTCGCCGGAACGGCATTCGGCCATTCCTCACCCGTGAAATTTCCATGGGGTATCTGGTATGTTGGCGCTGAAGCCGAGGCCGCAGCGTCGTTCAGCATTGGTCAGGATGAAGCCGAGGAACGCGCACTATATGTCGCCACGGGCGCGGCAGTGGTCGATGGTCAAACTCTGGCCCCTGGCCAGATGGCCGTTCTCAAACCCGGGATCGATGTTCCTGTCTCTGTGTCTTCCGGCACCCGGTTTATGTTAGCCGGTGGGCAAGCCATGGATGGCAAGCGCCTCATCGACTGGAATTTCGTCGCAACCAACAAGGATCGCCTCGCCCAAGCACGTGAGGATTGGGTCGCGTCGGCGAAAGGGGGGTGGCAGGATACGCCATTTACCCTGCCCGATGGTGAGCACGATTACATCCCCCTCCCATAGGCGGCAGTCAGAGACAGACGGCTGCTTGTCGCTCCGGCGAGGCTGTGTCAAACCGTGGCGCAAACAGACTTAACGGGGAATCGTCACATGATCCGTCTCACACTCGCCGTCTCGGCACTTGCACTTTTGACCGCATGCGCGCAATCGAATGAGCCTGTCGAACCCATCACGCCACAACCGAGCGCGTCAGAAACCAAAGCAGAATCTGACCTGGTTTTACCTCTGCCAGAAAATACGACTGCCGACATCAATGCGGATGATTTGCGGCAACGCATCGCAACGCTCGCTGATGATGCGTTTGAAGGACGCGCGCCAGCCGCCCCGATTGGTGAAAAAACTGCCGACTGGATCGCAGCTGAAATGGAGCGCGTGGGACTGCAACCAGCCGGTGAGAATGGGACTTGGTTCCAAACCGTCGGAATGGTTGAGCAAACACTGGACGAGGCTGCATCAAGCCTAACCATTTCTGGCGGTGCGTCTGGCGAAGATTTCGCCATGACACTCAGAGAAGACGTCGTGCTCTGGACCAAAAAACAAGATCGCGATGAAGCCTCCTGGCAAGATTCCGAACTGGTTTTTGTCGGCTATGGCGTGGTTGCGCCTGAATATGGCTGGAACGATTATGCCGGATTGGATGTCGAGGGCAAAACAGTGGTCATGCTGGTCAATGATCCAGGATACGCAAGAGAAGACGAACTCTTCAAAGGCAAGGCCATGACCTATTATGGGCGCTGGACCTACAAATTCGAAGAAGCTGGCCGCCAAGGTGCAACCGGCGCGATTATCGTCCACGAAACGGCGCCGGCATCCTATGGTTGGGATGTTGTCGAGAATAGTTGGTCAGGGGCACAAGCAGATCTGGTGCGGGCTGATGGCGGCGCCAATCGTACCATGTATGAATCCTGGATCTCGGAAGAAATCGCCCGCGCACTCTTTGCAGAAGCCGGGCTCGATCTGTCAGAGATGAAGCGTCTGGCGAAAACGGAAGGCTTCGCACCGATCGATATGGGCGAGCTCACAGCGAGCGGCGCCTTAAGCCAGACAGTCTCAACCACTGAGTCCCGAAATGTTGTCGGCATGCTGCCGGGCAGCCGCGCGCCGAACGAATATGCTTTATTCACGGCGCACTGGGATCATCTCGGCAAGAAAGCAGAAGAAAAAGAAGGCGAGCCCACTCAAGATTTTTATCGCGACGACATTTTCAATGGCGCCGTTGACAATGCTACGGGCACTGCAGCCTTGCTCGAAATCGCCGAAGCCATGGCGGCTGAAGAGCTTGACCGATCGGCGCTCTTCCTCGCTGTTACACTCGAAGAATCAGGCCTTTTGGGCTCTGCCTTTTATGCTGAAAGCCCGACGGTTCCGATGAATCAGATCGTCGCCGGACTGAATATGGATGCGATGATGCCAACCGGGCGAACGAAGGACATGGTGGTCGTCGGATATGGCGCATCTGAACTCGAAGACCTCTTGAAAGAGCATCTCGATGCGACGGATCGCGTCATCGTGCCTGATCCAAACCCCCAAGCTGGGTATTTTTATCGCTCCGATCATGTCTCGTTTGCCAAGAAAGGCGTTCCAATGCTTTACGCTGATGGTGGCGTAGACGTTCGCGATGGCGGCATTGCGGCTGGCAAAGCCTTTGTCGACACCTACACGGCCCAGCGCTATCACAAGCCTATGGATGAGTATTCCGAAGACTGGGATCTTTCCGGTATGGAAGAAGACGTCACGGCCCTGTTCACGGTCGGATTGAAGGTTGCCCAGTCTGATGCCTGGCCGACTTGGTATCCCGGCAATGAATTCGAATCTATTCGTCAGGCATCATTGCCCGAAAAGGAGCAATAGGTTTTGCTGTCTTATCAGCACGGCTATCATGCAGGAAACCAGGCGGATGTCCTGAAACACGCCATCCTGCATGCCGTGCTGTCCGGCGTATCGGAAGCAAATCGCCCGCTGCTCTATATTGAAACGCACGCGGCGCGAGGCTTTTATGACCTGCGCGGCGCGCAATCGGAGAAGACCGGCGAAGCGCAGCGCGGGGTTCTGGCAATGCCGCCAGCATCGCGGGCGCCCAACGCCCTGCGACCATGGCTCGAACATGTGCAAGCCAAAGGCCCCTCTTCTTATCCAGGGTCGCCAGCGCTCGCCGCGCAAATTCTGAGGCAGCAAGCCCGCATTGTTTTGTTCGAGCTGCATCCAGCTGAACACAAAGCCCTGTCACAGGCATTGCATAAAGATGGCCGCGTGCAGATCCGCAAAGAAGACGGGTATCGCGGTGCCCTACGCCTGCAGCCACGGCGCGGCGAAGACATGTTGGTGATGCTCGATCCGAGCTATGAGACCGATGCGGATATGGATGCGCTCTCCAATTGGGTCCCGCGCGCAATGCGTAAATGGCCGCGGGCACAGTTTTTGATCTGGCTGCCACTTTTTGCAGATGGCCGCGAAGAGGAGTTCGGCGCATTTTTGTCGTCGCTCGATGAGGGCTTTGTCGCCGGCAGTCGCTGGGCGCGTCAAAGCGAAGATCCGTCTGCGCTGGAAGGGTCAGCAATGATCGGATTGCGGATCGGTGGCGGCGGCGCACGAAAGTCATTTGCAATCGCTGCGGAATTGGACAAGTTATGGCGCTAGTCCTCAATCACGGAAACAGCGGCAGAGAATTATTATGAATTTGTTTTTTCGCCGTTTGTGGGTGATTTTGACCGCGGCGTTGAGCTCAAAACGCGCACCATTGGATCAAGCGTTCGCGCGCAATTATCGTGTCTGGTTTACCGATCAAGACATGTTCATGCATATGACCAATAGCCGCTATCTGTCGTTCAGCGATTTGGCTCGGCTCAATCTCCTGATCCGGACCGGATTGATGAAGGCCATGCGTGACAATCGCTGGCGGTTGGAAATATGCGGTCAGACACGCACCATCACGCGCATGTTGAAAGCTCCGCAAAGCTTCCAGATGGTCTGCGAAATCGAAGGATGGTCAGACCGGCACATCGCTTTCAATCACGCGTTTAAAAGACGCGGACATACCCACGCCATCGTCAACACATTGATGCGCGTCGCGGATGCTGATGGAAATGAAGTCGCGCCAGAAACGCTGTTACAGGCCATAAGCTGGCAAAATGCTTCGCCCAAAATGCCGGCACAGTTCATTGGCCTGACGGAAGCACTGGATGAATCGCCAGCCTAAAAACAAAGCTGAAATCAATCATGGCATGAAATAAAGTATTTGCACTTTTTAATTGTTCTAATACTTTATCTATATTAACCTGGTTCCAGGAAAGATTCGGTCAACGCCATGAACAATAAATGCCCGCACTGGAAATTTCACACGCAAGTCTTGTCGCGATCTTTAAAGGATCTGGAGACCGCGTGCACAGTTTCGGTTGAAAGCGATGAATTCAAATTCTTGCGGAGTGAATCGCGTGATATCGTTGAAGAGGCGCGCGATGCCCTGCAGGCCCTGGAAGAGGTATTGCGTCGATATGAGCAAGACATGTCCGAAAATCATGTTCCGCCAACTCGCCATTAGCCTGCCCGACGTCAAGCTTGATTCCTGACGGCGCTCCGCACACAGTGCCTAAAAAGGAGACGTCCATGGCCAAGCAGCATCTCATCACGAAATCCAATCTACGCGAAACCCGATGGAGCGATGCTGAATCGCAGACATTGGCGGATGGAGACGTTCGACTTCAGGTCGATGCCTTCGCATTGACGGCCAATAATGTGACCTATGCGGCGTTTGGCGGGGCGCCAATGCATTACTGGAACTTTTTCCCGACCACGTCTGACGACATGGGCCGTGTCCCGGTCTGGGGCTTCGCGACAGTGGCCGACTCCAAGGCTGAAGGTGTGCAGCCAGGACAACGTCTATATGGCTATTTTCCGATTTCCGAAGAGCTCGTTGTCACCCCGATGAAGACATCACCGCGCGGCTTTTTCGACGCATCTGCACATCGCCAGGGCCTGGCGCCCATCTACAATTTCTACAGTTTCATCGACACCGATCCAGCTTATGTCGAAGGGACAGAAGATCAGCAAATGTTGTTTCGACCGCTCTACATGACCGGTTGGATGATTTGTGACAGCTTGATGGAAGGAGATCCGGTTCCTGAAACCGCTGTGATTTCAAGCGCTTCTTCGAAAACCGCGATGGCCGCCGCCCATAGTCTGCAACGCCGCGGTGTGAAAACGGTCGGCATTACGTCGCCGCGCAATGTGCAATTCGTCACTGATACAGGCCTGTATAAAGAGGTGGTCGAATATGACGCCGTGGGTGATTACAAAGCCGCCGACAAAACCGCCTATGTCGACTTCGTTGGCCGCCCAGAACTCACCAAAGCAGTCCACTCCGTATGCGGAGATCACATGGTGCGCAGTTTGATTATCGGTGCCACAGATTGGGAAGACAATCGCGTCCCGATCGCGGATATGCCTGGGCCGCAACCTGAATTCTTCTTTGTCCCGGATTATGCCGCCAACCGCGCCAAACAATTGCCTGCGGGCGAGCTCGACAAACGCACGGGCAAAGATCTCGTCGCGTTTTATCCGGTGTCGAAATCCTTTGTGACTCCAAAGCCGGTTCAGGGCACCGACGCGATTGCGCAGGCCTGGCTGGATACAGTCGAAGCAAATGTTCCCGCCGACCAAGGCTTGGTCTGCAGGTTCTAGCTGTCGCGCGCCTTCACGATAAAGGCGGTGTTGGGGAAGACGAAATTGGCATCCGCACCGGGCTGGATCGGCCCGATGCTGCCATAGCCACGCGCCGTCAATGCGTCTGGGTCCACGCCGTATGCAAGCAGATAGTTCCGAACCGATGATGCGCGACGCTGAGACAGATCGAGCGCATCGACATTGAACTCTTCCGGGCCGGTATGACCCGCAATCTCGATATCGTGCGTTTCGCATAACAGCGCGACGCCGGTCATCGCATCGAGCAAACGATTGGAATTCTTGAAAATCGACGTTTTCGGCTCGAACGCGACTTCACGCCCATTCATCACTTGATTGAAGGCGGATTGGCATTTCGAAACCGTCGCATCATGCTGCAAGTCGACCAATGCCTGCCCGACGGGGTCTTCTTCGCCATCAATCCGGATCGCATCGACGACAACATTCACGATGGCGCTCGCGTCCAGGTCGGAAAGCACGGTCGAGCGGGCGGTTCGAAAACCGAGTTCTTTCGCTTCTTCCGATGCTGCAATACCGGTCAGGGTGGCGACTTTGCCAACGATGCGAACTTGCAACCAGGGCAATTCGTCTTCTTCTACCAGTTCCGTGGTCAAACGGATCGACATGGCGTCTTCTGAATCGCGAATGTCCATATTGTTGATCACGCGCTGCACCAGGGGGCCGGCAACCGGATCCGCCTCGAAGGCAGATTTTGTGGCGATGAACGCATCGGATCTGGAATTATCGTCGAGGGCTGTGCCCGAAACCGTCACAGTCTGACCATCCCATTGTACGTCCAGCCATGGATACCCCATGCCAGCAAGCGTTGCTCTGATCCTGCGAGCGGTTTCTGGTGGTTGTTCCTGCGCGCTGATTTCAGCGCTCGACGTCGCGACCAGCCGACCATCAATGAATTGAAAATACTGTCCGTTCGGAATTTCGACACAGGTGCTGGATGACTTCTGAACTTCTGCGGATTTTCCGCAACTCGCCAAAAGACATGCCAGCATTGTAACGACCAGATTCTCCGGTCTCAATCGCATCGAACGCCCCCGTCTAATGCATTTAGATTAGTCTCTTAGCCCCGCTTTACTGAGGACAAAACAGAAAGTCGATATCAAGGACGATATTCTTCGCCATTCTTGAACACCAGACGGATCGATTTCAGCGCCGAGATATTCTCCAGTGGATCGCTTCTCAAGACAATCATGTCTGCAAACTTTCCGGCTTCGATCGTGCCAATCACATCCGACATCTCGACGTGTTCTGCGGCGATGATGGTCGCCGATCGAATAGCCTCTTCCGGCGTGAACCCGGCTTGCACCATGAGCTCGAACTCGTCGGCATTGTCGCCGTGTTTGGAAACGCCCGTATCCGTGCCGAAGGCAATGTTCACACCGCCTGCCCGCGCTCGACTGAGCATGTCCAGCATTAACGGCCCGACTATGGCAGCTTTCTCTCGCGAAGGCTGCGGCAGCCAAGGCTGGTCCGTCCACCCGGTCACCGTCACACCCGCCAGCACCGTTGGCACCAGCGTACCCCCCGTCTGCTTGAAAATATCGATGGTTTCGTCGTCCAGATAAGTGCCATGTTCAATCGACTGGACTCCGTTGCGAAGGGCCGCCTCGATGCCACCTTTGCCATGCGCATGCGCGGTGACTTTGCGCCCCATCATGGCTGCGGTTTCAACGATTGCTGCAATCTCATCATCAAAGAATTGCTGCTCCAGCCCGGCTTTGGTGTTTGACAGAACCCCTCCGGTCGCGGTGATCTTGATGACATCAGCGCCCGACCGAATGGTTTCGCGCACCGCACGGCGGCAATCATCCGCACCGTTGCAAGCGTTTGGCCCCGTAAAAACCTTGGTCAAAGCGGGCGAAAATCCATTGGCATCGCCATGTCCGCCACTGGGCGTGATGGCCCGGCCGGATGCGCGAATTCTGGGCCCCGGCACTTTCCCGGCACGAATGGCGTCCCGCAGCGAGAAGATCGCCTCATTGGGACCGCCAACATCCTGAACCGTCGTAAATCCGGCAAGCAGCGTTTTCTTGGCATGTGATGCGCCATCAAGCGCAGCATCGACATCAGAATCGCTGAGCGCTTTCATTCTTGAGGTCGGCGAAAACTCGTTTGAAAGGTGCACATGACTGTCGATCAGGCCTGGAAGGATATACGCGTCGCGCAAATTGATCACGCGCACATCATCACCGTGAGAACTGTATCCGCGCTCTACTTTGGTAATTTTGCCATCGACGATTGTGATGGTCCGGTTCTTCAAATAGCCCTGACCCGGCATGGCCAGAACGTTGCCCGCTTCGATGACGGTATTCGTTTCCTCTGCATGTGCAGTCGCCATCGCAGCGACTGAGAGCGCCGCAGTCGCTGCCCATTTCAATATCTGTTTCAATGTACTCTCCCGTTTGCGTCAGTTTGGACATGTCGCTGCGCAAGCGCAAGAGAATTGACAAATTGGCCTTTGATTTGCCCCTTTTTTTGGCCATCTTAGATGCGATTACGAGGAGTCGGCATGCGGTTTTGGATTTTGGGATGTTTGATGGCAATGGTCGCGGCGCCAACCGGCTTCGCGCAAGCAGATGGCGGTTTTGATCGCCCGGACCCGCAAACCGACGCTTTGGTAGAACGCTGCCTGGAACAAGAAGGCGTATCGATGCTCGAGGGTACGGATGTCATCTGTTATAATGCCGCCATCTTCCCCGAACAGTTTCTCAAACTCAATGCGCTGCCCGAGGCCAGCCGCATTATCATTACGAGCCCGGGCGGCAATGTTGCCACCGCCCGCGGCATGAGCACTATTCTGGACAATCGCGGCGAACCTGCCGTGATTGCTGGGCAGTGCATGTCCGCGTGCGCAATGGTCATTCTTCCCGGATTGGATGAAGTGCACATTCACAATTCTGCGCACATCTCGGTTCACGGCATCACGATGATGGAGTTCCGCACCTGGTGGGGCTGGCTGAAAGAGGACGCGAACCCGCCCCCGATGGCTTTAATGGCGGCGCAGCTCGGATATGATTTTGGCTTTGTGATGCACCGCAGCGGCGCTCAGCATATGGAAGACCACCTGATCGGACAGGATGTCGAGCTCGGATTTATCACAGCCATCAGCGATCAGATGCTGGATGCGGCTTTGGCACACGATTGCCGAGTCGACCCAAAGGATTATTGGGGCATGATCGACGCGGATCATGTTCGCGATTATCTTGGCGATCGGATCATTCGCATGGAGGCATTCGCCCAATCCTGGGACGACCCGAACAATCGCGTCTACAAGTCCATCACGGAACCGATTTCGTCGCAGACCTATATTTTCAAGTCCACACTCGACGAAACCAAGTGCTAGGTTAGCAGCTCTTGCGGATAGTCCGCATAAGAATGCTTGAGCACACCATGATTCAAAAGTGACTCAGCCATTTGAGTTTGGCCCGACGCATCAAAAATGCGCGTGCGGCTCCAATAGTTTTCGGTCCGCCGCCCTTGGGCCAGCGCAACAATTTCTCGGCGGATGAGATAGGATTCACCGACAAAGAGTGGGCCATTCAGAAAACGAATTTCCAGATCGGCAAACAATCCGATGACCGGTCCTTTGGTTGGAAAGGCCGCTGTCCGGCTTGAATATTCGGCGAGGACGCTGACCATTTCTGTTGGAATAATCGCTTTTCCCCACGGCGATGCGGAATCATCATCATACCAGTCAGTGCGTTCTGTGATCTTTACCAATTTCTCGGACAGTGAGAACGGATAAAGCGCGCCCATATTCTGATCCGCTGCCATGATGACCGGCTCGTCTTCACGTCCGGTCATGCCGACACTGAGATCCGAAAGAATGACGAGCTCGCCGGCTGGTCTTAATCGCGCCATGCGCGCTTCAAGCAGCGTTTCGCCATGATCAGGCCCGAGAGTTGCGGAGGCTTCAAGGATGACCGTGCCATCGGTTTTGGTCGCCCAACATTCCGCACGGGACTCCGAGACAGGTTTGACAAAGGCTTGGACGTCTTCTCCTTCCACCACCATGTTCTTATAATGGCAGGAGATACATCCACGCTCGAACCAGTCCTGTCCCCACAAGTGAACCAGCAGTGGATCAAACTGGCTGAAATGCGTCGGGCCTTCGATCGGGCCGGCCTTGAACCCCAATCTTTCCGCCTCAGCATCATCATGGATGGATTTGTGACCCCCGTATTCTTGCTCGATCAGCATATTGGCAGGGGACCGAAATGGCCCGTTCAGCACACCTTCCGTGACCGTGATGGGTGTGTCAAAGCTCATCCTTCCATACCCGCCTTGCGGGCGCAGTCAGCGGCGAAGTGTGCAAGGGGTGCCACGCGGGCCTCCATCGTCGCAGCTGACGCATTTGAAGCCGTGCCATCGCGCACGCGACCGACAATTCCCTGACAGATTGCCGCCAGACGAAATGCGTTATAGGCGAAATAATAGTCGACTTCCGGCAGTCCATCGCGCCCTGTATGCTGACAATAAAGCGCTGTGTATTCCTCCATAGTGGGAATGCCATAGGCCTTCATATCTTCAATATCGACCAACGCACCGCGAGACGGATCTGAGCTCGGCATGACCCAATTCATCAAGTGATAGGTGAAATCTGCCAGCGGATCGCCGAGCGTGCACAATTCCCAATCGAGAACCGCGATGACTTTCGATTCACTCGGGTGCAGGATCATATTATCCAGGCGATAATCACCGTGCACAATTGTCGTTGTATCACCCGCAGGGATGTTCTTTGGCAACCAGTCGATCAACGCATCCATTTCCGGAATTTTCTTGGTTTCCGAAGCGACATATTGTTTCGTCCAGCGGTGCGTTTGACGCGCGATATAGTCTGACTCCTTGCCAAATCCTTCCAAGCCGGCAGCGCGCCAATCGACATTGTGCAGATCGGCAAAGGTTTTGACTTTCGCTTCATAGATGGCGCGCCGTTCGCTCGGTTGCAGATCCGGCAAAGTTCCATCCCATAGAATGCGCCCTTCGACACAGTCCATGATGTAGAAAATCGTACCCACGACGCTTTCATCCATACACAAGCCATAAGGGCGCGCGACCGGAAATCCTAAGGGATAGAGCGCGTCGATGACCCGGAACTCTCGATCCACTGCATGCGCAGATGGCAGCAATTTTCCGGGCGGTTTACGCCGCATGACATAGGTCTTGCCGCCAGCGAAGAGCTTGTAGGTCGGATTGGATTGCCCGCCTTTGAACTGCTTGACCGTCAATGGCCCTTCAAAGCCCTCAACATTTTCGGCCATCCAGGCTTCTAGATTGGCTTCATTGAACTTATGCGTGTCCGCGACATCTTTTGTGCCGGTAAACATTTCCTGCGCGTTGCCGCTGTGCACCATAACGCACCTCCCGAGGATGAAAGATTATGAATTCTGTTTAGCGGCGCCGTCAGCCGCGACAAGTCATACGCAGGGTTAGCCTGTCGTGCGAAGGGCTTCGATGGCGCTTTTGGCGTCGCTCGCACGGGCCTCAGGGACAAAAATGTGATCATGATGGTACGCGGCGACGGCGTTGCAGGGGATGCCGGCTTGCGACAAGGCGTCCGCGACCACTGCGAGAAATCCGACCGCCTGCAAATCTGAATAGACGCTAAGCTCGAGCCATGCCCATCGATTGTCTTCCGGCGTCGTATCCGTGGCAGCGGTGATGACCGTCATTCCCTCGGTTTCCTGGAACAGCATGGCAATGTCGCGCACTGCGCGGAGGTTTACGAGGTCCGTCCAGGATGCCTCACTTGCTGGAATATGCTCAAACCGCCAAACACCTTCACGTTCGATCACGCTGAGCGATGCGAGGAGCGTTTCAAGGTTCTTTTCGGCCACTATTTAAGCGCCCGCCAGCCAATGTCCGTCCGATTGAAGCCTTGTGGCCAGTCAATCTTACCAACCCCGGCATACGCGCGGTCGACGGCTTCCCGCAGCGAGGCGCCCGTCGCCGTCACACCAAGCACTCGCCCGCCAACCGCAATCAGCTTGCCATCGCTATCCGTATCCGTTCCAGCCTGAAACACGGTAACGCCATCAAGGTCATTTGCGGGTCCAACGCCTTCAATGATCGAGCCTTTTGGATACGATTCCGGATACCCCTGGGTTGCCATGACGATGCAGGCGCTGTCCTGAAACTGATTGACGCCCATCATTTCGGCAATCTCTCGATGTCCATGCACCAAGCCGCCTGTGGCACATGTCAACAATGCGGGAACGATATCGCCTGGCAGTCCCGCCATCAGAACCTGACATTCCGGATCGCCAAATCGAGCATTGAACTCCACCACTTTGGGACCGGATGGTGTGACCATTATCCCGACATAGAGCACGCCTTGATAGGGCATCCCCTCATCTGCCATTCCGGACAAAAGCGGTTCGACAATCAAGGTTTGCACCAGCTCCATGATGCGCGGACTGACCACGGGTGCAGGCGCATAAGAGCCCATTCCACCTGTGTTCAGACCTTTATCACCGTCGCCAACCCGTTTGTGGTCTTGCGCCGGCGGAAGATAAATCGCGCCTTCGCCATCGGTGAGCACGAAAATCGACGCTTCTTCGCCTTCCATGAATTCTTCAATGACGATTTCGGTCGAAGCGTCACCGAACTTACCCGTCATCATCGCTTCGACTTCATTCTCAGCCTGTTCAAGCGACTCGCAGATCACGACGCCTTTGCCCGCTGCCAGGCCATCGGCCTTGATGACATAAGGCGCCTGCATGGTTTCGAGAAAATCAAGCGCTTCGGTCAGGTCGGTAAACCGACCATAGGCGGCGGTTGGAATATCCAACTTTTTCATCATGTCTTTGGAGAACCCTTTCGAACTCTCCAATTGTGCCGCTTTTTCACTCGGCCCGAACACGTCAAAACCTCGTGCGCGCAGCGCGTCTGACAATCCGGCAGCCAATGGTGCTTCTGGTCCAATCACGATCAAGTCCGGCGAGACTTGCAGAACCAATTCCTGCATTTTGGTCAGGTCCGTCGGGTCGACGTCGAAACACGGGCCGATTTCATCCATTCCAGGATTGCCGGGAACGCAAAAAACTTCATCGACAATCTCGGATTTAGCAATCTTCCAAGCCAGGGCGTGTTCGCGGCCGCCCGCACCAACAACGAGTATTTTCATGGCGCCAGCCCTTGCACGCTGAAACAGTTCGGATCAAGAGTGGATCGCCACTCCTTTGGTTGGAATTGTGGATTTCTGCCATCGACGACGCTGGCGTCGACGCACCACCGGGTCGCGGCGCGGACGCTGATTGGATAGAATTTTGATGATCGTCTCGAGGCGACGCCACACCCTTACGCGCTCCAGAATCGGGTTCAGCCAATTGGTCACCGTACAATAATTCACATTCTTCAAGCCGCGGTGATGCGCGGCATGATGCGCATGCGACTGGATCACTCCGACGGATTGAAGCCAGGCGACGCATCGCCCGTTGGCCTGTGGCGAATTGTGCGCGGCCGCATGTATCTCATTGGCCAGACCCGCACCCGTTACGAGCGCGATCGTAAACGGGTTGAGCCAACCGAACGCCGCAAACACCGCAAACCCAAACGCCGCGATTACGAAAACGCGCCAGCTCCGTTTTATCACAGATTTCTTCAGCATGCTGGTCGGGCGTCGGTGATGACGGATTGTGTCGCGAATGGCCCCTCCAAAAACTGGCCATCGCGGTGATCCATAGCGGTCCTCTGCCCAGTGAAAGACGCCGCTCGCAAAGTCTGCCGCAAGCCAACCGAGCCCAATCTGGATGACAAAACTCCCCAAGCTTTGAATGGAAGGCAATGCGGAGATCATCGACTCCCAAGCCGCCCAGTACAGCAGCACATCCAATTCCGTTAGCATGATTGACCATCCCTGATTAGATCCGGACCTGATGCGCCCAAAGTATGTGAGTGCACACTTACTATTCTTCTGATTGAATTATGATGCGTGACCTGTTGCGTCAAGCTGTTTAAGGAAAATCCATGACCGATTCCAAACCAGCCAACACCTCAAATCTACCCGAACTCTCGGTCTCGGAACTCTCGAACGCCCTGAAGCGGACGATTGAAACGGCTTATGATCACGTCCGCGTAAGGGGTGAACTTGGCCGGGTCACGATTGCCCGGTCCGGGCACATGTATGCCGATCTCAAAGATGACAAAGCCGTTCTGAACACGATCATGTGGAAAGGTCAGGTGTCTCGGTTGCCATTCAAGCCCGAAGAAGGGTTAGAGGTGATCGCGACCGGTCGGATGTCAACTTATCCAGGGCGTTCGAACTATCAGCTGATTGCAGATAGTCTGCGCCCGGCCGGTGTGGGCGCGCTGATGGCGCTTTTGGAAGAGCGCAAGAAAAAGCTTGCGGCAGAGGGACTTTTTGATCCGGCCCATAAGAAAAAGTTGCCGTTTCTACCGGCGACGATCGGCGTGGTCACATCTCCGACGGGTGCGGTGATCCGCGATATTTTGCATCGCGTTCGAGACCGCTTTCCGGTCCGTGTCATCCTGTGGCCTGCACTGGTCCAGGGCGACACGGCAGCGCCACAAATCGTGGCCGCCATTCGTGGCTTCAATGCGATGCCCCGAGTCGATCGCCCGGATGTTCTAATTGTCGGTCGCGGCGGTGGCTCGATTGAAGACCTTTGGCCGTTTAATGAAGAAGACGTGGTACGCGCAGCGTTTGAAAGCGAGATTCCCCTGATCTCAGCGGTCGGACACGAGACCGACACCACGTTAATTGATTTTGTCTCTGATGCACGCGCGCCGACTCCGACCGGCGCGGCCGAAATCGCGGTGCCGGTCCGAGCGGATCTCGGACTTCAGATTGACGAAGTGGAGCAACGTCTTCGGCGCGCGCTCGTGCGGAACATTCGCCGAGGCAAAGAACGTCTCGATACCACACGGCTACCGGCGGCGACGCGATTGCTAGAGGCCAAACGACAACGCTTCGACACTGTCGCGGACCGGTTGCCTGTCGCCACGCGCGCGCTCGTTGATCGACGTCGCGCCAAACTTGAAGCCCTCAGCGCGGGGCTGACCAGCCCCCGCCAAGTGGTGCGCGAAAAACGGGGTCGCTTGGAGACCCTGTCTGCACAGCTCGGCGCTGGGCTCGCGCAAGCCGCTTCGCGCAAACGGATCGCATTTTCGAAAACCGCGTCCAGGCTGCGGCCTGAGCCTTTGCGCGCCGACGCCAAACGCGCGCGCGGCTCGTTGGTCGATATTGCGCGTCGAGCACGACCTGCTCTGGATCGAATTCTGGACGTCAAAACGCAAGCCTTTCTGGGTCAGGAAAAACTGCTTGAAACCTTGTCTTATCAAGCAACATTGAAACGCGGCTACGCCATCGTTAAAGACCCCGCCGGGAAGATTGTCCGGCAGGCCGCACAGATGGCAAGCTTGCCGTCAGTCGATGTCACGCTTGCAGATGGCGAAGTGACCTTGCAGCCCGTCAGCGATGCACAACCCGCTGCCCAGCCAACCCCAAAAGCTGCCGCCCCAAAAAAGACGGCTCCAAAGGACACCCCGCCAGATCAGGGCAATCTGTTCTAAGCAAGATTGCCCTCGCGGAGGCCCTACTCAGTCATATGATTCTGATTATGCTTTGAGCATAATGATTGGGAGGTAGAGCCAAAATGGCCAAAACGATCTGGAATTTTGGTGACCTGTTGGACGACAATGGCGCACACCTCGGACCAAGCAATCCAGCGCTGATCCATGGCGACCGGGTCATATCCTGGCCGGAAATGACCGCACGCTCCAATAATGTCGCCCGCTGGCTCCTCGCGAACGGCGCCAAAGTTGGCGACAAAATCGGTTTCTATATGCGCAACCAACCCGAATATGTCGAAGGACTTGCAGCCAGTTTCAAAAGCCGTTTGACGCATGTGAATGTGAACTATCGGTATCTCGACGACGAGCTCGTCTATATTATCGACAATTCTGACAGTACAGTCGTGCTGTTCGATGTTGAATTTCGCGACAATGTCGCACGCGTGAAGGATCGGCTGCCAAGCGTCCGGATCTGGGTCGAAGTGGGCGGAGGATCAAGCGCGCCGGATTTCGCAGTCGCTTATGAGACTCTAGCCAATTCGGGCAATGGATCTCCGCTCGAAATTGACCGCTCACCAGACGATTTGTTCTTTCTCTACACGGGCGGCACGACCGGCATGCCGAAAGGTGTGATGTGGTCGCATCGGATTTGGCGCGACGCCAATCTGGATGGTATGCGCCGGATCTATGGCGCGGCGCCGGAGAACTGGGAAGACCATCGCGTCTTTGTCAACGAAGTCGGACAACATGGTCGCCAATTGCCGGCTTGCCCGCTCATGCATGGCACCGGGTTGTTCACCGCCCTTGGCGCCTTCTTGAATGGCGGCGCGATCGTGACCCTCGAGAATAAGGCCAAGTTCGACCCCGAACAGCTTTGGGAGACCGTCTCTCACAATGGCGTGACGGCGATGGCGATCGTTGGCGACGCTTTTGCCAAGCCCATGCTCAGTGTGCTCGACGACAATCCCGGCAAATATGACTTGACGACTGTCGCGAGCATCACTTCTTCCGGCGTGATGTGGAGCATGGAGGTCAAGCAAGGCTTGCTCAAACACATGCCACAGGTCGCGTTGATGGACAGTTTTGGCGCCTCTGAAGCGGTTGGGTTTGGCATGTCAGTCACGACCGCCGACGGCGTCTCCGAAACCGCCAAGTTTGAAATCGGTCAACATTGCAAAGTGTTTTCAGAAGATGGTCGAGAGATTGTACCAGGATCGGACGAAACCGGCCTCATCGCGCGCGGTGGCGCGGTGCCGCTCGGTTATTACAAGGACGAAAAAAAGTCGGCAGAAACCTTCCGGACCATTGACGGTGTGCGATACGCCATCCCCGGCGATTGGTGCAAAGTCGCCGCCGATGGCACTTTAACCCTACTCGGGCGCGGATCGAATTGTATCAACTCGGCCGGTGAGAAAATCTATCCCGAAGAAGTTGAAGAGGCTTTGAAAGCGCATGATGCCGTGAAAGACGCCCTCGTGGTTGGCGTCCCGGATGACAAATGGGGTCAAGCGGTGACAGGCGTGGTCGAACTCGCAGATGGCGCCGAGACGGATGAAGATACGCTACGCGCTTTTGTTCGCGCACACCTTGCTCCGTACAAAGCCCCAAAACGCGTCTTGTTCTCTCCGGATCTGAACCGCGCGCCGAACGGCAAAGCAGATTACAAAAGCATCCGCGCCTTTGCGTATGCAGAGCTCGGCATAGACGCGTAAACCGCGCCCCATAAGGAGGAAAACATGAAACTCTACAATTCTGTCGGTCCGAACCCGCAAGTGGTCAGAACGTTTATGGCGGAACGCGGCATCACGCTCGACCTGGAAGAGATTGACATCATGGCGGGCGACAATCGCAAATCTGACTATTTGGCCGTCAATCCAGCTGGGCAATTGCCCGCCTTGCTGCTTGATGATGGCTCAATTCTCACTGAAATCACGGTCATCTGTGAGTATTTAGACGAAACGCAACCTGGGCCTTCGCTGATGGGTGAGACCCCCGAAGCCCGCGCCAAAATCCGCAGCTGGACCCGCTGGGCTGATCTCAATGTTTGCGAGCCGCTGGCCAATGGCTTTCGCTTCGCCGAAGGTCTACCCTTATTTGAGAAGCGCATGCGGTGCATCCCAGACGCCTCAGACGGGTTGAAAGCCTGTGTGCAGGATAAGCTCACATGGCTCGACGGCCAGCTCGGTGACCGCCCCTATCTGGCGGGGTCGGACTTTTCGCTCGCAGACATCCTGCTTTCAACGTTTATTGGGTTTGGTGAGCAAGTCGGTCAGCCGCTCAACCGCGACTTAAAAACAGTGTCAGCTTGGTATGATCGGTGCGTCAGCCGAGACAGCGCAAAGGCCTAATCGGGACGGAAAAATCCGTTCAGCGTGAGACGACCAGTCCTTGGGTCGCTTGGCAGCGGTTGGTCATTATCGATCACCCCGCTATGAAGCAGCGTTCCCGGATATAAAATCAGACTGTTAAACGCGGCACCGAAATCCGCGATCTTCTCATAATGCGGTGCGCCATCCGCGATGTAGCGCGCAGGGGGTAAGCCATGAGCGCGCACCCCATGCTCGAGTTGGGATCGAAACGCCGGAAAGCGTTGTTCTGTAATCCGCTCATAGCCGGTTGATTTCTGGCGATAGAAAGCCGTGCCGCCATGCGCCGTGTGATTGAGATAGATCATAATGGCGAGCTGCTCTTCATCGAATCCATCAAAGTGAGGCAGTCGCTGGATCGGTGTGAGCTGGGCCGGCTCATGGGTGACAATCGAGTACCAGGCCTGCCCTTGCCACGACCGTTTAGGCGTCCCAAAATGCTCGGCGACGAGCTGCGAGACAGCGTCACATAGTGCACTCAAAAGCTCCGAATCGACCTCTGCGCGAATGCCCGGATAGTGCGGATTGATATGACCGTAGGGTTGGTTTGCGGCCAACTCAGCAATCTGATCTGGCGCCGCGAACAGATCCGCCACGCGGACGATTTTCGTGCCCTCTTGCCCGACCGTTTCGACGCTTGTGTTTGAGAGATTTAGCACAACCTGATCCACCTTGATTTCCCAATAAAATCGGTCGCCCCCAACTGAACAATACCTGCTTACCTGACCCTAAAAAACTGCTAGGAAAAACGATAGTGGCGGGATGCGAAAATTCCATAATGACGGGCTCGAATGAAATGCCAAATTCTGACCAACCTATTGAGAGAATCGTGATCGTCGGTGGTGGCTCCGCAGGCTGGATGACCGCTGCTGCCTTAGCCAATGATCTCGGTCAGTCCTGCCAGATTACATTAATCGAGTCAGAAGCAATTGGCACGGTCGGCGTCGGCGAGGCAACCATTCCTCCGATCCGCTATTTCAATCAACGTCTCGGCATAGATGAAGCGACATTCGTGCGCGAGACCCATGGGTCGTTCAAATTGGGAATCGAGTTTATAGACTGGTCGCGGATCGGGCATTCATATTTCCATCCCTTCGGTCATTATGGCGCGGAGTTCGATCATGTGCCCTTCTATCAACATTGGATGCGCGAGCATCTGAACGGAGATGCAACGCCCATTGACGAATATTCGATGGCGTGGGTCGCGTCGAAGGCCGGCAAATTCTCGCACCCACTTGCGGACCGCCGCAATGTCCAATCGCGGTTCGATTATGCCTATCATTTCGATGCAACGCTCTATGCCGCCTATCTGCACAAATACGCCGAAGCGCGCGGCGTGACCCGAGTCGAAGGCCGGGTTGTCGGCGCAGAGCAAGATCCAGAGTCCGGTTTTATTAGCTCAGTCTCCCTGGAGGATGGACAAAGCTTTGCAGCCGACCTGTTTGTCGACTGTTCCGGCTTTTTCGGCTTGCTGATCGAGCACACACTGGAGACGGGTTATCAAGACTGGTCGCATTGGTTGCCTTGTAACCGCGCCGTCGCTGCGCCATGCGCGAAGACGTCAGACATCATCCCTTATACCAAATCCACGGCCAAGACAGCGGGATGGCAATGGCGCATTCCTCTGCAACACCGGACCGGCAACGGCTATGTTTATTGCAGTGACTATCTCGAAGCCGATGCCGCGGAAGCGACCCTGCTCTCTTCGCTGGACGGCCCTCCGACGGCGGACCCAAAACACCTGCGGTTCACCACGGGACGCCGCAACAAATTCTGGAACAAGAACTGTGTCGCAATTGGCCTGTCCGCCGGGTTTATGGAGCCGCTAGAATCAACCAGCCTGCACCTCATACAATACGGCATTATGCGTCTGCTCGCTTTGTTCCCCAGTAAAGCGATGTCACCTTTGCTGGCAGAGGAATACAACGCCCTGACCATTGCTGAGTATGAGCGCATTCGGGATTTCCTGATCCTGCATTACACAGCGACCCAAAGAGACGATTCCGAGTTCTGGCGGTATTGCGCGAATATGCCGATCCCGGATCGCCTGACTTATAAAATGGATCATTTCCGCACTCACGGCATGGTCATTTCCGATGAGCGGGAGCTGTTTCACAATCCAAGCTGGATCGCGGTTTATCTCGGCCAAGACATCGTTCCCGGACGTCCGCCCGCGATGACGCAACACCGTCAAGGCGTCCCGGTGCAAGACCGTATGCAAGCCATTCGGGCTGCGATGAAACAAGCGGTGGAAGCCATGCCGACGCATGAGGCGTTCATCGATCGCTATTGCAAATCTGCTTTGCAGTGAGCGTCGATGAAGTCCTGATGCTGCGGCAAATCCTGAGTCGCGCGGTCGATCAGGGTCTGTACATCAGACAGGAAGCGCGTGATCTGATCAGACGAAACGCGATTGGCCATGGCATGGAAGCTTTTGGGCATCAGCCCCTGCCCGACCATGACCTGAACCCAGCTCGATTCCCGGAACAGATCTTCGGCATCTTTGTATAGCAACGCATTGCCCGAGAAGAGCGTCATCTTTTCCCGCAAACTGTCTGGCACCGACATGTTCTTGCAATAGCGCCAAAACTCAGAATCTTCGCGATCGGTGCGGTGATAGTGAAGAATGAGGAAGTCGCGAATGAGTTCGTATTCGTGACTGACTTGGCGGTTATACTCGGCCTCGTTCGCGGCATCGAACGACCGGTCCGGGAACAGTTCAATCAATTTCGAAATATTGGATTGAATGAGATGGATTGAAGTTGACTCCAGCGGTTCCAGAAAGCCGCTCGCCAATCCCAGCGAGACACAATTGCGATGCCAGAATTTCTCGCGCCGTCCCGTCGTGAAGCTGAGCCGCTTCGGGCTGCCCAGCGGCGTCCCATCAAGATTTTCCAATAGCGTATTTGTCACGCGGTCTTCCGATGTGAACGCGTCGCTGAAGACATGCCCATTGCCAGTGCGGTGTTGCAAGGGGATGCGCCACTGCCAACCCGCATCATGCGCGGTGGCTTTGGTATATGGCAGTAAGGGATGTGTACTTTCGCAGCCAACCGCGACGGCGCCATTGCACGGCAACCATTTTGACCAATCTTGATACCCGACATTCAGGGCCTGACCGATCAGCAAGCCACGAAAGCCAGAGCAATC